>NZ_MAXF01000099.1 GCF_001704635.1 Streptomyces sparsogenes | reverse complement strand
GACGTCCAGGGCGGTGGTCGGCTCGTCGGCGATCAGCAGCTCGGGGTTGTTGACCAGGGCCATCGCGATCATGGCGCGCTGCCGCATACCGCCGGAGAACTCGTGCGGGTAGCTGTCCACCCGCTTGTCGGGCTGGGGGATGCCCACGCGGTCCAGCAGTTCGATGGCGCGCTTGCGGGCCACGTCCTTGGTGACGTCGTGGTGCACCCGGTACGCCTCGGCGATCTGGCGGCCGATCGTGTAGTACGGGTGCATCGCGGACAGCGGATCCTGGAAGATCATCGCCATCTCGCGGCCACGCAGCTTGCGCACCTCGTCCGGGTCGGCGCCCAGCAGCTCCTGCCCGTTGAGCCAGATCTCGCCGGAGATCCGCGGTTTGCGCCGGCCGTACTGCCCGGCGGTGTGCAGGCCCATGATGCCCAGCGAGGTGACGGACTTGCCGGAGCCGGACTCGCCGACGATGCCGAGGGTCTTGCCCTTCTCCAGCCGGAAGCTGAGCCCGTCCACGGACTTGACCAGGCCGTCGTCCGTCGGGAAGTGGACCTTGAGGTCGCGCACCTCGAGGAAGGCGGTGGGGGCGGGGGAGCCGGCCGCGGCCACCTCGCCGGGCGCCGTGCCGGTGGCCGGCAGCGGCTCACCGCCGGTCTTCTCGGGCTTGTTCAGGTCGGTCATCCGAGCCTCACTCGCGGGTCGACGACGGCGTACAGAAGGTCCACGATGAGGTTGGCCACCACGATGAACAGGGCGGCCATCAAGGTGACGCCGAGGATGACCGGCAGGTCCTTGTTGCTGATCGCGGTCACCGCGAGCCGCCCGAGGCCCGGCAGGTTGTACGTGGTCTCGGTCAGCACCGCGCCGCCCAGCAGGGCGCCGAGGTCCAGGCCGAGGAGGGTGAGGATGGGCGTCCAGGTGGAGCGCATGGCGTGCCGTCCGATCACGACCCGCTCCCGCAGACCCTTGGCGCGGGCGGTGCGGATGTAGTCCTCGCCCATGATCTCCAGCATGGTGGCGCGGGTGAGCCGGGCGTAGGTCGCGGCGTAGAGGAAGGCCAGGGTGATCCAGGGGAGCACCAGGCTCTGGAACCACACGCCCGGGTCGTCGCCCAGGCTCTTGTAGTCCACGTCGACCCAGTTCAGTTGGTAGCTGAACACGGCCAGGGAGAGCAGACCCGTGAAGTAGATGGGCAGCGAGACGCCAGCGAGGGCGACGCCCATCGCGGCGCGGTCCCACAGGGTGCCCCGGCGCAGCGCGGAGACGACGCCGGCGGCGACACCGCCGACCAGCCAGAGCACACAGGCGCCCGCGGCGAGCGAGAGGGTGACCGGCATGGCGTCGGTCAGCTGCGGCCAGACCGCCTGCTCGGTGCGGAAGGAATAGCCGAAGCAGGGCGCGGGACAGTGGGTGACATCGTTGCCGTTGGCGTAGTCACGGCCGACGAACAGTCCCTCGATGAAGTGCCAGAACTGCACGAGCAGCGGATCGTCGAGGCTCAGCTTCTGTCTGATGCCCTCGATGGCCTCCGGGTCGGACTGTTTGCCGACGAAGAGGAGCGCGGGATCGGAACCGGCCCACTTCGGAATCATGAAGAAGATGGCGAAGGTCGTGAGTGTGACGACCAACAGCATCATGATGACGGCGAACAAGCGCCGGATGAGATAAGCAAGCACTGCGCGCGGCCCGGCGGTGGTCCGGGAGCCCCCGATCAGGGGGCTCCCGGACCACCGTCCGCGGCCATCACCTGCCCTTCGGGCCTATCGAGATCGGCGATGGTGGGGTGTGACGGTCGCTTGGCGGACCATCACTTGACGACGCCGAGCTGGGAGTAGTCGTAACGGCCGTTGTAGGCCCCCGACGAGAAGGCGTTCGTCAGCCGCGAGCTGCGCCAGGTGATGTTCTTCTCGTAGAGGAAGGGCAGCTGCACGGCCTTGTCGGCGATGGCGTGGTTGATCTTCTTGTAGATCTCGCCGGCCTTGGCCGGGTCGGTCTCCTTCAGCGCCTCGTCGAAGTACCCGTTGATCTTCGGGTCGTTGGTCTCGGAGACGTTGTAGTTACCGGTCTGCTGGATGAAGCGGCCGTCGATCAGCGGCTGCTCGAAGCCCTGGCCGGTCGGGAAGTCGGGGCCCCAGCCGGTCATGGACAGACCGTAGCCGCGCTTCTTCATCACCTCGGGGGAACCGGTGATGCTCGCCGAGGAGGCGCCGTCGATCGGCTCCACGCTGAGGGTGATGCCGACCTGGCCCAGAGACTCCTGCATCGTCTCGGCGGCCTTGACCTCGTTCGGCTGGTCGGTACGGGCGACGATGTTGGTCTTGAAGCCGTCCGGCTTGCCGCACTGCTTCAGCTCGTCCTTGGCCTTGGCCCGAGCCGCCTTCATGGCGTCGTCGTACTTCTTGCCGGTCTTGCTGGTGCGCTCGAGGATGCCGTACGGGTCGTAGTCGTCCGAGCCCGCGATGCTCTTGGGGAGCATGTTGGGGGCGATGTCACCGCCGGCCTGCGGGCCGCCGCGGGTGGTCTGGAGCGCCTTGTAGTCCGTGGCGTAGAAGACCGCCTTGCGGCAGTGGATGTTGTCGAACGGCTTGACCTTGGTGACGAAGTCGACGTACCGGACGAAGCTCGTCGGAATGTTGTCGACATTGCCCTTGTGCTGCTTGATCGCGTCGCTGCGGCCGGCCTGGCTCATGCCGGTGGCGCTCAGGAAGACGTCGTAGTCGCCCTTGATCAGCCGCTGGTCGATGGCGTCCAGGTTGGAGTTGAGGTCCACCGTGATCTTGTCCGGCAGGGCCAGACGGATCGGGTCGGACTTCTTGTTCCACTTGGTGTTGCGGACCAGGACCGCGCCCTTGCCCGGCTTGTACGACTCGACCTTGTACGGGCCGGAGGAGAAGGGCCGGTTGGTGTACCGGGCGCCGGTGTCCTTGTCGGCCTTGACCGGGGAACCGGTGGGCATGGCCAGCATCTGCTCGAAGTCACCGTTGGGCTCGGGCAGGTGGAAGATGATGGTCTTCGCGTCCGGCGTCTCGATCGCCTTCAGGCCCAGCTTGTCCTTGGTCTTGTCCTTGTACGGGCCCTTGTACTCGCCCTTGGGGTCGAGGACCTGGCGCAGATAGGCCGGGCCGCCGGAGACGACGTCCTTGGCCCAGATCCGCTCGATGCCGTACTTGATGTCCTGGGCGGTGATCGGCGAGCCGTCCTCCCAGGTGATCCCGTCACGCAGGGTGTAGGTGTAGGTCTTGCCGCCGTCGGTGATCTTGGCGTTGGAGGTGGCCAGGTCGGGGACCAGGGTGTTGGCCTCCTTGCCCGGCTTCGGCGCGTAGGTGATCAGTTGTCGCGTGTAGAACCGGGCGAAGTCCCAGGCGAAGCCGTAGTACTGGCGCTGCGGGTCGAGCGAGTCGAAGTCCTGCTTGTTGACGAACTTGAGCGTGCCGCCCGTCTTGGTCGACTTGTTGGCGATGCCCGTCACCGCGGCGTTGAAACCGGCGCCCTCGCCCTTGTCGTCTTTGGAACCGCCGCCACAGGCCGCGGTGGCCATCAGGGCACCGACGGCGACCGCGGCACCGGCGATCCGCCTGCTTCTCGACGAACGTAGGGGTTTCATTGTTTCCTGCAACCTCCGGGATATCGGTCCTTGGCACGGCGCCGGAGAACCTTCGGGTGACCGCCGCCTGACAGGTGCGGCAGGGGCGGACTCGTATCGGTGCGGCTGGTCCGCGGTCGCGCGGTTCGCCGTCAACGCGTCCCCTTCGGGTCGAGGGCGTCACGGACGCCGTCGCCGAAGAGGTTGAACGCCAGCACGGTGATGAAGATCGCCAGACCCGGGATGATCATGAACATCGGGTCGTCCTGATAGGTGCCGACGGCATCGGAGAGCATCTGCCCCCAGGAGGCGGTCGGCGGTTTCACGCCCGCACCCAGGAAGCTGAGCGCCGCCTCGGTCAGGATGTTGGTGGGGATCATCAGCGTGGCGTAGACGGTGATGGGCGCGACCAGGTTCGGCAGCAGCTCCCGGAAGAGGATGTAGCGCCGTCCCGCGCCCAGGCTGCGCGCCGCCTCGATGTACTCCTTCTCGCGCAATGAGAGCGTCTGGCCGCGCACGATGCGGCCGACGTACGGCCAGCCGAAGAAGCCGATCACGGAGACCAGGATCGCGATGCGCACCCCGCTGCCGCTCAGCCCCAGCAGGTCGTTCGGGAGCACGGAGACCAGGGAGATGATGAACAGCAGCTGCGGGAAGGCCAGCAGCATGTCCATCGTGCGGCTGATAACGGTGTCAATCCAGCCGCCGAAATACCCGGCGATGATGCCGAAGACAGTCCCCAGGGCGACAGCGACGACCGCGGCGAGGAAGGCCACCAGCAGGGAGATCCGCGCGCCGTAGACGATCCGGCTGAAGACGTCGCGGCCGTTCGACGGTTCGACTCCGAAGAGGAATTCGGAGCTGATGCCGCCCATCGACCCCTTGGGGGTGCCGAACAGCGGGTCGATCTCCTCCTGGTGGAACTCGTTGGGCGGGTGCCCCAGCACACTCACGATCAGCGGCGCGAAGATGGCCACGAGGACCAGGAAGAGAACCACGGCGCCGCCGGCCAGCGCCAGCTTGTCCCGCTTCAGGCGCGTCCAGGCGATCTGACGCAGCGACCGTCCTTCGACCGATGCCTTGACTGCATTCGCCGCGACATCGACGGACGCGACGGGTTCCGCGTCCTTGGTCGTGCCGTGCAATGGTGCCGTCATCGTGGTGGGGACCCCTCTCGACCGGTGGTGACCGGCCCACGATCCGCCGCTGTAGCGACGTGGTTCACAACGCAGGTGAAAGTCGTGCTCGTGGTGCGGTGGTTTGGTGGAGGTGACGCGCGCTACCCGCAGGTACGGACACCTCTTGTTGCGGGAGTCTTCATCGCGTCTGCGATCAGCCGCCAGTGCATCCGGGCAATGGATGCCTAACCGTGATGTGGTGAGGGGTGTTCCGTTATCCGGACCGCGGCTCCGCTCAGCGGTACGCGGCGTCCGGTGACAGGGTGTTCAAAGTGTGTGTAAAAAAAGGGAGTTGAGCGCGCGCTACCAGGCGCTGGGCGCGGGTCCCGACTGGCGGCCGCCGTGCGGGGGCGGGTAGCCGTAGCCGTACGAGGGGGCGGACGGGGGCGCGCCGTAGGCGGCGCGGTCGAAGAACGGGCGGGCGTTGACCCGCATCCACATGGCGACCGGATCGTACTCGTCGGACAGCGCGACCGTGGAGACCGGCAGCCCCTCGGGGACCGCCGTGATCGACTGGCTCATCATCACCCGCGCGGCCTCGACGGACGCGGGCGCGGCGTCGTACAGGTCGAGCCCGATCGCCAGATACGGCGCGCCGAGCGCGGGCTGCACCCAGGCCCGGCGCAGCGAGCGCACCGCGGGGGTGCGGTGCGCGTTCTGCCCCAACAGGGCGTAGAACTGGGGGATTTCGATGGCGGGCTCGCCGATCCGCAGCGGCCCGGCGGGGAGCCGGTCCAGGCCGCCGGCGATTCTGCGCAGATCGAGCCAGGGGATGCCGACGCCGCCACCGGGGGCGTGCGGGTTGAGCCACAGGCCGTAGCGGTCGGGGAAGAGGGAGGCCGCGATCTGGCGGCCGCTCACCACCTCATGGGCGCGGTTCCAGCCGCTGGCGGCGAGCTCCTGCGCGGAGGTCACACAGGGGGCGTAGCCGAGCCCCTCGACGTCCATGTTCCCGTACTGGGCGTCGGGCGAGCCCGGGGTGCCGTGCCACAGCAGCATCCAGACCTGGCCGTCGGCGAGCGCCTGCAACAGCGACTCGTAGGCGTCGTACCGGCCGGGAGCGACCTGCCGCAGCATCCGCTCCACGTGGCCGCCTCCCGCGCTCACCTGGGTCCGCCCCTCTCTCGGCCTGTCCACACCGCTGCCCAAGGGCGCGCCCACGCGCGCGCCACCGGCCATCCAACCAGCTTACGGGCCCTTACAGTGGTCTCCCGGGCGACTCAGCGGTCACGGTCGTAGAACGGTCGTACCCGCTCCCGCATCCAGTCCGCCACCGGATCCTGCGCGATGTCCAGCAGAACCAGCTGGACGGTCCACGGCACCGGCACGGCGCCGAGCGCCCGCCCGAGCGCGTCCACGGCCGTGGCCTGGCTCTCCGGGCCCGGCAGGTCCAGCTCGACGCCGACGAACAGCGCGGGCTGCTCCCCCTCGACGCTGGCCAGCGCGCGCCGGGCGGTCCGCACCCCGGCCACCTTGCCGAACTCGAGCCCGGCGGCCGCCAGGAAGTCGACCGGCTCGTCCTGCCAGTCCGGCTCGAAGAGACGCACCCGGCCGCCGGTGGCCGGGCCGTCCAGTTCGCTGCGCCCGGTCCGGCACAGCTCGGCCACGGCGGGCGGCGGGAGCGGGACGCCGACCGCGCCGCCGGGGTTCACGGCGATGCCGAGCTGGGGCGGCAGGCCGCGGGCGAACTCCACGGCCGGGGCGACGGTGAACGGCATATGGACGCCGACGACCTGGAGGAACTGCTGTTCGGAGCTGAACACCGGGACGTACGCGGCGCCCTCGATCTCCACGGTGGGCAGGTCGAGTCCATTGCTGTCCGGGCCGCCCCCGTTGGGCAGCGGCACCCAGACCTGACTGCGGGACAGGGTCTCGACGATGCGGGCGCCGGCGCCGGGGACGTCGACCGAGGCGGCGAGCACCTCTTCGAGTTCATTGCCCGGGAACGCCGAAGGGGCCGCAGGGGCGGGGTGGGCGGCCTGGTCGAGATGAGGGGGATAGCCGGAATGGTCGGGGAACGCGGGAAACGCACCGTCAGGAAACCCGCCGTGAGCCGGTGCTGGACCGTGCTGCTCCGGGATGCTCATCTTCGTCCAACCGCCATCTCGTCCGACCTGCACAGGCACCCTAACGGCTGTACGGCCGGGCGGCATCGGGGGCCGTCGATCTCCACAGCAAATTCCCAGGTCGACGGCGCGATCCCGGTTGATTCTTTATCACCTACGACCGCTTCTGACCGTAATCGACAAGTTGCGCTCGGTTTGCGTCTTTCGCAGCGTGGTGTCGCGTACGCCCGTACCTCACCACAGCGAAGGAAGGTCTCATGATCCGCGTGTCCCGCAAGGCCGATGTCCTCGTCTCCTCCGTCCTGGCCGGCTCGCTCCTGTTCGGCGCCGCCGGCCTGGCCGCCGCGGCGGCCGACGGATCCGGGGGCACGGCCGGCGCCCCGGCCCCCACCCCCGCGGCGCTCGCCGACACGAGGCTGAACCCGGCCCAGACCCAGGCGCTGCGCGACCTGCGTGTCCTCCTGGAGCGGGTGACGGAGCTGGCGCGGGCGGTGGAGGAGGCGCCCGGCGGGGTGCTCTCCGACGAGGAGCTGATCAAGCACGCGACGGCGATCGACAGCGCGGTGAAGGCCGTCCGCGAGTCGGCCGACAAGGCCGGCGCCCCGCGGGCCGCCGCGCACCGCCGGGGGCAGGCCCAGGACCCGACGCCTTCGCAGGGCTCCGGCGAGGGCCAGGCTCAGGGCCAGGGCCAGGATCAGGGCCAGGATCAGGATCAGGGGCAGATCACCGTGCCGCCGCAGGCCGCCGGGGAGGGCGGGGCCGTCGGGGAGGGCGGGGCCGTGATGCCTCCCTTCGCCGCCCAGCCGAGGCCTTCGGACATCTCGACGGACCCGCTGGACGCGCTGCAGCGGGCGATCGACGACCTGCTGGACGCCGTCGCGGCCGGCGACTCGAACGCGGCCACCGTGGCGATCCCCCGCATCGCCGACGCGATCGTCGGGCTGATCGGCGCCGTCGTCGGCCCGCTCCCCGGGCGGGACTTCCCCGTGATGCCCCCGCTGCTGCCGTTCCCGGACGAGGCGACGAGCCTCGCCGAGGACGCGTCGGCCCTCGCCGCCAAGCCCACCGAGCCGGCGGCCGCCACGCAGCCGGGCACCCCCGGGACCGGTGCCCCGGAGCTCGGCGCCGCCAAGCCCGACACGGCGAAGCCCTCCCCCAAGCCCCACACCGACAAGCCCGGCAAGAAGACGGGCAAGAAGACGTCCGAGAAGCCGGCCAAGAAGCCCACCACGAAGCCCGCCAAGAAGCCCGGGAAGAAGACCGCCGAGAAGCCCACCACCACGGCCGCCACCCCGCTGGCCGCCCCCGGCTCCGCGCCCGGGGCGGCCGACGACTCCGTGGCCCCCATGCCGCTGCCCCACCCGGTGGACGCGGACGGCGCCGGGGCCGACGCGCGCCCCTGACGGCGACGCCCCGCCGCGCCGCCGCCCGCCCGCCGGCCGGCCATGCAGCCAGCCGGCCAGTTCGGTCGAAGGCCGGCCGGCTCGGCTCAGTCGAAGCCGATCCGGCGCAGCGCGCTCGCGGCCGTCCGATCCAGCAGCGCCACCGAGGCGCAGCCTTCGGGCGGCCGCCCGCCCTCCGCGGTCGCGACCAGCCGCCCCACCGCGCGGCGGTGCCGACCGAAGGCGTAGCGGGAGACCACCCGGCCGCGGGCGGTCTGCCCCTCCAGCGCCACCGCGGCGTCCACGTCGAGCAGCACCATGTGCAGCCCGCGGCCGGTGCGCCGGGCGTCACGGGCCAGCCAGCGGCGGACCCAGGGGAGCGTGCCGCAGTCGTGCACCACGAGGCTGGCCCCCGAGCGCAGCGCCCGGCGCAGCCCGGCGTAGTGGGCGCAGCGCACCAGCGGCCGGTAGAGGGCGTACGGCAGCCAGTGGGGCATCCGCCGCTCCCAGCGCTCGCGGGTGTCCTGCGAGTCGACCCGCAGCACCGCCCCGCCGCGTTGGTCCAGGCGGGGCACGGCGCGGTCGATCATGGTGCTCTTGCCGCTGCCGGGCAGTCCCGAGGCGACCACCACATCGCCGGCCCGGTAGCGCAGCTCGCGGGCGCCGGGCCGCGCGGCGCCGCCGTCGCCGCGCAGGTCCTGGACGGCCGCCGGGCACCCCGGTCTGAGCGCTCCCCCGGTCGGCACCGCCCCCTGCGTCACCGGCAGGGGCCCACATGTCGTCGCGTACGTACCCTGCCCCTGCACCGTGATCGTCCTCCTAGGTCCGGTCACTGCGGCTCGTTCCCGAAGAGTGTCAAGAAAAGGTAATGTCCAGCAAGGTGGTACTGCCGTGGGCTGGGCCTCTGATCCCTGTGCATCGGGGTTTCGCCCCGTGGTGAGCCGGGTCCGGGCCGGGGTTCCGCCCGAGCGGGTCTTCCCTTCTCGGGCGTACGTGCGATGATGTTGCGCGCAACTCCATACCGGCCGCTTGAATCCGCGCGGGAGAGTCCTCGGCCACCGGCAGCAGTGCCGGCCGTCCGGGGCGCCGAAGGAGCAAGTCCTCCCTTGAATCTCTCAGGCCCCGATACCGCGCGGGCGAGGCAGATCTGAAAAGCGAGCCGCTGGCGTGGCTCCACCCACGGTGCAAGCCGGACCGCTCTTTGCGACGACGCCCCCGGCGTCGGGCGGAAGGAGGGTCACGGCGAACCTCTCAGGTTCCGATGACAGATGGGGAGGACAGTCCTCGTCGTCCCCGTCACCGTCCCGCCCTGGAGCCAGCCCCATGACCGACGCCCCCCTGACCGGTGCCCCCGTGACCGACGCCCCGCCCGCCCCCCGCCGTACCGCGCTGGACGCGCTGCACCGCGCGCTCGGCGCCACCATGACCGACTTCGCCGGCTGGGAGATGCCGCTGCGCTACGGGAGTGAGCGCGACGAGCACACCGCGGTGCGCACCCGCGCCGGCCTGTTCGACCTCTCCCACATGGGCGAGATCACGCTCACCGGCCCGGAGGCGGGCGCCGCCCTGGACCGCGCGCTGGTGGGCCATCTGTCGGCGCTCGCCGTCGGCCGCGCCCGCTACACCATGATCTGCGACGCCGAGGGCGGCATCCTGGACGACCTGATCGTCTACCGCCTGGCCGAGCAGGAGTTCCTGGTGGTGGCCAACGCGGGGAACGCCCAGGTGGTGCTGGACGCGCTGACCGAGCGCGCCGCGGGCCTGGAGGCGGCCGTACGGGACGACCGGGACGCCTACGCGCTGATCGCCGTCCAGGGTCCGGCCTCCCCGGCGATCCTGCGCGAGCTGACCGACGCGGACCTGGACGGCCTCAAGTACTACGCGGGCCTGCCGGGCACCGTCGCGGGCGTCCCGGCGCTGATCGCCCGTACCGGCTACACGGGCGAGGACGGCTTCGAGCTGTTCGTCGCCCCGCACGACGCCGAGCGGCTGTGGCGGGCGCTGTCCGAGGCCGGTGCGCCGGCCGGGCTGGTCCCGTGCGGGCTGTCCTGCCGGGACACGCTGCGCCTGGAGGCCGGGATGCCGCTGTACGGGCACGAGCTGACCCGCGCGACGACGCCGTTCGACGCGGGGCTCGGCCGGGTGGTGAAGTTCGACAAGCCCGGTGACTTCGTCGGCCGCGCGGCGCTGGAGGAGGCGGCGCGGCGGGCCGAGACCGACCCGCCGCGGGTACTGGTCGGCCTGGTCGCGGCGGGCCGCCGGGTCCCGCGCGCGGGGTACGCGGTGGTCGGCGCGGACGGCGCGGTGATCGGCGAGGTCACCTCGGGCGCGCCCTCGCCCACCCTCGGCAAGCCGATCGCGATCGCGTACGTGGACGCCGCGCACGCCGCGCCGGGCACGCCGGGAGTGGCGGTGGACATCCGCGGTACCCATGAGCCGTACGAGGTCGTGGCCCTCCCCTTCTACAAGCGGCGCTGAGCGCTCTGCGGGC
>NZ_MAXF01000098.1 GCF_001704635.1 Streptomyces sparsogenes | reverse complement strand
CAAGCCAAGCGGCGCTGAGCGCTCTGCGGGCGGCGCTGGGCGCTGGACGACCGGCGCCGAGCGCTTCCGCGAGCGGCGCTGAGCGCTCTGCGGGCGGCGCTGAGCGCTTCCCACGAGCGGCGCCGAGCCGCACCGAGCACGCGCCGGGCCGCCCGGCGCGCGGGCGGCGCCGGGGCACTCCCGCGCGTACCCGCCCATACCGCCTGTCCCACCAGGCAAGACCCGTTTCCCAAGCACTCCCCCGTATCCAGGAGAATCGCATTATGAGCAACCCCCAGCAGCTGCGTTACAGCAAGGAGCACGAGTGGCTGTCGGCCGCCGGCGAGGACGGCGTGTCGACGGTCGGCATCACCGAGTTCGCGGCCAACGCGCTCGGCGACGTCGTCTACGTCCAGCTCCCGGAGGTCGGCACGACGGTCACCGCGGGCGAGACCTGTGGTGAGCTGGAGTCCACGAAGTCCGTCAGCGATCTGTACGCGCCGGTCACCGGCGAGGTCACCGAGATCAACGAGGATGTGGTCAACGACCCGGCGCTGGTGAATTCCGCCCCCTTCGAGGGCGGCTGGCTGTTCAAGGTGCGGGTGACGGACGAGCCGGACGAGCTGCTCTCCGCCGACGAGTACGCCGCCTTCGCCGAAAACTGACCCCTCCTTCGATCGGGACCCTGATGTCGCTTCTCAACAGCCCCCTGCACGAGCTCGACCCGGACGTAGCCGCCGCGGTCGACGCCGAACTCCACCGCCAGCAGTCCACCCTGGAGATGATCGCTTCGGAGAACTTCGCTCCGGTCGCGGTCATGGAGGCCCAGGGCTCGGTCCTGACCAACAAGTACGCCGAGGGGTACCCGGGCCGCCGCTACTACGGCGGCTGTGAGCACGTCGACGTGGTCGAGCAGATCGCGATCGACCGGGTCAAGGCGCTCTTCGGGGCCGAGGCGGCCAACGTCCAGCCGCACTCCGGCGCCCAGGCCAACGCGGCCGCGATGTTCGCCCTGCTCTCCCCCGGCGACACCATCCTGGGGCTGAACCTGGCGCACGGCGGGCACCTCACCCACGGCATGAAGATCAACTTCTCCGGCAAGCTCTACAACGTGGTGCCCTACCACGTGGACGCCGGGACCGGCCTGGTCGACATGGACGAGGTCGAGCGGCTGGCCAAGGAGCACCGCCCCAAGCTGGTGATCGCCGGCTGGTCGGCGTACCCGCGCCAGCTCGACTTCGCGGCCTTCCGCCGGATCGCGGACGAGGTCGGCGCCTACCTGATGGTGGACATGGCCCACTTCGCGGGCCTGGTGGCGGCCGGGCTGCACCCCTCCCCGGTGCCGCACGCCCATGTGGTCACCACCACGACCCACAAGACCCTCGGCGGCCCGCGCGGCGGCGTGATCCTCTCCACGGCCGAGCTGGCCAAGAAGATCAACTCCGCGGTCTTCCCCGGTCAGCAGGGCGGCCCGCTGGAGCACGTGGTCGCCGCCAAGGCCGTGGCCTTCAAGATCGCGGCGGGCTCGGCCTTCAAGGAGCGCCAGCAGCGCACCCTCGAGGGCGCCAAGCTGCTGGCCGAGCGGCTCACCCAGCCGGACGTGGCCGAGGCCGGCGTCGCCGTGCTGTCCGGCGGCACCGACGTCCACCTCGTCCTGGTCGACCTGCGCGACTCCGAGCTGGACGGCCGGCAGGCCGAGGACCGCCTCCACGAGATCGGCATCACGGTCAACCGCAACGCCATCCCGAACGACCCGCGCCCCCCGATGGTGACCTCCGGCCTGCGCATCGGCACCCCCGCGCTGGCCACCCGCGGCTTCACCGCCGACGACTTCCGCGAGGTCGCCGACGTCATCGCCGAGGCGCTCAAGCCGTCCTACGACGCGGAGGCGCTCAAGGCGCGCGTCACCGCGCTCGCCGACAAGCACCCGCTGTACCCGGACCTCACCAAGTAATCCGGGCCGGAAGGTGGAGGGGGCGCACCACCCCGGCGCCCCCACCCACCCCGCACCACACGCACGCACTCCGTGCAGATCCAAGGAGCTCCCCCGTGGCCATCTCCGTCTTCGACCTCTTCTCGATCGGCATCGGACCGTCCAGTTCCCACACGGTCGGCCCCATGCGGGCCGCGCGGATGTTCGTCCGCCGGCTGAAGAACGACGGCCTGCTGGCCCACACCTCCGCCGTGCGCGCCGAGCTCTTCGGCTCACTCGGCGCCACCGGCCACGGCCACGGCACCCCCAAGGCCGTCCTCCTCGGCCTGGAGGGCCACTCCCCCCGCACCGTGGACGTCGAGACCGCCGACGACGAGGTGGAGCGCATCCGCACCACCAAGCGGCTGCGGCTGCTCGGCGCGGAGATCGGCGCCGAGCACGAGATCGCCTTCGACGAGTCCGCCGAGCTGGTCCTCCACCGCCGCCGCTCGCTGCCGTACCACGCCAACGGCATGACCCTCTTCGCGTACGACGCCGACGGCCTCCCCCTCCTGGAGAAGACCTACTACTCGGTCGGCGGCGGCTTCGTCGTGGACGAGGACGCGGTCGGCGCGGACCGCATCAAGCTCGACGACACCGTGCTGAAGCACCCCTTCCGCACCGGCGACGAGCTGCTGCGCCTGTCCCATGAGACCGGCCTGTCCATCTCCGCGCTGATGCTGGAGAACGAGAAGGCCTGGCGCACCGAGACGGAGATCCGCGAGGGCCTGCTGGAGATCTGGCAGGTGATGCGCGGCTGCGTCGAGCGCGGCCTGTCCCGCGAGGGCATCCTCCCCGGCGGCCTCAAGGTCCGCCGCCGCGCCGCCACCGCCGCCCGCGCCCTGCGCGCCGAGGGCGACCCGGCCACCCGCGCCATGGAGTGGGTCACCCTCTACGCCATGGCCGTCAACGAGGAGAACGCCGCCGGCGGCCGCGTGGTCACCGCCCCCACCAACGGCGCGGCCGGCATCATCCCCGCCGTCCTCCACTACTACACGCACTTCGTCCCCGGCTCCGACGAGGACGGCGTCGTCCGCTTCCTCCTCGCCGCGGGCGCCATCGGCATGCTCTTCAAGGAGAACGCCTCCATCTCCGGCGCCGAGGTCGGCTGCCAGGGCGAGGTCGGCTCCGCCTGCTCCATGGCCGCCGGCGGCCTCGCCGAGGTCCTGGGCGGCTCCCCCGAACAGGTCGAGAACGCCGCCGAGATCGGCATGGAACACAACCTCGGCCTCACCTGCGACCCCGTGGGCGGCCTCGTCCAGATCCCCTGCATCGAGCGCAACGGCATGGCCTCGGTCAAGGCCGTCACGGCGGCCCGCATGGCCCTGCGCGGCGACGGGCGGCACCACGTCTCCCTCGACAAGGTCATCAAGACCATGAAGGAGACGGGCGCCGACATGAAGGTCAAGTACAAGGAGACGGCGCGGGGCGGGCTCGCGGTCAACGTCATCGAGTGCTGACGGCCCGGCTCGCCTGCTGAGCTCCTCTGCGGTCCCGGCCTGGTTCCGCAGGCCCGACCTGGTTTCTGCGGCGGTCGGGCTTCCTCATGTGTCCGCTACTACGCACCACTACGCATCACTACGCGCTAGTCGCGTAGGTACCTACGCGACAAGAGATCCTGTCTTCTGGTAGCTTTTCATTAGTCAGAAGGCGACGGCTCATTAATTGACGGAAGCCAAAAGCATCTGCTGGCGACAGAGCTACGCCCCGGGGCGCTTGCTATGCCTAGGCGCACACCGGGGCTTACACGCCGACCATACCTGGCGTCAACCACGGAATCAATCCTGCGGGGGTGCGGTGCGTACTCAGGAGTTAAGCCTCGGCGCGGTGGCCAGGGCGGTGCGAGCGGAGGTATTCTCCCCGGCCGGCAGCCTCTGCTCTCCCAAGTGCGAAGGCGCCATGCGCTGGTACGCCTGGGAAGCCGAGATCGCCTCGGCCTTCTTCCCGCTCCTGCGCCATCTGGAGCGGACACTCGGACATGCCATGGCGAAGCAACTCACGGCGCGGTTCGGCCGGATGGACTGGTGGGACCACCCCGAGATCGATCTCCATCATGTCTCCCGCAGCAAGATCGCAGCCATCCAGAAGAAGCTGGCCCGCGACCGCCGACGTATGCCCACAGCCGGGGCCGTGCAGCGCGAGCTCACGCTGGGCTTCTGGGTTTCCCTCCTCGGTCCCGGCAACGACTACGAGACCCGGCTTTGGCGGCCCACCCTGCGACATGCCTTCCCTTCCTATAGCGGGCCTCGCAAGCCCCTCCACCAGGACCTGAACAAGCTGCGCGAACTCCGCAACCAGGTGGCCCACCACGAGCCGATCGGCTCCCGGCCCCTCGCCGCCGATCGGGAAAGCGCGTATCGCGTCCTCGGGTACCTTTCGACTGACGTGCGCGACTGGGCGGCCGTGGACGACCGGATCCCCCAGATCCTCGCCGAGCGTCCGACTGCCTGCGCTCCGGCGCTCCCGGGCACCCGGAAGGAACTCTGAGATGCCCACATACGAACGGCTTGCCCTCGGCGAACTCTGCGAGATCGTGCCCGGCCCCTCCGGCGGTCTGCTCGACGAACTGTCGCCGGGTATCGAGGGTGTACCCGTCATCGCACCCCCCGATCTCACCGACCGCCAGGCCGTGGACACCAGCCGCATCCGGCGGGTGAGCGGGGAAACCGCGAACAGCCTGGCGGAACGGTTCCGGCTCCGTCAGGGCGACGTGGTCCTCGTTCGCCAGTCGACGACGGGCCTCGGGCGACGAGCTTTGATCACCGAAGAGCAGGAGGGATGGCTGTTCGCCACGTCCTGCCTTCGGGTCGTGGTGACGAATGACCGACTCCTCCCGTCCTACCTGCTGCACTACCTGGGCCATGCGCCGGTGCACCGCTGGATCAGCAACCGGGCCAACCCAGGACAGGCCGTGGAAACCCTGACGTCCAGGAACTTGTCAGAGCTTCCGGTGTTGTTGCCCGACCTGGAGAGTCAGCGGGCGCTGGCGGGGGCGCTCGACCAGATCAACACACAACTACGGATGCATGACGAACTGAGCAGACGGCTGCCGCTTCTGGGGCGAGCCATGCTCACCGCAAAACTCGGGGATGCGCGATTGGAGTGACCCGGGCGCCTCGGCAGACGTCCCCCAGGCGCGGCGTGCCGGGCGCGTCTCAGCCGATCAGCCGGAGCCGGGCCCTTGCCGTGGAATCGCGGAATCGAGCAGAACTTGCAGGTCTAGGACGAGGGCCAGGGAATATCTCTCCAGGGATGCCAGGTTTCTGAAGATCGCGCGCGCGAGGTTCTCCTGTCGCACCAAGTCCGAACCAAAGTCCCTGACGGCGAGCAGGGAATCATACGCCTCGAATGGAATTCCGTAGGCTTCCTCGTACTCATGCGAGAGCTCGACCTCCACGGCCGCATATCCCAGATTGGCGGAGTAATCCACAAATTCAGAGGAGGCCGACCTCAGATCGACTCCGCAGGCGTAGGAGATATCCGAGAGAAGTCGCTCCCTGGGCCGACCCGGGCTGATGAAGACGTAATGGTATTCGCTCACGCTCTCCCCTATGGCCACTTGATGTCGTAGCCGTCGCCGATGATCCTGATAGAGTTCATCCGGCCTGGCGGGTTGTTGCGCAAGAATTTTCCCATGCCTTCTCGCGCGCCACCCTCGTCAAGCCCGCTCCCACGCGCGTCCACGACGGCATCTCGGGACTGCTTTTTCGCTGTATTGAGTGTGTTCTTCACGGCATTGGGAGCGGCTCCCGGTTGCAGCGTCTTGAACTCGGTCGGCACTCCATCCACCAGAGCATCGGGCGTCTTGACACCATCCACGGCAGACTCTTTGAGCGCCTTGACGCTCTTGCCCTCAGCCTGCAGCGTCTCGGCTATTCTACGCTCCTTTGGGCTGAACGGTTTTTCGGTCTCATCAATGCTTCCCTTATCGCTTTGCGCAGGGCCTTGGTCCCGGTCCCCGGAGCTTTCCTCTCGCCCGCCGGCATCGCTGCCGGACGCCGCCGTCATGAGGACGACGCCCAGGGTGCCGAGCGCGGCAGCGTGAACGGCCGCCTCGGTGGTGACAGCGCCCGCTGTCACTCCTGTGGTCGCGAGGGCGAGCCCGCCGCCGGGTGGGAAGAGGGCGAGGAGGGCCAGCAGCATGAGGGCGAAGCCGAGGTAGGCCAGGAAGTTGTTCAGCGCGTCGAGGAGATGGAGGTTGCGGATCACCGGGCCGTCCGGCGCCACGCCGACCCCCAGCCTCAGCACCAACAGCACACCCGTGACACCGCCGCCGAGCGCCACCCAGATCCGGAGGCGGATGATCGCGAGCACCTCGCCGTGCGGAAGCGCGAGGGTCGCCCGCCAGGCGACCAGCAGCCGCATGAGCTGCCAGCCGGTGAGCAGCAGACCGACGATCCCGAAGCCGACCAGGATGTACAGCCCGTTGCCCGAGCCGAAGTACCGCTGCACCTCAGCCGCAGCGGGAAAGGACCCGAGCAGCAGAAGGGCCAGGGCCGGGATCGTCAGCCCGAGGGCGATGACCACAAACCACTTCCGGCGCGGGTCCCGAAGCACGCCCCCTGCCCGGAGCACGGCCCGTAAGTCGACACCGCGCCAGGCCTGTTCGCGGTCGGAGGCGTCGATCTGGGAGGCGGCCCACGCGACCGTGCGGTGCAGGACCTCAGCACCCGCGTACGGCGCACCGCCCGTCATCCCGTAGAACAGCGACCGCCGGAGCCGTGCGAAACGCAGGGCGATCAGCGTCGACCAGGGCACACACCAGGCCGCGTACCCCGCGAGTGCACTCAGACCGGACCTCCCGGCGCGCTCCGCGTGCAGCAGGACGCCCGGCACCACCGGTTTCGCACGCCGCACCTGCCGCAGATCGGCGGTCAGGGCCACGGCCAGGCACACCAGGGGAACCGCCCACAGCACCCCCTGGAACGTATCGACCCGTGACGCGGCGTCCCGGTCGGTCGGATGCGCGGCGGCGTAGTTGGTGAGCATGTGCAGAGCGGACGTGGCGACCAGGGGCACGACGCCGAGGGCCCGTACCCAGCCCCTCGCACGCAGCAGAACTCCCACACCGAGCGCGGCCAGAGCCGTGTAGACCAGATGGGGACTGGTTCCCGCGGCCGGGGAGAGATCACCCAGTTCGAGAGTTCCCTGCGGAGCGGGGAACCAGGCGGAGAAGACCTGCTCGGGGCCTGGGACATAGGGCGCGCGAAGGCTGTCGGGAATGATCCAGCCGCCGCCCGGATGGCTGATCACCCGCTCCGCCTCCAGCCCGTACCGTGCCACGGCCTCCAGCAACCCGAACCCCGCACCCAGCCCGGCGCCGAGCACCACGAAGTCCGTGAGCCCCCACTGACGGCGGATCTTGATGTTCCACCCGACCAGCAGCAGCGGCGTGACCTTGATCAGCTCTTCGACAACCGGGTCGACCGTGTAGCTCGCGGTTTCCACGACCTTGGCCAGCGGCTCCCCGGTCGCCTCGGCGGCATTCCGGGTGTACGCCAGCTCCAGCAGCGCCGCCACGACACCGCATCCGTAGACACCCACCGCGATGGCCAACAGTGCCGTGGAAACCCGTGCCGATCGCGCCGGCGAGGACACCACGAGCATCTGCGCCACGCCGTACACCGTCGCGGCAACCATGAGTAACGCCACATCCGCCCCCCGCGGCTGTTCGACTCGGGTGGCGAGGTTATGTCCTGATCATGGTCGCGACAAGATGATTTTCTTGCCGCCGGCCGGCCCGATGTACAAGACGATCACTCCAAGCCGCCGCATCACCGTTACGCTGTGTCGATGAGGAGGGTGGCATGCTGCTGAGATTCCGCGTGGCGAACGCGTTGTCCCTGCGCGACGAGCAAGAGCTGTCCTTCGTCGTCCCGCAGGGAGAGGACCCGGCGACGGCCCGCGCCCTCAAGCTGTCCGACGGCAAAACGCTCGACGTCTACCCTCTCCTGGGTATCTTCGGGGCGAACGCCTCCGGGAAGTCGAACGTCCTCAGCTCGCTCAAGAAGATGCGTGAGGCCGTCCTGAAGTCCTACACGGGCTGGGGATCCCACAAGCCCGTCCCCCGCGAGCGATTCGCCCTCGATCCACACTCGGCCGACGAGAACACCTTCTACGAGGCGGACTTCGTCCTTGAGGACGGCGTCCGCTGGACCTACGGCTTCGAGCTGAGCGACATCCGGGTCGAGGCCGAATGGCTGCACGCCTACCCCAAGGGGCGGCGACAGGAGTGGCTCGACCGGGACGCCTCACGCGACAGGGAGTTCCACTTCCCCGGGGAACGTATCCAGGACCGCGCGCTCCTTGCCCGTACCACCCGGTCCAACGCCCTGCTGCTCTCCCGGGCCGCCGCCGACAACCACCCTCAGCTCAGCCGGATCCACCGCTGGTTCTTCGACAACCTCTGGGACATCGACCCGGAGGCGGAACGGCTCCAGCGCGAGGCATACACGACGGAAAGGCTCCAGGACCCCGAGGTGCGGTCCCGCATCGAGGAGTTGCTGCGCGTCGCCGACCTCGGAATCACGGGCACCCGCGTCGACCAGCGGCCAGGCACCGACCGTCCTGTCGTCCGGCTGATCCATGCCGCCGGGGAGGGGGAGGGAGTGGCGATCGCCTGGGAGCGGGAGTCCTTCGGCACCCGTTCCTGGTACGCCCTCCTCGGCCCGCTGCTGCTCGCCCTGGACGAGGGGGCGGTGCTGCTGGTCGACGAACTTGACTCCAGTCTGCATCCGCGCTTCGCCGCCGAGGTCGTCCGGCTCTTCCACGACCCGCTTGTCAATCCCAAAGGTGCGCAGTTGGTCTTCACCTCGCATGATCCCTCGCTGCTGTCCGCGCCGAGCGGCGGCAGGCTGCTCGACCCAGGCCAGATCTGGCTCACGGAGAAGGACAGCCATGGGGCCACGGAGCTGTACCCGCTCACGGCGGCGGAACCAGGCGAGGACGAGGATCTGACCCGGTCCTATCTCGAAGGCGCGTTCGGCGGCATCCCCACGCTCACCGCGGGACAGATCGGGCGCAGACTGCTGATGGCACGAGCGACGGAGGTGGAGCGGACCTGATGGCTCCGAAGAGGGGGAAGGACTCTGCACAGCGCACCGCCCGGCGAGCCGTTCGCCGCCGGATGGTCTATGTCTTCACAGAGGGCACCCTGACCGAGCCCTCCTACATCGACGCGCTGATCCGTTTCAGGCAGCAGGCGCGGGACGCGGGAACCTTCACAGCGGAAGGCGTCGAGTCCACTGTCGAGATCATGTGGGACGAGCGCACCCACGGCGGGACGCGTGGTCCGAAGCGCCTCGCTCATGAGCGCAAGCCGCTGACGATCGTCGAGGCCGCCATCGCGCACAAGAAGAAGGTGACGCGGGAAGCACGGCATCTGAGGAAGCAGTACCAGCCCTCCGTGTGGTGCCTCTTCGACCGGGACGATCACCAGGGCGTACAGCGGGCGGCCGGCATGGCGCAGAAAGCAGGCGTCGAGATCGCGTACTCCCACCCCTGTTTCGAACTCTGGCGCCTGCTGCACTACCAGGACTACACGACCCCCCTCGGCGGTGTGTGCGGGGAGGTATCGGCCCGCCTTCGGCGGAATCCGAAGTTCATCAAGACGTACGGTCGGCACCTGACGTCCGTCTCCGACGACCAGGCCAAGCTGGTGCTCCCCTCACAGGTGGAGGGCGGGTACCAGCAGGCCAAGAAGTTCGCGAAGAAGATCAACGAGCAGCACACCTCCCCTGATCGCGAGAAATGGGACCCATACACCGACGTCTGGCGCTTTGTCGAGGACGCCATCGGGCTGACCGACTACTGACCGTCGCTCCCGCCGAAGGCCGTAGGCTGCTCTGCGGCAGCCCCGCCGTTCCACACACCGTTGCCGCATGCGGCTCCGCCGCGCGGCACGACCGAACGGGGCGGGGTGCCGGGCAGTACATCAGCAGAGGGAGTCTCGTACGTGGCAAAGCTCACGCTCGCCCAGTTGGAACGCCATCTGTTCGCGGCGGCGGACATCCTGCGGGGCACGATGGACGCGGCCGAGTACCGCGACTTCATTCTCGTCCTGCTCTTCCTCAAACGCGTCAACGACGAGTTCGACGCCGCCCGGGAAGCGATCATCGCCGAGGAGCGGGCGAGAGGTGAGTCCCAGGAGTACGCCGAGGAAGTCGCCGACTTCGCGGAGACATACGCCACCCGCAAGGCGCTCTACGTGCCCAAGGCAGCCCGCTGGGAGCGGCTGTCCGGAGCGGTGGACGACGTGGCCGGCCAGTATCTCCAGCCCGCCCTCCGCGAGCTGGAGGCCAGCAACTCCGCCCTGCGCGGTCTCTTCGACCACATCAACTTCAACCGCATCGGCGGCGGAGCGGGCAGCAGCACCTCGGCGGCGAAACTCGCCGACAAACGGCTCTCCGCGCTGATCGGCCACTTCGGGAGCGTGCGCCTGCGCGGCGAGGACTTCGAGTTCCCCGACATGATCGGCGCCGCGTACGAGTACCTGCTCAAGGACTTCGCCGACTCGGCGGGCAGCAAGGGCGGCGAGTTCTACACCCCGCGCGCGGTCGTGCGCATGATGGTGGAGCTGGCCCGCCCCACGGAGCAGCATCGGATCTACGACCCCTGCGTCGGCTCGGGCGGCATGCTGATCCACGCCAAGGAGTACGTCGACGAGCACGGCGAGGAATCCGACGGCATGCTGCTGGCCGGGCAGGACGCCAACAGCGGCTCCTGGGTCATGGCCACCATGAACATGCTGTTCCACGGCGCCAACCGCTTCCGGCTGAGCACCGGCGACACCCTCACCGATCCGGCGCACCTGGACACCGGATTCGACCTGGTGCTCAGCAATCCGCCCTTCTCCATGGACTACACGCTGGGGGAGGTCAAGCACCAGTCGGCTCGCATGCCGTACGGAGTGACCTCGGAGCGCGGCAAGGCCGACCTGATGTTCCTCCAGCACATGCTGTACCAGGTCCGCGACCAGGGCGGCGCCGTCTTCAGCGTCATGCCGCACGGCGTTCTGTTCCGAGGCGGCGCGGAGCGCGCCATCCGTACCGAGCTGCTGAACGCGAACCTGATCGAGGCCGTCATCGGACTGGCCCCGAACCTCTTCTACGGCACCGGCATCCCCGCCTGCGTCATCGTGCTGCGCGCCCCGGGCGCCAAGCTGCGCCACCAGGGGCGCGACGTGCTCTTCATCAACGCCGACCGTGAGTTCCACGCGGAGCGGGCGCAGAACGTGCTGCTGCCCGAGCACGTCGAAAAGATCGTCTCGACGTACCACCGCTTCCGCGACGACGAGAACTTCACCGGGGTGGAGGGCTTCGCCCGCCGCGTCACCCGCGAGGAACTCGCGGACAACGACGACAATCTCAACATCCGCCGCTATGTGGACAACACCCCGCCGCCGGAGCCGCAGGACGTGCGGGCGCATCTGAAGGGTGGAGTGCCGCGCGCGGAGATCGAGGGGAAGAAGGGGCTACTCGACGCGTACGGAATCGGCGTGACGGATCTGTTCGCGGAGCGCCCCGGCGACCCGGATTACGTCGACTTCCTGCCGGAGGGGCAGCGGCCCGACGCGGCCCGGTTGGCGGAGCTGGCGCGGACGCGTGAGGACGTGCTGCGCGGGGAGTTCGCGAAGTGGTGGGACCGTGAGGCCGAGCAGATCGCCGCGCTGGCACCGGTGGAGGGCGATGACCGCACGGAGAGCGAACGCCGCAGGCAGCTCGCCCGGCTGCGGGCCGATCTGATCGACTCGTTCCGCTCGCAGCTCCTCCAGGTCGGGCTGCTGGACGAGTACGCGCTGGCCGGCGCGGTCGCCGGCTGGTGGCAGGACGCGCGCAACGAGCTGAAGGCCCTGTCGGTGGGCGGCTTCAAGGGCGTGGTGGACGGCTGGGTCGAGAACGTCGAAACCATGCTCGCCCCCGAGCGCGACCCCCGTACGGGCGGAGCCCGCAACCGCTCAGGCGCGGAGCGCCGTCAGGCGTACGACCACAAGGTGGTCGCCGCCATTGCCTCTGATTTCCTGGAGGAGCTGGCGGCGGCGGACCGCCACAAGGCGCAGTTGGACGCCAAGCTCAAGGCCGCACAGGAGGCGGAGGCGGCGCTCGCGGAGGCGCGGGCGGAGGCCGAGTCGGGGGATGGCGAGGGTGAGGGCGACGGCGGTTCCGGGGGCATCGATCCGGCGCTCGTGGAGGCGGTGCTCAGCAAGGCGCAGATGACCAAGCTGAAGAAGGACCGCACGGCGGCGGGTAACGAGGTCAAGCGGCTGGAAAACGACTTCTGGCCGCTGGAGCCCTCCGGGCGGGGGCGACCGAAGGCGAAGAAGAAGGCGGTGGCTGCCGAGACGCCCGAGCAGGGCACGCTGAATGTCCTCGCGGATGTGCTGCCTGCCGATGCCGAGAAGTCTCCGAAGATGTCCCGCCTCGCCCGCGCGCGCAAGGCGTTGGCGGAAGAGGTGGACGGCGAGCGCCGCGTGGTGCTCGGCATCCTCCGGGACGACCTGGCCGGCAAGCTGGAGGGCCATGTGGTGCGGCGCCGCCGGGAGTTGGTCGAGGCGTACCGGGTGTGGGAGGACAAGTACGCGGTGTCGCTCCGGGAGATTGAGGAACGGCGGGCGGAGGCAGCGAAGCGGCTGGAGGGGTTCCTGGAGGAGCTGGGTTATGCGTGAGCTGGATTGGGTGCCGCTTTCTGATCTCGTGCAGGTTAACCCTCGGCCACGTCCTTCGGGGGACACGGTCCCTTACGTGGGCATGGAAGATGTCTCCAACGACGGCCAATTGTTGAGGGTGACCGAACGGGCAGCAACCTCAGTAAGCGCAGGCCAGCCATCCTTCGAGGATGACGACATTCTTTTTGCGAAGATCACGCCTTGCATGGAAAACGGAAAGGGGGCATACGTAGCAGGCCTAAACGGCAGAGTCGCCTACGGAAGTACGGAGTTTCATGTATTGCGCGCACATCCGGGCGTACATGCAAAATTCATTCACCACTGGACTATGACGCGGGAATTCCGACGCAAGGCCGAGTCTATGATGACTGGAACAGGCGGACAGCGCCGAGTTCCAGCAGATTTTTTCACCAGATTGCAAGTTCCCCTGCTTTCATTTGATCACCAGCGACGGATTGCGCGGGCACTCGATACCATCACGGAATCCGAGCAAGCCATCTCAGCATCCATCAGGAAGTTGCACCTTTCACGTCACGCATCCATCGAATCCATGCTGTCCGAGATGTACTCGACGGCGCCCCTGATCTCGCTAAGCGAGGTGGCCGAAGTTGAAAGAGGGAAGTTCTCTGCTCGCCCGAGAAACGATCCATCATATTTCGGAGGGGAGTATTGCTTCATCCAGACGGGCGACATTACCCAGGCAAACGGAAATGTAATTACCGACGCATCACAACATCTGAACTCACGCGGATTGAAGGTCAGCCGCGAGTTCCCTCCAGGAACCGTTGCCGTGACCATCGCGGCTAATATTGGAGAAACAGCCATCCTCGGAAAATCTATGTGCTTCCCCGACAGCGTGGTTGGGGTTAGCCCGCACGAGGGGTTCGAGTCACGTTTTCTAGAGAGGTGCATCAACAGGTTCCAGCCCCTCCTTGAGGCCCAGGCACCTCAGAGTGCCCAGAAAAACATCAACCTTCAACATCTTCGCCCTCTCCCGATCCCCCACGTCCCGATCAATAAGCAGCGCTACTTCCTGTCAGTTTGGGAAGGATATGAGCGCAGGCTGCTATTCGCTTCTCGTGAACTGGCCAAGCTTCACAAACTCAAGGGTGGATTGGCGGACGACCTGCTAACTGGCAAGGTCCGATTCAGCGGCAGCTCGTAAATTGAAGCCGCAAAACGCGCGGCCTCGCCGTTCTCGCCCAAGTGAGACGGCGAGGCCGCGCGGCATTACTCCTCAGGAAGTGGGGAAGTCTTCGCTCCTCACGGCAACCGTGAACATGTCCCACGCGTCCACCGAGAAGACAAGGACCGTGCCATTCGGGTTCTTACTGTCCCGGACAGGGACGGCACCGGAAATCCTGGCTATGTCGGGGGCGAACTCGACACACTCTCCTTCATGGCCGTTGCTGTAGCTGGACTTGACCCATTTGGCGCCGGAAAGGTCGAGGGCAGTCCTCATCAGGTGTACTCCTCCATGATTCTGCGGATCATCGCCAACGACTCATCCGGGTGGAGAGCCGCTGCCCGTAGCCTCTCGTACGTAGCCGTCGCGTAGTCAACTTCCGCCGGAGAGTCGATCACCCGACCCCCCATCGCCGTGTCTTCATACACCACACCAGGCCCCTCGCTGAACGTAAGGAGAGTGAAGCTCTCTCCAGCAGGTAGAGCCCCCGCCCCGAACGGTAGAACCTGAACGGCCACATTGGGGGAATCCGCTTCGGCCAGAACATGAGCAAGCTGTGCACGCATGATCTCCGCCCCTCCTACGTTGATGCGTAGACAAGCCTCGTTTAGGACGCACCACAGAAGCGGAGGGGTGTCCTTCTCCATCACCGCACGCCGCCGGAGCCGTCGTTCCACCTTGGCGTCGATCGTTTCCGCCCCGTCCCGTGGATGAGCAGCTCGGAAGACAGCACGAGCGTAATCAGCCGTCTGAAGCAGGCCCGTAACGCGAGCCACCGAGTAGTTGGAGATACCCGTCGCCTGCCGCTCCAACTGCACGTACGGCACGAACCATTCCGGATAGCCGTGCTGACTGGCCCGCTGCCGTAGCCGCGCGAACGTGCCCGGCGTGCCGAAGACCCGGTCACACGCGTCGGCGAACTCAGGGCTCGCCAACCGCTCCCCCGCCTCGACCTTGGCCACATACTGCTGCCCGTAGTTGGCCTTCAAGCCCAACTCCCGCTGACTCAGCCCGGCCTTCAGCCTCCAGGCTCGCACCTCGGCACCAAAGAACGCGGCTCCGCTGAGCGGTTCCTGTCCTTCCTTCATCGCCCCATTCATCTGCGGGTCTCCCCTCACCCCAAGCCTCTTGGTGTGCGCAATCCCCTGTTGCCTGCTGTTCCTCACGGCAACGCTGGGAGTACACAGAGTGATTAAACCTCGCAAGAAGCATCCAGGTCAGAAAGAACCCCCCAAGGTGTTTCCCACCGAACACGCCATCGAATCCACACGACCCCCGAAACCCACAACCCCCGCCTCCCCCAAACTCCACCGCGTCGCAGACCGCGTAACCCGCGAGATGCGGGAAGTGGCGCGACGACGCGGGTGGGTCGCGGCGGCCCCGAGCGAGCCATCAACGGCAGACACACTGGACGTCCTCTTCTGCGGGGCCCTCCGCGAAGACCTCGCACGGCGGCACGCCGCAGGACTTCAGCGCCGGAAGCACGGAGCCGCCACCCCATGAGCCCCGACACGCCCTCGCCGTCGCCCAGACCTCCCGCCGCAAACCAGGAAGCAGCCCACCCCTCACCCAACACCCCCGCCCTCGACGAGCTGTGGCGTCTCGCCGACCAACAGCCCCACACCCACACCCCCACCCACCGAAAGTGACCGATGACCGACGACACCTGCCCCACCTGCCGCCACTACCAGGCGCTGCGCGAACAGGCCAAGCAGGCCGGGGACTACAGCAAGGCGACCGACTACGAGGTGCTGCGCCGCCGGCACCCCACCCACACCGTCCACATCCCCAGTCAGCCCGGAGGGGGACGCGCCGCATGAACGCCGGACCCAAAAGCAGTGCCCGCCGCCAGGAGCCCGTGCCCGGCCCCGGCCGCCTGCCCCGCCCGGACCGCCTTCCCGGCCCCGGCCAGCTCGCCTACGACCCCGTCAGCGGCCGGACCGGCGTCGTACAAGCGGTGCACCCCACCGCCGAGCTGTGCTTCGACCACCAGGTCACCGGTCCCCACGTCGCCTTCCTCCGCCCGGCGCGCGGCGGCGTCGAGTGGACGGCCGACGCCTCCACCCTCCTGAGTCCCGCCACCGAGGATCGGGCTACCTGACGCCCGTACCGGCGCCCCAATCCACGCTTTGCGGTGAGTATGGGACAGCGACACGCCGTCGCATCGGCGTGTCGCCGTCCCATACTCACCACAAAAACGCGCACATACGGAACGGCAGCCCCAGCCGACACACCGCCCCCTCCCCTTCCGGCCGTAAGCCCAACGCCCCTGTCGCACAATGGATTAGAGGCACGGGGCAGGCACAGCCGGACGGGCGAAGGGGCGCGGGCGCATGGCTACGGCACGGAGAGAGGCCGAACGGGAAGAGGTCGAGCGACCGTTCATCGATCAGCTCGTCTCGATGGGGTGGACCCACCTGCACGGCACCGACCTCGCCACCGAGCGCTCGTACGAAGAGGTGTTCCTGACCCGGCGCATCGACGCCGCGCTGCGCCGCGTCAACCGTCTCGCGCAAACACGCACACGGTGGGTCAAGGACGCGCAGGCGGCTAAAGCCGTCGACGACCTCCGACGGGCGGCGAGGAACATCGCCGGACGCCCGCTGCTCACCGCGAACCGCGAGACCACCGAGCTTCTCCTCCACGGCACCCTGGTGAAGGGCGACGAGGTCCACCACCAGGGCACCGACCAGAAGGTGCACTACATCGACTGGGACATCGAGGGCCCGGACCTCCTGGAGCGCAACGAGTTCCTCGTCGTCGACCAGTTCCGGGTGCGGACGTCCGACGGCGAGGACGAGATACTCGACCTGGTGCTGTTCGTCAACGGCATCCCGGTCGCCGTCGTCGAGTGCAAGAGCCCTGACGTCAAGGACCCCATCGGGAAGGCGATCCGTGATCTGCGCGCCTACTCCGGAAACCCGCTGACGGACGACGGCCGGAAGGGCAAGGACAGACCGCGCGGCGTCCCCGAGCTGTTCTCACCCGCGCAACTGCTGATCGCCGCGTGCGGCGAGACCGCCGCGCTCGGGACGATCTCCGCCGACGAGAGGCACTATGCCGCGTGGCGCAGCGTGACCCCGGGGTACCGGGACGAGCGGGAACTGCGCCGCGAGCTGGAGGGCCGGCGGACGGCGGACGGGCGGCGGCTGCTGGAGCCGGGAGCGGAACTGACCGAGCAGCACAAGCTGATCGCCGTCGTCCTCAAGCCGGAGAACCTGCTCAACATCATCCGGCATTACGTCTTCGAGCTTCCTGTCAAGGTGAAGGAGGGCGAGCCCGCGAAGTCGGTCAAGACGGTCTGTCGGCACCAGCAGTTCCGGGCCGTGGAGAAGATCGTCCACAAGCTGAGGACGGGGCGGACCCCGCTCGACGCGGGCGCGGAGGACGACGAGCGCGGGGGTGTCATCTGGCACACCCAGGGCTCAGGCAAGAGCCTGACGATGGCGTTTCTCGCGCGACGGCTGCATATGAGTCCGGATGCGGGGCTGAACAGGTTCACCATCCTCGTCGTCACCGACCGGACCCAGCTCCAGGACCAGCTCTCGGCCGCTGTCCGGGTCAGCGACAGCGCTGTCGGGGTGGCGACCTCACAGGCCGATCTGGAGGGGCGGCTGGAGCGTGCGGGCCGGGACGGCGGACGGTCCGTGATCTTCGCGATGATCCAGAAGTATCTCGGGAGTATTCCGGGGCTCGGCGACACCAAGGGCGACGATCGGGCGCTCGCGGAGGACTTCGAGCAGGCCCGTAAGCGTATCGCCGCCGGCGCGGACCCGGAGGAGGTGGCGGACCCGAAGCCGGACGAGGCGACGAAGAAGGCGGCGCGCCGCAGATTCCGGGAATGCAGCGATTCGACGCAGGTGCTGGTGCTCGTGGACGAGGCGCACCGCTCGCACACCTCGGTGCTGCACGCGTGTCTGCGGGACGCGCTGCCCAACGCGGCCCGCATCGGCTTCACCGGTACGCCCATCATGAAGAGCACGTTGCAGGACACCGGGCGGATCTTCGGGCTGGAGCCGGGCGGCGGGTTCCTCGACGAGTACCGGATGCGCGAGGCCGAGCGGGACAAGGTGGTCATCCCCATCCGCTACGAGGGTCGGACCGGACCCGCGGACGTAAGGGACAAGGGGGAGCTGGACGAGAGGTTCGAGGACCTGATCGCCCCGCTCGACGATGACGCCAAACGGCGGATACGCGACCGCTGGGCGCCTCCCACCGGCCGCGATGTCTCCGAGTCGACGCCCATGATCCGTGCCAAGGCCCGGGACATGCTCCACCACTACGTGCTGGGTGCGATGGGCGAAGGCTTCAAGGCCCAGGTCGCGGCGGTCAGCCGCCGGGCGGCGGTGCTCTACCGGGACGCGCTGCGTGATGTCCGCGCCGAACTGCTGACCCGGGTGCGCAACGATTTCGGTCCCGAGGTCCGGGAGGCGCTGCGGCACAAGAGGACCGAGGAGTACACCCGGGACGAGCTGCTGCTGCTTCGGGCCTGGCACTACCAGGAGTTGCTGCGGCGCATCGACTTCGTGCCGGTGATCTCGGCGGGCGACGAGTTGAAGGCCGGGGTGTGGCGGGAGTGGACGGACAAGAAGAAGCAGGAGGAGCATGTGGAGCGGTTCCTGGAGCCGTTTCCCAACCTGCCTCCCGATAATCCATGGGAGGTCGTCCACGGCCCGGAGGAGTACGCCGTGCCGGAGGAGGCCCCCGTACCGGCGGGCGGGCTCAACCCGTGGAGCGGTCGGACACCGCCTGTCGCCGCCCCCGCCGAAAAGCCTCCGATCGCGTTCCTGATCGTGAAGTCGATGTTGCTCACCGGGTTCGACGCGCCCATCGAGCAGGTGCTGTACCTGGACCGCCCCATCCAGGACGCCGAGCTGCTCCAGGCGGTGGCCCGGGTCAACCGCCCGGCCCCCGGCAAGGGGGAGGGGCTCGTCGTGGACTACTACGGGGTGCTGAACAATCTCGCGGTCACCCTCGCCGCGTACCAAGGGGCACCGCCCACGCTCGGCGCGACGCGCCTGTCCGACGGACTGCCCGCGCTGGAAGAGGCGGCCTATCTGGTCGAGCTGTTTCTGGAGGGGGTGGGCATCGAGGACCTGTCCAGCCGGGCCAAGGTGTCCGAGGCCATGCTCACGCTCCATGACGAGGAGCAACGGGCCGCCTTCGACCGCCTGCTGCGGAAGTTCATGAGCGCGCTGGACGGTGCCCTGCCGCACGAGGCGGCCCTGCGACAGGTGCCGAACGCCAAGGCGTGGACGCTGCTGCAGAAGCGCGTACGGCGGCACTACCGCGATGCTCCCGGTGGCGGCTTCTCCGTACGCGGCTACGGGCGCAAGGTGCGGGCCCTGATCGCCGAGCACCTGGAGCTGCCCGAGATCGAACAGGCCATCGCGCCGGTGTCCATCCTCGCGACGGACTTCGACGAGATCGTGGACCGTATCCCCGATGTCCGCGAGTCCGCCGCCGAGCAGGTGCAGGCCCTGCGCTACCACCTGGAGGAGCGCGCGCAGCGGGACGACCGGCCGGTGCACCGGAAGCTGTCGGAGGAGCTGGAGGAGGTACTGCGCGAGTTCGATGGCCGGTGGGACAAGATCAAGGAGCGGGTCGGCCCGCTGATCGACCGGGCCCGCGAGGCGGAGCGGCCGGACTCGGAGGTGGCCGACCTGTCGCCGGCGGAGCAGAAGCTCTACGCCCATCTCGGTGACCGTCTCACCGATCACCCCTCCTTCGCCGTCCCGGACACCGACTTCCTCCGCACGCTGACCCGGGAGGTGTGCGCGGAGATCGTCCACCTGGCGTGCCTCCCCCGGTACGCAGGGGGCGACAGCGATGGAAACGTCTCGGAATTGCAGGCGCATATCTGGGAGCGACTGCGCCGTGCCGGCCTGCGGCCTCAGCAGGGCGGGCTCGCGGCACTGCGCGACCTGTCGAACTCACTCGCGGGCTTCGCACAGGACCACCTGGAGATCTTCCGGGAGGAGGGTCGGGCAGAATAGGCGGCCGTGTCCGATGCGATCCCCTCCTTCCCCGCCGCCCCCGGCCTTCTCGTCGACAGGGAGATGCTGTCGGTGGACGGCCTGGCGCTGGAGGTACGCGTGAGCGCGCGGCGCTCCCGCCTCGGGCTGACCGTCGAGCGGGACGGGTCGCTGGTCCTGCGCGTTCCGCCGACGTGCTCACGCGAGAGGGCCGAGGCCTTCGTCCGCGCCGGCCGCCACTGGCTCGATGACAAGCTGCGGCTGCGCGAGGAGCGGCAGCCCTTGCATCCCACCCGGCAACTGGTCGACGGGGAGGTCCACCGCTACCTCGGCCGGGAGTACCGGCTGCTGTTCGTGGAGGGGCCGGGAGCGCCCGTACAACTGGTCGCGGGCCGGCTGCGCCTGGACCGGTCCACCGCCGCCGACCCCAAGCTGGCCAGGCGGGCGCTGGCCGACTGGTACACCCGGGCCGGTCTGCGCTGGGCCCAGGGGCGGCTGCAGCCGTGGGCGGCGCGGATGGACGTGAGCGAGCCCCGCGTCGAAGTGCGGGACGTGGGGCGCCGCTGGGGCACCCACCGACCCGGCCGCATCGCGCTGCACTGGGCCACTTTCCAGCTTCCCTTCCATCTGGTCGACTACGTGATCGCCCATGAGCTGGCACACGCCCGGGTCGCGGGGCACGGGCCGGACTATTGGCGGTTGCTGCGCCGGGCCATGCCCGAGTGCGCCCGGTGGAAGGCGGAACTGGACGAAATGGGCAGGAGAGTGTGGATGGGCGACCTGGCTGAGCAATGACCGAGCCGTCCAAGTCGCCCCCTCGCTTCCCCCATCGCCGTTCCGAGGCGCGGGGCGGCCTCGCGGCGGGTGTGATCGAGTGCTGACGGAGCGCTCAGCCGGCGGTCGGCGGCTCCTCCGGCCGGGGGGCTCGCGGGATGGAGCAGGACTCGCGGCTTCAGGAATTCACCGCGGTCCGGTCGGATTCGCCGCCGAGAACGCAGAATTCGTTGCCTTCGGGGTCGGCGAGGACGGCCCAGCCGGAGCCATCGGGGTTCCGGTGATCGGCGACAAAGGTGGCACCGAGCCCCAGCAGCCGTTCCACCTCCTGCTCACGCGAGGTCTCGGGGCGCAGACACAGATGGAGCCGGTTCTTCGTCGTCTTGGCCTCGGGCACCTGGTTGAAGTACAGCGCCGGGCCCTCCGCCAGCAGCACCTGGGTCTCCCTGGCGCCCGGCTTGTCCTCCGGATGAAGGGGACGGCCGGTCACCCTGCTCCAGAACCGGGCCAGCTCGTAGGCATCCGCACAGTCAATCGCGACGTTCTGCAACACCGAAACCATGCGCGCCAGTCTCCCTGAGTGCCGCTCCGGGCTCCACCGGGTTGCGCTGATCGTTCACGCACCGCGCGTCACCACCCCCACCGCCTCCAGTATGGCCCCGCAGTCGCGCCAGACGACGAACAGGACGCAGCCGGGCACCGCGGCCAGGCCCAGCAGCGGGGCCTGGTTGACGATGGTCAGGGCGACGCCCAGCAGGGCGAGGTTGAGCAGGGTGAGGGGCCAGCGGCGGACCGACGCGTAGGAGGCGGCCAGCAGGGTGTGGCGGGTGAGCCTGATGTCTTCGGCCAGGGCGGCCATCGCGACCACGCCGGAGCTCAGGGCGACCAGGGTCACCACGATGAGCAGGGGGGCCAGCACCGGGCCGGGGCCGGTCGTGCCGAGGGTGGCCAGGTCGGTGGTGGCCACGGCGGCCAGCAGGGCGAACGGGGTCCAGGCCAGGAGCGCCCGGGTGAACAGGCGGCGGTAGTTGCGGAACAGGGTGGTCACCGGGGCCCGCGCGTCGTCGGCGGCGGCGCGGAGGTAGGCGAAGGCCGCGGCGAGCGAGGGGCCGGCGCCGAGGGAGAGCAGGCCGAAGAAGACCGGGTACCGCCAGGGCCGGTGCTCGGCGGCCAGGGCCAGCAGCAGCGGCAGGTTGGTCACCGCCACTCCGAGGTTGACCACCAGCACCCGGTGGACGTGGGACCAGATGAGGTCCCATGACTCATGGCCGACGTTCAGCCGGGGCCGGCGGGCGCCGGCCGGGATACCCGTTGTGGCCGGTGTGACTGGTCTGATCGGTGTGGCCGGTGTGCTCATTCCCGTCACCTCACTTCATTCCGCTGGTGGAGATGCCCTGGACGAAGTACCGCTGGCCCAGCAGGAAGACCACCAGGATCGGCAGGACGGACAGCACCGAGCCGGTCATGATCATCGCGTACTGGGAGCTGTACATGCCGACGAACGACCGCAGGCCGAGCTGCACGGTCCACAGGTCGTTGTCCGTCAGGTAGATGAACGGACCCATGTAGTCGTTCCAGGTGTTGACGAAGGTCAGCAGCGCGAGGCCGGCCAGCGCGGGCTTCGACAGCGGCAGCACGATCCGGGCCCAGATGCCGTACTCGGTCAGTCCGTCCAGCCGCGCGGCCTCGCTGATCTCGTCCGGGATGGTCAGGTAGTACTGGCGCATCAGGAAGACGCCGAACGCGCCGAACGCCTGGAGCAGGATCAGGGAGAGGTGGGTGTTCACCAGGCCCAGCTTCTGCATGAGGATGTACTGCGGCACCATGTACGCCTGCCACGGCACCGCGATGGTGGCGATGTAGGCGAGGAAGACCGCGTCGCGCCCCGGGAAGCGGACCTTGGCGAAGCCGTACGCCGCGAAACTGCCGGTCAGCACCTGGAGCGCGGTGATGACGACGCTGAGGAACAGCGAGTTCCCCAGGTAGGTCCACAGCGGGATCTGGTCCCAGATGTCGGAGAAGTTCTCCCAGCGGAAGGACTTCGGGATCCACTGGATCGGGACCGTGAAGACCTCGGAGTCCGCCTTCAGCGAGGACACCAGCATCCAGGCGAACGGGACCAGGACCGCGGCCGCCAGCCCGGTCAGCGCCATGTACAGCAGGGCGCGGCCGACGATCCGCCCCGGCCCGGCCGGGCCCCGGCGGTGGGGGCGGGGGCCGGCCGGGGCGGCGGGGGCCGGCTGCCGCGGCAGCCGGGCCGTCGTGCTGTCCTCCCGCAGCACGGTCGTCTTCATCGCTCGCTCCTCCGCTGGAATCGGAACTGGGTCACGGTGATGATCAGGACGATCAGGAACAGCACCAGGGAGATCGCCGAGGAGTAGCCGAACCGGCCCTGGGTGATGCCCTCCCGGAAGATGAGCTGGGACAGCACCAGCGTGGAGCGGCCGGGGCCGCCCTCGGTCATGACCTGGACCAGGTCGAAGACCTTGAAGCTGGAGACGGTCAGCATGACCAGCACGAAGAAGGTGGTGGGCCGCAGGGACGGCACGGTGACGTGCCAGAACCGCTTCCACGGGCCGGCGCCGTCCACGCGGGCGGCCTCGTACAGCTCCGCCGGGATGGCCTGGAGCCCGGCCAGGTACAGCACCATGTAGTAGCCCATGTCCCGCCACACGCTGGTGATGACCACCGCCGGCAGCGCCCAGTCGGTGTCGGTGGTCCACCCCGGCGGGTGGGCGACCCCGACGGCCCTCAGCAGCTGGTTGACCGGCCCGGCGTCCGGGCTGAACAGCATGTTCCACACCACGGCCACCGCGACCAGCGAGGTGATGTAGGGAAAGAAGAAGGCCGTGCGGAAGAAGGCGACACCGCGCAGCTTCTGGTTGAGCAGCACCGCGAGGCCGAGGGAGGCCGCCATGGTGAGTGGGATGTGCCCGGCCGCGTACCAGGCGGTGTTCGACAGGGCCGTCCAGAAGTTGTCGTTGTCCCACATGCGCTGGAAGTTGTCGAAACCGATCCAGTGCGGGGTGTCGTACGAGTTCCAGTCGGTGAACGCCAGCAGCAGTGTGGCGCCCACCGGGACCAGGGTCAGGGCGGCGAACCCCACCAGGTTGGGCAGGATGAAGCTCCAGCCCACCAGCGCGGTCCGCCGCCGTCGCCGCTTGAGCGCCGCAGCGCCGTCGATCTTCGTCATTCGACTTCGGACTTCACCCGGGACTCCATCTCGGAGATCCCCTTGTCGATGGACTTCTCGCCGGACATCACCAGCTCGTGCTCCTCGGTGAGGATCTGGTCGATGTCGGAGGACTTCGGGCTGACCGGCATCTCCAGCTTGACCGTGTCCGGGGTCATGGCCTTCTTCGACAGCGCGTCGGCGGGCATGCCCTTGACGCCGAAGAAGGTCTTCAGGACCGCGTCGTCGGTGTACGAGGGGACGACGCCGACCTTGGCGATCGCGGCGGCGCCCTCCGGGCCGGAGGCCCACAGCACGAACTTCTTGGCGGCGGCCGAGTTCCGCGCCTTCTTGTTCACGGCGAACGCGGTCGGCGAGCCGAAGGTGACCGCCTTGCCGTTCGCGGTGGTCTGGGGCAGCGGCGCCATGCCCCAGTTCACATCGTTCTTGCCCTCGGCCTTGGCCTGCAGCAGCCGGGCGGCGAGCCAGGTGCCCATGGGCACCATCGCGGTCTTGCGGGTGGTGAACATCGCGTCGTAGGTGACCTGCTGGCTCTTGGCCGTGGAGAACGGCATCGCGGCGCCGGCCTTCTGCAGGTCCACGGCCGTCTCGTACTGCTTCTTGAAGAACCCGTAGTCGCCGCTGAGCAGGTCGCCGCCGGTCTGCGCGGCGGCGGTCGCCTGGACCACCGAGCGCCAGGTCTGGTGGTAGGTGCCGTAGACCTTGGACGAGCCGGAGCCCGTGGTCAGCTCCTTGGCCAGTGACGCGTAGTCCGGCCAGGTGAGCTTGGACAGGTCCGCGTCGCTCTTCTTGACGAGGTCCTTGTTGTAGAAGAGCACCCAGAAGTCCTGCCGGTACGGCAGGGCGTAGTAGTCGCCCTTGAGGTCGAAGGAGTCGAGGCCGGAGTACTTGGCCTTGTCGAGCTTGTCGGCGTCGGCGGTGAGCGACTGGAGCTGGCCGCGGGTGCCGTAACGGGCGTAGTCGGTGACGTTCTTCATGGTCAGCACGTCGGTGTTGTCACCGCCGGCCAGCATGGTGGTGACCTTCTTGGAGTAGTCGGCGGCGAGGATGTCGACCGGCTGCACGTCGATGTCCGGGTTCTTCGCCTCGAAGCCCTCGATCAGCGCCTTGAACTCGGGGGTCTTCGCGTAGTCCCACACCGCGACCTTGACGATGGTCTTGCCGTCGGCGGTCTTGCCGCTGTCGCCGCCGTTGCCGCAGCCGACAGCGAGGAGGGACAGCGCGACGGCCGCGGTCACCATTCTGACGGGGCGTCCGACGAGGGATTTCATGGCGGCGGCTCCTTGGTTGCGGGGTTTTCTGCGGGTGTGTGGTGGGTGGTGTGTGGCGCGAGGCGGGGTGCCGGGGGGGCTGAGGGGTGGTGCGGGCCGGCGGGTGGGGCGGGGGTCGGCGGCTCAGGCGCGGAGGCCGAGGGCCAGGGACTCCGCCGTGATCTCGTCCTGGAGGGTTTGGCGCGCGGTCCACCGGGCCAGCTCGTCCAGGGCGTGGTCGGTGAGGCGCCCGATCTCCGTGCCGAGCGAGCCCGCGATATGCGGGGTGATCATCACGCTGGCCTGGTGCCGGAGCGGCGAGTCGACGGGCAGGGGTTCGGGGTCGGTGACGTCGAGGATGGCGAAGAGGCGTCCGGAGGCGCACTCGGCGGCGAGCGCCTCGGAGTCGATGAGGCTGCCCCGCGCGGTGTTGATCACCGTGGCGTGGTCGGGGAGGAGACGGAGCTGGTCGGCCCCGATCAGGTGCCGGGTCTCCCGCAGTTCGGGGGCGTGCAGGGACAGCACGTCCACGCGCGGGAGCAGCTCCTCCAGCGGGACCAGGGTGGCGCCCGCCCGCTTGACCTCCTCCCGGTCCGCGTAGGGGTCCGCGACCAGGCAGGTGGTGTCTCCGAGGATCTTGAGCAGGTCGACGACCTTGCGGCCGATGCGCGAGAAGCCGACGATCCCCACGGTGCGGCCGAAGTTCGACAGGTCGCCGTACCCCGTCACCATCCCCCAGCCCTGGTAGGCGCGTTCCTCGTCGGCGGCGAGGAACGGGGCCTTCTTGCCGGCGAAGATGATGGCCGCGAGGGTGTACTCGGCGACGGGGATCGCGTTGGCGTCCGCCCCGCTGGCCACCCGGATCCCTCGGCGCCACACCTCGTCCCCCACCAGGCCCCGCACGCTGCCGGCGCAGTGCAGCACCGCGCGGAGCGCGGGGGCCCCGGCGAGCCGTTCCGGCGTCAGCCTGGGCGCGCCCCAGGACGTGAGCAGGACCTCCGCCTCCGCGAGGCGCGCCTTCGCGGCGGGGTCGTCGAGGTCGTCGGTCCAGACCGGGTCGCCCAGGGTCACCATGTCCGCCAGGCGGGCGAGCCGGGCGGGGTCGAAGTGCGCGTCGAAGCTCTGCCTGCTCATCACGACCAGCGCGGGGGGCTTCGTCTGCATCGGGCGTCGGGTCCTTCCCTCGGCCGGCGTACGTCCCGTGGCCGGCGCACGCCGGCCAGTCGGCACCTGGCTGGCACGTGTTGGCTTGTTCTTGTCGAACAGGTTGGAACAGGGATAGTGGTAACCAGCACAGAGCCGCTAGAGATCGAACACATACGAATCAAAACGTTCACGATCGAACAGGCCGCCGCGCGAAAGGGTGCCCGATGACCGCAGACCGACCGTTCGCCCTTCAGCGCAGGGAACGTCTGATGGATGAATTGCGCCGCCACGGCACCGTGCGGGTCCGGGAGCTGGCCCGGCTGCTGGAGGTCAGCGAGCTGACCGTACGGCGCGACATCACCGCCCTGGCCGCCCGCGGCCTGCTCACCAAGGTCCACGGCGGTGCCACCCTGCCGATCGACCTCGACCCCGCCCCGGCGCGCCGCCCCCGCCCCGCGGCGACCCCCTTCACGATCGGCATGGTCGTGCCCTCCCTGGACTTCTACTGGCCGTCGATCGTCAGCGGGGCGCGCACGGCGGCCGCCCAGCTCGGGGTCCACATACAGCTCCGCGGCTCGACGTACGACCAGGACGAGGACCGCCGCCAGATCAGCCGGCTGATCGAGGCGGGGCAGGTGCAGGGGCTGCTGCTGGCGCCCAACCTCGACGGCGAGGGCGCCGACGAGATGATCGACTGGATCGGCGCGCTGCCGGTGCCGACCATCCTGGTCGAGCGGCAGAGCGCACCCTGGACGCCGACCCCGCGCCAGCTCGAATGGGTGCGCAGCGACCATGCGCTCGGCCTGGAGATCGCGGTACGCCATCTCCACGAGCACGGCCACCGCCGGATCGGGCTGGTGCTGTCCAAGGGCAGCCCGACCTCGGCCCACCTCGCCCAGGGCTGGCTGAAGGCGTGCGCGGAACTCGGCCTGCCCAGCGGCTTCATGGTCCGCGAGGGCGTGGCCCTCGACGTGCCGGGCCACCGGCAGATCATCGAGGGCATCCTCAACCGGTGCCGCAGGTCCCGGATCACCGCGCTGATCGTGCACAGCGACCCCGACGCGATGTCCGTCGCCCAGTACCTCACCGAGCGGGGGGTCGCGATCCCGGACGACATCGCGCTGGTCAGCTACGACGACGAGGTCGCGCATCTGGCGGAGCCGGCGATGACGGCCGTCCGCCCGCCCAAGGCCCGGGTCGGGCGGGTCGCGGTGGAGATGATGGTGTCCCGGCTCATGGAGGGCAGGCGCCGCCCGGCCCAGCGCGTCCTCATCCTGCCGGAGCTCGTCCTCCGCGACTCCTCGGTCAAGCGGGCCTCGGCCGTCTGAGGTCTGTGGTGAGTATCGGACAGCGACACGCCGTGGCGTCGGCGTGTCGCTGTCCGATACTCACCACAAAGTCACTGACTACCGCGCGACGGGCAGTTCGACCTCGGCGGTGAGGCCGTCCGGCCAGGTCAGCCGGGCGCGATGACCGCCGTCGGGGGTCGGGTGCACGGCGAGGGCCGGGTCCGGGCCGCCCGGCCCGTCGGTGTCACCCGCTTCGCCACGGTCGAGGACCACCGCGGCGGCGAGCACCTCGCCGTACGGCACGCCGTCCGTGGCCAGCCATGGGATCGCGGTCCGGGCGCCGAGCGGGCTGTCGTCCTTGCCGAGGGCGACCCCGGCGTGGCTCAGCCCCCGCAGACCGCGCAGCGCGGAACGCAGGGGTCCGGAAGACGGGCAGCCGGGAGGCGGGGACGCGGTGCCCGCTTCGGCGTACGGTCCCGAAGGCCCGGTGCCCGTCCGCGTCTCGGGCGGGGCGCCGGCGGCGACCGGCCAGCCGCCCACCCGTACGCAGACCCCCGACGAGGCCGCTCGGGAGGCCGGGGCATCCACCCTGACCAGCCGGACCTCCACCCCCGCGCGCAGCACGGAGACGACGGTGACCCGCGGCCCGGGTGTCGTCGGCCCGGTCCGGCCGGAGCCATGGTCGGGCGAGTCGTCGGCGGTGGTGTCGACCCAGCGCACCGGCCCCCGGGAGCCTGCGGCGAGCACCCCACCGGGCAGTTCGCGCGCGAACAGGGTCTCGAATCCGCTGCGGTGGCTGGCCCGGCCGGCGCCGTCGAGCAGGACGACCGCGTTGTCGACCGGGTCCGCCGCCGAGGCCGCGGTCAGTGGCGGGACGGTGGCGGTCGAGTAGCCGAGCCGCGCGTACAGCGGGGAGTCGGCGCTGGTGTCGCCGGGGCGGGCGTGGTCGGTGCCGTGGTTGAGCACCATCGCGATGCCGTCGCGGCGCCGCGCGGAGAGCAGCCAGCCGGGGGCCTCGATCACCCGCTCCACGTCCCCGGTCTCCACCGGCAGCGGCAGTTCCGCTTCCGTCCACACCGGGTGGTCGGCCGGGAGCATCAGGCCGAGCAGCCCCTTGGCCGCCCAGTACGGGGAGCCCGGCCCGGAGTAGGACTGCCGCATCGCCGGCCAGGCGGCGTGCCAGCCGAGGCCCAGCAGCCCGTCCCGGCCGGGGGCGCCGCGGTCGGTGAAGTGCCGGACGATGCCGCCGGCCGCCCGGCGCACCAGCCCGGGCGGCTGCCCGCCCGCCCCGGTGACCGCGCCGACCCAGAAGGGCGCCGCGGCGGCGAAGCGGTAGGCGAGGCTGCGGCCTTGCAACAGCGGCGAGCCGTCGGCGCCGACCAGCCGCACCGCGTCGTCGAGGTAGCGGGCGAGGTCCGCGGCCCAGGTCTCGCGGAGGGCCGGCGGGCACAGCGTGCCCGTGACGTCGAACAGGTGGGTCCACAGCAGCGGGTACAGGTGCAGCGCCCAGCCCGTGTAGTGGTCGTAGGCCCGCTCCTGCCCATCGCTGAGCCAGCCGCCGGGGCGGCGCAGCGAGGCGTGGACGGCGAGGTCCTCCTCGATGTCGCCCGCCGACCAGGGCCCGCCGGCCTCCCGGAGGAACGACTCGACGACGATCCGGAACCAGACCCAGTTGATCGGCGGGTAGGGCTGCCCGACGACGGTCCCCAGCCAGGCGACGGTCCGCTCGCGCACCCCGTCGTCCAGCCGGTCCCACAGCCAGGGCCTGGTCAGTTGGAGGACCAGGGCGATGGAGGCGGCCTCGACCTTGGCCTGGCCGAGCCGGTCGGGGCGGGGCCAGGCCTCGGGCGAGTGCGGGTCGGTGCCCGCGGCCAGGCCGCGGGCGTACCGCTCCAGCAGCCCTCCGGGGTCCGCGCCCCGCTCTCCGGCGACCCGGAAGCCGGCGATCAGGAACGTCCGGGCGAAGCCTTCGAGTCCGTCGGAGACCGGGCCGCTTCGGCTGGCCGGGCCGGGCAGGTCGATCCGGGCGCCGGCCGGGGAGGCGTACGGCCCGGTGGCGGCGAGCAACCGGTCGGCGAGCGTGGTCCAGTGCGCCCTGGTCCATCCGGTGTACGGAGAGAGGTCCCGGTCCTCGTGAGGCGACACTGCTTCCTCCGGAAGTCTGTGGTGAGTGGTGATCTGCCACCTCACCCCGTGGCATAGTTCCGAGTCAACGATTTCGAACAGAAACGACCAGACAACCGATCAGGTGTCGGCAGAGAACCGATCAGGCAACCGATCAGGAGAGATCCACCATGGGCACGGTAGAGCCGGTTTCCGCCGCGCACCGCTCCCTCCGGGACCGGCTGGGCCCGGTCCCGGAGGCCGGGCCCGGCGCCGATCCCCTGGTCGAGCTCCTACGGGACGCCCGGGCGCGGCTGCGCGTCCCCGACGTGACCGCCCGCCCGGTGTGGGACGCGGTGGACGCCGCCACCCGCCGGGGGCTGTTGGACGAGGCCGCGGCCGAACTCCGCCGCGACGCGCCCGTACTGACCGCGTCGGACTGGGCGCGGACCTTCCGCGACGGCGTGCGGACCGCCTACGAGGACGCCGCCGGGCGACTGCGGGAGCGGACCACGCTGCTGGTCCTCGCCGCCACGCTCACCGGCGAGGTGGCGGCGGCCGACGCCCCGCCCGGGGCCGCGCCCCACCTGGACGCGGCGGCCGACGCGCTGGTGGCCCTGGCCGAGGCCAGTACGTGGTGCTGGGCGCCGCACGACCGGTTCGCCGACTCGCGCGGCGAGGTGCTCCCGGACCCCGACCGGCCGTTCCTCGACCTGGGGGCCGCCGAGGTGGCGTCCCTGCTGGCCTGGGCCGACCACGTCCTGGGGCCGCATCTGGACCGCCGGATCCCCGGGCTGCGGCGGCGGCTTCGGCGCGAGGTGGACCTGCGGGTGCTGATCCCCTTCGAGCGCGTCCGCGACTGGCACTGGATCGGCCTCGACGGGGACGCCCACAACTGGAACCCGTGGGTCCATGGGGCGGTGCTCGCCGCCGCCCTCCTGCTCACCGACGACGAGGAGCGGCGGGCCCGGCTCGTACGGCTCGTCGTGGAGGGCCTGGACCACTACCTCGCGGTGCTCCCCGACGACGGCGGGATCGACGAGGGCGTCGCCTACTGGTGGCAGGGCGCCGGCCGGCTCCTGGAGGCCCTCGACCTGCTCGCCGACGCCGGCGGCCCCCCGCTCGACGCCCGCGACCTGCCCGTCTTCGGCCCGCTCAGCAAGTTCCCGAGCCGGATGCACCTCGCCGGGGACTGGTACGTCAACGCCGGAGACGCCCCCGCCCGACTGTGGCCCGACCAGCCCTGGCACCTACTCTTCCAGTGGGGCGAGCGGCTGGCCGACCCCGGCGTCCGCGCCCACGCGCTGGCCCGCGGCCGCGACGGCGCCGCCGTACGCCCCCGGGCCGGCCTCGCCCGAGCCCTGGCGGGGCTCACCGACCCCCGCTGGCACCGCGCCCTGACCGCCCCCGCGGCCGGGAGCACCTGGCTGTCCCGCGAGACCTGGCTCCCCCGGGTGCAGGTCCTCGTCGCGCGCGAGGCGGCGGGCACGGCGGCCGGACTGACGCTCGCCGCGAAGGCCGGGCACAACGGCGAACGGCACAACCACCTCGACGTGGGCTCCTACTGGGTCGCCCTGGACGGCCGGCCCCTGGTCGTCGACATCGGCCAGCCCACGTACACCGCCTCCAGCTTCGGCCCGGACCGCTACCAGGCCTGGCCCCTGCGGAGCGCCTGGCACAACGTCCCCGAACCGGGAGCCGCCCAGCAACCCGGGCCCACCCACGCGGCGGACGACGTACGCGTGGACCTCACCCCCACCGGCGCCGCCCTGCACGCCGAACTCGCCGGTGCCTACCCGCCGGGCCTGCTGCGGAGCTGGCGCAGATCCCTGCGGCTCGTCCGCGCCACCCGGGACTCCCCCGCCCACATCCTGGTCGAGGACCGCTGGACGCCGGCTCCCGGCGCCCCCGGCCCGGCGCGCCCCGCCCACCCCGTGCTGCTGCGGCACGTGCTGTCGGGGGAGGTCGAACTGGCCGAGGGGCGGGCCCGGGTCACCGCCGAAGGGCTCGCCTTGTCGATCACCTGGGACCCGGCCCGCGCCATCGCGCACCTCGAACACCGGCCCCTCGACGACCCGCTGCTGCGCGCGTCGTGGGGAGACCGGCTGGCCAGGCTCACCCTGACCCTCACGGCCCCCTGCGCCGAGGAGCCGTTCACCGTCCGGATGGAGCGGTCACGGTAAGACGTGGGAAGAGGCCCTGGCCATCGACCAGGACCTCTTCCCACGCGCACACCCCGCGGGCCCCTGGGCCCACGGGCCCGTTCGAGGACGGTCAGCGGCCCAGGGCCTTGGCCAGCTCGTCCTTGGTCATGTGCGAGCGGCCCTCGATGCCGCGCTGCTTGGCCTCGTTGTAGAGCTGATCGCGCGTCGGCCCCTTCGAGCCGCCGCCCGACCGCTCGCCGCCGCGCTGCGGCGCGGACTTGCGGTCCCGGGTCGAGCTCTTGCTGGCGGACTTGCTCTCGCCGGCGCGGGCCCGTTCCTTGTTGACCGTACGGGCCGCCATCTCCTTGGCACGGCCCTCGGACGCGCCCCGCTTCTCCGCGCCCTCCTTGATGTGCTCGTACTGTCGTTCGCGCTTACTGCTGGATCGTGCGGGCATGGTTATCCCTCTTCCCTGCCCTTCGGTTGCTTGCCGCGTCCGGTGACCAGATCACGGGCCCGGTCGACCAGCCCCGCCCCGGGGGCGAGGAGCTTGAGCGCCGGAGCGCTGTCCGGCGCGCCCGGGTGCGGCCTGGTGGGCGCGGTCTTCTTCGCGCTGCGTACCTTCTCCCCCAGCTCGTGCAGGGCCTCCTTGTCGCAGGCCCGGCGCAGCTGCGGGAAGAGGTTCGTCTCCTCGTCACGAACGTGGCTCGTGACCTCTGTCTTCAGTTTGCGCACAAGGACGTCGAAGTCGGAAGCGTCCGCGTCGCGCCCCTCCAGGTCCTTGAGCAGCCGCTCGACCGTGCCGTGGTCGGCGATCTCCTTGTCGGCGGTCGCGTCACCGTCCGGCAGGTGGCGCCGGACGGCCGGATAGAGGTACTCCTCCTCGGCAACCGAATGCCGTACCAATTCGATGGTCACCTGGTCCACCAGGCGTTTCCGCTCTGGGCTTCCCGCAGCGGCGGCCCCGATCTGCTCGAAGAGCCGGTCCACCTCGCGGTGGTCCCGGGTCAGCTCTTCGATGACGTCTCCGCCGTGCCCCACTACCATCACAACCTTTCTGGTCCGGTTCCCGTGGACACCGCTCCTGGTGCCCGTGGACACCACGTAACCGGGTCCCCGCCATTTCCCGCCTCTAACACCACTGGGACCTCTCGAAACACGAGGGCATACGCGTTCACCCGGCGGGTATCCGAGCTTCCGCTCACCCCTGTAACGGTTCTGCGCCCCAAGGAGGCCCCATGCTGATGGCACACCCCGCGGTCCTGCGCAACCTCGTCCAGCAGTACGAAACCCTGCGCGCGCTGAACGCCGAGGAAGGCAGCCCCGAAGTACGGCAGCGCATGGACGACGTCGCCTACACCCTGTGCGTCTCCACCGGGACCCGGGACGTGGACGCGGCCCTCATCGCCGCCCGCCACCGGCTCCCCGGCGCCCGCGTCGAGGACGACTCCCTTGTGGCCAACTGACGGCGGGACCGGCTTGACCACCATGAACAGCACACCCCCGCGCGAGAGCCCCCTCGGGCCGCAGGACCTCGATGAGGCGGCCGCCGTACTGTCCGACCTGCGCGACCGCCTCCGCGCGGAGATCGCCGACGCGCGGAAAACCGAGTCGGCCGTCCGCGGCGACTGCGTCCTCGACGCCGCGGACGCCGGCGCCACCACCCTCGCCATCGAGGAACTCCACACCCGCGCCGACGCCGCCACCGCCCTCCTGGAACGGACCCTCGCCGCCCTCACCCGCATCCAGGACGGCACCTTCGGCACCTGCGCCACCTGCGGCGCCCCCATCGGCCGGGAGCGGGTGCTGGCCGTACCGCACGCCGAGCGGTGCGTCGCCTGCACCGAGCGGCAGAGCAGGGCCTGAGCGACGGGCCGGTGGCTACATCTGGCCGAGGTCGATGTCCACCGGGAACGGAGCCGTTGCCTTCACCACTCCGGTGAACACGTCTCCGTCCCGGTAGACCCTGGTGGCGGGGTCCAGGACGTACGTGTACACCAACGGAACGCCGGTGGCGGCCTGCTCGACCCGCCAGTAGAAGGCAATCCCGGCCTTCGCGTACTGATCCACCTTCACGATCCGGTCCGTGGTCTCCGAACCCGGCGACACGACCTGGGCGACCAGCAGCACATGCTCGGGGCGGGTGGGCGTGACGTCGATCGTCTCCGCGCGGTACACGACCACGTCCGGGCGCTGATTGGTGAGCGGCACGTCCTGCAGGCGGACGTCGAAGTCCGTGTCGGCGTTCCACTCGGGTCCGGCGGCGGCGTCCAGGGCGTTCGCGAGGATCCGGGCCAGGCGGTTGTGCCGCTTGGACGCGCTTGGGCTTACGACGACCATCCCGTCCACGATCTCGACGCCCGCGCACTGCTCCTCGGACCAGGAGTCGTACTGCTCGGCGGTGATCTGCTGGTGCATCCACGCGGGAGCGACCATCTCGGCGGTCATGACTCACCTCCCTGACCGTGCACTACGCGGGTCCGTGCTGATGGGCTCAGCGTACTGGAGCAGGACCTCGGGTTGGGCCGCCCTGCCGAAGCCCTCCCACTGGCACACCGGGCCCTGACCATCACCGAGACCATCCTCGGCCCCGGTCACCCCGACACCGCCACCCGCCGGGACGACCTCGCCGCGCTGCGACGCGTTCTCGCCGGCGAAGGGGACGACGGCTAGATTCTGCCCATGCCCCCAGGCTCACAGGCCGCATCGGCCACCCCCGACGGTCCGTTACCCCGGCCGTCTCCGCACGTCGCCGCCGCACGGGTGGCCTGGCTGTGTCTTCGCGAGGCGCGCCCCGTGGTCCAGGTGGTCTTCCTCGCCCGCTTCGCCGTCGGGGCCCTCGGGGCCTGGCCCGGCGAGCACTTGTCCGCGGCGCGGGTCGCCGTCGGGGCCCTCGCCTCGTTCTGCGCCACCGCTTCGGCCTATCTGCTCAACGGCGTGATGGACCTGCCGGAGGACCGGGCCAACGGCTCGCGGCGGCCGCTGGCGTCCGGCGCGCTGTCCGTCCGCGCGGCCGCGTGGGCGATCGGCGTCCTGACCGCGGCCGCTCTGCTGCTCGGCGTCGGCGATCCGGGCCTCCTGCTGTGCATCGGCGGAATGCTGTTCTTCGGCTGGGCGTATTCCGCGCCGCCGCTCAGCGCGAAGCGGCGCAGCTGGTCGTCGTCGTTGTCGGTGATCGGCGTGGGGCTGTGCACGTACGGGGCCGGGGCGCAGGCCGCGGGCGGGGCGCCGCGGCCGGGGTTCTGGCTGGTCGCCGGCGTGATGTCGGCGTGGATGGGTCTGGTGGGGGCGTTCGCGAAGGATCTGGGCGACATCCCCGGGGACCGGGAGGGCGGGCGCCGCACGCTCGCGGTGGTCCGCGGCGAGAGGGCGGCGCGGACGGTCACGGCGGTCTGCGCCCCGGCGGTGGCCCTGGCGTTCGCCGTGGGCGCCGCCGTCTGGGATCCGCCGCTGCTGGGCGCGGCCGCGGTGCTGGCGGGGGGCGCGGGCTGGGTCTCCTGGTTGTGCCGGCATCCCGCCGCCGGGCGGGAACGCGCCCCGTACCGCGCCTTCATGGCCGGCCAGTACGTCACTCATCTGGCGATCGCGGCCGTGTTTCTGCTGAGCTGATGAGAAGTCGGGTCGGGTCGCCCAGGAAACGACTCGTCCGGGGAACGGCTGGTCCAGGGCACGGCTCGCCGCGTAGAGACGGATGACGCCCCTCGACGGTGCGGACGGCGCCGCGCCGGGCATGACAAGGACAACAGGGGACATCCGGCACGGCAATCCAAGGCAGGCAGCATGCTGCGGGGCATCGACGTCAGTTCGCACCAGTCCAGCTTCGACCCGGACGGACAGGCCTTCGTCTTCATCAAGGCCACCGAGGGCCGCTCCTACATCAACCCACGTCAGTCCGCGCAGGCCGCCCGCGCCCGCGCGGCGGGGTGCGTGGTCGGCTTCTACCACTTCCTGTGGCCGGGCAACATCGCGGCGCAGGCGGCCTATTTCGTGGAGAAGTGCGCCTCCCGGTCGCACGACCTGCTCGCCGTGGACTGGGAGACCACCTCCGAGGGCACCCACGCGAGCAATGCCGAGAAGGACCGGTTCATACGGGAGGTCAAGAAGCTCCGCCCCGGGCACCGGGTGCTGCTGTACTGCAACCGCACGTACTGGCTGAACGTCGACACCACCTCGTACGCCGGGGACGGGCTGTGGATCGCCGACTACGTGACGGCGGGCGAGCCGCGCATCAAGGCGACGTGGCGGATCCACCAGTACACCGACCACCCGGTGGACAAGAACGTGGCGCGCTTCGACAGCAAGGCCGACCTGCAAGCCTGGGCCCGGAAGGAGTAGCCGGGAGCAGATGGGGGCGGCTGGGAGCGGGTGGGGCAGCCGGGGCGGCTGTCGGTGGCGGCACCTACCCTTCCGGTATGAGCTACGCAGACCTGCGCGAACTCCGCAGCGCGCTCACCACCGCGTCGGACATCGCCTTCTCGCTGGACGCCGCGCCCTCCGGACAGGAGACCGAGCTGCTCGTCGACGCCCTGCGCCGGGCGCTGGCCGCCGCCGGCGCGCTGGGCGCGGAGCACGGCGCGACGGGCTGCCCGGAGCATCCGCGCGGCGCCGTGGACCCGCTGTACGGGGACAAGGACGACCCGCTGCCGCCGGGGTACGGCCGCTGCCTGCTGTGCAACGACCGCCGGCGGCGGGCGAGCGCGCAGCGGCGCGGCTGGCGGTGATCCGCCGGCCGCGCCGCCGGTCGTGCCTACGTAGGGTCGGCCTGGTTCAGCCCTTGTTCTGGGACGCCCAGAACTCCTCGAAGGAGAGCAGTCCGTCACCGTTGGAGTCATGGGAGTTGATCACGGCCTGGGCGACCGGCTCCGTGACATACGGGTCCCCCAGCTGAGCCATCACGCTCTTGTACTCGGCCGCGCTGATCAGCCCGTCCCCGTTGAGGTCGTACCGCTCGAACGCCTTCCGCGCCGCCTCGATGTCCGCCACGTGATCCGCCCCTTCTGTGCGCTTGTCTGACCCGCACAGATTAGCGGTCCGCTGTCCGCGCCGGGCCGCGCGGCCCGCGCGTCAGGCCGCCTTGACCAGGGCCATGTAGCGGTCCCAGTCCCAGTACTTGCCGGGGTCGGTGTGGGTGGCGTTCGGGACCTCGTTGTGGCCGATGATGTGGGTCCGGGTCTTGGGCACGCCGTAGCGGTCGCAGATGGCGGCGGTCAGGGTCGCGGAGGACTCGTAGAGCGCGTCGGTGAAGTACTCGGGCTTGTCCACCCAGCCCTCGTGCTCGATGCCGATGCTGCGGTTGTTGTAGTCGCGGTTGCCCGCGTGCCAGGCGACGTCCTTCTCGCGCACGAACTGGCCGATGTAGCCGTCGGCCGAGGCCACCATGTAGTGGGCGGAGACCTGCTTGGCCGGGTCCTGGAAGATCTTCATCGCGTCCGGGAACGTCTCCTGCGTCACATGGATGACGACGAAGTCGATCGGATACGAGGTGGGACGGCTGGAGACCCGGTAGTTCGAGGTGCTGGCCGGGATCCAGTGGGTGGGTGGGTAGGCGACAGCGGCCCGGACGCGTCTCGCGTCGGCCCGCGCGGGGGTCGTGGCGGCGGTGAGCCCGGCGGCGGCGGCGCCGAGGTAGGCGCCGGAACGCAGCAGGGTACGGCGGGAAGGGGTGCGGCCGTGCGTTTCCATGGGGGGTCTCCCGGGATCCATAGCCGTGACAGTGGGGGGGGTGTGACGCGCGTAGCGCGGTTCCATGGTGGGGTGTCGGCAGGGCCATGCCAAGGATTGAGAGGCAAAGAAAGAATTCGCGTCACGGTATGGACCACTGGAAATTCCCTACCGAAAATGGCCACCCAAAGGAAAGACGACTCCATTACCCATTATTAACAAGGTGAGTGTCGCACCTCACCTTTGATTGATTTGGTGGCTGGATCTGGTCTCTGCGATAGTGAGGCACGCGACCCCCCGTCGACCCGAGCGAGGTCGTTCACCCCACTGCCACGGATGACACCCCTTTCCATCCGCGGCGGCACGAAAGAGGCCCCGCGCCGTCGCGAACCGACGGTGGGGGCCTCTTCGGCTTGGGGCCGCCGGGCCGGAAGGGCCGCAGGCGGGGTGCGGTCAGGGTGCGGTCCCGGCTCGGTCGGGGCTCGGTCAGGGTGCGGTCAGGGCTCTGTCACCCGCATCTCGAACCAGGTCGTCTTGCCGCGCGGCAGCAGATCCGCCCCCCACCGCTGGGCGAGCAGGTCCACCAGCCACAGCCCCCGCCCGCTCGTGTCGAGCTCGGCCACCGGGAGCAGACAGGGCAGCCCGCGCGAGGGGTCGCGCACCTCCACCCGGATCCAGCCACGCCGCCGCAGCATCCGCAGCCCGAAGGTGCGGGCGCCGGTGTGCCGGACCGCGTTGCCCACCAGCTCCGACACCAGCAGCACCGCGTGTTCGGCCAGCTGGGGGCTCAGGCCCCAGTCACGCAGCACCACACATTCGGCCAGCCGGCGGGCGGCGCCCGCCGACTCCGGGCGGGACGGCAGCCGCACCTCGTCGACCGCGGGGTTTCCGAACAGCTCCACCGCCCTGGCGGCCGACTCGTCGTCGGCGGAAGGTGCCCGGGAAGGCGCGGCCGTACCGGTGCGCCGCTGCGGCTGCTCCATACCCTCCAAGCCCGCCATGCCCCCCATCATGGCCGTCCGGCATACCGTCCGGGGCGGAACCAGGGGATTCCAGAACACCGGGGCCCTAGGCTCCACAAACCGGCTCCAACGTGTGCCAGCGACCGTCAGATGCCCCAAATACCGCGCCTGACCTGCGATGTCACGGCGCGTACGCACGATCACCCAGCGTACCGGACCGGCTCGTCCCAGGGCTCGCGGGTGGGGAAACAAATTCGCCCGCACGGGGCATGCTCACCCGCGCGGGGGTACGGCTCGCCCGGGCGGCGGGGCCGCCCGGGCCACCGCTCAGCGGAACGTGGCCTTGCCCGGCCCCTCCTCCACGAAGCTCCGCATCCCGATCTCGCGGTCCTCGGTGGCGAACAGCCCCGCGAACCAGCTCCGTTCGATGGCCAGACCGGTCTCCAGGTCGGTCTCCAGGCCCGCGTCCACCGCCTCCTTGGCCGCGCGCAGCGCGATCGCGGGTCCCCGCGCCAGCCGGGCCGCCCACGCGTGCGCCTGCTCGTAGACCTCCGCCGCCGGTACGACGCGGTCCACCAGACCGAGCGCCAGCGCCTCGTCGGCCGTCACCTGACGGCCCGTGAAGATGAGGTCCTTGGCGCGGGAGGGGCCGATCAGCCGGGCGAGGCGCTGGGTGCCGCCCGCGCCCGGGATCAGGCCGAGCAGGATCTCCGGCTGGCCGAGCTTGGCGTTCTCGGCGGCGATCCGGTAGTCGGCGCACAGCGCCAGCTCGCAGCCGCCGCCGAGGGCGTAGCCGGTGACGGCGGCGACGACGGGCTTGGGGATCCGGGCGATGGCGGTGAAGGAGTCCTGGAGGGCGCGGGACCTGGCCACCATCCCGGCGTGGTCCATGTCCCGCATCTCCTTGATGTCCGCGCCGGCCGCGAACACCTTCTCGCCGCCCCAGATCACCACGGCCCGTACGTCGTCGCGGCCGGTCACCTCCTCGGCGAGCTCCCGCAGCCGGTCCTGCGTGGCGATGTCCAGCGCGTTCATGGGCGGACGGTCCAGCCGGATGGTGCCGACGCCCTCGGCGACCTCGAGGTTCACAGTCATGAGCGCAGGTTAGCGTCCGTTAGCACGCCGCCCACACCCTCCCCGCGCCTCCCGCTGTCCCTCCTGGTCGTCGCCACGGCCTTCCGCTACGGCCTTCCGCTACGGCCTGCCGCTCCTGGTCGGCCTTTACTGGCCGGCCTTTACTGGTCGGCCTTCCACTTCTTCCACGACATGTTCCAGCCATTGAGCCCGTTGTCCGGCTGGATGGTGCTGTCGTGCGAGTTCTTCACCACGACCACGTCACCGATGATCGAGTTCCGGAAGAACCAGGCCGCCGGGGTCGACTTGGAGCCGCCGCCCCGCTGGTCGAAGAGGCCGACGCAGCCGTGGCTCACGTTCGCCGAGCCGAAGGTCGCCTGGCCCGCCCAGTAGTTGCCGTGGATGAAGGTCCCCGAGGTGGACAGGCGCATCGCGTGCGGCACGTCCTTGATGTCGTACTCGCCGTCGAAGCCGACCGTGGCCCCGTTCATCCGGGTCACCGCCAGCCGCTCGCTGATGACCATCTTGCCGTTGTACGTCTCGTGGCCGGGCGCGCCGGAGGTGATGGGGAGCGTCCTGATGGTCTTGCCGTCCCGCTTGACCACCATCTTCTTGCTCTTGGCGTCGACCACGGAGACCTGGCTGCGGCCGATGGTGAACTTCACGGTCTTCTTCTGCTCGCCGTAGACGCCCGGCCGGCCCTCCACGCCGTCCAGGTCCATGCTGAGGGTGACCTTGGTGCCCGGCGCCCAGTACTTCTCCGGCCGGAAGTCCAGCCGGTCGTTGCCGAACCAGTGGCCCTCGATCGGCACCGACGGGGAGGCCGAGACCTTGAGCCCCTGCTCCACGGCCTTCGGGTCCGTGATGCCCCGGGAGAAGCGGATCGAGACCGGCATGCCGACGCCGACCGTCGAGCCGTCCTCCGGGGTGTATGTCCCGAGGAACGTCTGCTTGGGCCGGAGCGTGGTGAAGGAGGAGCGCTTGGCCGCCGTCAGGCCCTGGGCGTCCTTGGCGACGGCGTCCACCGTGTAGGTGGTCGCGGAGCCCAGGTGGTGGGTGGGCCGCCAGGTGCTGCCGTCCTCGGTGATCTTCCCGTCGATCGCGTGGCCCTTGGTGTCCTTGACCTTGACGGAGGTGAGCCGGCCCTTGGCCGAGGTCACCTTGAGCGCGCCGTGGGTGTTGACGCCCTTCGCGCCGTCCTTGGGCGCTATCGCCACGACGGCGCGCGAGGTCTTCCGGCCGCCCCCGCCCTTGTCGCCGTCCGCGCCCTTCTTCCCGTCGTCCGACCCGCCGTCACCGCCACAGGCGGCCACGACCAGCAGCATCGTCCCGACCATCAGCGCGAGGAACCCCCTGCGGCCCCGCGCCGCGAACGCCCCCGATACCGGCTGCATTTCCACTACGGCTCTCCCCTCCGCCCGCACCGCTCCCCGCGGCACCCCCGTACAGAGCGCGCACGCGCGCATGGCGACAGGTAATCACACGCCGGTGACAGCGGGCTCCCGATCAAGGTCACGGTTCAGTCCCAGGTAAGACCCTCAAGTCCCAGGTAAGCCCCTCAGTCCCAGGTGAGACCCCGTGGCCCTGGGAGCGCCGGGCGAAACGTGAGCGTTGCCCCGATCGCGGGCAGAACAGGTGAGAGGGCGGGGGAACGCCGGGGCCGAAGCCGGAGCCGGAGCCGCGAAAGCCGGAGGCGACACGTTGTCGAACGCAGCCGATCACAGGACGGCCCACAACGGGCTGCCGAGGCCACGCCCGGGCGCGGCGGCCGTCGAGCGGGGCGGCCGCCGCGCGGACTCCGGGCCGTCCGGGGCGCCCGCGAGCCCGGCCGCCGCGCCCGGCGGGCCGGCCGGCGGCGCCCCGGTGTGGCCGGGGAGCGCCCAGCCGCTCGGGGCGCGGGTGCGGACCGGGCCCGGCGGGGTGACCGGCACCAACTTCGCGCTGTGGGCGCAGGGCGCGGAGGCCGTGGAGGTGTGCCTGTTCGACGACGAGGGGCATGAAACCCGCTGTCCGCTCACCGAGCGGACCGACGAGATCTGGCACGGCTTCCTGCCCGGCGTGCCGGCCGGGCAGCGGTACGGATACCGGGTGCACGGCCGCTGGGACCCGTGGATGGGCGCCCGCTGGAACCCCGCCAAGCTGCTGCTGGACCCGTACGCCCGCGCCGTGGACGGCGACTTCGGGGGCGCGGGGATCGTCCCCCGGGAGTGGCGGGGCCCGCTGCCGCCCGAGGTCTACGGCCATGTGCGGGACTGGCCGCAGCAGCACGTCGCCGACACCGTGCGCGACGACCGCGACTCGGCGCCGTACGTCCCCAAGGGCGTGGTCGTCGGCGACGACGCCCCCGACGGGCCGCCCGACGAGTGGATCGACGACCGGCGCCCCAAGACCCCCTGGGCCGACACCGTCATCTACGAACTGCATGTGCGCGGCTTCACCAAGCGCCACCCCGGCGTCCCGCCCGAGCTGCGCGGCACCTACGCGGGGCTCGCGCACCCGGCCGCGATCGAGCACCTCACCCGGCTCGGGGTGACGGCCGTGGAGCTGCTGCCGGTGCACCAGTTCGCCCACGAGGACCACCTGCTGCGGCGCGGCCTGAGCAACTACTGGGGCTACAACTCCATCGGCTACTTCGCGCCGCACGGCGCGTACGCGGCGAGCGGGACCCGCGGCGCGCAGGTCGGGGAGTTCCGGCGGATGGTGCGCGCGCTGCACGAGGCGGGCATCGAGGTGATCCTCGACGTGGTCTACAACCACACCGCGGAGAGCGGCGAGCTGGGCCCCACCCTCTCGCTGCGCGGCATCGACAACCGCGGCTACTACCGGCTCCAGCAGGACCCGCGCCGCTACACCGACTACACCGGCTGCGGGAACACCCTCCATGTGATGCACCCCCAGGTGCTACGGATGATCACGGACTCGCTGCGCTACTGGGTGACCGAGATGGGCGTGGACGGCTTCCGCTTCGACCTCGCCGCCACCCTCGCCCGCGCCATGGACGACGTGGACATGCTCTCCCCCTTCCTGGCCGTGATCGCCCAGGACCCGGTGCTGCGCCGCGTCAAGCTGATCGCCGAGCCGTGGGACGTGGGCTCCGGCGGCTACCAGGTCGGCGCCTTCCCCCCGCTGTGGACGGAGTGGAACGACCGCTACCGCGACGCGGTGCGCGACTTCTGGCGCGGCGCCCTGCCGGACGTGCGCGACCTCGGCTACCGGCTGTCCGGCTCCAGCGACCTGTACGCGTGGGGCGGCCGCGGGCCGTACGCCTCGGTCAACTTCATCACCGCCCACGACGGCTTCACCCTCCGCGACCTGGTCAGCTACGACCGCAAGCACAACGAGGCCAACGGCGAGGGCAACCGCGACGGCACCGACGACAACCGCTCCTGGAACTGCGGCGCCGAGGGCGAGACCGACGACCCGGCCGTCCGGGCGCTGCGCCGCCGCCAGCTGCGCAACCTGCTCAGCACGCTGCTGCTGTCCACCGGCGTCCCGATGCTGGTCGCGGGCGACGAGATGGGCCGCACGCAAGGCGGCAACAACAACGCGTACTGCCAGGACAACGAGACCGGGTGGGTGGACTGGTCGCTGCTCGAGGACCCGGGCTGGCGGTCACTCACCGACCTCACCGCCCGCCTCGTCGCGCTGCGCCGCGGCCACCCCGTACTGCGCCGCCGGACCTTCTTCTCCGGCCATGCGCAGGGCCCCGACGGGCTGCGCGACCTGGCCTGGTTCACCGCGCGGGGCACGGAGATGACCGAGCCGGACTGGTACGCGCCGACCGCCGCGCTGGGCCTGTACCTGTCCGGCCGCGACATCCCGCAGCGCGACGAGCGGGGCGGCCCGATCACCGACGACAGCTTTCTGGTGCTGCTGCACGCGGGCCCCGAGCCGGTGGAGTTCGCCCTCCCCGGGCCGCCGTGGGCCGCCTCGTACGAACTCCTCGTCGACACCTCGCGGGAGGACCAGCACGCGCCCCCGGGCACGCCGCACCGCGCCGGCTCACGGATCGAGCTGCCCGGGCGCTCGGTGCTGCTCCTACGCGCCGTCACGGCGGCGGAGGGCGGCCGGAAAACCGAGTGAGCGCTGTCGGTGCCGGACCGTAGTCTCGGCGGGTGATGGCTGCCACAGGTGAACGACTCGGGGAAGCGGAGAGCGAGCGGGACACCGAACGCGGGGGAGGCGACCGGGGGGCCGAGCGGGGAGACGACCGGGGGGCCGAGCGGGGAGCCGGCCGGGATACCGGGCGGGGAGGCGGGCGGGGGCGCTCGGCCACCCGCTCGCTGGCGCGCCTGTGGCCGTATCTGCGCCCGGTCGGCGGGCGCTTCTTCACGGCCGCCGGGGTCGCGGTCGTCGCCTCCTGTCTGGGCCTGGTCATCCCGCTCGTGCTCAAGTGGCTGGTGGACGGGCCGGTGGCCGACCGGGACCCGGGCGGGGTGTGGCTGGGCGGCGCGCTGCTGCTGGCGCTCGGGATCGGGGAGGCGGGGCTCTTCGGGGTGCGGCGCTGGCTGGTGGCCCGGCCGCTGGCCTTCGTGGAGGCCACGATGCGCGCCGACCTGTACCGGCACCTCCAGCGGCTGCCGGTCTCCTTCCACGACCGCTGGGCGTCCGGGCAGCTCCTCTCGCGCGCGACCACCGACCTGATGCTGCTGCGGATGTTCCTCGCCTTCCCCCTCACCTTCCTGGTGGTCAACGGGGTGACGGTCCTCGTCGGGTTCGCCATCCTGCTGGCGCAGGAGTGGACGCTGGGCCTGATCCTCCTCCTCCCCGCCGTCCCGCTGGTGATCCTGTGCTCCGTCTTCGAGACGCGGTACGCGGTCGTCGCCCGCTCCGTCCAGGACCAGACCGGCGATCTGACCACGGTGGTCGAGGAGGGCGTGCTCGGCATCCGCATCGTCAAGGGCTTCGGGCGCCACCGCAGCCAGGCGCGAGCCTTCAAGGCGCTGACGGAGCGGGTCCGCTCGACGGAGCTGCACAAGGCGCGGCTGCTGGCGATGATCTGGGCGCTGATCATGACCCTGCCGGAGCTGGCGATCGGCGCCGCCCTGGTCCTCGGCACGATGCGGGTCGCCGACGGCGAGTTGTCGGCGGGCACGCTCGTCGCCTTCCTCTCCACGGCGCTGACGCTGCGCTGGCCGGTGGAGTCGCTGGGCTTCCTGCTGGCGATGAGCCAGGACGCGGCGACGGCGACGGACCGGTTCTTCGAGGTGATGGACGAGCCGGCGGCGGAACACCCGACGGTGGAACAGCCGAAGGCCGAGCAGTCAAGGGCGGAACAGTCGACGGCGGAACGGCCGAAGGGCGAGCAGCCGACGGCAGAGCAGCCGGACGGGCTGCGTTTCGCGGGCGTGGAGTTCCGCTACGCGGACGCGCCGCCCGACGCCCCGCCCGTGCTGGCCGGGGTGGACCTGCACATCCGCTCCGGCGAGACCATGGCCCTGGTCGGGGCGACCGGCTCGGGCAAGACCACGCTCACCGCCCTGGTGCCGCGCCTGCACGAGGCGACGGGGGGCCGGATCACCCTCGACGGGCGGGACATCACCACCCTGCCCCGGGAGGAGCTGCGCGGGCTGGTCGCCGTCGCGTTCGAGGAGCCCACGCTGTTCTCCGCGACGGCCGGGGAGAACGTCCTGATGGGCGCCGCCGACGCCGAGCGGGCCGACCTCGCGCGGGCGCTCGAGGTGGCCCAGGCCGACTTCGTGCACGCGCTGCCCCAGGGCACCGACACCCAGGTCGGCGAGCAGGGGTTGAGCCTGTCGGGCGGACAGCGCCAGCGCCTCGCCCTGGCGCGGGCCGTCGTCGGGCGGCCCCGCTTCCTCATCCTCGACGATCCGCTGTCCGCGCTGGACGTGCACACCGAGGCGCTGGTGGAGGCCGCGCTCCGCCAGGTCCTGGCCACGACGACGGCGCTGGTCGTCGCCCACCGCCCGTCCACCGTGCTGCTCGCCGACCGCGTCGCCCTGCTCTCCGGCGGCCGTATCGCCGCGGTCGGCACCCACCATCAACTGCTGTGCGACAGCGCGGAGTACCGGTCGCTGATGTCCGGTGACGAGCGGGAGGAGCACCGATGACCCAGACCGCGACCGGCCCCGGCAAGGGCACCGGCACCGGCACCGACGCCAAGGACGCCGAGAGCGCCAGGGCCGGGGCCTCCGGCGCACCCGGGGCGGCGCCGGACGGCGACCCCTTCGACCGGGACGTGCTGCCCGCCCCGAAGGGCGCCTCCCTCGCCCTGCTGCGCTCGCTGCTCTCCCCGCGCCGCCGCCGGGTCTGGGTGGCGGCCGTCCTGCTGCTCCTGCAGCAGGCCGCGGTGCAGGCCGGCCCGCTGCTCGTCGCGTACGCCATCGACACCGCCGTGCCCGCCCTGCGCGACGGCGGCCACGGCCCCCTCGTCGCCGTGGCCGCCGCCTACCTCGGCTGCGCGCTCGCCTCCGGGGCGCTGCAGTACGCCTTCATCCGCACCTCCGCCCGGATCAGCCAGGACGTGCTGCTGGATCTGCGGGGCAGGATCTTCCGCCACGCCCAGGCGCTCAGCGTGGACTTCCACGAGCGCTACACCTCCGGCCGGCTGATCTCGCGCGCCACCACGGACGTCGAGTCGCTGCGCGAGCTGCTCAACGAGGGCCTTGAGGAGCTGCTCGGCGTCGCGCTCGCCGGCGTGTACATCTCCGTGACGCTGCTGTACCTGGACTGGGGTCTGGGCGCCGCGGCCCTGCTCTCCTTCTGGCCGCTGTACCTCCTGGTCCGCTCCTTCCAGCGCCGCTCGATGCGCGTCTACCGCAAGCGGTCCACGGCCACCGCCGCGGTCATCGTCAAGTTCGCCGAGACCATGAACGGCATCCGGCCGGTGCAGGCCTTCCGCCGGGAGCGGGTCAACGACGCGCACTTCCACGAGCTCAACCACCGCCACGAGCGGATCAACGGGGACGCGATCCTGGAGATGGCCCGCTATGTGGTCAGCTCCCGGATGGTCGCCAACGCGGCGGTGGCCGCGATCGTCCTGTGGGGCGCCCACCGGGTGGCCTCGGGGGGCCTGGCGCTGGGCGTGCTGGCCGCGGCCGCGCTCTATCTGCGCAGGCTCTACGACCCCATCGACCGCCTGGGGATGTTCCTGAACTCCTATCAGTCCGCGGCCGCCTCCCTGGAGAAGATCGCGGGGCTGCTCGCCCAGCGGCCCTCCGTCGCCGAGCCCGCCGACCCCCGCCCGCTGCCGCCGCGCTCCTCGGGGCTGCCCGGCCGCGAGGTGGTCTTCGACGGCGTGCGGTTCGCCTACCGCACGGGCGGCGAGGTGCTGCCCCGCTTCGACCTCACCCTGCCGGCCGGGCAGACCGTGGCCGTGGTGGGCGCGACCGGCGCGGGCAAGTCCACACTCGCCAAGCTGCTCGCCCGCTTCTACGACCCCACCGACGGCCGGGTCCTGCTCGACGGCGTGGACCTGCGCGAGCTGGCCACGCCGGAGCTGCGCCGCGGCGTGGTGATGGTCACGCAGGAGGCGTTCCTGTTCTCCGGTACGGTCGCCGACAACATCGCCCTCGGCCGCCCCGACGCCGGCCGCGCCGACATCGAGCAGGCGGCCAGGGCCATCGGCGCCCACGACTTCATCGCCGCCCTGCCCGACGGCTACGACACGGACGTGCGCAAGCGCGGCGGGCGGATCTCGGCCGGGCAGCGCCAGCTCGTGGCCTTCGCCCGGGCGCTGCTCGCCGACCCCTCGGTGCTGATCCTGGACGAGGCGACCTCCTCGCTCGACATCCCGGGTGAGCGCGCGGTGCAGCGCGCCATGCACACGGTGCTCCACGGCCGCACCGCCGTCGTCATCGCGCACCGGCTGTCGACGGTGGAGATCGCCGACCGGGTGCTGGTGATGGCGGACGGCCGGATCGTCGAGGACGGCTCGCCGAAGGAACTCATCGCGGGCGAGGGCCGCTTCGCGGCGCTGCACCAGGCGTGGCGGGAGAGCCTGGCCTGACCTCCGGGTACCAGCCCCGTCCGAGCGCCGTACGCACGTGGGGTCCCGCTCACTCCCCGACCGTGCCGTCGGCCAGCTCCCGGACGACGTCGAGCTGCCCGGCGTGCCGGGCGTACTCCTGCAGCAGGTGGAAGAGGATCCAGCCGAGCGCCGGGGCCTCGGCCTCGGTGGCGAAGCGGCCGCCGGGGCGGGCCCGGCGGTCGAGGGGGACGCCGGCCACGGTCCGGCGCGACCAGGCGCACTGCTCCTCGAAGCGCGCCCGGACCTCCGCCGGCGGCAGGTCCTCGGGGACGTGCCAGCGGTCGTCGGGGCCCCGGTCCCCCCAGGGGGCGTCCACCGGCTCGCCGAGGAACCCCCAGCGCAGCCAGCGCCGTTCGACGTGGGTGAGGTGGTGGAGCAGCTCCAACGGGGTCCAGCCGGAGGGGAGTCGGGTGGTGCGCAGCTCGGTCTCGCCGAGGCCGTCGAGCTTGTGGAGGACGACGCCGCGGTAGTAGTCGAGGTAGGCGTCGAGCATCTCGCGGGGGTCGGTGAGGGTGCTGGGCGGCTCGTCGATGGGGTTCACGGGGGTCGGCATGGCGCGATGGTACGGGCGCGCGCCGATGCCCCCTCCCGACGCCCCCCGCCCGCCCCCGCGCCGGCACCGGCCCCGCCACCCGCGCCGACACCGGTCCGGCCACCGGCCCCGACGCCGGCCCCCGCATCCGAAATCCGAACACCCGCCACATGTCAACGGACACTTTCCGGCCAAGTTTTTGTCGCGCTCCTGACAGGTCACGTCCACCGGTGGCACCCTTCCCTCGATCGGTGCACAGCTCCCCCACAGCTCGCCGCTGGGCCCCGACACCCTCGGCACCCGCTTTCGCACGTTCCCCCCATGCGTTCTGCCTCGCCATGCCCGGACGGCCTCACCCGGCCGCCCGGTGGTACCCGGTCGCGCCACCGCGCGGCCAGCGCAGAAGGAGCCAGTGTGAGACCGACCTCCGAACGCCCCCACAGACCCCCGACCTCCCACACACCCCGCCGGCGCGCCGTCGCGACCGGCGCCCTGGTCGCGGCGGCGGCCATGCTCGCCGTCGGCGTGCAGACCGGCCCCGCGGCCGCCCGCCCGGGCGACACGGCCCCGGCCGCCCGCACCACCTTCGCCAAGCCGGACCCCGGCGCCCTGCCGGTGGCGCTGTCCCCCGCCCGCCGCGCCGAGCTGATCCGCGCGGCCGACGCCGACAAGTCCGCCACCGCCAAGGCGCTCGGCCTCGGCGCCAAGGAGAAGCTGGTCGTCAAGGACGTCACCAAGGACGCCGACGGCACCCTCCACACCCGCTACGAGCGCACGTACGACGGCCTGCCCGTCCTCGGCGGCGACCTGGTGGTCGAGGAGTCCAGGAGCGGCGCCGTGCGGTCGGTCGCCAAGGCGACCAAGGCGCGGGTCAAGGTCGCCGACACCACCGCCACCGTCGCGCCCGCCACCGCCGAGAAGGCGGCGGTGAAGGCGGCGAACGCGCAGGGCTCGCGGAAAACGGAGGCCGAGCGGGCGCCGCGCAAGGTGATCTGGGCGGCCAAGGGCACGCCCACGCTCGCGTACGAGACGGTCGTCGGCGGCCTCCAGGAGGACGGCACGCCGAACGAGCTGCACGTCATCACCGACGCGACCACCGGCGCCAAGCTCTTCGAGTTCCAGGGCGTCAAGGAGGGCACCGGCAACAGCCAGTACAGCGGGCAGGTCACCCTCGGCACCTCGGGCGGCTCGGGCTCGTACAACCTGACCGACGCGGGCCGCGGCGGCCACAAGACGTACAACCTCAACCGGGGCACCTCGGGGACCGGCACGCTGTTCACCGACGCCGACGACGTCTGGGGCAACGGGACGACCGGGGACGCCGCGACCGCCGGTGTGGACGCGCACTACGGCGCCGCGCTGACCTGGGACTACTACAAGAATGTGCACGGCCGCACCGGCATCAGGGGCGACGGTGTCGGGGCGTACTCCCGGGTCCACTACAGCAGCAACTACGTCAACGCCTTCTGGCAGGACTCCTGCTTCTGCATGACGTACGGCGACGGCTCGGGCAACGCCAAGCCGCTCACCTCGATCGACGTCGCGGCCCACGAGATGACCCACGGCGTCACCTCCGCGACCGCCAACCTCACCTACAGCGGGGAGTCCGGCGGCCTCAACGAGGCGACCTCGGACATCTTCGCCGCCGCCGTCGAGTTCAACGCCGCCAACGCGAGCGACCAGGGCGACTACCTGGTCGGCGAGAAGATCGACATCAACGGCGACGGCACCCCGCTGCGCTACCAGGACAAGCCCAGCAAGGACGGGGCGTCCAAGGACAACTGGTACTCCGGGGTCGGCGGCGTCGATGTGCACTACTCCTCCGGCATCGCCAACCACTTCTTCTACCTGCTGTCCGAGGGCAGCGGCGCGAAGGTGATCAACGGGGTCAGCTACAACAGCCCGACCTACGACAACCTGCCGGTCCCCGGGATCGGGCGGGCCAACGCCGAGAAGATCTGGTTCAAGGCGCTCACCCAGCGCATGACGTCCAACACCAACTACGCGGGGGCGCGGGACGCCACCCTGTGGGCGGCGGGCGAGCTGTTCGGCCAGGCCAGCCCCGAGTACAACACGGTGGCCAACACCTGGGCGGCGGTCAACGTCGGGTCGCGGATCGTCGAGGGTGTCTCCATCACCCCGCCCGGTGACCAGACCAGCATCGTCAACCAGGCCGTCAGCCTGCAGATCACGGCGACCAGCTCCAACCCGGGCGCGCTCACCTACGCCGCCTCCGGGCTGCCCGCCGGGCTGTCGATCAACTCCTCGACCGGTCTGATCTCCGGCACCCCGACCACCACCGGATCCGGCACCGTGACGGTCACCGTGACCGACTCGGCCGGCAAGTCGGCCACGGCCTCCTTCACCTGGACGGTGAACACCACCGGCGGCAACGTCTTCGAGAACACCACGGACGTCGCCATCCCCGACGCGGGGGCCGCGGTCACCTCCCCGATCACGGTGAGCCGGGCCGGCAACGCGCCGTCCAACCTTCAGGTGGGCGTGGACATCGTGCACACCTACCGCGGCGACCTGGTGATCGACCTGGTGGCGCCGGACGGTACGGCCTACCGGCTCAAGAACTCCAGCTCCCTGGACTCGGCGGACAACGTGAAGACGACCTACACCGTCGACGCCTCCTCCGAACAGGCCGTCGGCACCTGGAAGCTGCGGGTGCAGGACGTCTACGCGCAGGACACCGGCTACATCAACAGCTGGAAGCTGACCTTCTGAGCAATCCGGCCAGGCAATCCGGCCGGGTAATCCGACCAGGCAATCCGGCCAGGTAATCCGGCCATGGACAGGCGCCGCCAGGGGTGACCCGACTCCCCCTGGCGGCGCCTCATGTGCCGTCCGGAGCCACCCAAAAACGTTCCGCATTCCGAAAATTGATCAACGCTAAACGAACATTTTCCCGCCCACCTGCGCCGATCCCCGTGACATGTACGCGCCTTGTATGACAGTCTGCCCACGCGATCGCATCCGCACCTCTTGTTCAGGCCCGGGCGGCTCTTCCCCGCCGCCCGGTCCTGACCCCCCACAGCAACGAGGAGTTCGCGTGAGCAAGACCTCGAACCTGCCCGTTTCCCCCACGCATTCCCCCGCGCACGGCCGCGGCAAGCGCCGCGCGGCGTCCGCCGCCGGTGCCGCGATGGTGGTGGCGGCCCTGCTGGCCACCGGCGTCACCGCCGGCCAGGCCGGCGCCGCGACCACCGGCGCGGCCACCACGGGCGACGGCGCCACAGCCGGCGCGCGGCCCGCCGTCCTCACCGCCCCGGCCCGCGCCCAGCTGCTGCGCGACGCCGACACCGCCAAGGCCGCCACCGCCAAGGCGCTGGGCCTCGGCGCCAAGGAGAAGCTGGTCGTCAAGGACGTCGTGAAGGACGCCGACGGCACCGTCCACACCCGCTACGAGCGCACCTACGACGGCCTGCCCGTCCTCGGCGGCGACCTCGTCGTCCACACGAGCCCCCGCGGCACCGTCAAGGGCGTCACCAAGGCGGTCAAGGCCACCATCGCGGTCCCCTCCACGACCGCCGAGGTGACCCCGGCCTCCGCCGCGCGGGCCGCGGTCAAGCGCGCCCGGGCGGACGACGCCCGGCACGCCACCGCCGACGGCGCCCCGCGCAAGGTGATCTGGGCCGCCGGCGGCAAGCCCGTCCTCGCGTACGACACCGTCGTCGGCGGCGTGCAGAAGGACGGCACCCCCAACCGGCTGCACGTCATCACCGACGCGGCCACCGGCGAGAAGCTGTACGAGTACCAGGGCATCGAGACCGGCAGCGGCACCAGCCAGTACAGCGGCACGGTGGAGCTCGGCACCGCCAAGGACGGCAGCGGCTACACCCTGACCGACGCCGACCGCGGCGGCCACCGGACCACCGACCTCAAGGGCGCCGAGTCCGGCGAGGGCGCGGCCTTCGCGGACGACGACGACACCTGGGGCACCGGAAAGGCCGACGACCCGCAGACCGCGGCCGTCGACGCCCACTACGGCGCCGCCCTCACCTGGGACTACTACAAGAACGTGCACGGCCGCGACGGCATCGCGGGCGACGGCAAGGGCGCGTACTCGCGGGTCCACTACGGCCACGGCTACGTCAACGCGTTCTGGGACGACAGCTGCTTCTGCATGACGTACGGCGACGGCCAGGACGACAAGGCCCCGCTCACCTCGATCGACGTCGCGGCCCACGAGATGACCCACGGCGTCACCTCCGCCACCGCCGGGCTGGAGTACAGCGGCGAGTCCGGCGGCCTCAACGAGGCCACCTCCGACATCTTCGCCGCCGCCGTGGAGTTCAACGCCAAGAACGCGAGCGACCCCGGCGACTACCTGGTCGGCGAGAAGATCGACATCAACGGCGACGGCACCCCGCTGCGCTACATGGACAAGCCCAGCAAGGACGGCGGCTCCGCGGACAACTGGTCCGACGGCGTCGGCGACCTGGACGTCCACTACTCCTCCGGCGTCGCCAACCACTTCTTCTACCTGCTGTCGGAGGGCAGCGGCGCCAAGGAGGTGGGCGGCGTCACGTACGACAGCCCGACCGCCGACGGCTCGAAGGTCGAGGGCATCGGCCGCGACAAGGCCGAGAAGATCTGGTTCAAGGCGCTCACCACGTACTTCACCTCCACCACCGACTACCACGCCGCGCGCGAGGCCACGCTGAAGGCCGCGAGCGACCTGTACGGCGCGGACAGCGCCGAGTACAAAGGCGTGAATTCGGCGTGGGCCGGAGTGAACGTCACGGCGTAAAAACGCATCAGACAAGGTGCACCACATAGCCGGTGCCCGGGGCCCGTTCCCGGGCACCGTCATGTTTCCGCACCTTGTTCCGCCGGGCGGCCACATCGGCGCCCGGCACCCCACAGCAACAGGAGACAACGTGACGCAAGGATCGACCTCCGGCAGATCGAGCACCTCCCCGATATCCCGCGCCACCGCGCGCAGGCGCTCCCGTACCGTCGTCGCCGCGGGGGCGGCGACGCTCACCGGAGCCCTGATCGCGGCCACCTTCACCGCCGGCACCGCGGGCGCGGCCACCCCGCCGCCCACCGCGGCCGGCGCCCCGTCCCTCGCGCTCTCCCCCTCCGTCCGCGCTGAGCTGCTGCGCGAGGCCGACGCCACCACGGCCGCCACCGCCCGCTCCCTCGGGCTCGGCGCCAAGGAGAAGCTGGTCGTACGGGACGTCATCAAGGACGCGGACGGCACCGTCCACACCCGCTACGAGCGGACCTACGACGGGCTGCCGGTGCTCGGCGGCGACCTGGTCGTCCACAAGTCGGCGAGCGGCACGGTCCAGGAGGTCACCAAGGCCACCGAGGCCACCATCAAGGTCGCCGACACCCAGGCCGCGATCACCCCGTCCGGCGCCGAGCGGACCGCCGTACGGGCCGCCAAGGCCGAGGCCGGCGCCAAGTCGGACACCACCGGCAGCGCCCGCAAGGTCATCTGGGCCGCCAGTGGCAAGCCCGTCCTCGCGTACGAGACCGTCGTCGGCGGCTTCCAGGAGGACGGCACCCCCAGCAAGCTGCACGTCATCACCGACGCCGACACCGGCAAGAAGCTGTACCAGTACCAGGCCGTCCAGAACGGCACCGGCAACGGCCAGCACAACGGCAAGGTCACCGTCGGCTCCACCAAGAGCGGCAGCCAGTACCTGCTCAAGGACACCGCCCGCGGCGGCCACATGACCTACAACCTCAAGCACGCCGAAGAGGGCAAGGGGTCGAAGTTCCTGGACGCCGACGACGTCTGGGGCAACGGCAAGCCGACCATCGCCCAGACCGCCGCCGTCGACGCCCACTACGGCGCCGCCAAGACCTGGGACTACTACAAGAAGGTCCTCGGCCGCAACGGCATCCAGAACAACGGCAAGGCCGCCTACTCGCGCGTCCACTTCGGCAACGAGTACGTCAACGCCTTCTGGGACGACGACTGCTTCTGCATGACGTACGGCGACGGCGAGGGCAACAAGAAGCCGCTCACCCAGCTCGACGTCGCCGGCCACGAGATGAGCCACGGCCTGACCGCCGCGACCGCGAAGCTCGAGTACAGCGGTGAGGCGGGCGGCCTCAACGAGGCCACCTCCGACATCTTCGGCACGGCCGTCGAGTTCTACGCCAAGAACGCGAAGGACCCCGGCGACTACCTCATGGGCGAGAAGATCGACATCAACGGGGACGGCACCCCGCTGCGCTACATGGACAAGCCCAGCAAGGACGGCCTGTCCTACGACTACTGGTCCAGCAGCATCGCCCAGGACGACCCGCACTTCA
>NZ_MAXF01000097.1 GCF_001704635.1 Streptomyces sparsogenes | reverse complement strand
TGCGCTACATGGACAAGCCCAGCAAGGACGGCCTGTCCTACGACTACTGGTCCAGCAGCATCGCCCAGGACGACCTTCACTTCACCTCCGGGCCCGCCAACCACTTCTTCTACCTGCTCTCCGAGGGCAGCGGCCGCAAGGTCATCAACGGCGTGACCTACGACAGCCCGACCAAGGACGGCCGCACCGTCAAGGGCATCGGCCGCGCCAAGGCCGAGCAGATCTGGTACAAGGCGCTCACCACGTACATGACCTCGACCACCAACTACGCCAAGGCCCGCACCGCGACGCTCAAGGCGGCGAAGGCCCTGTACGGCGGCACCAGCGCCGAGTACAAGGCGGTCGACAACGCCTGGGGCGGCATCAACGTCCGGTGACCCAGCTGTCGTGACGTAGCTGTCGTGATGTAGCTGTCGGCCGGGTGGGCACAACGGCCCGCCCGGCCGACCCACGCCTGACGTGCGGCTACCGGGTCACCCGACTGCCGCCGAAGGTCACGACCAGGCGGCCGTCCGAGGCGAAGGACCACTTCAGGGCGCCGCCGTACGAGGCGCACCGGGAGCCGTTCGTGCCCGACCAGAACTGGTTCGAGCCGTCGACGTCACCCACGGTCTTGTCGTTCGTCCCGCTGCCGCTGCGGCAGGAGACGTTGTTCCGGAACACCGAGGTGCCGCCGTCGAACGAGAAGTTGCGCTGGGCGTTGTCGATGCTGACGTTGTCCGACACGGACATCGTGCCCAGGTTCCTGTTGTACGTGAACCCGTGCTTGCCGTTGTGGTAGGCGATGCTGCGCCGGATGACGTGGTTGACCTTGATGTCCTCGCCGCCGAGCTTGTAGCCGTTGCGGTCGCCGCTGGAGTTCTGGGTTCCGTCGGACAGGGTGCCGTTGTTGTAGGAGAGGGAGTCCTCGATGGTCACCGGGCCGATGGGGCCGGTGTCCGACTTGGTGTAGAGGTCCCAGCCGTCGTCGATGTTGTTGTGGGACACCGCGTAGCGGAAGACGTTGCCGGGGCCCGAGGTGAGCTTCGCGGCGAAGCCGTCGGCGTCCTCGCCGTCGGAGTCGGCGTTGTCGTGCGATTCCGCGCTCAGGATGAGGTTGTTGGACGGCCACTGGTCCTTGGGCGTGCTGGAGGCCATTCGCGAGAGCTGCAGCCCGGTGTCCCGGTTGAAGCGGGTGACCGTGCGCTCGATGACGTTGTTGCTGCCGCCGACGAAGATGCCGTTGTCCCCGGCGCGCTCGACGACGATGCCCTTGAGGTGCCAGTACGAGCCGTTGAGGGCGAGCCCGCGGTTCGAGGAGGACTCGGTCTGGGCGGAGAAGTTCAGGACCGGGGTCTCGCCGGGGTAGGCGGACAGCACGGTGCGGGCGCTCGAGGTGCCGTTGTTGCCGGGCGGGATGGTGACCGTCTGCGCGTAGCGGTAGGTCCCGCCGCGCAGGTAGATCGTCCCGCCCGGGGTGACGCGGCTGATCGCCGAGGTCAGCGTCGTGGGGGCCGACTCCGTACCGGCCGCGCCGTCGGTGCCGTTGGGCGCGACGTACAGCGCGCCGGCCGCCTGCGCCGTGACGCCGTTCTGCGCCGTGACGCCGGGCGGCGGCGCGGCTGCCGCCGTGGCGCCGGGCAGGGCTGCGGCCGCGCCGACCGCCAGGGCGGCGGAGGCCAGTAAGGACAGTGAGGATCGGGGCTTCATGGGGGTTGCTCCTTCTCCGTGGTCGCCTGCGTGGAGGCATGGGGGTGCGGCTCCCGGTACGAGAGCGGCACAAGAGATGAAAGCGCTTGCTACGCTAGGAGCGTGCCATGGTCACGTCAATAGTCCGGCCGCCGGGCGGCGCCGGGGCGGACCTCCGGCACCCGCCTGGAGGTCAGTTCGCCCGCCGCCGGGCCCGCTTCACCTCGCGGTCGATGGCCCAGGCGTCGGCGACCGGCCCGATGTGGCCGAGCTTGTCGGGGTTGATCACCACGCGGACGGCCTGAATCCGCGCGTCGAGCACGTCGAGGGCCATGGTGTGCAGAATCCTGCCGTCCCGGTCGCGGAAGATCGCCCCGGGCTGGCCGTTGACCTCGCGCGGCTCCATGGTCACGTCGATCCGCAGCAGCAGGGGGAAGACCGTGCCCAGCACCCGGGCCACGTTGTCCGCGCCCATGACCGCCTTGCCCAGCTGCGGCGCCTTGCCGCCGCCGTCCCCGACCAACTGCGCGTCGCCGGTCAGCAGATCCCGCAGCCCGCCCACATCGCCGCCCTTCAAGGCGTCGAAGAACCGTGTCGCCAGCTCCCGCCGCTCCTGCCGGTCCGCCTCGAACCGCGGCCGCCCCTCCCGCATGTGCCGCCGCGCCCGCACCACCAGCTGCCGGCACGCCGGCTCCGACCGCCCCACCGTGTCGGCGATCTCGTCGAACCCGAAGCCGAACACCTCGCGCAGCACGAACACCGCCCGCTCCAGCGGGCTGAGCCGCTCCAGCAGCAGCAGCGCCGCCATCGACACCGAGTCGGCCAGCTCCGCCGACCGCGCCGGGTCCTGGTACGGGTCGCTGAGCAGCGGCTCGGGGAGCCAGGGGCCCACGTACTCCTCCCGGCGCACCCGCGCCGAGCGCAGTACGTCGATCGAGATCCGCGTCACCGTGGCCGACAGAAAGGCCTTGGTGGACGTGGGCAGGGTCGACGAGCCGTCAAAGCGCAGCCATGTCTCCTGCACCGCGTCCTCGGCTTCGCCCACACTGCCCAGGATCCGGTAGGCGATCGAGAACAGCAGCGGCCGCAGCTCCTCGAACTCCTCGGCCTTGTCCACGTCCACTCCCCTGCCCGCTGGTTCCCTCACATCCGGCCGTACGCGGCTCAGTGGAACTGGCCGGGCCGGTAGTCGCCGGCCGGCTGCCGGGTGATGATGTTCAGCCGGTTCACCGCGTTCATGAAGGAGACCAGGATCACCAGGGCGGCGAGCTGGTCCTCGTCGTAGTGCTCGGCGGCGTGCGCCCACACCTCGTCGCCGACGCCGGTGGCCGCGTCCGCGACCCGGGTCCCCTCCTCCGCGAACGCCAGCGCGGCGCGCTCGGCCTCGGTGAAGACCGTGGCCTCCCGCCACGCCGCGACCAGGTTGAGCCGCACCGCGGTCTCGCCGGCCGCGGCGGCCTCTTTGGTGTGCATGTCGATGCAGGCGGCGCAGCCGTTGATCTGGCTCACGCGCAGCGCCACCAGCTCCTGTGTCGCGGCCGGCAGCGGCGCCTCCTTGAGCGCCTTGCCCGCCGACATGAAGTACTTGAGGGCCTTGCCGGCGGTCGGGTTGGCGAAGTAGTTCAGTCGCGCGTCCATGGGGTGCTCCTCTGAGGTCGTTCGGTGGCTACACCCCCGAGACGAGGTGGCCCGACCTCCTGTGACACGGACGCGTGTGACCTGCGTCTCCCCCTGCCGCCTCGGCCGGTCAGTCCTTGCGGCCCGTGGCGGCCACGGTGACACCGAGCCCGATCATGGCGAGCCCGCCGACCCCGCCGACCATGGCCAGCCGCTGCGGTGAGCGGGCGAACCAGCCGCGCGCGGTCGCGGCGACGAGGCCCCAGACGCTGTCGGAGGTCACGGCGATGATGTTGAAGACGAGGCCGAGCAGCAGCATCTGCAGGGCGACGTGCCCCTGGTCGCGGTCGACGAACTGGGGCAGGACGGCGGCGAAGAAGACGATGGTCTTGGGGTTGGCCACCCCGACCGCGAACCCCTCCCAGAACGTCCGGAGGGCGCTCTGCCCCGCCGGGCCCTCCCCGTTGAACGCGGCGCGCAGCGAGCCCCGTTGCCGTATCGCCTTGACGCCGAGATACACCAGGTACGCGGCGCCCACCAGCTTGAGCGCCGTGAAGACGAGCACCGAGCGCTCCACGACGGAGCCGACCCCCAGCGCCACGGCCACCACGAGCACATACGCGCCGACCGTGTTCCCCATGACGGTGGTCAGCGCGGCCCGGCGCCCCTGCGCCAGCGCCCGGCCGATCACGAAGAGCACGCTGGGACCGGGGATCACGATCAGCAGGAACGACATGGCCGCGAAGGCGAGAAGACGATCGGTGGACACCATGGCGCACATCTAAACACGCGGGGTCTCCCCGCGTCGTACGTGTTTTCGGCGGACGGGCGCCGGTCGCGGGCGGCCCGCGAGGCCATACTTTCGTCAGGGGCGCGCGGGGCCCGTCGCGGGGGATGCTGTGGCGCATGATCCGGTGGATACGACGCAGTGGTGCCGCGCGAAGCGCCCTGGTCCTGTGGCTCGCGGCCTGCGCGCCCGTCCTGCTGAAGGCCACGTCGGCGGGCGGGCGCGACCTGTGGGTGCTGCTGGCCGGGTTCCCGCTCCTGGCGGGGGCGGCCGCGGTGGGGCGGACGCGGCCGCTGGTCGGGCTGGCGGTGGCGGTGGGGCTGAGCCTGGCCCTCAACCTGGAGCTGTTCACGTCCTCCTACTGGGCGGCGCTGGCGCTGTGGGGCTATCTCACGGGGCGCTGGACGGCGGGGGCGCGGCCCGCGCTGTGGTTCTTCGCGGCCTTCGCCGTGGCGGGCGCGCTGCTCACCTGGGTGACGGACGCCGGGGTCTGGACCTGGTTCACCGCGCTGACCACGCTGCTGTTGCTCGTCGTGCTGCCCTGGCTGCTCGGCCGCTACCGGCGGCAGTACGAGCACCTGGTCCGCGCAGGCTGGGAGCTGGCCGACCGGATGGAGCGGGAGCAGCGGGCCGCCGCCGACCGCGCGCGGCTGCGCGAGCGGTCCCGGATCGCCGGGGACATGCACGACTCGCTGGGCCACGACCTGGCCCTGATCGCGCTGCGCGCCGCGGCGCTTCAGGTCGATCCGGAGCTGAGCGACCGCCACCAGGCGGCCGCCGCCGAACTGCGGGAGGCGGCCGCGGCGGCCACCGGCCAGCTGCGGGACATCATCGGCGTGCTGCGGACCGGGGACGACCCGGCCCCGACCGCCCCCGCCGACGAGGGCGTCGGCGCGCTGGTGGACCGGGCGCGGGCCGCGGGGCTGGCCGTCGAGCTGGAGGACGGTGGCGCGGACCGCCCCGGCGGCGCCGGGCTGCCGCCCATGGCCGACCGTGCCGTGTACCGCGTGGTGCAGGAGGCGCTGACCAACGCCGCCAAGCACGCCCCGGGCGCGGCCGTCCGCGTCCGGCTGGCGCGGGATCCGGCGGCGGGGGAGATCACGGTGTCGGTCGCCAACGGCCCGCGCCCGGCGGACAGCGGTGTCCCCGAGCCGGCCTCGGGCGGCAACGGCCTGGTGGGGCTCGACGAGCGGGTGCGGCTGGCCGGCGGGGTACTGGCCCACGGCCCCTCCCCCGACGGCGGCTTCGAGGTGTCGGCGCGGCTGCCGCTCGCGCCCGGGGTCGCGCTGGTCGCCGGGCGGGCGGCGGCCCCGACGTCCACCTCGGCGCGGGAGCTGGCCCGGGCCAGGCAGCGGGTGCGGCGCAGGCTGGTGGAGTCGATCACCGTGCCCCTGGCCGTGGCCGCCGGGCTGGCCGTCCTGTGGGGCGGGTTCCACTTCTATACGCAGTACCACGCGGTGCTGGACCGGACCACGTACGACAGTCTTGAACTCGGCGAGCCCCGCGCCGACGTGGAGTCGCGGATGCCGCCGTACACGATGGACGGCGCCCCCGACGGGGTGGCCGCGCCGCCCCCGGGCTGGGACTGCGCGTACTACGGGGTGCGCCGGTACGACGGGCGGTCCGCGTACCGGCTGTGCTTCGTGGACGGACGGCTGGTCGGCAAGGACGTGGTGACCAGCCGGTAGGGGCGCGGGGTCCGGCGCGCCGTCCGCGGCCGGGCGCGGGATCCGGCGCGTCACTCCGCGGGCCGGGAAATCCGCGCAGGGGGCGGCAACCTTTCCGGTCAGAGCGGCGACCACACCCCGACACCCCCGCCCCGCGCACTCCCCCACCCCCCAGGAGGTCCCGTGGCACCCCCGCACGGTTCGCCCGCTCCCTCCGCCCGCCGCCGGGCCGGACGCGCCGCGCTCGCCGCGGCCGCCGCCGGCGCGCTGCTCGCCACCGGCCCGGCCGCGCTCTCGCACGCCGCCCCGGCCGACGGCACGCGGACCGCCTCCCCCCAGGCCGCCGCCGTCCAGGCGGCCCAGCTGGAGAGGCTCGACCGCGGGCTGGTCAGCGTGCACACCGGCAATGACAACCTGGTGAGCTGGCGCTGGCTGGCCACCGACCCGGACGACGTGACGTTCAACCTCTACCGGGGCGGCGTCAAGGTCAACTCCTCGCCCCTCACCACCACCAACTACCTCCACAAGGACCCCCCCCAACAGCGCGGACTACACGGTCCGCGCGGTGGTGGGCGGCGTGGAGCAGCCCGCCTCGCCGAGCGCCGTGCAGTTCCGCTCCGGCTACTACGACGTGCCGATCTCGCCCCCCTCGGGGGGCTCCGACTACACGTACGAGGCCAACGACGCCTCGGTGGGCGACCTGGACGGCGACGGCGACCTCGACATCGTCCTCAAGTGGCAGCCGACGAACGCCAAGGACAACTCGCAGTCCGGGGTCACCGGCAACACGATCGTCGACGGCTACACCCTCCAGGGGCAGCGGCTGTGGCGGATCGACCTGGGGCGCAACATCCGCTCCGGCGCCCACTACACCCAGTTCCAGGTGTACGACTACGACGGCGACGGCAAGGCCGAGGTCGCGATGAAAACCGCGGACGGCACGATCGACGGCACCGGCAGGACGATCGGCAACGCCTCCGCCGATCACCGCAACTCCAGCGGCTATGTGCTGAGCGGGCCCGAGTTCCTGACCGTGTTCAACGGCCGGACGGGCGCGGCGGTCTCCACCGTCGACTACGTCCCGCCGCGCGGCACGGTGTCCTCGTGGGGCGACTCGTACGGCAACCGCGTGGACCGCTTCCTGGCCGGCACCGCCTACCTGGACGGCTCGAAGCCCTCGCTGATCGAGGCGCGCGGCTACTACACCCGTACGGTCATCAGCGCCTGGAGCTACAGCGGCGGGCAGCTCACCCGCACGTGGACCTTCGACACCAGCAGCTCCACCAACGCCGGCAAGGGCTACGACGGGCAGGGCAACCACGCGCTGACGATCGGCGATGTGGACGCCGACGGCAGGGACGAGATCGTGTACGGCTCGATGGCCGTGGACGACAACGGCGCCGGCCTGTGGACGACCAGGAACGGCCACGGCGACGCGGCCCACCTCGGCGACCTGGACCCGTCCCGGCCCGGTCTCGAGTACTTCAAGGTGGACGAGGACTCGTCGAAGCCGTCGTCGTACTACGCCGACGCCAGGACCGGCCAGGTGCTGTGGTCCACCCCGGCGAGCGGCGACAACGGGCGCGGCGTGGCCGGGGACATCTGGGCGGGCAGCGACGGTGCCGAGATGTGGTCGGCCGCCGACGGTTCGATCCGCGACAGGAGCGGGGCCGCCAAGGGCCGCAAGCCGGCCTCGGTCAACTTCCTGTCGTGGTGGGACGGCGACCCGGTGCGCGAGCTGCTGGACGGCACGCACATCGACAAGTACGGCACCTCCGCCGACACCCGGCTGCTGACCGGCTCCGGGGTGCACTCCAACAACGGCACCAAGGCCACCCCGTCGCTGTCCGGCGACATCCTCGGCGACTGGCGCGAGGAGGTGATCTGGCCGACCTCGGACAACAAGGCGCTGCGGATCTACTCCACGCCGTACGAGACCGACCGGAAGATCACCACGCTGCTCCAGGACCGGCCGTACCGGGTGGCCCTGGCCTGGCAGAACACCGCGTACAACCAGCCGCCGCACCCCAGCTTCTTCCTCGGGAACAAGATGGCGACCCCGCCGCGGCCGAAGATCGCCACCCCCTGAACGACCGTCCCGCACCGTTCCATCCGCACCTCCCACGCATCACGGAAACGAGGAGTGTGAACATGGCACAGCATCTGAGCAGGAAGCGGGCGATGGCCGGCCTCCTGGGCGCCGCCGCCCTCACGGCGGGCGCCATCGCCACCGGTCTGACCGTCCCCACCGCCTCGGCCGCCACCTGGCCCACGCCGAGCGGCACCCCCCAGGCGGTCACCAAGACCATCCCCGTCAGCGGGAGCTACGACGGCGGCATGAAGCGCTACTACGGCTCCGGCGACCTGGGCACCGGCGGCCAGAACGAGGACCAGGACCCGCTGTTCGAGCTGAAGGACGGCGCGACCCTGAAGAACGTGATCCTCGGCTCCCCGGCCGCCGACGGCGTCCACTGCCTGGGCAGCTGCACACTCCAGAACGTGTGGTGGGAGGACGTCGGCGAGGACGCCGCCACCTTCAAGGGCAGCTCGTCCTCCGCCGTCTACACGGTCAACGGCGGCGGCGCCAAGGAGGCCTCGGACAAGGTCTTCCAGTTCAACGGCGCGGGCACCCTCAACATCAGCAACTTCGCCGTGAAGAACTTCGGCACCTTCGTCCGCTCCTGCGGCAACTGCAAGACCCAGTACAAGCGGACCATCAACGTCAACACCCTGGAGGCGACCTACAAGGGCAGCCGCATCGCCGGGATCAACACCAACTACGGCGACAGCGTCACCCTGCGCAGGATCACCATCGTCGGTGACACCAGCAAGAAGATCATCCCCTGCCAGAAGTACCTCGGGAACAACACCGGCGCCGAGCCCACGACGAACGGATCCGGCCCCGACGGCACGTACTGCAAGTACTCCAGCTCGGACATCACCTACAGGTGACCGGCTTCAGGTGAGCCGGTCGGCCCGGCGTGCCTGACCCCGGCAGGGGCAGGCACGCCGGGCCCGGCTGTCGGACACTGGTGTCCATGGACAGGCCCGTGGACACACCGCCCGCACTGGGGGAATTCCTGCGCACCCGCCGCGCCCGCCTCCGCCCCGAGGACGTCGGGCTGGTCTCGTACGGGACCCGCCGCCGGGTGCCCGGGCTGCGCCGGGAGGAGCTGGCGCAGCTGGCCGGGGTGAGCGTCGCGTACTACACGCGGCTGGAGCAGGGCCAGTCGTCGGGCGCCTCGGACGGCGTGCTCGACGCGATCGCCCGGGCCCTGCGGCTGACCCCGGACGAACACGCGCATCTGCGCAATCTGGCCCGCCCGGCGCGGGCCGCGCGCCGCCCGGCGCCGCGCGCCGAGGCCGCCCGGCCGAGCACCCGCCGGCTGATCGAGGCCATGGACGGGGTGCCCGCGCTGGTCCTGACGGCCCGTTTCGACGTCCTGGCCTGGAACCCGCTCGGGCACGCCCTGGTCGCCGGGCACCTGGCCGCCGACGCCCCCGAGCGCCCCGCCGACCGCCCCAACACCCAGCGGCTGCTCTTCCTGGACCCCCACACCCGCGAGCTCTACCCCGACTGGGAGAGCGACGCGCGGCTCGCCGTCTCCGCGCTGCGGCTGGCGGCCGGCGCGCACCCCGACGACCGGCGGCTGGCGGAGCTGATCGGCGAGCTGACCATGAAGAGCGGCGAGTTCGCGGCGCTGTGGTCGCGCCACCCGGTGCGCCAGTGCTCCTACGGTGTCAAGTCCTTCCACCACCCGCTGGTCGGGCCGATGGAGCTCAGTTTCGAGATGACGGGGCTCACGGACTCGGGGGACCAGCGCCTGCTGATGTACGGCGCGGAGCCGGGGTCCCCGTCGGAGGCGGCGCTTCGGCTGCTGGCCTCGGGTCTCGCGACCGCGCCCGCGTCCCGGTCCGCGTCCCGGTCCCTTCCCCGTAACTCCGCCCGGAACGACCAGAATTCGGCGCGTCCCTGACCCCACCGGCACCGCCCGCACCGAGCACGCCCCCAAGGCCGCCCCAAGGCCGCCCCGGGAGAAACCCGTCGGCCCCGCGCTTGTCCTGTTTCAGGCTCGCGCGGGGCCGAGTCGCGTTATGCACGGGAAGTTAACGGGAACCCGGATTGTCGCCCCGCGCCGCGTGGGAAGGCTTTCCCAACACGCCCCCCATGGCCGACCCCATCCGCCCACCAGAGTGAACGCGGACAGGAGCTGTCATGCCCGCAACCCGTCGCAAGGCGGCAGAACCGATACAAAGGACAAAAGCCGCCACAGCATATACGCCCGCAACGCCGTCAGGTGATCCTATGATCGGTCGCATCCCCGTCCTGGACATCCGCCCGCTCATCGACTGCGGCCGCCGCCCCGCGAAGGCGGTGGTGGGCGAGACGTTCCAAGTCAGCGCCACCGTGTTCCGGGAGGGCCACGACGCGGTCAAGGCGAATGTCGTACTGCGCGATCCGGCCGGGCGCTCCGGGCCCTGGACCCCGATGCGCGAACTCGCCCCCGGCACCGACCGCTGGGGCGCCGACGTCACCCCGACCTCACAGGGCCGCTGGTCGTACACGGTCGAGGCGTGGAGCGACCCGATCGGCACCTGGCGCCACCACGCCACCGTCAAGATCCCCGCCGGGATCGACACCGACCTGGTCCTGGAGGAGGGCGCGCGGCTCCACGAGCGAGCCGCGGGGGCCGTCCCCAAGAGCGACGGCCGCGAGGCGGTGCTGGGGGCCGTCGACGCGCTGCGCGACGAGCGGCGCCCGGTGGCCGACCGGCTCGCCGCCGCCCTCGCCCCCGAGGTCACCGAGGTCCTCGACCGCCACCCGCTGCGCGAGTTGGTCACCGCCTCCCGCCCGATGCCGCTGCTGGTGGAGCGGGAGCGCGCGCTGTTCGGCTCCTGGTACGAGTTCTTCCCGCGCTCGGAGGGCGCCAAGGTCGCCGAGGACCGGCGGCCGGTGAGCGGCACCCTGCGCACCGCCGCCGAGCGGCTGCCCGCCGTCGCCGCGGCGGGCTTCGACGTGGTGTACCTGCCGCCGATCCACCCCATCGGCACCTCGTACCGCAAGGGCCCCAACAACACGCTGTCGGCGGGCCCGTACGACGTCGGCTCCCCCTGGGCGATCGGCTCGGCCGACGGCGGCCACGACGCGGTCCACCCCGACCTCGGCACCCTCGACGACTTCGACCACTTCGTGGCGCGCGCCCGCGAGCTGCGCCTGGAGGTCGCGCTCGACTTCGCGCTCCAGTGCTCGCCCGACCACCCCTGGGTGACCGAGCACCCCGAGTGGTTCCACCGGCGCGCCGACGGCTCGATCGCCTACGCCGAGAACCCGCCCAAGAAGTACCAGGACATCTATCCGATCGCCTTCGACACGGACTTCCCGGGGCTGGTCCGCGAGACCGAGCGGGTGCTGCGCTTCTGGATCTCCCACGGTGTGCGGATCTTCCGGGTGGACAATCCGCACACCAAGCCCGTGGTCTTCTGGGAGAAGGTGATCGGCGACATCAACCGCACCGACCCCGATGTCATCTTCCTCGCCGAGGCCTTCACCCGGCCGGCCATGATGCACACCCTCGGCGCCATCGGCTTCCAGCAGTCGTACACGTACTTCACCTGGCGCAACACCAAACAGGAGCTGACCGACTACCTCACCGAGCTGTCCGGGGAAGCGGCCGGATACATGCGGCCGAACCTCTTCGTGAACACCCCCGACATCCTGCACGCCTATCTCCAGGAGGGCGGCCGCCCCGCCTTCGAGGCGCGGGCCGTGCTGGCCGCCACCCTCTCCCCCACCTGGGGCGTCTACGCGGGCTACGAGCTGTGCGAGAACACCCCGCTGCGCCCCGGCAGCGAGGAGTACCTGGACAGCGAGAAGTACCAGCTGCGGCCGCGCGACTGGGCGGCCGCCGAGCGCGAGGGGCGCACCATCACCCCGCTGCTCACCTGCCTCAACCGGCTGCGGCGCCGCCACCCGGCCCTGCGGCAACTGCGCAACCTGCGATTCCACCACGTCGACAACGAGTCTGTCATCGCCTACTCCAAGCGGACGGGCGACTCGTGCGTGCTCACGGTCGTCAACCTGGACCCCCACCACACCCAGGAGGCGACGGTCTCGTTGAACATGCCGGAACTCGGCCTCGACTGGCATGAGTCCGTCCCGGTGCGCGACGAGCTCACCGGCGAGACCTATCACTGGGGCAGGGACAACTATGTGCGCCTGGAGCCGGGCCGCCCCATGGCTCCCGCGCATGTGCTGTCCCTGCGACCGTCCTCACCGATCGGAGGGTCACCCACATCATGACCGTCAACGAGCCCGTACCGGACAAGTTCGAGGACACTCCGGCCAAGGACCGCGACCCCGAATGGTTCAAGCGCGCCGTGTTCTACGAGGTGCTGGTGCGCTCCTTCCAGGACAGCAACGGCGACGGCATCGGCGACCTCAAGGGACTCACGGCCAAACTCGACTATCTCCAGTGGCTCGGCGTGGACTGCCTGTGGCTGCCGCCCTTCTTCGCCTCCCCGCTGCGCGACGGCGGCTACGACGTGTCCGACTACACCGCCGTGCTGCCGGAGTTCGGGGACCTCGCCGACTTCGTCGAGTTCGTGGACGCCGCCCACCAGCGGGGCATGCGGGTGATCATCGACTTTGTCATGAACCATACGAGTGATCAGCACCCGTGGTTCCAGGAGTCCCGCCGCGACCCGGAGGGACCGTACGGCGACTACTACATGTGGGCCGACGACGACAAGCAGTTCCAGGACGCCCGGATCATCTTCGTCGACACCGAGACCTCCAACTGGACCTTCGACCCGGTGCGCAAGCAGTACTACTGGCACCGCTTCTTCTCGCACCAGCCGGACCTCAACTTCGAGAACCCCGCCGTCCAGGAAGAGGTACTGGCCGCCCTGCGCTTCTGGCTGGACCTGGGCATCGACGGCTTCCGGCTGGACGCCGTCCCGTATCTGTACGCGGAGGAGGGCACCGACTGCGAGAACCTGCCCCGCACCCACGAGATGCTCAGGCGGGTCCGCGCCGAGATCGACGCCCACTACCCGGACACCGTGCTGCTCGCCGAGGCCAACCAGTGGCCCGAGGACGTCGTCGACTACTTCGGCGACTTCAGCAAGGGCGGCGACGAGTGCCACATGGCCTTTCACTTCCCGGTGATGCCGCGCATCTTCATGGCGGTGCGCCGCGAGTCCCGCTACCCGGTCTCGGAGATCCTCGCCAAGACCCCGGCCATCCCCTCCGGCTGCCAGTGGGGCATCTTCCTGCGCAACCACGACGAGCTGACGCTCGAGATGGTCACCGACGAAGAGCGCGACTACATGTACGCGGAGTACGCCAAGGACCCGAGGATGCGCGCCAACATCGGCATCCGCCGCCGACTGGCCCCCCTCCTGGACAACGACCGCAACCAGATCGAGCTGTTCACCGCGCTGCTGCTGTCCCTGCCCGGCTCGCCGATCCTCTACTACGGCGACGAGATCGGCATGGGCGACAACATCTGGCTCGGCGACCGCGACGCCGTCCGCACCCCCATGCAGTGGACCCCCGACCGCAACGCGGGCTTCTCCTCCTGCGACCCCGGGCGGCTGTTCCTGCCCACCATCATGGACCCGGTCTACGGCTACCAGGTGACCAACGTCGAAGCGGCCATGAGCAGCCCCTCCTCGCTGCTCCACTGGACCCGCCGGATGATCGAGATCCGCAAGCAGAACCCCGCCTTCGGCCTCGGCTCCTTCACCGAGCTGTCCTCCTCCAACCCCGCCGTCCTCGCCTTCCTGCGCGAGGCACCCGGGGACGGGAAGGGCGGGGACGACCTCGTGCTGTGCGTGAACAACTTCTCGCGCTTCGCCCAGCCCACCGAGCTGGATCTGCAGGCCTTCAGCGGCCGTCACCCGGTGGAGCTGATCGGCGGTGTGCGCTTCCCCGCCATCGGCGAGCTGCCCTACCTGCTGACCCTCGGGGGCCACGGCTTCTACTGGTTCCGGCTGCGGCCCTCGGACGCGGCGGGCCACTGGACCGACTGACCCACCGTCCCCTGGGCGGCCCGGCGGCCCCGCGCCCGGCCCGCTTCCGTCCGTACGCGTCCACCTGGGGCGCGTACGGGCGTTTTCGACCCCACATCGGGGGCAGGTTCCCTACTACCGCACGGGCGAAGCCGACCGCGCACTCCGTAGGGGGTCCTACGGAGGATTGGCCGTACGGCCTAGTGGCCACACGGAAGATTGGCCGTACGGACGATCCTCGCCCGACACGTCCCGCACCGTCGCACGGTCAATGCCGCAATCCGGGACACTTTGCCCTGACTGTCGTGTGCCCGGGGAAAGGACGCGACGCCATGCCGGAAGCTTCATTCTCCCGGGGGGCACAGCACCCGCCGACCGCTGTACCGCGGGTCGAACCCCCGCCCTCCGCGCCCCTTGCCACCACGGCCGCGGGCCCCGCCGGGCTGCTCGCCTCCCTCGCCCCCCTGCTCGCGGAATGGCTGCCCCGCCAGCGCTGGTTCGCCGGCAAGGGCCGCCCGATCACCGGCTTCTCCCTCGTGTCCGCGACCGAACTGCTGCCGTGCGCGGCCACCGGCACCACACCCGGGCTGCTCCACCTGCTCGTCCGCGCCCAGCAGCCCGAGCCCGCCGGCCACCGGCACGGCTCCGGCTGCGGCCACCCGCGCGGCGCGGCGGCCAGCGACTGCTACCAGCTCCTGCTCGGCGTGCGCCCCGCCCTGCCGCCCCGGCTCGCCCCCGCCCTCATCGGCCGCCCCACCGGCGGGCCGCTGGACGGCCGGGCCGTCTACGAGGCGCTGTTCGACCCCCGCCTCGCCACCCTCCTGCTGGAACGGCTGCGGATGCCCGGCACCCTCGGGCCGCTGCGCTTCCTGCGCGAGCCGTCCGCGGCCATCCCCCAGGCGCTCGCTCCCCGGCTGCTGACCGCCGAGCAGTCCAACTCCTCCGTCATCTACGGAGATACGTTTATCCTCAAGCTCTTCCGCCGGGTGAGCCCCGGCACCAACCCCGACCTCGAGCTGCCCCTGGCCCTCGCCCGGACGGGCTGCACCCGGGTGCCCGCCCCCGCCGCCTGGTTCGAGGCCGCCCCGCCCGCCGAGGGCGCCGGCCCCCGCTCCGACCCCTTCACCCTCGGTGTGCTGCAGCCCTACCTCGCCGGCTCCACCGACGGCTGGCAGCTCGCCCTCGACGCGCTGGCCGCGCGGGACGACTTCACCGAGGCCGCGCACGCCCTCGGGCAGGCCACCGCGGAGGTCCACCTGGCGATGGCCCGCGCGCTGCCCACCACCGTCCTGCGCCGCCCGCAGATCGAGCACCTCGCGGCCGCCATGTCCGAGCGCCTGGACTCCGCCGCCGCGGCCGTCCCCGCCCTCCACCCCTACCGCGCCGCACTGCACGCCGCGTACGAGGACCTGGCCGCGCTCGGCCGCGCGGGCCGCACCTGGACCGCGCAGCGCATCCACGGCGATCTGCACCTGGGCCAGGTGCTGCGGACGGTCCAGGACGGGGGCTCGGGCGAGGCCGGGGCCGGGGCCGCTACCGGGGCCGGGGAGAGCGGCGCGGGGGGCGGCGGGGGCGGGGGCGGGGGGACCGGGGTCCGCTGGTCCCTCATCGACTTCGAGGGCGAGCCCTCGCGCCCGCTCGCCGAACGCCGCCGCCCGCAGCCCCCGGTGCGCGACATCGCGGGCATGCTCCGCTCGTTCGACTACGCGGCGGCCGTAGGCGGCCACGACAGCCCCCAGGACTGGGCCGGCCGCACCCGGGCCGCGTACTGCGCGGGCTACGCGGAGGCGTCCGGCGCCGACCCGCGCGATGAGCCGGAGCTGCTGCGGGCCCACGAGACGGACAAGGCGGTGTACGAGGTGGTCTACGAGGCCCGCCACCGTCCCGAGTGGCTGCCCGTCCCGATGTCCGCCATCCGCCGCCTGGCCGCGGCCCGCCCCTGACCCCACCCGTGCCGATCCCCAGCCCCTCCTGGGAGGACATCCCCGTGACCGCACGCCCGCCCGCCAACCCCTCCCCGTCCGACGAGGCCCCGGACCCCGGCCGCACCCCCACCGGCCCCGCCTCCACCGCCTCCGCCTCCGCCTCCACCGGACCAGCCGACGCCGGCCCCGCCTCCGCCAACGCCGGCGACGCCTCCGTACCGGCCACCTTCCGCCCGACCGCCGGCCGGCCGCCCGCACACCGCGCCGCCGCGCACGGCCCGGGCGACGGCCCCATGTCCCGCTCCTCCTACACCGCCCCACCCACCCCCCGGGCCCCGGCGACACCCCCCGCCACACCCCCGGCACCCACCGGACAGCCGCCCACCGAGGCCGCGCCACCGGCCACCGGCGGCGATGCGGGCGGTGGCGAGGCGAGCAGCGGCGATGCGGACGGCGGCGGGGGCGTGCGTGCCGCGGCGCCGCTCGGGGACACCGACCGGCAGCGGCTGCTCTCCGGCTCGCACCACGACCCGCACTCCCTGCTCGGCGCCCACCCCGTGCGCGACGGGATCCTGTTCCGCGCGCTGCGCCCGTACGCCCGGTCCGTGGCCGTCGCCGCCGGCGGGCTGCGCGCGCGGCTGCGGCCCGAGGGGGACGGCCTGTTCTCCGGGGTGATCCCGCTCCGGGAGATCCCCGACTACCGGCTGCTGGTCACCTACGAGGACAACGAAAAGGACGGCGAGAAGGGCGCGTCCGCCGCGGAGGAGGAGCAGCACGACGCGTACCGCTTCCTCCCCGCCCTCGGCGAGCTGGACCTGTACCTCATCGGCGAGGGCCGCCACGAGGAGCTGTGGCGCGCGCTGGGCGCGCGGCCGATGACCCACCAGGGCGTCGCCGGGACGCGGTTCACGGTGTGGGCGCCGGACGCGCGGGGCGTGCGGGTGGCGGGGGACTTCAACTACTGGGACGGCACGGCCTTCCCGATGCGCTCGCTGGGCGGCAGCGGCGTATGGGAGCTGTTCCTGCCCGGGGTGGGCGAGGGCGCGGTGTACAAGTTCGACATCACCCGCCCGGACGGGAGCCACACCCTGCGCGCCGACCCGATGGCGCGCCGCACGGAGTGTCCGCCCGCCACCGCCTCGGTCGTGCACACCTCCCACCACCGCTGGGGCGACGACGCGTGGATGGCCGCGCGGGCGGGCCACCGCGTCCACGAGTCGCCGTTCTCGGTGTACGAGGTGCATCTGCCCTCGTGGCGGCCGGGACTGAACTACCGGCAGCTCGCCGAGCAGCTCCCCGCGTACGTCAAGGACCTCGGCTTCACGCATGTCGAGCTGATGCCGGTGGCCGAGCACCCCTTCGGCGGCTCGTGGGGCTACCAGGTGACCGGCTTCTACGCGCCCACCGCCCGCCTCGGCACCCCCGACGACTTCAAGTACCTGGTCGACGCCCTGCACCAGGCGGGCATCGGGGTGCTGGTCGACTGGGTGCCCGCGCACTTCCCCCGGGACGACTGGGCGCTGGCCGAGTTCGACGGCAGGCCGCTGTACGAGCCCGCCGACCCGGCCCGGGCGGCGCACCCGGACTGGGGCACGCTGGAGTTCGACTACGGCCGCACGGAGGTGCGCAACTTCCTGGTGGGCAACGCGGTGTACTGGTGCGAGGAGTTCCATGTGGACGGCCTGCGCGTGGACGCCGTGGCCTCCATGCTCTACCTGGACTACTCCCGCGAGCCGGGCCAGTGGACGCCCAACGCGCACGGCGGCCGGGAGAACCTGGACGCCGTCGCGTTCCTCCAGGAGATGAACGCGACGGTCTACCGCCGCTGCCCCGGGGTGGTGACGATCGCCGAGGAGTCCACCGCCTGGGACGGCGTCACCCGCGCCACCCACCATGTGGGTCCCAGCGGCTTCGGCGGCCTCGGCTTCGGCCTGAAGTGGAACATGGGGTGGATGCACGACTCGCTCGGCTACGTCGCGCACGAGCCGGTGCACCGCAGGTACCACCACCACGAGATGACCTTCTCGATGGTGTACGCCTACAGCGAGAACTACGTGCTGCCCATCTCCCACGACGAGGTGGTGCACGGCAAGCGGTCGCTGGTGTCCAAGATGCCGGGCGACTGGTGGCAGCAGCGCGCCAACCACCGCGCGTACCTTGGCTTCATGTGGGCCCACCCGGGCAAGCAACTGCTCTTCATGGGGCAGGAGTTCGCGCAGGGCGCCGAGTGGTCGGAGAGCCACGGCCCCGACTGGTGGCTGCTCGACCCCTCGTACTCCGCCGAGCCCGACCACCGCGGCGTACGCGATCTGGTGCGCGACCTGAACCGGACGTATCTGGCCACGCCCGCGCTGTGGCAGCGGGACACCGCCCCGGAGGGGTTCGCCTGGGTCGAGGGCGACGGGGCCGAGGACAACGTCTTCGCCTTCCTGCGCTTCGACGCGGACGGCTCTCCCCTGCTGGCCCTCAGCAACTTCTCGCCCGTGGTGCGCCAGGAGTACCGCGTCGGCGTGCCCGACGGGATCCCCCTGTGGCGTGAGGTGCTGAACACCGACGACGGCCGCTACGGCGGCGGCGGCGTCCGCAACCCGGAACCGCTCAAGGCCGAGCCCACCGCCTGGCACGGACGGCCTGCGAGCATCCTGCCGGTGCTGCCGCCGCTGGCCACCATCTGGCTGCGGCCCGCCTGACAGCGCCGCGACAGGCCCTTTCCCGCTTTCGGGAAACGAACGCGCGCGGACCATTGACGGCCTCCCCGCGTGCACCTACATAAACGTGAGAGCGCTCTCATGCCCGCGACACCCCCCACAGCCTGCTGGAGGTCGTCCCCGTGAACACGAGACGTACGAGCACCAGACCCAGGGCACCCCTCGCCCTACCCCTCACCACACCCCTCACCGCCGCGCTGGCCGCCGCCGTGCTCGCGCTGGCCGCCCTCGCCACGCTGTTCGGCACCACGCCCGCGCGGGGCGCGGTGCCGCCCGCCGCCGGGTGGACCCTGCAGTGGAGCGATGACTTCAACGGTTCCGCGAACACCCTGCCCTCCTCCGCCAACTGGCAGATAGACACCGGCCACTCGTACCCCGGCGGCCCCGGCAACTGGGGCACCGGCGAGATCCAGAGCTACACCGACTCCACCAGAAACCTCGGCCTCGACGGCAACGGCAACCTGCGCATCACCCCCCTCCGGGACGGCTCCGGCAACTGGACCTCCGCCCGCATCGAGACCCGGCGCGCCGACTTCAAGGCCCCGGCGGGCGGCGTGCTGCGTGTCGAGGGCCGGATCCAGATGCCGAACGTCACCGGGAGCGCCGCGCTCGGCTACTGGCCCGCCTTCTGGGCGCTCGGCAGCCCGTACCGGGGCAACTACCACAACTGGCCGGGCATCGGCGAGTTCGACTTCATGGAGAACGTCAACGGCATCAACTCCGTCTGGGCCACCCTCCACTGCGGCGTCAACCCCGGCGGCCCCTGCAAGGAGACCACCGGCCTCGGCGCCAGCCGCACCTGCCCCGGCGCGAGCTGCCAGTCCGCCTTCCACACCTACCGCTTCGAGTGGGACCGCTCCACCACGCCCAACCAGCTCCGCTGGTACGTGGACGACCAGCAGTTCCACAGCGTCAGCCAGAACAGCGTGGACGCCGACACCTGGTCGCGGATGACCGACCACGCCGGCTACTTCCTGCTCCTCAACGTCGCCATCGGCGGCGCCTTCCCCGACGCCATCCAGGGCTCCGCCACCCCCACCGCGGCCACCGAACCCGGCCACCCCATGCTCGTCGACTACGTCGCCGTCTGGGCCCGCGGCGGCGGCCCCACCGACCCGCCCACCGACCCGCCCGCCGGCTCCGCCACCCGCTACCTCGGCAGCGGCGGAACCCTCGGCGCCGCCTCCACCTCCGCCTCCACCGCGACCCTGACCTCGGCGGGCGGCACCAACCACGACGGCGCCCCGTACCAGCCGCAGACCTTCCTCGCCTCCGGGCTGAACGCCACCTACAACGGCGGCGCCACCCAGTTCGACCTGTTCGTCGACGCGGGCACCACCGTGGCCAACGGCCAGCAGGTCCGTATCTCCTACGACCTGACCGGCGACGGCAGCTGGGACCGCACCGAGACCTACCAGTACTTCGCCACCGACCCCGTCGCGGGCTACGAGCACTACACCCAGACCCGCGGGCTCAAGTCCGCCACCGGATCGCTCGGGAACCTGAGCAACGGGAAGGTACGGGTGGAGGTCTGGAACGCCATCGGCAACGGCAGCAGCACCCTGGGAACGGGCAACCAGTCCTTCGTGCGCATCCCGTTCGGCTGAGCCCACATGCGGCCTCGCCGGGACGGTATCCACCCGTCCCGGCGTTGCCGCTCACCCCCGCGGGCAGCGGGCCCCGGGGCGCGCCCGGTCCGTCCGGTCCGGCCGCCGCGGCCGGTCCGTGGCCGCGACGAGTGCTCCGAGTGCGCACAGCGCCGCCGTCCAGGCCGCCGGCGCGCCGGGCCCCACGCGGTCCGCGGCCGCGCCCGCCGCCCACGGGCCGGCGGTCTGGCCGGCCGCGAACAGCACCGTGAAGGCCCCGAGCGCGCGGGGCCAGCCGGCCGGCGGGACGACGGAACGCACCAGGGCGGTCACGGACGCGGGCACCGCCATGAACGCGGCCCCGTACGCCGCCGCCGACACGAAGACCACGGGAAGCCCTCCCCAGCCCGTCAGCGCGAGGCAGCTCGCCCCCGCGATCACCGCCAGCAGCGACCCGAGCATCCGGCTCGACGGCCACGTCGCGGCGGCCCGGCGCCACAGCCACGGCGCCGCCACGACCGCGATGCCCAGCACCGCCCAGACGGCCGCGACGTCACCGGCGCCCGCACCGCGGTCGGCGAGCGTCGCGGAGAGGAAGGTGATGTAGGCGATGTACCCGGTGGCGAAGAGCAGGTAGGCCGCGGCCGGCCGCCAGAGGTCGAGGAGCCCGGCCCGGCCCGCCTCCGCCGGGCGGTCCGGCGCCGGGTCGGTCGTCCGCGCCGCGCCCCAGCTCACCGCCGTGCCCAGCGCCGAGGCCGCGGCCAGTGCGACCCATGCGAGGGGCCACCGGTCGGGCGAGCCGGCCAGCAGCGGCGGCACAAGCACCCCGCTGGCCGCGATGCCGACGCCCGTCCCCGCGAAGTAGACGGCGATCGGCAGTGCCGTCGCCGCGCGCTCCGCCGCCCGCGCGGCGATCACCCCGCCGGTGATGAACACCAGCGCACCACCGAACCCGGAGGCGGCCCGGGCCGCCATCACCACGCCGTAGCCGCCGCTCGCGGCCGTCGCGGCCAGGGACGTCGCGCACAGGACCATCCCGAGCCGGAACATCCGCGTACTCCCCCACCGACGCGCCGCGCCCGCGGTGGCCACGGCACCCAGGAGGTACCCGAAACCGTTCGCGGTCGTCAGCGACCCGGCCTCGGCCAGGCTCCAGCCCAGGTCGTCACGCATCGCCGGGAGCACGAGGCCGTAGCCGAAGCGGGCGAACCCCAGCGCCACCGCCGTGCCCAGGGCCAGGCGCAGCGACGCGGCGATCACCGTGCGGTCGGCATGTGCCGGTCCAGGAACCCGAGGACCGTGCGCGCCAGCGCGACCCGGTGGTCGGACCACGCGTGGTCGGTCGGAAGCACACCGTCCTCCAGGGCGGCTACGGGGTGCTCCCGGTACGCGGCGACCAGCGGCTCGTGGTGTGTTCCCGGGGGAGCCACTTCGTCCCGCGCGCCCGCCAGCAGCAGGACCGGCCGATCGGCCAGCGGCCCGGCCAGCCGGGCCAGTTCCCAGTCGTCCCCGGCCGCTTCCATCTCGGCGACCAGTGCCTCGCCACTGGTCCCGGCCAGCGGCAGCAGCGACGCCTCGAACCCCGCCACATAGGCCGCGCGTGCCGCCGGGTCGGCCGCGGCGGCACGCGTCGCGGCGCCGAAGTCGAACCCGGCTATCGACCCGATGGCCGCTATCTCCTTGTCCCCGGCCGCGGTCCACAGTGCCGCGAACCCGCCGAGGCTGTGCCCGATGACGGCCAGGCGGCCGGGGTCCAGCCGGTGTCGCGCGGCGAAGTCCGCTTCCCGCACCGCGGCGACGACCCGCGCCGAGTCCTCCAGCACGTGGCCCCACGACCAGGTGCCGCCGACGCCCCAGGACCCCCGGTAGTGGAACACCAAGGCCGCGTACCCGGCCCGGCTCAGCGCCTGTGCCAGGTCGAAGTTCCGCTCATTGCCCGGGATGCCGTGCAGCAGCACGACGATCGGATGCGGCCCCGGACCGCCCGGCGTGTGGAGGACGCCCAGCAGATCGTGCCCCGAACTGTCGATGGCGACCGGCGTGTTGACGGCGTACGGCACCAGCCCCGGAGGCGGGTCGTTCGCGATCGGATCCCATGTCACCTGGAGCCCCTCCATCCATGATGGAACCGAGCGGTTCGATCTCACGGCAGCAGAAGGTAGCACGACATCGAACCGGCCGGTACCATCATCGCCATGCCCGTTCCCAAAGGCGCGACCCTCGACCCGGCCCGCACCCGCGAGGCGATCCTCGAATCCGCGACCGCGCTCCTGTACGAACGCGGCCTCGACGGCATCGGCGTCGCCGAACTCTGCGCCGCCGTCGGCGCGTCCAAAGAGACCCTGTACCGCCACTTCGGCTCCAAGGACGGCCTCATCGAGGCCGTCCTCGAAAACCGATCACGGCGTGTCCTGGCCTGGATCGCCGACGCGGCGGCGTCGGCCGGCGCCGCCCCAAAGGCCAGGCTCACCGCCGTCTTCCGGGCCCTGGCCACCTGGTACGCCGCCCCCGGCTTCCGTGGCTGCGCGATCGTCAACGCCGCGGCGCAGCGCCACACCTCCCCCGCGACCCCCATCGCCGCCCGCCACCTGGCCGGCTACCTGGACCTGTTCACCGACATCGCCCGTGCGACCGGGGTACCCGAACCGGAGGCACTCGGGCGCCAGTTCCTCGTCCTGCTCCAGGGCGCCACCGTGGTCGCCGACCACCTCGCCGCGCCCGAGGCCGCCGACACCGCGCTGTCCGCCGCCCTGACCCTTCTGGAGGCCGCGCGCGAGCCACGTCCCTGACGCCGACAGGGACGGCCGGCGGGGTGCGAGACGCTCAGCCGTCGAGTTCGGCGAGCCGGCCGAGTTCCTCGCGGACCCGGCCGGCATCGGGGTGGCCGAGGACGTCGAACATGGTCAGGGCCTGCTGCCAGGAGTCGCGGGCGCCGGGGATGTCACCGGCGGCGAGCTGGGCGCTGCCCAGACGGTAGAGGGACTCGGCCCCGCGGACCCGCTCGCCACGCCCTTGGCGCAGCTCCACCGCGTTCCGGTAGCAGGTGATGGCCTGCTGGTGGTCGCCGAGGCGGTGGTGGGCGTAGCCGAGGCTGTCCCAGGCGGCGGAGGCGCCGCGTCCGTCGTCGGCCTCCTGCAGCATGCGCAGGGCCTTCTCGCAGTGGATCAGGGTCTGCTGGTACTCGCCGAGCATGGCATAGGCCCAGCCGACGTTGTTGAGGGCGTACGCCTCCCCGCCGCGGTGGCCGACCTCCCGGTACAGCTCGAGGGTGCGCTGCGCGTGGTAGAGGCCCTCCTTGTGGCGGCCCTGCCGTTCGCCGGCCAGGTTGAGCGCGACGTGGATGAGGGCCTGGCCGGCCGGGTTGCCGGTCTTGCCGTGCAGGTCCAGGGCGCGCAGCAGGCGCTCGCGAGCCCGGTCGTAGCGGGCCATGCGGAGGTCGGCGAGGCCGAGGCCGTGGAGGGCGTGGGCCTGGCCGGCCAGGTCGTTCGTACGCCGGGCCGCCTCCAGCGCGACGGTGTGCACGACGTCCTGGTCGTGCCAGTGGCCGAGCTGGTCGAGGAACTCGGCGAGCGTCCAGGCCAACTGCCAGGCGTGGGTCTCGAATCCGCTCTCCGCCGCCTGCTGTTGCACCGCGACCAGCACGGGATGCTCGACGGTGAACCAGGTCAGCGCCTCCCCGTACTCGGCGAGCGGCTCGGGGCTGACGCCGGGCCGCGCGGCGGGGAGGGTGATGGGCGTGCGGTGCGGGGTGAACACGCGGCCGGCGGCGAGGGCGGTGTGCAGGTAGTGGTCGAGCGTCCGGTGGAGCGCGGCGCGCCGGTCGGCCTCGGAGTCGTACGCCTGCGTCAGCTCGATGGCGTAGGCGCGCAGCAGGTCGTGCAGCGCGTACTGGCCCGGGCTGCGCTCGGTGAGCAGATGGGCCCGGGTGAGCTGGAGCAGCAGCCGGCGGGCCTGTGGCACGGGCAGCCCCACCAGGCTGGCCGCGGCGGCGGCCGCGATGTCCGGGCCGGGGTGAACGCCCAGCAGCCGGAACAGCCGGGCGGCGTCGGCGCCGAGGGTGTGGTACGACCAGGAGAACACCGCGCGGACGTCGGTGGTGGCGTCCCCGCCGTCGAACGCGTCCAGGCTGCCGCGGGCGTCGTGCAGTTCGCGGGCGAGGGCCTCGAGGGTGAAGCCGGGGTGGGTGGCCGCGCGGGCCGCGACGATGGCCAGCGCGAGGGGCAGCCCCGCGCACACCGTGATGACGTCCTCCACCGCCCCCGGCTCGGCCGCCACCCGCTCGGAGCCCAGCCGCCGGGCGAGCAGTTCACGCGCCTCGGCGCGGTCGAGCAGGTCCAGCGGCAGGGGCTGGGCCTGCTCGGCGACGACCAGGCTGGTCAGCTCGTTACGGCTGGTCAGCAGCACCAGACAGCCGGGCGCCCCGGGCAGCAGGGGACGGACCTGGTCGGCGTCGCGGGCGTTGTCGAGGAGGATCAGCACCCGCCGGTCGGCCAACAGGCTGCGGTACAGGGCGGTCTGCGCCTCGACGGTCGCCGGTATCCGGTGCGCGGGCACCTGGAAGGCGTCCAGAAAGCCGCGCACCGCCTCCGAGGGGGTCATCGCCGAGCCGGTCGGGCCGAAGCCGCGGAGGTTCACATACAGCTGGCCGTCGGGGAAGCGGTCGCGGACCCGGTGGGCCCAGTGCACGGCGAGCGTCGTCTTGCCCAGCCCGCCGCTCCCCGCGATCACCGAGATCACCGCCGCGGTGGGCGCCCGCCCGGCCTCGGCCCCGGGCTCCGGCTCGGGTCGCAGCAGCGCGTCCAGGCCGGCCAGCTCCCGCTCGCGCCCGGTGAAGTGGGCGACGTCGGCGGGGAGTTGCTGCGGCACCGCGAGCCCGCCGGCCGGCGGGGACTCCGAAGGCAAGGGCGATGAGGGAGGGGGCGGGGACGCCGACGCGGAGGGGTGTGGGGAGGGGGCGTCGGAAGGGGGGCCCGCGGAGGTGTGGGCCGGGGCCGGGGCGTGGGAGGGGGACGGGGCGTGGGAGGGGGCTTGGGCGTGGGCCGGGGACGGGGCGTGGGAGGGGGTCGGGGCCGGGGACGAGGACGGCGTCGGGGACGGCTCGGGAGAGGTCTCCTCCTCCAGCACCTGCTGGTGCAGCCGCTGGAGGTCGTCCCCCGGCTCGATGCCCAGCTCCTCGACGTAGCGCCGCCGCGTGGCGCGGAAGAGCGCCAGCGCGTCCGCCCGCCGGCCGGACCGGCTGAGCGCCTCCATCAGCAGGCCCACGGACCGCTCGGCGAAGGGGTGCTCCGCCACCAGGGGCGACAGCGCGGCGGCGGCCTGCTGATGCCGCCCCGAGCGCAGATCGATCGCGGCGCACTCCTCCACCACGGCGCGCCGCTCCTCCTCCAGCCCCGCCCCGACGGTCCCGGGCAGCCAGCCGCCCGCGACATCCGCGAGCGCCGGGCCGCGCCAGAGCTGGAGCGCCGCGTGCAGCAGCTCGCCCGCCGGCCCGTCGCCGGCCTTCCGCGCCTCGCGCACCAGCTCCCGGAACCGGTGCAGGTCCACCCGCTCGGGATCGACGGTGAGGCAGTAGCCCTGCGCGGAGGTGGACAGTTCGGTGTCGGGCAGGGCGGCCAGGATCCTGCGCAGCTTGGATATCTGGACCTGTACGGCGTTGCGCGCCGACCCCGGCGGGTCCTCGCCCCAGACGGCCATCACCAGCCGGTCCACGGACACCACCCGGCCGGGCTCCAGCAACAGCATCGCCAGGACGGATCGCTGCTGGGCGGCGGTCGGGCCGAGCCCCTGCTCGCCCTGCCAAATCCCGACCGGGCCCAACAGACGAAACTCGGTCCCGTGCACGCGTTTCCCCCGTCGGTACCTGAGATTCCTGCGGCCATCTCGCAGCCTACCCACAGTCACAGGTCAGCGCCGCATCAGCGGGAGATCAGCAATCCATTGCACGCTACGGGCAACGAGGGCGCCGCGGCGCACCCACGCTCACGTCCGGCTCATACCCGCCGGATGGGGAGCCCGCGGCAACGGGGAGCCCTCCGCACGAAGACGAACGGGGGCGGCATGGGGGGCTTGACTCGCATATCGACCACCAGACCGGCGAGACCACGCCGGTTGAGCGGCCGGTACCACCGAGCCCTGGCCGCGGGACTCCTCGCGGTCGGATTCCTCGGAGCGGCCGGTCACAGGGCCGAGGCGGCTAGACGCGCACCGACAGGTGGCGCGACGGCGAAAGGGCAGCTCATGACGGCACCGGGACAGGCTCGCACACTTCCTCGGATAGGCGATCTCGTGTACGACATCGAGCGCGAGGCCATCGGCCGCGTCGCCTATATCGACACCGGCGGGAACATCGCCTGGGTCAAGCCCCAGAACGACGGGCCGGAATGGACCGCGCTGCCCGAGCAGCTCCGGGTCGCCGTGGACGGCGAACACCGGTTTTCCGATAACGCTCGGTAATCACTCAGCAAGCGCTTAAGCCGCGCTTATCTCTCGCTGATACGAGCGTCCCTGTTCGCCCGCGCCTTCCACGGGGGGAGGCGCGGGGCTGTCGGCTGTCTCCGATCCGCGGTATCGGCACACCTCGCGGTACGGGACTTCAGCACACCGCGCGGTACGGGACCTCCGGGATGTACGTCTTCCATTCGGCCCGGGAGAGCCCGCCCCCGGCCCGCGCGCAGACGGCGGCGGTGGCCCGGTCGGGGTCGACGGCGTACCTCTGGAGGGGGACGTGTTCGCCCGCGACCAGCAGGGTCCGGCCGTCCTTGCTGAAGGAGAGGGCCCGGACCGCGTCCCCCGCGGTGATCAGTGCGGATCCCAGCGGGCGGCTGGACGCGGTGTCCCACAGCCGCACCGTCCCCTTGTCCCCCGCCACGGCCAGGATCGTGCCGTCGGGCGAGTAGGCCAGGGCCTCCACGGGCTCGGCCGTCTCGCGCCCCTCGCCGGTGAGCGTCCCCGAGACGACGCCCAGGCGGCGCAGCGCGTCCCCGTCCCACAGCGTCACCTGTCCCGAGTCCGTGCCCAGGGCCAGTTGTTCACCGTCGGGGCTGTAGGCCAGCGCGTAGACCGAGTCCTGCGAGGGGGTCGACCGGACCGGGTGTCCTGAGGGGAGGGTGAATCGCCCGCCGGACGCCGTGGTGACCAATCGCCCGTCGGGACGCACGGCGAGGGCGGCGGAGTCGGTGAAGGACACCGCGAGGTCGCCGGAACCGCCGACCAGGACGTCCGCCAGCCCGGGCGCCTGCCGCGTCACCCTGGTACGGCTGCGCACCCGCCACAGGTCGAGGATCTCCGAGAACCGCCGATAGGCGATCACGGTCCCGCCGTCCGGTGTCAACGCGATCGACTCCACACCCGGGTCGCTCGTTTCCTTCGGGGTGAGGGGGAGATCGGCCGTCTTGCGGCCGTGGCGCACATCCCACATCGTGACCCGCTCCGCCCGGTGCCCGCCGGTGCGGTCGTCCCGCTCGCTGAACCCATAGGCGAAGGTGCGCCCGTCCGCGCTGAACGCCATGAGCGGTTGGCAGGACCAGCCCTTGTGCCCCGGTCGCGCGGTGGCCCGGCAGTCGGCCGGGGGCAGGGCGGCGGCCGGGGTTCCGTCGCCGGTGTGCCGCAGCTCGATCCGTTTCCGCCGCCCCGAGGTCCGTACCTCCGCGATCAGGCTCGCGTCGGGGCTGAACAGGGCCTCCCCGTCCCGCTTCGGCCCCCATCCGGCGGCTGTGGCGCCTCCGAGGTGGAGGGTGCGCACCGTGTCGCCCCCCATGCCCTCGCCCTCCTGGTAGCGGATCACCCCGTGGTCCGCGTCCAGCCAGAGACCGGCGATCTGCCGCCCCGCCAAGGGGTGGCGGTAGACCGGCCTGGCGGGGCTGTCGATCCGCCACATCAGGACCTCCTGGTCATCCGTGGCCGCCAGCAGCCGCCCGTCACGGCTGGGGGCGAGGTACCAGAGCCCGGCGTGGGAGATGCCCGGCAGCTCCCTTCCGGAGTCCAGCGCCCAGTCGCGGACCCCCTTCACGGTGCTGACCAGCAGCTTCCCGCCGTCCGGAGTGAGTACGAGTTCCACGCCGTCGCTGTCCTCACCCGAAGGGCAGGCCAGGCGCGAGGCGGCGGCCGGGAGCGTACGTATCCGGCGGTGCGCGGGGACGTCCCACACCTCCAGCTCGTCCTGGTCCGAACACAGCGCCAGCCTCCGGTCGTCCGCGCTGAGCGCCGGCTGCCGCATGGTCTCGCCGGCGCGCTGGAACAGGACATGGCGGTGCCGGATGTCCCACAGCCGGAGCCGGTGTCCGTCCTCGACGAGGAGGGTGTGTCCACTCGGTCCGAAGGAGACCTCACCGTTCCCGGAGGGGAAACGAGGGCCGATGGGCCGGCCGGAGGCGCGGTCCCGCAGTTGCAACCCGCTCTCCCCGTCCGTCACCACCTGCCGCCCGTCCGGGGAGACGGCCGTCACGGTCTCCGACTCGTCGCTCGTCCTGAACGAGCCGATCCGGCGGTGGGTGAGCACATCCCAGGCCACCGTCCGGCCCTTCTGCCCGTCGGAGGTGACGAGCGTACGGCCGTCGGCGCTCAGCGACGCCACGTCATTCGCCCCGACCCCGGTGGCGGTGAAGGTGTCCCGCTCGCGCTGCGCCACCGCCCCCAGCAGCGCGGATCTCGCCTCCGCCGTGTGGCTGATCTTCCACGCGGCGACGCTCAGCCGCAGCGCCGTCACCGGGTCCGCGTACCGCATGTTGTCCGCGACGGACGCGATCCGGCGGGAGGTGGCCTCCGCGCGCCGCTGCTCACCCGCCCTGTTCTGCTGCCACGCCACCACCCCGGCCACCAGCGCCAGCACCAGCAGCAACGCCATCGAGCCCGCGAACGCCCGCAGCCGCCGGCGCTCGCGCGTGCCCGCCGCCCGGCTGGCCATCAGGAAGTCCCGTTCGGCCGCGGTGAGTTCGTCCGACCGGCCCGGCTCGCCGAACGCCTCCCACGCCTCCGCCAGCCGCGCGCCCCGGTAGAGCGCGCCGGGGTCCCGCCCCAGCTCCTCCCAGGCCCGGGCGGCCTCGGTCAGCTTGCGGTGCGTCCGCAGCCGCTGGCGGTCCTCGTCGATCCAGCCGCGCAGCCGGGGCCAGGCCGTGATCAGCGCCTCGTGGGCGAGGTCGACCGTGCCCTCGTCGAGGGTGACCAGCCGGGCCCGCACGAGGCGTTCCAGCACCAGGGCGGTGTCGCCGGCCGCGCCGGGACGGGGTGCGGTGTCGGCACCGGTGTCGGGAGTGCTGCCGGTGTCGGGGCCGGGGTCGGTGTCGGGGCCCCGGGCGGAATCGTGGGCGGTGCCGCCGGGGCCCGGCCCCCGTTCCGCCGGGTCCAGCCCCAACTCCTCCCGGTCCACCGGGCGCCGCGTGTCCTGGGCCCCCTCGCCCGGGGTGATCAGCCGGAGCATGATCCGCCGGGCGGCCTCCAGCTGCCGCTCGCTCAGCTCCCCGTACACCCGTTCCGCGGTCAGGGCGATGGCCCCCCGGACGCCGCCCGCCTCCTCGTACGCCTCCTCGGTCAGCGTCCGGCCCCGGCGGCGGCGCCAGGTCTCCAGGAGGGCGTGGGACATCAGGGGCAGACCGCCGGGTTCGTCGGCGACCTCCTCGACGATCCTGGCGGTCAGCGCCCGTTCGACGATCAGACCTTCCGCGGCGGCCGGCTTGACGATCGCCTCCCGCAGCTCCGCCCGCCCCATCGGCCCGACCAGCAAGGTGGCGCCACGCAGCGCCGCGGTCAGCTCCCGGTGTTCGGCGCAGCGGCCGAAGAAGTCGGCCCGTACGCCGAGGACCACGCGCAGCCGGCTGTTCTCGTCCCAGGCGGACAGCAGCCGCTCGATGAACCCGGCGCGCTCCGCCGGGTCCCGGCAGAGGGTGAAGACCTCCTCGAACTGGTCGACCACCAGCCAGGTGTCCCCGTCCCCGCCGCCCTTGTCGGAGCCGAGCGGGGCGAGTGCGGCGGCGTGGGTGCGCAGGGGGCGGTCGCCCGGGGTGAGGACGCGGATCACGGCCGGGCGCGGCACGGTCGGCGCGCCGTCGCGCAGGGCGGGGATCAGGCCGGCCCGCAGCAGCGAGGACTTGCCGCTGCCCGAGGGGCCGAAGACGGCGACGAACCTCCTCTCGGCCACCAACTCCAGCAGCTCGGCGAGGAGTTGGTCGCGGCCGAAGAAGCGGTCGTGGTCGCCCGGCTCGAAGCGGGCCAGGCCGCGGTACGGCGGGGTGGCGTCCTCGTCCTCGGCGGGGCGGCCGGCCACCTCCTCCGCGGCCTCGCGCCAGCGGGCCTCCCATTCGGCCCGGTCGCCACCGCACGCCTCCACATACGCGAGGGTGACCCGCAGCGAGGGGAGTTGTTCTCCCGCGGCGGCCTGGGACAGCGTGGTGACGGAGTACGGGGCTCTCTGGGCCATGGACCGATAGGTCGGCCCGCCCGCCTCGGTCCGCAACTTGCGCAGCTCGTAGGCGAAACGCTGGACCGGGCCCGCGCTCGGATCCAGCGGAGTCTCCCGACGGCCCATGCTCCACCCCCCGTCAGACGCTCTTCCCATTGTTCCGTACGGCGGCGGGGGCTGCCGAACAACCGCCGGGCCGCTGGAGTGGACCGTACGTCTTCCACGGGGGTGAGGACGTGGCGGAGGGAAGGGAGCCGGACGCATGTCTCTTTGGGGGCGGATCGCCACGGCGGTCCTGGGGGTCGCCCTGTTGGCCGCCCCGCTGCTCCCCGTCTTCCCGGGGGTGCACGCGGAGACGGCGACGGGGGTCGTCCACGTCCCCGCGAGGTCCGCGGGCGGGGGGTGAAACGAGCGCGGCCCTGCCCCGATTCAGGAGGGCAGGGCCGCGCCGGCCGTGCGTGCGGTGCGCGCCGCACGGGCGGAGCGGGTCAGAGGGCGGCGTGCTCCTTCGCCGTGTCCGGGCCGCCGCGCCGCTCCGGCACGGCCGAGCCCGCGCCGTCCGAGTCGTCCGAGTCGTCCGCGGCCTCCACGCCGTGCCCGTCGGGGGACAGCGTCGTCTCGTCGAACGGCAGCCGCCCGGCGAGCACCTCCCGCATGCGCTCCTTGTCGATCTCCTTGGTCCAGGTGCCGACCAGGACGGTCGCGACCGCGTTGCCCGCGAAGTTGGTGAGGGCGCGTGCCTCGCTCATGAAGCGGTCGATGCCGACGATCAGGCCGACGCCGTCCACCAGGTCCGGCCGGTGCGACTGGAGACCGCCGGCCAGCGTGGCCATGCCCGCGCCGGTCACGCCCGCCGCGCCCTTCGACGCGATGATCATGAACGCCAGCAGGGATATCTGCTCGCCGAGCGACAGCGGGTTGCCCATGGCCTCGGCGATGAACAGGGAGGACATGGTCAGGTAGATCGCGGTGCCGTCCAGGTTGAACGAGTAGCCGGTCGGCACGGTGATGCCCACGACGGGTTGGCTGACGCCCGCGTGCTCCATCTTGGCGATCAGGCGCGGCAGCGCGGACTCCGACGACGAGGTCGACACGATCAGCAGGAACTCGCGGGCCAGGTACTTCAGCAGCGAGAAGATGCTCACGCCCGAGACCAGCCGCAGGACCGTGCCGAGCACGAGGAACACGAACAGCGCACAGGTGATGTAGAAGCCGATCATGATGACGGCGAGCGACTTCAGCGCGTCCACGCCCGTCTCGCCGACCACCGCCGCCATCGCGCCGAAGGCACCCACCGGCGCCGCCCACATGATCATGGCCAGCACCCGGAACACCAGCCGCTGTATGTGGCCGATCCCGCGCAGCACCGGCTCGCCGCTCTTGCCCATGGCCTGCAGCGCGAAGCCGACCAGCAGCGCGACCAGCAGGGTCTGCAGCACCTCGGGCACGGTGAAGGCGGAGACGATCGTGGTCGGGATGATCCCGAGCAGGAAGTCCGTGGTGGACTCGTGGGCACCCTCCGCCTGGCCCTGCCCGGCCTGCGCCGCCTCGTGGGTCAGGTGCAGCCCGCTTCCCGGCTCGATGATGTTGCCGACGACCAGGCCGATGGCGAGCGCCACGGTCGACATCAGCAGGAAGTAGCCGAGCGCGAGGCCACCGACCTTGCCGACCTTCGCGGCCTTCCGCACCGAACCCACGCCGAGCACGATCGTGCAGAAGATGACCGGCGAGATCATCATCTTGATCAGATTCACGAAGCCGGTGCCGAGCGGCTTCAGCTCCACGGCCGTATCGGGGGCGGCGAAGCCCACCAGGATGCCGAGCCCGACCGCGGCGATCACCGCGATGTAGAGGAAGTGAATCCGGTCCTTCTTCGGCCGCCCGGCATCCGTACCCACGGAATCGGGCGGCGAGGTCTGCGCAGCCACGGTGCTGCCCCCTTCTGCTCTGCCGTCCAGCTGTCCCGGCTGATGCGACGTACGGCTCGCACTTCACCCTGGACGGTCCCGAGGACTATGCACCCCGCCTGTGACGGCGGTCACCCTTCCGTTCATTTCGTTCACGAAACGGCCATGTGCACACTGTGTGGCATGCGCGTCCCCCGCCCCCGGAGCCTGGCAGGCCAGCTGTTCGCGATGCAGGTCGTCCTGGTCGCCGCCGTGGTGGCCGGATGCGCGATCTTCTCGTACGTCTCCGGGCGGAGCCAGGCGGAGGAGTCCGCCCGCCGCCAGGCCACCGCCGCCGCCACCGCGGTCGCAGACTCCCCCGCCGTCGCCGAGGCCGTACGCTCCGACGACCCCACCGCCCGGCTCCAGCCGTACGCCGAGCGGGTGCGCCGCGACACCGGGGTCGCCTTCGTCACGATCATGAATCCGCGCGGGATCCGCTGGACCCACCCCGACCCGGACCGCATAGGGGAGAAGTTCCTCGGCAACACCGGGCCCGCGCTGCGCGGCCACATCTTCGACGAGACGTACACCGGCACCCTGGGCGCGTCCGTGCGCGTGGTGGCCCCGGTACGGGACGCGCGGGCCGGGGGCAGGATCACCGCGCTGGTCAGCGCGGGCATCACCGTGGACACCATCAGCGCGCAGGTGCGCCGCCAGATGCTGGCGCTGCTCGCCGTCGCGTTCGCCGCGCTGACGATCGGCGGCATCGGCACCTACGTCATCAACGCCCGGCTGCGCCGCCACACCCACGGCATGAACGCCACCGAGCTGAGCCGGATGCACGACTACCACCAGGCCGCGCTGCACGCCGTACGGGAAGGGCTGCTGATGCTCGACGGCCGGCGGCGGATCGCGCTGATCAACGACGCCGGACGGGAGCTGCTCGGCCTCTCCGGGGACTCGGTCGGCCGGTACGTGGCCGACCTCGGCCTGCCCCCGCCGCTGACCGGCGCCCTGCTCGCCGCCGAGCCGCGCGTGGACGAGCTGCACCTGACCGCCGAGCGGGTCGTGGTCGTCAACACCTCCCCGGTCAGCAGCGGAGAACAGCGCGGCACCGTCGTCACGCTGCGCGACCACACCGAGCTCCAGGCGCTGTCGGGCGAGCTGGACTCCGTACGCGGCTTCACCGAGGCCCTGCGCTCCCAGGCCCACGAGGCCGCCAACCGGCTGCACACCGTCGTCTCCCTGATCGAGCTGGGGCGCGCCGAGGAGGCGGTGGACTTCGCCACCGCCGAACTGGAGCTGGCGCAGGTGCTCACCGACCAGGTGGTGGGGGCCGTCGCCGAGCCGGTGCTGGCCGCCCTGCTGCTGGGCAAGGCCGCCCAGGCCAACGAGCGCGGCGTGGAACTCGTCCTGGCCCCCGACAGCCGTATCGACGACGGGCTGCTGCCACCCGGCCTCCCGGCCCGCGACCTGGTGACGATCCTCGGCAATCTCATCGACAACGCCACGGACGCCGCCGCCGAGGGCGCCGGCCGCGGCGCGGCCCGCAGCGCCCGGGTCACGGTCACCGCCCGCGCGGCGGGCGGCGAGCTGACGCTGTGCGTACGCGACACGGGCGCCGGTCTTGACCCGGCGGCGGTCGAGGACGCCTTCGGGCGGGGCTGGAGCACCAAGTCCCCGGGCCGCGGGCTGGGGCTCGCCCTGGTCCGGCAGGCGGTGTCCCGCAACGGCGGCACGATCGAGGTCTCCCGGGCGGCGGACGGCGGCGCGGAGTTCACGGTCCGCCTGCCCCTGACCGACCCGGCGGAGGGGGACGGAGCGGCACCCCTGGCCGACACCGCGCCCCGAGAGGAATCCGCCCGATGAGCCCGGCGCAGCCGAACCCGGCGCCGCCGAACCCGGCGCCGCCCGGTCCGATCCGGGTCCTCGTGGTCGAGGACGACCCCGTCGCCGCCGACGCACACCGGATGTACGTCGAGCGCGTCCCCGGCTTCACCGTCGTCGGCGCGGCGCGGACGCGCGGCGAGGCGCAGCGCCTGCTGGAGCGGACGCCCGCCGATCTCCTGCTCCTGGATCTGTATTTGCCCGACGGACACGGGCTGCAGCTCGTGCGGGGGCTGCGCGCGGCGGGCCACACCGCGGACGTCATCGCGGTGACCTCGGCCCGCGACCTCGCGGTGGTCCGGGAAGGCGTCTCGCTCGGGGTGGTGCAGTACGTCCTCAAACCGTTCACCTTCGCAACGCTGCGGGACCGGCTGCTGCGCTACGCGGAGTTCCGCGCGAGCGTGGGCGAGGCCAGCGGACAGGACGAGGTGGACCGCGCGCTGGCCGCGCTGCGCGCGCCGCAGCCGGCCGAGCTGCCCAAGGGGCTGACCCCGGCCACCCTTCAGGCCGTGACCGACACGCTGCGCGCCGCCGAGGAGGGCATCTCCGCCGCCTCGACGGCCGAGGCGGTGGGGATCTCGCGGATCACCGCGCGCCGCTATCTGGAGCACCTGGTCGAGGCGGGACGCGCGGCGCGGGCCCCGCAGTACGGGCAGGTCGGCCGCCCGGAGCTGGTCTACCGCTGGCTGACCGCGCACCACGCGGACTGAGCGACCACGGCGCGAGCCGACCCCCGGACTCCTGCCCGTAGAGCAATAGGAAACTTTCCTATCCGACATCTTGTCGGCCGACCGCACCACTCGCTAGCGTTCACGTCCGCAACCCCGCTCAATGGACAGCTGTTCGGTGCACGTATGCTCCCCTGTCGCCCTCGTTGCGCGTGTTGTCCCGGAGGACACCCCCCATGAAGAAGAAGTCCAAGCGCTCCCGCAGACTCGCGCTCGTCGCCACCTGTGGGCTGATAGCCACCGGTGGTACGGCCACCCTCGCCGCCACCGGCGCCCAGGCCGCCGCTCCTCGCG
>NZ_MAXF01000096.1 GCF_001704635.1 Streptomyces sparsogenes | reverse complement strand
CTCGCCGCCACGCCACCGGCGCCCAGGCCGCCGCTCCTCGCGCCGCCGCCCCGGGCGCCATGGCCGCCGCCCCGGGCGCCATGGCCGCCGCCCCGGGCGCCAAGGCCGCGGCCAGCGGCCAGACCGGGCCGTACCTCTACCTCGGCTGGGGCAACCCGCCCAAGGCCACGGATGTGATGGCGGCCACCGGCACCACCCAGTTCACGATGGCCTTCATCCTCTCGGACGGCGGCTGCAACCCGAAGTGGGACGGCTCCCGCGCGCTCACCGGCGGCGCCGACCAGTCCACAATCAACTCCATACGCGCGGCCGGCGGCGATGTCACGGTGTCCTTCGGCGGCTGGAGCGGCGCCAAGCTCGGCGAGAAGTGCTCCTCGGCCTCCGCGCTGGCCGGCGCGTACCAGAAAGTGATCGACGCCTACAGGCTCAAGTCGATCGACATCGACATCGAGGCGAGCGAATTCGAGAACGCCACGGTCCGGCAGCGGGTGATCGACGCGCTGAAGATCGTCAAGCAGAAGAACAGCGGCATCAAGGTGTACGTCACCTTCGGGACGACCACCAGCGGCCCCGACGCCAACGGCAAGGACCTGGTCAGGCGCGGCGCGGCGAGCGGCGTGGACGTGGACGGCTGGACCGTCATGCCGTTCGACTTCGGCCAGGGCTCCCTCGACATGGCGGCGGCCACCAAGTCGGCGGTCGACGGCCTGAAGAACACGGTCGCGAGCGCCTACGGCCTGTCCTCCGACGCCGCGTACCGCAAGTCCGGCTTCTCCTCCATGAACGGCAAGACCGATGTCGCGGGCGAGACGGTCACCCTCGACAACTTCAAGTCCGTGGTCTCCTACGCCAAGAGCCACCACCTGGCCCGGGTCAGCTTCTGGTCGCTCAACCGCGACCGCGCGTGCGGCTCCGGCACGGACGCGGACGCGTGCAGCGGCATCAACCAGGGCAGGTACGACTTCACCAAGGTGCTGGCGGGCTACACCGGCTGAGCGGGCGGGCAGGCGGGCCGGATCCGGGGTTTACGGGCTGACGTTCGATCAAGGGCGTTCCTGGTCACGGGGATTGACCTTGCCCAGGAGCCGACCGTACGGTCGGCCCGCAGCCCCAGAGGCCAGCAAGGAGGTCGTGCCCGTGCGCCCCACCGCCCCACTGATCCTCAGCGCAGTCACGCTCGTCGCCGCCGCGGGGCTCACCGCCTGCGGCGGCGGCTCGGGCAGCGACCCGGACACCGTCAAGGTCGCTTACGCCCGCAGCACCGACAACAAGATCAGATTCAAGGACAACTACCTGGCCGGGGTGAAGAAGGAGTTCGAGAAGGCGAACCCCGGCAAGAAGGTCAAGCTGATCCCGATCCAGGCGCAGGACAACGACTACGCCACCAAGGTCCAGCAGATGATGCGGTCCCCCAAGACCGCGCCCGACCTGGTCTACGAGGACACCTTCCGGATCAACTCCGACATCAAGGCCGGCTATCTCCGCCCCCTCGACGACTATCTGGACAAGTGGAAGACCTGGGACCGGTTCGTGGACACCGCCAAGGCCGCGGCCAAGGCCGAGGACGGCAAGACGTACGGCGTCCCGGACGGCACCGACACCCGCGGCCTGTGGTTCAACAAGAAGATCTTCGCCAAGGCCGGGCTGCCGGCCGACTGGCAGCCCAGGAACTGGGACGAGATCCTCGACGCGGCCCGCACCATCAAGGAGAAGGTCCCCGGCGTCACCCCGCTCAACGTCTACACCGGCAAGGCCCCCGGCGAGACCGCCGTCATGCAGAGCTTCGAGATGCTGCTGTACGGCACGGGCGAGAACCCGCTGTACGACCCCAAGGCGAAGAAGTGGGTCACCGGCGGCAAGGGCTTCCAGGACTCCCTGGACTTCCTCAAGACCGTCTACTCCGAGAAGCTGGGCCCCGACGTCTCCGACGCCCTCGACCCCAACGTCGGCACCACCGTCTACAGCGAGTGGCTGCCGGAAGGCAAGCTCGCCATCGCCCTCGACGGCTCCTGGCTCGGCCAGAACTGGCTGAAGACCGGCGGCAAGCCCTGGGCCGAGTGGTCCAAGACCCTCGGCCAGGCGGCCATGCCCACGCAGTCCGGGCAGGCCCCCGGCAAGGTCAGCATGTCCGGCGGCTGGACCTGGGCGATCACCGCCAAGTCCAAGAACCCCGACCTGGCCTGGAAGTTCATCGAGCAGCTCCAGACGGAGAAGAACGCGGTCGAATGGTGCGTGGTCGGCGCGCAGATCGCGGTCCGCGACGACGTCGCCCAGGACCCCCGCTATCTGTCCTCCATGCCGGGCATCACCTTCTTCACCAAGCTGGTGAAGTACACCCACTACCGGCCGGCGCTCCCCGTCTACCCGCAGGTCTCCACCGCCATCGGCGAGGCCATGGAGTCGGTGACCACGGGTGACGCCTCCCCCGGCGAGGCCGCGAAGTCGTACGGCGATCAACTCGACTCGATCGCCGACGGCGCCACGGTGGCCAAGGGCTGATGGCGACCGCGACCAAGGTGGCGGCGGCCCCGGCCGCCCCGGCGCGCCCGGGGCGCCGCCGCCCCCTGCGCTGGCTCCCCCTCGCCCCGGCCACCGCCCTCCTGCTGCTCTTCCTCGGCGGGCCGATCGGCTACTGCGTCTACATCGCCTTCACCGACATGCAGCTGACCGGCGCCGCCACCACGAACTTCGTCGGCCTCGACAACTTCCGGCGCGCCTTCGCCGACGACGACTTCCGCAACGCCGTCGTCCTCACCCTCGTCTTCACCTTCCTGTCCTCCCTCATCGGCCAGAACACCCTCGGCCTCGCCCTCGCCACCGCCATGCGGCGCGCATCCAAGCCGATCCGCACCCTCACCGGCTCGATCGTCATCGCGGCCTGGGTGGTGCCCGAGATCGTCGCGGGCTTTCTGCTCTACGCCTTCTTCCGCCGCGAGGGCACCCTCAACGCCGTCCTGGACTGGCTCCACCTGCCGTCCCAGAACTGGCTCTACACCCTCCCCATCCTCGCCGTCTCCTTCGCCAACGTCTGGCGCGGCACGGCCTTCTCCATGCTCGTCTACTCCGCCGCGCTCTCCGAGATCCCCAAGGAGATCAACGAGGCCGCCGAAGTCGACGGCGCGAGCGGCCCGCGCCGCTTCTGGCACGTCACCCTGCCGATGATCCGCCGCTCCATCGGCACCAACCTGATGCTCAACACCCTCCAGACCCTCTCCGTCTTCGGCCTCATCTGGGCCATGACCCGAGGCGGCCCCGGCAACCGCAGCCAGACCCTCCCGGTCTTCATGTACGACCAGGCGTTCAACAAGTCGCTCATCGGCTACGGCACGGCGGTGGCCCTGCTGTTGCTGCTGGTCGGCGCGGTGTTCTCGGTGGTCTACCTGCGGCTGATGCGCGAGGAGCTCTGAACGCCCCGACGCCCCGAACTCGACGGCCCCCTCGCGGCCGCCCCCCGGGGCCCCGTGGGCAACCAGCGACTTTGCGGTGAGTATCGGACAGCGACACGCCGTGGTGTCGGCGTGTCGCCGTCCGATACTCACCGCACTCGGTTTTTGGGAGGCGAAGTCCCCGGCAGCGGGTCTAGCCTCACGAGGTTGTCCTTCGCGCCCCTGAGGAGAGCCCCATGACCGAGCCCTTCCCGCCCATAGAGCCGTACGCGCACGGCCTCCTCGACGTCGGAGACGGAAACCGGATCTACTGGGAGACCAGCGGGAACCCCGACGGGAAGGCGGCCCTGTGGGTGCACGGCGGCCCCGGGAGCGGGGGCGGGCGCGGAAGTCGCTCGATGTTCGATCCCGAGGTCTACCGGATCGTCCTGTTCGACCAGCGGGGCTGTGGTGAGAGCCTGCCGCACGCCTCCGACCCGGCGGTCAGTCTGGAACACAACACCACCGACCACCTCATCGCCGACATGGAGCGGCTGCGCGAGCACCTGGGCGTCGAGCGCTGGCTGCTCTACGGCGGGTCCTGGGGCTCGACGCTGATCCTCGCCTACGCGGAGCGCCACCCCGAGCGGGTCTCCGAGATCGTCATCGCCGGTGTCACCATGACCCGGCCGGAAGAGATCGACTGGCTCTACCGGGGCGTCGGACGCCTGCTGCCCGGCGCCTGGGAGGCGTTCCGCGACGCGCTGCCGGAGCCGGACCGGGGCGGCGACCTCGTGGCCGCGTACAACCGGCTGCTGAACAGCCCGGACGAGGCCGTCCGGGTCAAGGCGGCGCGGGACTGGTGCGCCTGGGAGGACGCCGTCATCGCCCACGAGACACTCGGGCATCCCGGCTACTACGGCGGCAAGCCCGACGACGCCCTGATGGCCATGGTCCGGATCTGCGCCCACTACTTCGCCCACGACGCCTGGCTCGAGGACGGACAACTGCTCCGCGACGCCCACCGGCTGGCCGGCATCCCGGCAGTGCTGATCCACGGCCGGCTCGACCTGGGCAGCCCGCTGAAGGCCGCGTGGGAGCTGTCCAAGGCGTGGCCGGACGCGGAGCTGAAGGTCATCGACGACTCGGGGCACACGGGGAGCCCCGCGATGCGCGACGCGATCCTGGAGACGATCGCGCGGTTCGGAAAGGACGAGCGGCCCGAATGAGAGCACACCTGACAGGGGGACGCTCTAAGGTCCTCCCTTGTGACTGAACCTTCCTCCTCCTACCTCACCACCACCGCGAACGCCTACGACGCCGTGGCCGCCCTCTACGCCGACCTGGTCCGGAACGAGCTCGACGAGGTCCCGCTGGACCGGGGCCTGCTCGCCGCGTTCGCCGAACTCGCCCGGACCCACGGCGCCGGGCCCGTCGCCGAGCTGGGGTGCGGCCCGGGACGGGTGACCGCGCACCTGCGGGATCTGGGGGTGGACGTGTTCGGTGTGGACCTGTCGCCGGTGATGATCGACATCGCCCGCGAGACCCACCCGGACCTGCGGTTCGAGGTCGGCTCCATGGACGCCCTGGATCTGGCCGACGGTGTGCTGGGCGGCATCCTGTCCTGGTATTCGGTCATACACACCCCGCCGCGCCTCCTCCCCGCCTACTTCGCCGAGTTCCGGCGGGTGCTCGCGCCCGGCGGCCACCTCCTGCTCGGCTTCTTCGAGGCGCAGGACGAGCCGGTCACACCGTTCGACCACAAGGTGACGACGGCCTACCGATGGCCGATCGACGACCTCGCACGGCTGGCCGGCGACGCCGGGTTCACCGAGGTCGGCCGGATGATGCGCCAGCCGCGCGAAGGAGAACGGCCCCTGCGCCACGGCCGTCTGCTGATGCGCAAGGACGAGCGGCTCGGGTGACCTCGCTCCACGAGCCGGCCGAGCGCGGTGCTGCGCGCCGCGCTCGCGGCTCAATTCCGTTGATGTGACGGGAGTCTTCCCCCACGGCCGGGCGGACGGTTTCATAGACGGGACGCTGATCAACACGCTGATCGACTGCGCCGGCAGGCGCGAGGAGGTCCGAGGTTGTCCGCACTGCCCGGCCGCACGTTGTCCCGGCCCACCACGTCCCAGCCGCCGTCCGGACCGCGTACCGCCGGGCCGCCCGCCGCCTGGTCCCCCACCACCTGGTCCCCCCGCACCCGCCGCCGACTGGCCGCCGACGCCGCCCTGCTCGTCGTCGCCGCGGCCTTCGTACTCCCCCTGGCCTGGCTCCTCCTGGCCTCCCTGGACGGCGAGGCCACCCTGCGCGTGTCCGTCCCCGGCTCCCCCACGCTGGACAACTTCCAGTCGGTGTGGACGGACGAGATCACCTTCACGCCGATGCTCAACAGCCTGCTGCTGTGCGGCGGAGCCACCGTCCTCACCGTGGCGTGCGCCGCGCTCGCGGCCTATCCGCTGTCCCGGTTCCGCTCCCGCCTCGTGCGCCCGTACCTGATGACGATCCTGTTCAGCACCTGTCTGCCGATCACCGCGATCATGGTCCCGGTCTACGGCCTCTTCGTACAGGTCGATCTCGTCGACACGATGTACGGCACGGCCCTGTTCCTGGCCGCCTCACAACTCCCGTTCGCCGTCTGGCTGATGAAGAACTTCATGGACGGCGTCCCGGTCATCCTCGAGGAAGCCGCGTGGACGGACGGCGCGTCCTGGCCACAGACCCTGACCCGCGTGATCCTGCCCCTGATGGGGCCGGGCATGACGGTCGTGATGATCTACAGCTTCATCATGATGTGGGGCAACTTCTTCGTCCCCTTCATGCTGCTGCTCAGCCCCGACCAGCTTCCGGCGTCGGTCACCATCTTCACCTTCTTCGGCAACTACGGCCAGGTCGCCTACGGCCAGCTCGCCGCCTTCTCCATCCTCTACTCGACCCCCGTGATCCTCCTGTACGTGCTCATCGCCCGCCGGATGGGCGGCGGTTTCGCGCTGGGAGGGGCCGTCAAGGGGTGACGGGTCATGACCGGGGGCCACGCGCCTGGCCCCCGTTTGCCGGGGCAAGCGGGGGCACGGTCCCATGCCTCATCTGGGGTCGGAAGCCAGTCGAAGCCGCGCATCTCGTCGCGGATGCGTTCCGCGTCTGCCGTCGACCGGGCGCTGTGCAATACCTCCAGCTCGACGGCTCCGCACACGACGCGTCGATGGGGTAGCGATCGGTCATACCGCCTGGTGCGGGTCAGCCGGAGTCCCCACGGGACCCGTCAGATCCGGCAGCCCACCTTCGGCGAGCCAGCTCAGGAACGACGCGCGTTTGCGGCGCTTGATCGCGTCTTCCAGCGCGGCGTTCACCGTGGCGACCTTGGTCGTGGTGCCAAAGATCTCCGCGGCCTCGGGAAGCAGCTCGCCGTCGACATCGACGCCGGTTCGTGCCATGTGTCCTCCTCCGGAACGACGTCCCACACCTCAGCCCGAGCGCCGGCCGTTCACCCGCCCGGCGTGACCGGCGCCCCGCAGCCGTGGCTGCGGGCCGAGCGTTCCGCGAAGGCCTTGAGGGCGGCGCGTTCGTAGGGGAGGTCGGGGCGGCGGCGGGTGTTGTCCTCGGTGCCGTCGGCGCGGACCAGGAACAGGGCGTCCTCGGCGCCGTCGGGGCAGGTGGCGGTGGCCCAGTAGGCGCTGCGGCCGAGGCGGCCGGCGGGTTTGTCGGCGGGGGTGGGGCCGTCCTGGGCGGGGGCGTCGGCGTATTCGGCGCGGGCCTCCTCGGCGTAGGGGCCGTAGTAGGCGTCGAGGCGGTAGCGCGGCAAGCCGTCGCGTGCGCCGAGGGCGCAGGTCTCGCGGGGGGCCCGGTCGCGGGCGGTCTCGCGGGCCGTGGAGACGCTGGAGCGGGCGGCCGTCGGGACGCCGGCGCAGGTGCCCTTGGCGCCCAGGAGCGGCTCGTACTCGTCCTCGTTGACCGGCAGGCCGACCGTGCGGACCGGGGTACCCAGGCGCGCGCCGCAGCCCCAGTGGCCGTTGGCCGCCTTGGCGGTGGCGGTCGCGGTGCGGACGAAGTCGGGGCGGGCGGCGGGGTCGTCGAGGGTGACGCCGCCGAGCTTGGTCTCGACCGTGATGAGCAGGCTGCTGCCGCCCTTGGCGCAGTCGAGCAGCACGGCGGTGGTCGCCTCGCCGTCCTCGCTGTCGCCCTGGCGCACGCTGCCCGTGCCGAAGAGGCCGGACCAGCCGTGGCCGAGGGGGACCGCGATGGTGTTCCCCCCGGGGACGGAGGTGTACAGCCCGGCGATGCCGTACCCGGTGCGGGGGCGCGGCGCGCCCGCGATGGTCACCCGGACGCTGCCCTTGCCGTCCGCGGTCACCTCGCAGCGTACGGCGAGGGTGTTGGTGCTCTTGGCCTCGGTGTCGAACGTGCCCTTGGTGCGGTTGCTCACGCTGATGTCGCCGTCCCCGAGCACCGCGCGGACGTCCTTCGCGGGCAGCACCCCGTCGCAGGCCGCGTCGAGCGCGCGGTCGTCGCTGCCCGCCATCCAGACGATCACGCCCGCCAGCGCGGCGAGCGCCAGCACGGCGGCCCCGAGGCCCCACCGTCGACGGCGGGTGAGCCACCCGCCACCGCGCGGTCCGTTCAGTGCCATCAGTGCCACTCCTCGACTTCCCCGAGCACCTTCGTGTCGCGGCACCCCGCCGACTTGGGCCAGCCGTCCGCGGCGCTCAGGTAGCGGTCCAGCACCGTGCGCGCCGTGCGGGAGAGCTTGGCGTGCTCCTTGGCGCTGAGGGTGGCGGTCGCGCCGTCCTCGATGAGGATCGAGGGGATCACCGAGACGCGGTGGTAGGTCTCCCGGCCGCCGCACACCGAGCGGGCCCACAGGGCGAGCTGGGGGTCGTCGGCGTAGGAGGAGATGCGGTCCTCGCCCTGGGCGCCCGCCTGGTCCCGGCCGCCGTTCCCGCCCTTCCCACTGTCGCCGTTCCCACCGTCGCCCGACGGCCTTCCCCGGCTCTGGGTCACTCCCCACCCCGGCACATGGCCCTCGCGCTCGTACGCGTCGTACGCGGTCCGGCCGAGGATGCCCGCCCAACTGGCCGCCTCGACCCCGGTGATCTGCCAGTCCCGCGGCTGTGTGCCGTCGTTGTCCTCGGCCTCGGCGTCCCAGGTGCCCTGGCAGGCGCTCACCAGGCCGGAGTCCTCGATGTCGCCGAGCGTGGTCCAGGGCCCGGACATCAGGCCGGGCAGCGAGCGGGGGTTGATCCAGCCGCACTTGCGCAGGTCGCGGCCGGGCTCCTCGACGCGTTCCGACTGCCAGTCGGCGTTGTCGTTGTGCGCCTGGTAGGTGTCCAGCACCCGGGTCGGCACCTTCAGCGGGGCGCTTCCGCAGTTCTGTGCCTTGGTGATGGCGTTCGCGACGTGGACGGCGGTGCGGAAGCCGGTGAGGGCGGAGGCCCGGTCGGCCCTGGCGCGCTTCTCGCGCTCGGCCTGGCTGTCGCCGCCCTGGTGTTCGCCGTCGGTGACGAGGGCCGCGACATACAGGTCGGTCGTGGGCCGGACCCGGCCGCGCAGGCCGCCCACGCACTCGGCCACCACCCAGGCGCCGCGCCTGCCGTACTGGCCGGTGGTCCCGGGGGCCACGTACGTGCCGTCGGCGCCGGCGGTGCCGAGGACGTCGTCGGTCCGCATGCCCTCGGGGACGTCCGAGACGAGCGCCTCGGCGTGGACCGTGACGCCGTACCCGTCTCCCCAGGACAGCGAGCAGTCCAGCAGCGAGCGGGACTCCTGGCCGGGTTCGAGCATGGTGCCGTGCTGGGTGAGTTCCCCCGCCCGGCCGTCGGGGACCAGCCGCTTCAGGTCCTCGTACGGCAGGGCGCCGTCGCACGCCTTGCGCAACTGGGCGCGGTTGGCCGCGAGATGGCCGCCGTCGTCGCCGTCGCGCACCGCGATGACGACGACCGCGACCAGTGCCGTGACGAGTACCACCAGGGCCGTGTGGCGCAGCCACACACGGGCCCACAACCGACGCATCCCGCCCCCGCTCCTTCGTCCCCCTCGACCAGCACGCTCAGCCAACGGCGTTGATCAAGCCGGGACAGTACCAGAGGCGTGTCCGCCGGGGTGCGGGCCAGGAGAGGTGCGGGAGCGGGACCGGGAGCGGCCGAAGCGCGCGTCAGAAGCTCAGAAGACCGACTCGGCCTCGTCCATACGGTCCACGGGCACCGTCTTGAGCTCGGTGACCGCCTCGGCGAGCGGCACCATCGTGATGTCGGTGCCGCGCAGCGCGGTCATCATGCCGAAGTCGCCGCGGTGGGCGGCCTCCACGGCGTGCCAGCCGAAGCGGGTGGCCAGGACCCGGTCGTACGCGGTGGGGGTGCCGCCGCGCTGGACGTGGCCGAGGATGACCGGGCGGGCCTCCTTGCCGAGGCGGCGCTCCAGCTCGGCGGCGAGGCGGTTGCCGATGCCGGTGAACCGCTCGTGGCCGTACTGGTCGATCTCGCCCTTCTTGTACTCCATCGTGCCCTCGGCGGGGTGCGCGCCCTCGGCGACGCAGATCACCGCGAACTTCTTGCCGCGGGAGAAGCGCTCCTCGACCATCTTCACCAGCGCGTCGATCTCGAAGGGCCGCTCCGGCAGGCAGATGCCGTGGGCGCCGCCGGCCATGCCGGACTCCAGCGCGATCCAGCCCGCGTGGCGCCCCATGACCTCGACGACCATGACCCGCTGGTGCGACTCGGCGGTGGTCTTGAGCCGGTCCATGGCCTCGGTGGCGACGCCGACGGCGGTGTCGAAGCCGAAGGTGCGGTCGGTGGAGGAGATGTCGTTGTCGATCGTCTTGGGCACGCCGACGATGGGCAGCCCGGCGTCGGAGAGCATCCGGGCCGCGGTGAGCGTGCCCTCGCCGCCGATCGGGATCAGCACGTCGATGCCGTAGTCGCGGGCGTGGTCCTTGGAGGTCTCGCAGGCCTCGCGCAGCCGGGCCCGCTCCAGGCGGGAGGAGCCGAGGATGGTGCCGCCGCGGGAGAGGATGCCGGCCACCGCGTCCAGGTCGAGCTTGCGGTGGCGGCCGTCGAGCAGCCCCTTGAAACCGTCCTCGAACCCGATGACCTCGTCACCGTGTCCGGCCACCGCGCGGTGGACGACCGACCGGATCACAGCGTTCAGGCCGGGGCAGTCGCCGCCTGCGGTGAGAACTCCGATGCGCATCGTGCTGTGTCTCCTGCTGCCTACGGGTAGATGTGAGCCAGTCCGATTGTTTCATGGGCCCAGCCGTGCTGTGGCCCCGCTGGAGCTGACCCGTGGGTAACGCTTGACTGACCCGCACATGACGCATACCTGACGCGCGCCCTATCCGCGCCCGCAGGTATTGTCAAGGGGACAGGGCCGCCTTTACGGCCGTTTTTGGGGAAGTTTCGGCCTGACGCAGTCGAGCGCAGTCGAGAAGGACAGAGTCGACAAGGATCGGAGTGCAGGGCGTGACGCGCAGCGTGTACGTGACCGGAATCGAGCGCGGCGACGGCCGCCAGGTCGTCGAGCTGGGGGTCATGGAGCTGCTGACCCGCCATGTCGACCGGGTCGGCGTCTTCCGTCCCCTGGTCCACGACAACCCCGACCGCCTCTTCGAACTGCTGCGGGCCCGCTACCGGCTGAGCCAGGCGCCGGAGAGCGTCTTCGGGATCACGTACGAGGAGGCGGCCGCCCTCCAGGCCGAGCAGGGCACCGAGGAGCTGGTGTCGTACCTGGTCGGCCGCTTCCACGAGGTGGCCCGCGCCTACGAGTACGTCCTGGTCCTGGGCAGCGACTACGCCGCGACCAGCCTCCCCGACGAGCTGGGGCTCAACGCGCGGCTGGCGAACGAGTTCGGCGCCTCGGTGATCACCGTCGTGGGCGGCCAGCACCAGAACGCGGAGTCGGTGGGCGCCGAGGCGCACAACGCCTACCGCGCCTACGAGGCGCAGGGCTGCGACGTCGTCGCCGTCGTGGTGAACCGGGTGGCCCCCGGCGACCGGCAGGCCGTGGCCGAGCGGCTGGGCGCCCGCCTCCCGGTGCCGTGCTACGCGCTGCCCGAAGACGCCTCGCTGTCCGCGCCCACCGTCTCGCAGGTGGTGCGCACCCTGGGCGCCGAGCTGCTGCTGGGCGACCACGCGGGGCTGTCCCGGGACGTGCGGGACTTCGTCTTCGGCGGCGCCATGCTGCCCAGCTTCCTGCCCGCCCTGACCGAGGGCTGCCTGGTGGTGACCCCCGGCGACCGGGCCGATCTGATCGTCGGGGCGCTGGCGGCGCACAGCGCGGGTGCCCCGCCCATCGCCGGGGTGCTGCTGACCCTGGACGAGCGGCCCGGCCCCGACATCCTGGCGCTGGCCTCCCGGCTGGCCCCCGGCACCCCGGTGGCGGCGGTGGCGGGCGGCAGCTTCCCGACCGCGGCCGAACTGTTCGCGCTGGAGGGCAAGCTCACCGCGGCCTCGCCGCGCAAGGCCGAGACCGCGCTCGGCCTGTTCGAGCGGCACGTGGACACCGCCGAGCTGACCGCCCGGATCTCGGTGGCCCGCTCCGGCCGGGTCACCCCGATGATGTTCGAGCACGAGCTGATCGAGCGGTCCCGGGCGGGCCGCCGCCGGGTCGTCCTCCCCGAGGGCACGGAGGAGCGGGTGCTGCGCGCGGCCGATGTGCTGCTGCGCCGCGATGTGTGCGACCTCACGCTGCTGGGCGAGGAGGACGCGATCCGCAAGCGCGCCGCCGAGCTGGGCATCCAGCTCGCCGACGCCCAGATCATCGATCCGCAGACCTCGCCGCTGCGCGAGCGCTTCGCCGAGCTGTACGCGCGGCTGCGCGCCCACAAGGGCGTCTCCCAGGAGCTGGCCTACGACGTGGTCGCCGATGTCTCGTACTTCGGCACGCTGATGGTGCAGGAGGGCCTGGCCGACGGCATGGTCTCCGGCGCGGTGCACTCCACGGCCGCCACCATCCGGCCCGCCTTCGAGATCATCAAGACCGCGCCGGGCGCCCAGATCGTCTCCTCGGTGTTCTTCATGTGCCTGGCGGACCGGGTGCTGGTGTACGGCGACTGCGCGGTCAATCCGGATCCGAACGCCGAGCAGCTCGCGGACATCGCCATCCAGTCGGCGACGACGGCCGCCCAGTTCGGCGTGGAGCCGCGGATCGCGATGCTCTCGTACTCCACCGGCACCTCCGGCTCCGGCGCGGACGTCGACAAGGTGCGCAAGGCGACCGAGCTGGTCCGCGAGCGCCGGCCGGACCTGCTGGTCGAGGGCCCGATCCAGTACGACGCGGCGGTGGACGCGGCCGTCGCGGCGACCAAGCTGCCGGACTCGGAGGTGGCGGGCAGGGCCACGGTCCTGGTCTTCCCGGACCTGAACACCGGCAACAACACCTACAAGGCGGTGCAGCGGTCGGCGGGCGCGGTCGCGGTCGGCCCGGTGCTGCAGGGGCTGCGCAAGCCGGTGAACGATCTCTCCCGCGGGGCACTCGTCCAGGACATCGTCAACACCGTCTCGATCACGGCCGTCCAGGCCCAGACGCTCGCCCCCGTCTCCCTCGCACAGAAAGCACCCACCGCGTGAACAGCTCCGTGAACGGCTCCGTGAACGGCTCCCGAGTCCTCGTCCTCAACTCCGGCTCCTCATCGGTCAAGTACCAGCTGCTGGACATGGCCGACGGCAGCCGGCTCGCCTCCGGCATCGTGGAGCGGATCGGGGAGGGCCCCGTCGCCGACCACTCGGCCGCGCTCAAGCAGGTCGCCGAGGAGCTGGCCGGGCAGGGTCTCGGCCTGGACTCGCCCGCGCTCGCGGCGGTGGGCCACCGGGTGGTGCACGGCGGCACCCGGTTCACCGAGCCGACCCTGATCACCGACGAGGTGCTCGAGGAGATCGAGAAGCTGGTGCCGCTGGCCCCGCTGCACAACCCGGCGAACATCACCGGCATCAAGGTGGCCCGCGACCTGCGCCCGGACCTGCCGCAGGTCGCGGTGTTCGACACCGCGTTCCACGCGACGATGCCGGAGTCCGCGGCGCGGTACGCCGTCCACCGGGAGACCGCCGACCGGTACGGGGTGCGGCGCTACGGCTTCCACGGCACCTCGCACGCGTATGTCTCGCGCGCCACCGCCGCGCTGCTGGGCCGGGACCTGGCCGAGGTCAACACGATCGTGCTGCACCTGGGCAACGGGGCCAGCGCCTCCGCCGTGCGCGGCGGGGTGTGCGTGGACACCTCGATGGGGCTGACCCCGTTGGAGGGCCTGGTCATGGGTACCCGCTCGGGAGACCTGGACCCGGCGGCGATCTTCCACCTGGCCCGGGTCGGCGGGATGTCGGTCGACGAGATCGACACCCTGCTCAACAAGCGCAGCGGGCTGCTGGGCCTGTGCGGGGACAACGACATGCGGGAGATCGGCCGCCGGATGGGCGAGGGCGACCCAAAGGCGCAGCTGGCCTTCGACATCTACGTCCACCGGCTGCGGAAGTATGTGGGCGCGTACGCCGCGGTGCTGGGGCGGGTGGACGCCATCGCCTTCACCGCGGGCGTCGGGGAGAACTCGGCGGCGGTGCGGGAGGCGGCGCTGCGCGGCCTGTCCGTGTTCGGCATCGAGGTGGACGCGGTGCGCAACGCGCTGCGCGGTTCCTCGACGCGGCTGATCTCCACGGAGACCAGCCGGGTCGCGGTGGCCGTGGTGCCGACCGACGAGGAGTTGGAGATCGCCAGCCAGGCGTACGACCTGGTCACCGCCTAGTTTCCGGCCCTTCCGGCGGTCGTGCCCCGGTATTGCGCCGACTGACATAGCTTGAAAATTCCGCTCCGAAACAAACCGATAGGATCCGCCTCATGCGCCGTTCCAAAATCGTCTGCACTCTGGGCCCCGCCGTCGACTCCTACGACCAGCTGAAGTCGCTGATCGAGGCCGGGATGAACGTGGCCCGATTCAACATGAGCCACGGAAGCCACACGGAGCACGAGGAGCGGTACCACCGCGTCCGCAAGGCCTCCGAGGAGACCGGGCACGCCGTCGGTGTGCTGGCCGACCTCCAGGGCCCGAAGATCCGGCTGGAGACCTTCGCCGACGGCCCGGTGGAGCTGGTGCGCGGTGACGAGTTCACCATCACCACCGAGGACGTGCCGGGCGACCGGACCATCTGCGGCACCACCTACAAGGGGCTGCCGGGGGATGTGTCCAAGGGCGACCAGATCCTGATCAACGACGGCAATGTCGAGCTGCGGGTCACCGCGGTCGAGGGCCCGCGGGTCAAGACGATCGTCATCGAGGGCGGCGTGATCTCCGACCACAAGGGGATCAACCTGCCCGGTGCCGCGGTCAACGTGCCCGCGCTGTCCGAGAAGGACATCGTGGACCTGAAGTTCGCGCTGGCCATGGGGTGCGACATGGTCGCGCTGTCCTTCGTCCGGGACGCGGGCGACGTCCGCGACGTGCACCGCGTCATGGACGAGGTGGGCCGCCGGGTGCCGGTGATCGCCAAGGTGGAGAAGCCGCAGGCGGTCGCCAACATGGAGGAGGTCGTCGCGGCCTTCGACGGTGTCATGGTGGCCCGTGGCGACCTGGCCGTCGAGTATCCGCTCGAGAAGGTCCCGATGGTGCAGAAGCGCCTGATCGAGCTGTGCCGCCGGAACGCCAAGCCCGTGATCGTCGCGACCCAGATGATGGAGTCGATGATCACCAACTCGCGGCCGACCCGCGCCGAGGCGTCCGACGTCGCCAACGCGATCCTGGACGGTGCCGACGCGGTCATGCTCTCCGCGGAGTCCTCCGTCGGCGCGTACCCGCTGGAGACGGTCAAGACGATGTCCCGCATCGTCCAGGCCGCCGAGCAGGAGCTGCTCTCGCGCGGCCTGCAGCCGCTGGTCCCGGGCAAGAAGCCGCGTACGCAGGGCGGCTCGGTCGCCCGCGCGGCCGCCGAGATCGCCGACTTCCTGGGCGCCCAGTCGCTGGTGGCCTTCACCCAGTCCGGCGACACCGCCCGCCGGCTGTCCCGCTACCGCGCCCAGCAGCCGATCCTCGCCTTCACCACGGACGTGGCCACCCGCAACCAGCTGACGCTCAGCTGGGGCGTCGAGTCCTTCGTGGTGCCGTACGTGGAGCACACCGACGCGATGGTGGACCTCGTGGACGCCGAGCTGTCCAAGCTGGGCCGCTACAGCGAGGGCGACACCATGATCATCACGGCCGGTTCGCCCCCCGGCGTCCCCGGCACCACCAACATGGTCCGGGTGCACCACCTGGGCGGCGAGCACGCCTGACGCGGCGCTGAAAGGGCGGCACACGCGCCGGTGGGCAGCCACCCCGACCGGGGTGGCTGCCCACCGGTGTCGCCCTCCACGGGTGCGGAGGGCCGTGCGGCTCCCGAACGGGTCCGTGTCCCGGGGTCATCCCCCGGTCTTGTAGAGATGCATGCCGGGGATCGTCAGGTCGCCGCCGAACTGCCCGGCCTGGGTGACCGTCACATCGGTGAAGAACACCTCGGGGAGGTTCAGCGGCGGCGGGCTCTTGGGGCTGAAGGTGATCGGGACGATGCCCAGGAGGTTGCCCGACAGCTCCTCGGTGTACATGGTGATCGGGCCGTTGTCGAAGGTGGAGGTGGAGCCCTCGCGCGCGGCCACGTGGGTGGTCGTCCCTCCGGCGCCGACCGTCAGCTGGTGCAGGTCCTTGATCTCAATGCCGCCGGCGGTGAACTTGAGGACCTTCTTGATCTGCCCGCTGTACGTCTTGACCTCGACGATGCCCTCGTAGTTCAGCCCGTGCAGGGTCAGCAGGGTGCTCTTGAGCGTCCAGGGCTCGTCGGGCAGCAGGCTGGAGGTGGGCTCGCCCTCGGCGTTCTCGTACGCCTCCGCGTCGTACGTCGGGCAGGGGAACGGCTCCTTGCCGTCGCCCGACCCGGACGCGGAGGGCGAGGGGGCGGTGGGGGTGGCCGTGGGCGTGGCCCCGTCGGCCTTGTCCTCGCCGGCCTTGTCCCCGGCGTCCTCCGCCGCGTCGCCGGCCTTGTCCTTGGCGTTGTCCGCGGCCTTGTCCGCCTTGTCGGCGGTGTCCTTCGCCGCGTCCCCGGCCTTGTCGGCGGTGTCGCCGACGGGGTCGGAGGGCTTGCTCGACGATCCGGTCGGCGAGCTGGACGGGGACGGGGTGGCGCTCGGCTCGGCGGTCCCCTCCTTGTCGCCGTCCTCGTCGCCGCCCCCGGTGAAGATGTCCTTGATCGCGTCGCCGAGACCCAGCGGGTCGAGCGGGTTCTTGCTCTTGGTCTCGGAGGGGCTCGGCGAGGAGGTGGACTGCTCGGGCGTCTTGTCGTCCGTCTTGCCGTCCGCGTCGTCGCCCGTCTTGCCGCCCGAGGGGGCCGGGTCGGAGGTGGCCGAGGGGGTCGGCGTGGAGCCGGGCTCGTCGGCCTTGCCGTCCCCGCCCTTGCCCGCGGAATCCTTGTCCCCGGAGCCCTTGTCCCCGGAGCCCTTGTCCTCGGAACCCTTGGACGTCTCGCCGGACTTGTCGGTGCTCTTGTCGCCCTTGTCGCCGGCCTTGCTGTCCTTGCTGTCCTTGCTGTCCTTGTCGGCCTCGTCGGTCCGGGTGACGCACGGTCCCGGCTTGTACCGGTCCTCGGCCCGTGAGGTCGCCTGGGCGAGTTGCGGGGTCAGCCCCATGCCCATCAGGACGGCCGTCGGCATGGCGGCGAGGGCTATCGCCTTGCCCGCGGGCATGTGGAAGCGGGTGAGCATCGACTTCTTGGGAGCCGCGTGGCGCGGTCCCGTTCTTGTCCGGCGTGGGCTCGCGGCACCCGCGGCGTCCGCCTCGTCCTGTTCACCCCGCACGGTGCCTCCCATTCCTGGATTCCTGGTCCGGCGCGGCCCCCGCGGTGGCCGGCTCCGGCTCACCGCCGTCCGCGCCATCCGGGCCGGCCGCGCCGTCCTCACCGTCCGCGCCGCCGTCGGGCGCGGGCCCCGCGTCCTTCGCCGGCTGTGCCGCGGGCTCCTCGCCCGGCGCCCAGGCGACGCTCATCCCGCCGCCGAAGAGCGCGAGCAGGAAGCCCACCAAGAAGCCCCCGAAGTTGGAGACGGGGAGCGAGACGAGGCCCAGCAGGATGGTGGCGACTCCCGCGAAGACCCGTACGACGGGCTGGAACCACATGGTCAGGCCCAGCACGATCAGCAGGACGCCGATGATCAGCGAGCCGGATCCGGCGGTGGTGGACATCCGGACGGTCAGCTGACCCAAGGTGACGTTGGCATACGGCAGGTACGCGATCGGCAGCCCGGCCAGGAGCGTCAAAAGCCCTGCCCAGAACGGGCGCTGCCAGCGCCAATGCCTGAAAGCCCTGCGCAGGCGGCTGATACGGTCACGCGCCCCCGGCGACTCGGCACTCAATGAAAACAGCTCCCTGGGGCCGGCGATCTGGACGATCGCGGTGTTCTGATGCGGTACTGATAGGCGCGGTACTGCTGCCCCGACGCCGTTGAGCGATGCCGGGTGAGGGGCGACGACACGGCCCCCCACCCTGCTCAACGCGTCAGAAGCACTCGCTCTTGCCCTTGCTGACGCTCATGGAAAGACCGGGGAGCTTGAACGTGCCCGCGCTGGTCGCCCACGCGGTCTGTTCGACGTTCTCCAGATCCGCCCTGTCGGCTTCCTGGGCGAAGGAGCCGGGGTCCTTCTTGTTCGTGTCGTTCTTGGGACCCTTGGTGGTGTCACCCGCCGCCACACCGATGTTGATGCCCTTGAACACGGCGTCGGCGTCGAGCTGGTCGAGGTCGATGAAGAGGTTCTTCGCCTCGACCTTGTCCTTGCCGTAACCGGCCTTCAGTTTCAGCGAGACATCGCCGAACAGCGGGACCGGAACCACGACCGACTGGCACAGCCCCGTGATCTTGGCGTTCTTGAACGCCGACACGGCGACGGGGATGCGCTTGCCCCCGTGCTGGGCCTCAAGGGTGCCGTACTGGACGAAACCCCTGCCCTCGAGCTTGACGACCTTCACCTTGAACTGCTGGCCGGACACACTGAACGAGGCCGCGAGCGCACCCTGCGCGAGGGCGACACCGATCGCGGCCGTGGCAGCGACGCTCGGCACCATGACAACCGCGAATCGCTTCCATCTGGTCCCGCCACGAGCCTGGGACTCCATGACTTTCCTCCTTCTCGGACGTACATCTCCGGCTGGGGCCGAGACCCGAGCCTGGGATGGGAGAAGTGCTACGTCCTCGGGAAGGAGAGCGCCCACGTCTCACAGGCGCGAACCGCACCCGAAACACCGGCGATCACCCCCGAGCGACAACCACTGGCCACGCCTTCGCGCAACCTCCTGGACAGGCCCTGCCGGAAGGCAGAGACCCCCCTGTCCACGGCCGGCGCCACTGCCGCCGGCCTGCTCGGTGGGGACCCATCGCGCCGACCGCGCCGACCGGTTGCCGGGCTTGGAGGATGGACCGAGCTTGGCCGATCGTGGTCCATCGACGGGCGGGTGCACAAGGGGTTCGTTACCAGCGAGTAACGGGCGAATAACCGTACTGCGGCAGGCCGGTAGAGGCCGGGCACTCAGGGTCGCCGTCACATGACCGGAAACGGGGGGTGATTTGCGGCATGACGGGACAAAAAACTGGCGCTTACTTACTGCCAGTTACAGCGACCGCGTTTACCAAGTTTTGGTAAAGCGCGGCCGCTTCGCTGTTTGAGGTGGCAGGCGTCAGAACAGTACGCGCGCCAGCGCGCCGCGCGCCGCGACCACCCGGGGGTCGTCCGCCCCGATCACCTCGAAGAGCTCCAGCAGGTGCAGGCGCGCGGTCTCGCGGTCCTGCCCGGCGGTGCGCCGCACGGTGTCGACCAAGCGCCCGAAGGCGTCCTCCACATGACCCCCCACCAGGTCCAGGTCCGCCGCCGCGATCTGCGCCGCCGGGTCGGCCGGATGGTCGGCCGCCGCCTTGCGCACCTGCTGCGCGTCCGCCCCCTGCACCCGGCTCAGCAGCTCGGCCTGCGCCAGGCCCAGCTTCGCCTCCGTGTTGCCCGGGTCGTCGGCCAGCACGTTCTTGTACGCCTGCACCGCGCCGCCGAGGTCACCGGCGTCCAGCGCCTCATGGGCCGCAGCGAGCGCGCTGTCGTACGGGGTGGCCGGCTGCGGCGCGGCCGGCTGACCGCCCTCGGCGTCCGCGTCCTGCACCGGGGCGCCCACGATGCCGAACTGCTGCTCGGCCGCCTGGATCAGCTGGTCCAGCACCTGCCGGACCTGCGCCTCGGGCGCCGCGCCCTGGAAGAGGGGCACCGGCTGGCCCGCGACGACCGCGAACACGGCGGGGATGCCCTGCACCCCGAACTGCTGGAAGAGCATCTGGTTGGCGTCGACGTCGATCTTCGCCAGGACGAACCGGCCCGCGTACTCCCCCGCCAGCCGCTCGAGGACCGGACCGAGCTGCTTGCACGGCTCGCACCACTCGGCCCAGAAGTCGATGACGACCGGTACTTCGGTGGAGCGCTGCAGGACGTCCTGCTGGAAACCCGCCTCGTCGACGTCGAAGACCAGACGGGTGGGCGCCGCCGTGCCCTTGCGGGCCGCCTCGGCCCGCGCCCTCTCCGCCTTCTGCTTCGCTTCTCCGGCCGCCTTCACCGCGGCGAGGTCGACCACTCCACTCATGGACATGTTCCGTGGCTGCATGGTCCTATCCTCCCCTCTTCTCGCGGCGAATGGAAAAGCGCACACCCTTACGCTACGAGTCGTAGCGTAACTGGAAGAACCCCGCGAGTTCCAGGGGGCCCGGGCCCCGTCCGGGTAGGGTCACGGGCATGAGCCCGCCAGCGCGGCGCACCGGCCGCCCCCGCAGTGCCGAGGCCGACCGCGCCATTCTCGGTGCGACGAGGGCCGCCCTGGTCGAGCTCGGCTGGTCCAAGCTGACGATGGGCGATGTCGCGGCCCGGGCGGGTGTGGCCAAGACCACCCTCTACCGCCGCTGGGCGAACAAGAGCGAGTTGGTGGTGGACGCGGTGGCGGCGCTCCTCGACGAGCAGCTCGAACTGCCCGACCTGGGGTCGCTGCGCGCCGACGTGGAGGAGACCGTGCTGCGGTTCGCCGCGCTGCTGGAGCGGCCGGAGGCCAGGACCTCGCTGATGGCCGTGGTCGCCGAGGCCACCCACGACGAGGCGCTGCGGGAGCGGATCCGCACCACGATCGTCGACCGGCAGAAGCGGCTGGTGCTGCTCGGCCGCGAGCGGGCCCAGGCCCGCGGCGAGCTGCCGCGGGAGACCGACCCCGCCGCGGCGGCCCGCACCGCGGACCTGATCTTCGATGTGATCGCCGGCGCGGTGGTGCACCGGACGCTGGTGAGCGCCGACGCCGTCGACGCGCCCTGGGCCCGCGACTTCGCGGAGCTGCTGCTCAGCGGGTTCGCCGCGGCGGCCGGCCGGGGCTGCCCCACCTCGGCCGGCCGGCCCGCCCCGGCTCAGAAGCCGGCGGGCTCCGTGTAGCTGCCCCACTCCTCGCGGAGCACGCCGCAGATCTCCCCGAGGGTGGCCTCCGCCCGGACCGCCTCCAGCATCGGCTCGATCATGTTGGAGCCGTCGCGGGCGGCGGCCAGCATGGCCTTCAGCGCGGCGGTCACCCGCGCGTCGTCGCGGGCCTCCTTGCGGGCGGCGAGCACCCGCACCTGCTCGCGCTCGACCTCGTGGCTGACCCGCAGGATCTCCAGGTCGCCGGTCACCGAGCCCTCGTGGCAGTTGACGCCGACGACCTTCTTGTCGCCCTTCTCCAGCGCCCGCTGGTACTGGAAGGCCGACTCGGCGATCTCGCCGGTGAACCAGCCGTCCTCGATGCCGCGCAGGATGCCGGAGGTGATCGGCCCGATGGGGTGCTGCCCGTCCGGCACCGCCCGGCGGCCGCGCTCCTTGATCTGCTCGAAGATCTTCTCGGCGTCGGCCTCGATGCGGTCGGTCAGCGCCTCGACGTACCAGGAACCGCCCAGCGGGTCGGCCACGTTCAGGATGCCGGTCTCCTCCATCAGCACCTGCTGGGTGCGCAGGGCGATCTCGGCGGCCTGCTCGCTGGGCAGCGCGAGCGTCTCGTCCAGGGCGTTGGTGTGCAGCGAGTTGGTGCCGCCGAGCACCGCGGACAGCGCCTCGACGGCGGTGCGCACGACGTTGTTGTACGGCTGCTGGGCGGTGAGCGAGACCCCGGCGGTCTGGGTGTGGAAGCGCAGCCACTGCGCCTTCTCGGTCTTCGCCCCGTACACATCGCGCATCCAGCGGGCCCAGATACGGCGGGCCGCGCGGAACTTGGCGATCTCCTCGAAGAAATCGATGTGCGCGTCGAAGAAGAAGGACAGGCCGGGTGCGAAGGTGTCGACGTCGAGACCGCGGGAGAGCCCCAGCTCGACGTAGCCGAAGCCGTCGGCGAGGGTGTACGCGAGCTCCTGCGCGGCCGTGGCCCCGGCCTCGCGGATGTGGTAGCCGGAGACCGACAGCGGCTTGTACGCGGGGATGCCGCGCGCGCAGTGCTCCATCAGGTCGCCGATCAGGCGCAGATGGGGCTCGGGCTGGAAGAGCCACTCCTTCTGGGCGATGTACTCCTTGAAGATGTCCGTCTGGAGCGTGCCGTTCAGCACGGAGGTGTCGACGCCCTGGCGCTCGGCGGCGACCAGGTACATGCAGAAGACGGGGACGGCGGGGCCGCTGATCGTCATGGAGGTGGTGACGTCGCCGAGCGGGATGTCCTTGAAGAGGATCTCCATGTCGGCGGCGGAGTCGATGGCGACGCCGCAGTGGCCGACCTCGCCCAGCGAGCGCGGGTCGTCGGAGTCGCGGCCCATCAGCGTCGGCATGTCGAAGGCCACCGACAGGCCGCCGCCGCCCGCCTTGAGGATCATCTTGTAGCGCTCGTTGGTCTGCTCGGCGTTTCCGAACCCGGCGAACTGGCGGATGGTCCAGGCGCGGCCGCGGTAGCCGGTCGAGTACAGCCCTCGGGTGAAGGGGAACTCGCCGGGCCAGCCGATGCGCTCGAAGCCCGCGACGCTGTCGCCCGGGGCCGGCCCGTAGACCGGATCCACGGGGTCCCCGGAAAGCGTCGAGAAGTCGGCCTCACGCTTGCGTGCCGCGTCGTACCGGGCCTGCCAGCGCTGGCGGCCCGCCTCAATGCCTTCGGCGTCCATGCTCCAAATTTACTAGGACGTCAAACTATTTGTCGACGCGACACGGGCCACACCGGTCCGGCCCGGGGTACGGCGAACCGCCGGGGCCGGTGGACCCGGCCGTCGGCGGGGCGGGCCGGTCAGGCCTTGGCGGGCTCCGGCTCGGCGCCGCTGACCAGCGGCTCGATCTCGGCCACGACCTTGCGCTCGACGAAGAAGACTGCCGTGGGGACGGTGCCGGCGAGCAGCACCCAGGCCAGCTTGCCGAAGGGCCACTTCGCCTTGGAGCCCAGGTCGAAGGCGAAGACCAGGTAGAGGACGTACAGCCAGCCGTGCGCGATACCGACGATGCTGACGAAGCCGGACGCGCCGTCCACGTCCAGCAGGTACTTGGCGATCACGCCGAGCGTGAGCAGGATCAGCAGGACGCCCGTGACATAGGCCATGGTCCGGTAGCGCGTCAATACGCTTCGCTTCATGACGTCGAGCGTAACCGCCCGTTCCGGGGCGATCTTCGCCACCCCCCGCCCGTGTTACTCGGCGTCGAAGTCGCCCGCGGCGACGCGCAGCGGCCGCAGCACCTCGAAGATGCGCGAGCAGTCCTCGGCGTCGTACACGCCCAGGCCGAAGTCCATCGCCATCAGGTCGCGGGTGGCCGACTCGACCACCTCGCGGCCCCGGTCGGTGATCGAGGCGAGCGTCCCGCGGCCGTCGTTCGGGTTCGGCCGCTTGGCCACCAGCCCGGACCTGACCAGGCGGTCCACGGTGTTGGTCACCGAGGTGGGGTGGACCATCAGCCGCTCGCCGATCTTGGACATGGGCAGCTCGCCGGACTGGGAGAAGGTGAGCAGCACCAGCGCCTCGTAGCGGGCGAAGGTCAGCCCGTACGGCTTGACCACCGCGTCGACCTGGCCGAGCAGGATCTGCTGGGCCCGCATGATCGAGGTGATCGCGGCCATCGAGGGGACGGACCCCCACCGTCGCTTCCACAGTTCGTCTGCGCGGGCGATGGGGTCGAAGGAGAGGCTGAGCGGCTTGGGCACGTAACCGACCCTACCGGCCGGTCACATCATGGTCAGCCCAGTCTCACGTTTCGGATGGGTCCGCCCCGCCGCGCCGCACCCGAGCCACCACCAGCAGGGAGCCGACCGTGCCGCACACCCCCGCCCCGGTGACCACCAGGTGCACCGGCGCCAGCTCGGCGGCCGCGCCCGCCACCGCCATGCCCAGGCCCTGCGCGGTCATCAGCCCGGCCGCCATCACCGTCAGCGCCCGTCCCCGCAGCTCCTCCGGCACGGCCGCCACGAACCACTGGTCGAGCCCCAGGCCGTAGGACATGCCGAAGCCCGTGGCCACCTGGAGCGCCAGCGCCCAGCCGAAGGAGGGCTCGAAGACGTACCCCAGGGACGGCAGCGCGCACACCACCGCCACCACCAGGGTCAGCCGGGCCCGGCCGGCCGGGCCGAGCAGCGTGCCCGCCAGGGTCTCGCTGACGATCGCGCCGACCGGCATCCCGCACATCAGCAGCCCGAGCCCGGTCGAGTCGAAGCCCAGCCGGTCGGAGTACGGGGTCAGCAGCGCCTCCGACATCACCACGAACGTGGGCGGCACCCAGCTGAGCAGGAACAGGACCCGGATCCGGGGCACGGCGAACAACTGCCGCATGCCGCGCAGCGAGTCGCCGAGCAGCGCGCCGCGCCGGCCGTCCGCGCGGGCCGGGCGGCGGCGGGTGCCCAGCCGCAGCACCAGCGCCGAGCCCACGAACGAGGCCGCCGTGATCGCGAGCACCGCGCGCGGCGAGACCGCGGTCAGCAGCAGCCCGCCCGCGGCGAAGCCCGCGAGCTGAGCGCCCTGCGCGCTGAGCCGGATGACCGACCGGCCCAGTACGAACAGATCACCCTCCCCCAGGATGTCGCTGAGCGTCGCGGCCCGCGTGCCGGTGAAGACCGGGGAGATCGCGGCGGGCACGCAGCGCAGCGCCAGCAGCAGCCAGACGGGCGCGCCCGGCACCACCATCGTGGCCACGCAGGCGGCGCTGGCCAGGTCGCACACGACGAGGACGCGGCGGGCCGGGTAGCGGTCGGCCACGGCGGACAGCAGGGTGCCGCCGACCACGTACGGCAGCAGGGCGAAGGCGAAGGCCAGGGCGCTCAGCAGCGGGGAGCCGGTGGTCCGGTAGACCAGGACGGACAGCGCGATCCCGCAGACCACCTCGCCGAGCATCGACATCACATGCGCGACGAACACGGCCCGGAACTCGCGCACCGCGAACACGGCGAGGTAGCCGGCGCCTCCCGGGAGGGGTTCCGTGGGGGCGGGCACCCCGGCGCCGTCGGCCGCGGGCTCGGGTCGGGAGGCGTCTGCGGCAGGGCGCGGCGAGGTGGGGTCCGTCGTCCCGGACCCGGAAGGCGTTGGCATGGCCGCAGCGTGCCCCGGCGGCCTGGGAAGCTCTAGTGTTTCGGCCCGAGACGAATCTTGAAACGAACCACGAATCTTGAGACGAACCTCGAGGCGCGCCTCGAGACGAACCATGAGGGGCATCCCGACGAAGGGGGGAGACATGCCGCTGCGCATGAGCTTCGGGACGGACGACTTACTGCGCTGCCGGTTCGCCATCTCCCCGCTGGGCCAGACCCACGAGGCGGTACGGACGCTGCTGCGCCCCGAGCGGTACCCCTACCACCTGCCGTGGCTGCGCCGGGTCCGCCCGGCCGTGGCCGGGCTCGACCTCTCCCTGTTCACGCTGTTCATCCCGATCCGCGGCTACACCCCCGACTTCCTGGGGCCGCCGCCGGAGGTGCCGTACCCCTCGGTCCAGGAGGAGCTGGCGCGGCTGCGGGCCACCGAGCCGGCGGCCGCCCACCGGGAGATGGTGCGGTCCATGGCCTTCACGCCGGGGGCGGCCGAGTCCCCGGCCGGGCGGGCGCTGCTGGACGACCCGGCGCGGGCGGTGCGGCGGCTCGCGGATCTGACCGAGCGGGTCTGGCACGCGCTGCTCGCCCCGGACTGGCCCCGGGTGCGCGCCCTGCTGGAGGCCGATGTGGCCTACCGCGCCCGGCAGCTCGCCGACGGCGGGCTGGAGCGGCTCTTCGCCGATCTGCGCCCGATGGTTGACTGGTCCGATGGGCGGCTGACGGTCAGCACCCGGGGCGGGGACCCGGAGGTGCAGCCGCTGGACGGCCGGGGCCTGCTGCTGATGCCGAGCGTCTTCGTCTGGCCGGACGTGGTGAGCGGCTTCGCCCCGCCGTGGCAGCCGACGGTGATCTACCCGGCGCGGGGGGTGGGCAGGCTCTGGCAGGAGCCCGTCGAGCGCGCGGCGGACGCGCTCGTACGGCTCCTCGGCGCCAACCGCGCGGCCGTCCTCAGCGGCCTGGAGGAGCCCGCCTCCACGACGGCGCTGGCCCAGCGGCTGGGCCTGGCGCCGTCGTCGGTCTCGGCGCACCTGGCGGTGCTGCGCTCGGCCGGCCTGCTGACGTCGCGCCGCGACGGCCACCGGGTGCTGTACGAGCGCACGCCGCTGGGCACGGCGCTGCTGGAGGGGGACGGGGCGTAGGCGGTGTGTCGGGCTCAGCCCGCCAGGTGCCGCTCGACCGTCTCGACCTTCGAGGTGAGCCCGTCCGTCACGCCCGGCCGGATGTCCGCCTTGAGGACCACGGACACCCGCGGCGCCCGTGCCTCGACGGCCGCGACCGCGCGCTTGACGACGTCCATGACCTCGTCCCACTCGCCCTCGACGGAGGTGAACATCGCGTCCGTGCGGTTGGGCAGGCCGGACTCGCGCACCACCCGCACCGCGTCGGCGACGTACTCCCCCACGTCCTCGCCGACGCCGAGCGGGGTCACGGAGAAGGCGACGATCATGCGTTGACCACGCCTTCCCGGCGGGCGCGGGCGGCGATCACGCTGGCCTCGGCCTCCCGCTTGAGCTTGCGCTCGGCGAAGAAGCCGCCGGTCGGCAGCACCGAGAGCACGAAGTAGATCGCGGCGGTCTTGCGGTCCCACTGGGCGCGCTTCCAGGCGTCCAGCCAGAAGACCAGGTACAGGATGAACAGGACGCCGTGCACCATCCCCATCACCGGGACGGCGTTGAAGTCGGTCGTGCGCTTGAGCACCGAGCAGACGAGCAGCAGCAGGAAGGAGACGGCCTCGGGAGCGGAGACCAGGCGGAGCCTCCGCAGGGCGGTGGCGGTCTTGAAGTCCACGGGAGCAGCAACCTTAGGAGAGAGGACGGCCGGATGACACGGGCGAGAGCTTGTGAAGCGATGCACAAGCTCCCCTGGCATTGTCGCAGCCCCGAACCCGATCACCGCGCCGGGGTCCGGCTGTCCCTGTTCCGCGTCGTTCGGTCCCGATAACGTCGGATCCGTGGCTCAGTTTCGGCTCCAGGGGAGCAAGGTGCTCGCCGTCGACATGACCGGCGATTCCGTGAAGGCCAAGAACGGCTCGATGGTCGCGTACGAGGGGGAGATGTCCTTCAAGAAGAAAACCGGCGGCGGGGACGGTCTGCGCGGGATGGTGACCCGGCGGCTCACCGGCGAGCAGATGGCGATCATGGAGGTCAAGGGGCACGGCACCTGCTACTTCGCCGACCGGGCGAGCGAGATCAACCTGGTGTCGCTGCACGGCGAGACGCTGTATGTGGAGGCGAGCAATCTGCTGTGCGCGGACGCCGCGCTGCGCACCGGGACCTCCTTCACCGGGCTGCGGGGTTCGGCGCAGGGCAACGGCCTGTTCACCACGACCGTCGAGGGCAGCGGCCAGGCGGCGATCCTCTCCGACGGCACGGCGGTGGTGCTGCGCGTCACCCCCGAGCTGCCGCTTCAGGTGGACCCGGGCGCGTACATCGCCCATACGGGCAAGCTCAAGCAGCACTTCCAGTCCGGGGTGAACTTCCGCACGTTCATAGGCGAGAGTTCGGGCGAGGCGTTCCAGATCCGCTTCGAGGGCGAGGGACTGGTGTACGTACAGCCGAGCGAGCGCAACACGATCGGTGGGGACCTCTGATGCCCTTCAACGTCTTGAACTCGCGGATGGTCGAGGCGCAGGTGCAGCCCGGCCAGACGCTCTTCAGCCAGCGCGGCGCGATGCTGGCCTACCGGGGCGAGGTGCGGTTCACGCCCAGCATCACCGGCGGGCAGCGCGGGGTGATGGGCATGATCGGCCGCCGGGTCGCGGGCGAGGCGACCCCGCTGATGACCGTCGAGGGCAGCGGCACGGTGATGTTCGGCCACGGCGGCCACCATGTCGAGGTGATCCATCTGTCCGGCGAGACGCTCTACGTCGAGGCAGACCGGCTGCTGGCCTTCGACGGGTCGCTGCGCCAGGGCACGATGTTCATGGGCTCGCAGGGCGGGGTGATGGGCATCGTGCGCGGACAGGTCACCGGCCAGGGGCTCTTCACGACGACGCTGGAGGGGCACGGCTCGGCGGCGGTCATGGCGCACGGCGGGGTGATCCAGCTGCCGATCACCCCCGGGCGCCCGGTCCACGTCGATCCGCAGGCCTATGTCGCCCACCGCGGGGACGTGCGCAACAAGCTCTCGGCCGCGCTCGGCTGGCGCGAGATGGTCGGCCGCGGCTCGGGGGAGGCGTTCCAGCTGGAGCTCTCGGGCAGCGGCACGGTGTATGTCCAGGCATCGGAGGAGAAGCTGTGAACGGCCCCGTCATCCACGACGCGTACACCCTTCCGGCCGACGACAACATCAACCCGTACGCCTTCAGCGTGGAGCTGAACGGCCAGTGGTTCCTCCAGAAGGGGAAGATGATCGCCTACTACGGGCAGATCGACTTCCAGGGCGTGGGCCTGGGCCGGCTGGACCGCCTGATCGCGCACAGCTTCCACTCCCCGCTGCACGCGGCCGACTGGGTGGTGGCCGAGGGGCGGGGCAAGATGGTGCTCGCGGACCGGGCCTTCGACGTCAACTCCTACGACCTCGACGACGGCAACCTCACCATCCGGTCCGGCAATCTGCTGGCGTTCCAGCCCTCGCTGTCCCTCAAGCAGTCGATCGTCCCGGGGTTCCTGACCCTCATCGGCACCGGCAAGTTCGTCGCGGCCTCCAACGGCCCGGTGGTCTTCATGGAGCCGCCGATCCGGGTGGACCCGCAGGCCCTCGTCGGCTGGGCGGACTGCCCGACGCCCAATCACCACTACGATCACGAGTATCTGCGCGGCTTCCTCGGCGGGGTCCGCGCGCACACCGGTATCGGGGGCACCTCGGGTGAGGAGCACCAGTTCGAGTTCGTCGGCGCGGGGACGGTACTGCTCCAGTCGACGGAGGAACTCATCGCCGAGGTGCCGACGGGGCACACCGGGGGTACCGGTTCGTGAGCGCGAGCATGCGGAGTGTAACGTCGAACAGGTGACCTCACATCCATTGGTTCGAAATTCAACTTCTACAGGTAGAATATTTCCCATGGAGACCGAGAACGGCACGCGCTGGCTCAGCGACGAGGAACAACGCGCCTGGCGGATTCACCTGGACGTCAGCAGGCTGCTGACCTACCAGCTCGAACGAGACCTCCAGCCGTTCGGACTGACGATGAACGACTACGAGATCCTGGTCAACCTCTCGGAGTCGGAAGGCCACCGGATGCGCATGAGCGACCTCGCCGCCGCCACGCTGCAGTCCAAGAGCCGCCTCTCCCACCAGATCACCCGGATGGAGAACGCCGGCCTGGTCCGCCGCGAGAACTGCGAGTCGGACCGGCGCGGGCTCTACGCGGTGCTGACCGAAGACGGCTGGGAGACCATGCGCAAGGTCGCGCCGCACCACGTCGAGTCGGTGCGCAAGCACTTCATCGACCTGCTCAGCCCGGAGGCCCTCGAGGCCGTCCACGACTCCCTGACCCCGATCGCCGACCACCTGCGCGCCCAGCGCGGCCGCGTCTAGGCGCTCCGGACCGACCGGGTCTCAGCCGGCCCGGATTGACCGGGTCTCAGCCGACCCGGACCGGAGCGGACCGCGCGGCCCGGGGCAACCGCACCTCGAACAGCGCACCCCCGCCCGGCGCGTCCCGCACGCCCAGGCGCCCGCCGTGCCGCAGCACCACGTCGCGCGCGATGGCGAGGCCGAGCCCGGCCCCGCCATCGTCGCGGCTGCGCGCGTCGTCGAGCCGTACGAACCGCTCGAAGACGCGCTCCCGCTCCCCCTCGGGCACCCCGCTCCCGTCGTCGGCGACCTCCACGACCCCCCAGTCGCCCTCCTCCCGCACCGTCACCCGCACCTCCTCGCGGGCGTGCCGCTGCGCGTTGTCCACCAGGTTCCCCAGCACCCGCGCCAGCTGCCCGCGCGACCCCGCGACCTCCACCGGCCCCAGCTCGCACCGCACCGCCACCCGGTCCCCCACCCGCTGCGCCAGCTCCTCGCGCACCAGCTCGGCCAGCGCCACCCGCGCCCCCGAGGGCCGCTCCCCGGCGTCCAGCCGGGCCAGCAGCAGCAGATCGCCCGCCAGCCGCTGCAGCCGCACCACGTCCGCCACGGCGCCGTCCACGTCCAGCAGCTCCGGATGGGCCGCGCCCACCTCCAGCTGGGTGCGCAGCGAGGCGATGGGGCTGCGCAGCTCGTGGGACGCGTCGGCGACGAACGCCCGCTGCCGCTCCACGGCCGCCTCCAGCGCCGCGAGCGTCTCGTTCGTCGTCCGGGCCAGCCGGGCCACCTCGTCCCGCGAGGCGGGCACCGGCACCCGCCGGGTCAGGTCCGTACTGGCCGTTATGGCGGCCATCTCCCGGCGGATCCCCTCCACCGGCCGCAGGGCGCGCCGGGTCACCAGCCAGGTCACCGCCGCCACCACCGCCAACAGCACGGGCAGTCCGAGCAGCATCGCGTCCCGCACCGATCCGACCGTCCCGGTGGCGAGCGGGGCGCCCGCGTACACCGTGACGGACTCCTCCGCCGGGGTGACCACCCGCACCGCGGCCCACTGATAGTCCGCTTCGTCCCCGTCCACCCGGGCGGTGCCCTCGGTGAACCGGGGTTCCTCGGTCGACACGCTCCCGGGGTCGTCCTCGTCCTCCACCTTGACGCGCACCGGCACCACCGAACGGCTCCCCGCCCCCGTCACGGCCTCCAGGTCGTCGCTCACCGCCCGCACCCGGCCCTGCCGGTCCACGATCTGCACCGGGTCCTCGCCCAGCCCCAGCCCGCCGAACCGCACCCCGGCCGCGACCTTCGAGGCCACCGAGCGCGCCCGCACCTCGGATTGCAGCCTGGCCTGCTCCGACAGATTCGCCCGCAGCACCCCCAGCACCGCCACCCCCGCCGCGACCAGCGCCACCGCGACCACGAGCGTCGCCCCCACCGCGGCCCGCGCCCGCACCGAAGCCCTACGCACGGGACCCCACCAGCCGGTATCCGGCCCCGCGTACGGTCTCGATGACGCCCGCCCCGAGCTTCCGCCGCAGCGCGCTCACATACACCTCGACGATGTTGGGGTCGCCCTCGTACGCGAAGTCCCACACGTGCTCGAGGATCTCCGCCTTCGAGACGACCTCCCCCGGCCGCACCACCAGCTGCTCCAGCACGGAGAACTCCTTGGCGGTCAGCGCGGCCTCGCTCCCGTCCCGCTCGACCCGGCGGGCTCCGCGGTCCACCACCAGGTCCCCCACCCGCACCACCGGCGAGGCGCCCTGCCCCCGGCGGCGCAGCAGCGCCCGTACGCGCGCGAGCAGCACCACGTACGAGAACGGCTTGGTCAGGTAGTCGTCGGCGCCCGTGTCGAGCCCCTCGGCCTCGTCGTACTCCCCGTCCTTCGCCGTCAGCATCAGGATCGGCACCTCGCACCCCGCGGCCCGCAGCGCGGCACACACCCGGTAGCCGTTCATCCCAGGCAGCATGATGTCGAGGACGACCAGGTCGTACGCCCCCTCCTGGGCCCGGTGCAGCCCCTCGCGCCCGTCGTGCGCCACGTCCACGGCGAAGCCCTCCGCCATGAGCCCCTTGGCCAGCGACAACGCGAGCCGACGCTCGTCCTCCACGATCAGCAAACGCATGGGGAAAGCCTCGCAGAGACAACCTGAAGATCCCTTCAGGTGACTTCAGCCTGGCTTCAGCCACCCCCCGGCACTGTGGTTCACGTCAACACAACCGGGGAGGAACCCACATGAAGCGCATCACCGTCATCGCCGCCCTCGCCGCCGCGGCCCTGACCGCCGGCGCCGCCACCGCGGTCGCCACGGCCTCCGGCACCCCGGCCTCCGGGACCACGACGGCCCGCACCACGGCCGCCGACGGCCCGGCGGTCGGCAGCCCGGTGGCCGGCAGCCCGGCGGCCTCGCAGTCGTCCTCGCTCGCCCAGGCGGGCCGGGCGGCGCTGAAGGCCGTGCCGGGCGCCGTGGCCTCCATCGAGCGCGACGACGAGCGGCCCGGCTGGGAGGTGGACGTCCTCGGCAAGGACGGCACGTGGCACGAGGTCACGGTGCACGGCGACGGCCGGGTGAGCCAGAAGATCGACAGGGACGGGGAGGACGGCGTGGACCGCACCCTCCTGCGGACCGCGAGGTTCGACGCCGTCGAGGCGGCCACCCGGGCCGGGTCCGGGGTGACCTCGGTGGAGCTGGAGGGCAAGGTCTGGGAGGTGGAACGCTCGGGCAAGGCCCATGACGTGCACGTGAACCCGGCCACGGGCACGGTCACCGCGGCCCACGAGGACGACGACGACCACGAGGACGACGACTGACGCCGGCCGGACATGGCGGCCGGACCTGGCGTCGGGCCCGCGTGATGTACTGCGCGGATGACCGAATACGACGTGCTGCGCGTCTTCTGCGGGCCCGACGGCCGCCACGGCAACAGGCTCGGCGTCATACGCCACGGCGCGGCCGTCCCCGGGACGGCCGCGCGCCAGGCCGTGGCGCGCAAGCTGGGATTCAGCGAGACCGTGTTCGTCGACGACCCCGAGCGCGGCGCGATCGACATCTACACGCCGACGCTGCGGCTGCCGTTCGCCGGGCACCCGTGCGTGGGCACGGCCTGGCTGCTCGACGTGCCCGAACTGATCACCCCCGCGGGTGTGGTGGGCGCGCGGCTCGAAGGGGAGTTCAACTGGATCGAGGCGCGCCCCGAGTGGGCGCCGCCGCGCACCCTGCGGCGCCACGGCTCGGCCGCCGAGGTGGACGCCCTGCCCGTACCGCCGCCGGGCGAGTGGATCTACGCCTGGGCCTGGGAGGAGGAGGCGGCCGGCCGCATCAGGGCCCGCGCCTTCCCCGGGCGCGGCGACGGCATCGACGAGGACGAGGCGACGGGCGCGGCGGCGCTGCTGCTGACGGACCGCCTCGGCCGCGCCCTGAACATCGCGCAGGGGCGCGGCTCACAGATCCTGACAGCGCCGGGGCCGGACGGTCTGATCGACGTCGGAGGCCGCGTACGGCTGGAGGCCACGGAGCGGCTGTAGCCGCGGGACGGGGGAGCGGGCGGGGACGCGCGCCCCCGGCACAGCACCCGGCCGCAGCCCCGGTGGGCAGCCCCTGGTCGCGGCACCCGGCCGCAGCACCCGGCCCCAGGACCCGATCGCGGCACCCGGCCACAGCACCAGACCTCAGCCCCCGGTCGCAGCACCCGATCGCGGCACCCGGCCCCAGGACACCGCCCCAGGACCCGGTCAAGGCACCCGGCCGCAGCCCCGGCGCGGCCCCCGGGCCCCAGCACCAGACCTCAGCCCCCGGTCGCAGCCCCCGGCCTCGGCACCCGGCCTCAGCCGGCGGAGGTGACCCCCTCCACCAGCTCGTCCGCCGCCGCGTAGGGGTCCAGCTCCCCCGCCAGGACGCGCTCGGCCAGCGCCCCGAGCCGCCGGTCGCCGTGGAGGTCCCCGATCCGGGCCCGCAGGGCCGTCACGGCGATGGTCTCGACCTCGCCCGCCGCGCGCCGCAGCCGCCGCTCGGCCAGCACCCCGCGCTCCTCCATCCACGCCCGGTGCTTCTCCAGGGCCTCGACCACCTCGTCGACGCCCTCACCCCGGGCCGCGACCGTCTTGACGATCGGTGGCCGCCAGTCCCCGGGGGCGCGGGCCTCGCCGAGGCCCAGCATGTGCCCCAGCTCGCGGACCGTCGCGTCGGCGCCGTCCCGGTCGGCCTTGTTGACCACGTACACGTCGCCGATCTCCAGGATCCCGGCCTTGGCCGCCTGGATGCCGTCGCCCATGCCGGGCGCGAGCATCACCACGCTGGTGTCGGCCTGGGCGGCGATCTCGACCTCGGACTGCCCGACGCCGACGGTCTCGACCAGCACCACCTCGCACCCGGCGGCGTCCAGCACCCGGATCGCCTGCGGGGCGGCCCAGGCCAGGCCGCCCAGGTGCCCGCGGGTGGCCATGGAGCGGATGTAGACGCCGGGGTCGGAGGCATGCTCGGACATCCGCACCCGGTCTCCGAGGAGCGCCCCGCCCGAGAAGGGTGAGGAGGGGTCCACGGCGAGGACCCCGACCCGCTTCCCGGCCTTGCGGTACGCGGTGACCAGCGCGGAGGTCGACGTGGACTTGCCGACGCCCGGGGAACCGGTCACCCCGACCACGTACGCGCCTCCCGCCAGCGGAGCGAGCGCGGCCATGACCTCGCGCAGCTGCGGTGAGTCGCCCTCGATCAGCGAGATCAGCCTGGCCACCGCGCGCGGCCGCCCCTCCCGCGCCTGCTCCACCAGCGTGGGCACATCAGCCATCGCCGCTCCGCTCCCTTCTGCGTTGCTTATCGGGTTGCCTGCCGGGTCACTTACCGGGTCACTTACCGGGGCACCCGAATGATCAGCGCGTCCCCCTGCCCGCCGCCGCCGCACAGCGCCGCGGCGCCCACCCCGCCGCCCCGCCGCCGCAGCTCCAGGGCGAGGTGCAGCACGATGCGGGCGCCGGACATCCCGATCGGGTGACCGAGAGCGATCGCACCGCCATTCACATTCACCTTTTCGGAGGAAACCCCAAGATCCTTCATTGACTGGACCGCGACCGCCGCGAACGCCTCGTTGATCTCGATCAGGTCAAGATCCGCGACCTCGAGGCCCTCCTTCTTCAGCGCGTGGGCGATCGCGTTGGAGGGCTGCGACTGGAGGGAGTTGTCGGGCCCGGCCACATTCCCGTGGGCCCCGATCTCCGCGATCCACTCCAGGCCCAGCTCCTCCGCCTTGGCCTTGCTCATCACGACCACGGCGGCGGCGCCGTCCGAGATCGGCGAGGAGCTGCCCGCCGTGATCGTCCCGTCCTTGGTGAAGGCGGGCCGCAGCTTGGCGAGCGTCTCGACGGTGGTCTCGGGGCGGATGCCCTCGTCCTTGCCGATGACGACGGGCTCGCCCTTGCGCTGCGGGATCTCGACCGGGGTGATCTCGGCGTCGAAGATCCCGTTCTTCTGGGCCGCGGCGGCCCGCTGGTGGGAGAGCGCGGCGAACTCGTCCTGCTCGGGCCGCTGGATGCCCAGCCGGGTGTTGTGCTTCTCGGTCGACTCGCCCATGGCGATGCCCTCGAACGAGTCGGTCAGCCCGTCGTGGGCCATCGCGTCGAGCATCTGGATCGCGCCGTACTTGTGGCCCTCGCGGGACTTGGGCAGCAGGTGGGGGGCGTTGGTCATGGACTCCTGGCCGCCCGCGACCACGATGTCGAACTCACCGGCCCGGATCAGCTGGTCGGCCAGGGCGATGGCGTCGAGCCCGGACAGGCAGACCTTGTTGATCGTCAGCGCGGGCACCCGCATCGGAACGCCCGCCTTCACGGCCGCCTGCCGGGCGGGGATCTGCCCGGCACCCGCCTGGAGCACCTGCCCCATGATCACGTACTCCACCTGGTCGCCGCCGATACCGGCCCGCTCCAGCGCCGCCTTGATCGCGAATCCGCCGAGGTCCACCCCGGAGAAGGACCGCAGGCCGCCCAGCAGTCGCCCCATCGGCGTACGCGCGCCGGCCACGATCACAGATGTCCGAGTCATGGTGCGTCCTCCAGAGAAGAGGGAAGTTAACGAGGGTTATCGTCAATGTACTGAGGAGTACCCGCCGGGTCACCGTGCCACCGGTGTGATCGCGCGCACGTTGCGTAACCGCCCGTGCGAGGGGTGCACTGGGGACATGCTGACCAGAATCGACCACATCGGGATCGCCTGCTTCGACCTCGACAAGACCGTCGAGTTCTACCGTGCCACGTATGGCTTCGAGGTGTTCCACACCGAGGTCAACGAGGAGCAGGGGGTCCGCGAGGCCATGCTCAAGATCAACGAGACCTCGGACGGCGGGGCCTCGTACCTCCAGCTCCTCGAGCCGATCCGGGAGGACTCGGCCGTCGGGAAGTGGCTGGCCAAGAACGGTGAGGGGGTGCACCACATCGCCTTCGGCACCGCGGACGTGGACACCGACTCCGAGGCCATCCGCGACAAGGGCGTCCGGGTGCTGTACGAGGAGCCGCGCCGCGGCTCCATGAACTCGCGGATCACCTTTCTGCACCCCAAGGACTGCCACGGCGTGCTCACCGAACTCGTCACGGCGGCGCCCCGCACCGCGGCGCCCCACGCCGCGGAGGACCGCTCCGGGACCGCCGGGGAGTCCACCCCTCCGGCCACCCCTCCGTCCACCACTCAAGCGGACCACTGACCTTCCCCTTCCCCGGCCGGTAGAGTGCAACCTCGGCCGGGGTACGGGAACGAGATCGGAAAGGATCGGGGTCCGGCCCAGGCTTCGCCGATGATCTGACACCATTTCTTCGGAAGGGCTAGCTCCGGTCCGGCCGCCATGGCCGGACGCCAGGTCGGGACCGCGAGGTGCCACGTGGCACCCCCAGGTACGGAGCCGGCCGCCAACGCGACCAGGGGACGGATGGGACCGCGCAGTGCGGGGCTACGACCGCTACGAGCCTGACGACCACCTCTCGAAGTTCGAGGCCGAGATGGAGCGGCTGAAGACCGAGCGGGAGAAGGCCGTCCAGCACGCCGACGACCTCGGCTACCAAGTCGAGGTGCTGCGCGCCAAGCTGCACGAGGCGCGCCGCAATCTCGCGAGCCGCCCTGCCTACGACAGCGCCAACCTCGGCTACCAGGCCGAGCAGTTGCTGCGGAACGCGCAGATCCAGGCGGACCAGCTGCGCGCCGACGCCGAGCGCGAGCTGCGCGAGACCCGGGCCCAGACCCAGCGGCTGCTCCAGGAGCAGGCCGAACGGCAGGCCCGGCTCGAAGCCGAGCTGCACGCCGAGGCGGTGGCGCGCCGTCAGCGCCTCGACCAGGAACTCGCCGAGCGCCGCGCCACCGTCGAGTCGCACGTCAACGAGAACGTCGCCTGGGCCGAGCAGTTGCGGGCCCGCAGCGAGGCGCAGGCCCGCCGGCTCCTGGACGAGTCGCGGGCCGAGGCCGAGCAGGCGCTCGCCGCCGCCCGCGCCGAGGCACAGCGGCTGGCCGACCAGACCCGGGAGCGGCTGGGCGCGGAGGCCGAGTCGGCCCGCGCGGAAGCCGAAGCGATCCTGCGTCGCGCCCGTACGGAGGCCGAGCGGCTGCTGAGCACGGCCGGCGCCCAGGCGCAGGAGGCCGCCACCCACGCCGAGCAGCTGCGCACCTCCACCGCCTCCGAGTCGGACCAGGCGCGCAAGCAGGCCGCCGAGCTGACCCGGGCGGCCGAACAGCGCATGCAGGAGGCCGAGGCCGCGCTGCGGGAGGCGCGCGCCGAGGCGGAGAAGGTGGTCACGGAGGCCAAGGAGGCCGCCGCCAAGCGGCTGTCGGCCGCCGAGACGGACAACGAGCAGCGCACCCGGACCGCGAAGGCGGAGATCGCCCGGCTGGTCGGCGAGGCCACCAAGGAGGCCGAGGCGCTGCGCGCGGAGGCCGAGCAGCTGCGGGACGACGCCCGCGCCGAGGCCGAGCGGCTGATCGCCGAGGCGGAGGAGACCGCGCGCGCCAAGGCCGCCGAGGACTCGGCCGCCCAGCTGGCCAAGGCGGCCCGCAGCGCCGAGGAGGTGCTGACCCGGGCCTCGGAGAACGCGCAGGCCACCACGAAGGCGGCGGCCGACGAGGCGGAGCGGATCCGGGCCAAGGCGGAGGCCGAGGCGGACCGGCTGCGGGCCGAGGCGCACGACACCGCCGAGCAGCTGAAGGGCGCGGCGAAGGACGACACCAAGGAGTACCGCGCCAAGACCGTCGAGCTGCAGGAGGAGGCCCGCCGGCTGCGCGGCGAGGCCGAGCAGCTGCGCGCGGAGGCGGTGACCGAGGGCGAGCGGATCCGCGCCGAGGCCCGCCGGGAGGCGGTGCAGCAGATCGAGGAGGCGGCCGGCACCGCCGAGGAGCTGCTGGCCAAGGCGAAGGCCGACGCGGAGGAGACCCGCTCGGGCGCCACCGCCGAGAGCGAGCGGGTGCGCACCGAGGCGATCGAGCGGGCCGCGGCGCTGCGCCGGCAGGCCGACGAGGCGCTGGAGCGGGCCCGCGGCGAGGCCGAGGAGCTGGTGACCTCGGCCGAGACCCAGGCCGAGCAGGTCAGGACGGAGGCGGCGGACGCCGCCCGGCGGATCCGCGAGGAGGCGGAGGCGGTCGCCGCCGACCGCCGCGCGGAGGCCGAGGCCGAGCTGGCCCGGCTCCAGGGGGAGGCCGAGCAGCGGCTCGCCTCGGCCGAGCAGGCGCTGCGCGAGGCCCGCGAGGAGTCGGAGCGGCTGCGCCGGGAGGCGGCGGACGACACGGAGCGGCTGCGCGCCGAGTCCGCCGAGCGGCTGGCCGCGCTGCGCCAGCAGGCCGAGGCGGAGGCGGACCGGCTGCGTGACGAGGCCGTCGCGGACGCGTCGGACATGCGCGCCGAGGGCGAGGCGGTCGCGGTGCGGCTGCGCGGCGAGGCCGCCGCGGAGGCCGAGCGGCTGCGCACCGAGGCACAGGAGACGGCCGACCGGGTGCGGGCGGAGGCGAACGCGGCCGCCGAGCGGCTCGGGGCCGAGGCCGCCGAGGCGCTCGCGGCCGCCCAGGAGGAGGCGGCCCGCCGCCGCCGCGAGGCCGAGCAGACCCTGGGCGACGCCCGCGAGGAGGCCCAGCGGGAGCGGAGCCTGGCGCACGAGCAGAGCGAGGAGCTGCTGGCCGCCGCCCGCAACCGGGTCACCGAGGCGCAGGAAGAGGCGCAGCGGCTGGTCGAGGAGGCCGAGCGGCACGCGGCCGAGCTGGTGTCGGCCGCCGAGCAGACCGCGCAGCAGGTGCGGGACGCGGTCGCGGGGCTGCACGAGCAGGCCGAGGAGGAGATCACCGGGCTGCGTACGGCCGCCGAGCACGCGGCGGAGCGCACCCGCCACGAGGCGCAGGCCGAGGCGGACCGGGTCCGCGCGGACGCGCACGCCGAGCGGGAGCGGGCCGCCGAGGACGCGGCCCGGCTGCGGCGCGAGGCGCAGGAGGAGTCGGAGGCCGCCAAGGCGCTGGCGGAGCGCACGGTCGCGGAGGCGATCGCGGAGGCGGACCGGCTCACCGGCCAGGCCCGGGAGGAGGCCAACCGGCGCCGTTCGGACGCCGCCGAGCAGGCGGACCGGCTGGTCGCCGAGGCCACCCGCGAGGCCGAGCGGCTGCGCACCGAGGCCCAGGAGGTCCTGGACGACGCCCGGCGCAGCGCCAACAAGCTCCGCAACGAGGCGGCCGAGCAGGCCGACACGCTGGTCAGCGGCGCGACGGAGGAGGCCCAGCGGCTGGTCGCGGAGGCCAACGCGCGGGCGCAGCAGCTCCGTACGGAGGCGTCCGACGCGCGGGCGACGGCCGAGCAGGACGCGGCGCGCACCCGGGCCCAGGCCCGTGGGGACGCCAACAACATCCGCTCGGAGGCCGCCGCGCAGGCCGACCGGCTGGTCGGCGAGGCGACGAAGGAGGCCGAGCGGCTGCTGGCGGACGCCGGCACGGAGGCCGAGCGGCTGCGCACCGAGGCGGCCGAGACCGTGACGTCGGCGCAGCAGCACGCGGCGCGCACCCGCGCGGAGTCGGAGCGGGTGGCGGCCGAGGCGGCGACGGACGCGGAGCGGATCCGCTCCGAGGCGCGGGCCGAGGCGGAGCGTACGGTCGACGAGGCGCGCGAGGACGCCAACAAGCGGCGCTCGGAGGCGGCGGTCCAGGCCGACCGGCTGGTCACCGAGTCCACGGCGGAGGCGGAGCGGCTGACGGCGGAGGCGCGGGAGGCCGCGCTGCGGGCCGCGACCGCCGCCGAGGAGCAGGCCGACACGATGGTGGGCGCGGCCCGCAAGGAGGCCGAACGGATCGTCAGCGAGGCGACCGCGCAGGCGAACGGCCTGGTGGAGAAGGCGCGTACGGACTCCGACCGGATGCTCGGCGAGGCGCGGGGCGACGCGACCGCCATCCGGGAGCGGGCCGAGGAGCTGCGGGCCCGGGCCGAGGCCGAGGTGGAGGAGCTGCACGAGCGGGCCCGCCGGGAGTCCGCGGAGCAGATGAAGGCGACCGGGGAGCGCGTCGACAAGCTGGTCGCGGCGGCGACCGCGCAGCTGGTGAAGGCCGAGGAGAAGGCCAAGACGCTGGTCTCCGACGCCAACAGCGAGGCCAGCAAGGTCCGTATCGCCGCCGTGAAGAAGGCCGAGACGCTGCTGAAGGAGGCCGAGCAGAAGAAGGCGGACGCGACGCGGGACGCGGAGCGGGTGCGCGCGGAGGCGGAGGCCGAGGCCAAGCGGATCGTGGACGACGGCAAGCGCGAGCTGGAGCTGCTCAAACGGCGTCAGGAGGACATCAACGCGGAGATCTCCCGTGTCCAGGACGTGCTGGCGGCGTTGGAATCCTTCGAGGCCCCCGCGTCGGGCGGGTCCGGCGGAAAGGACAGCGGTGGGGTCAAGACGGGCGCCGGCGCGGGAAGCCGGGCGACGGGCAAGCGTTCGGACGGCTGAGCGGGTCCCGTACGGGTTCCGTGCGGGTTCCGTGCGGGGGTGCTAGAGACACGCCCGCAGCGTGTCCGTATCATCCCGACGAGTGACAAGCCATCCGTCTGCTTGCCACTCAAAAGGCTGGACATTGTGCAGATCGAACGGACGTTGACTCGATGACACGCCGTTTGGCCCCCTAGGATTCCCTCTATCACCTCACCGGTCTCTTTCGACAGGAACCCCATGAGCGACACTTCCTCCCCCTTCGGCTTCGAGCTCGTGCGGCGTGGATACGACCGCGGTCAGGTGGACGACCGCATTACCAAGCTCGTCGCCGACCGTGACAGTGCACTGGCCCGTATCACCTCTCTGGAAAAGCGCATCGAGGAGCTGCACCTCGAGACGCAGAACGCTCAGGCCCAGATCAACGACGCGGAGCCCTCGTACGCGGGGCTCGGCGCCCGCGTCGAGAAGATCCTCCGCCTCGCCGAGGAGGAGGCCAAGGATCTGCGTGAGGAGGCCCGCCGGGCCGCCGAACAGCACCGCGAGCTGGCCGAGTCGGCGGCCCAGCAGGTGCGCAACGACGCGGAGGCGTTCGCCGCCGAGCGCAAGGCGAAGGCGGAGGACGAGGGCGCCCGGATCGTCGAGAAGGCCAAGGGCGACGCGGCGACGCTGCGTCAGGACGCGCAGAAGGACGCGCAGCAGAAGCGCGAGGAGGCCGACACCCTCTTCGAGGAGACCCGCGCCAAGGCCGCCCAGGCCGCCGCGGACTTCGAGACGAACCTCGCCAAGCGCCGCGAGCAGTCCGAGCGCGACCTGGCCTCCCGTCAGGCCAAGGCCGAGAAGCGGCTGGCGGAGATCGAGCACCGGGCGGAGCAGCTGCGCCTAGAGGCCGAGAAGCTGCGTACGGACGCCGAGCGCCGCGCCCGCCAGACGGTGGAGACCGCGCAGCGCCAGGCCGAGGACATCGTGGCGGACGCCAACGCCAAGGCGGACCGCATCCGCAGCGAGTCCGAGCGCGAGCTGGCGGCCCTCACCAACCGCCGCGACAGCATCAACGCCCAGCTGACCAACGTCCGCGAGATGCTGGCCACGCTGACCGGTGCCGCGGTGGCCGCGGCCGGCTCCCCCAGCGAGGACGAGCCGATCTCGCGCGGTGTCCCGGCCCAGCAGAGCCGCTGACGCCGAGCACCAGCGATCCCCGGTGCCGGTGACGCCGGATCATCCGCCGGATCACCTCGTGCGATCCGGTCCGGACGTCAGCTGAGCGCGTCTCGTGCCCCGCGCCCGCCTCGTGCGGCGCGGGGCACGCGCATGAGGACGCGGTCTCGTCACGATCCGCTCTCGGCTCTCGCTTAACGGGAACCACGACTACACGGTTATCCTCCTAACCCGCACGGGGGCGAGCGCCCCGGATTCATCGCACGAGGGGCGGACAATGATCGAGGCAGTCGGCCTGACGAAGCGCTACGGCGCCAAGACGGCCGTGTACAACCTGTCGTTCCAGGTGCGGCCCGGGGCCGTCACCGGCTTCCTGGGACCCAACGGATCCGGCAAGTCGACGACGATGCGCATGATCCTGGGGCTCGACGAGCCCACCGCCGGCCATGTCACCGTGGGCGGCTACCCCTTCCGCCGGCTGCCCAACGCCCCGCGGCAGGTGGGCGCCCTCCTCGACGCGAAGGCCGTGCACGGCGGCCGCAGCGCTCGCCAGCACCTGCTGTGCCTGGCCCAGCTGTCCGGCATCCCGGCCCGCCGGGTCGACGAGGTGCTGGGCGTGGTCGGGCTGCAGAGCGTCGCGCGGAAGCGGTCCAAGGGGTTCTCGCTGGGCATGGGGCAGCGCCTGGGCATCGCGGCCGCCCTGCTGGGCGACCCGCAGGTGCTGCTCTTCGACGAGCCGGTCAACGGCCTGGACCCGGAGGGCATCCTGTGGGTCCGCAACCTGATGAAGCAGCTGGCCTCCGAGGGCCGCACGGTCTTCGTCTCCAGCCACCTGATGAGCGAGATGGCGCTGACCGCCGATCACCTGATCGTGATCGGGCGCGGGCAACTGCTCGCCGACATGAGCGTCAAGGACTTCATCTCCTACAACTCCGCGGACTTCGCGCGGGTCCGCACCCCGGACGGGGAGCCGGACCAGCGCGAGAAGCTGACCGCCGCGCTGAGCGAGGCCGGCGGCCAGGTGCTCCCGGAGCAGGACGGCGCGCTGCGGGTGACCGGCCTGCCGCTGCCGCGGATCAGCGACCTGGCGCACGAGGCGGACGTCCGCCTGTGGGAGCTCTCCCCGCACCAGGCGTCGCTGGAGGAGGCGTACATGCGGATGACGCAGGGCGCCGTGGACTACCGCTCGACCGTCGACCAGCGGGCGGGGCTGCAGGAAGCGGTGCCGGGCATGGCCCCGCAGGGCGCGCCGTACGGCTACGCCCCGCCGACCGCGGGCGGCGCGCCCGGCGGCTACCCGCCCGCGGGCGCCATGCCGGGCTACAACCCGCCGCCCGCGCCCCCCGGCCAGCCCGCCCAGGGCCAGCCCGCGCCCGGCCAGGCCCCTTGGCAGCCGCAGCAGCCCCAGGCCGGTCAGGGCATGCCCGCCGCCCCGCAGGCCGCAGCCCCGGCGCAGCCGCCGGCCGCTCCCCCGGCTCCGGCCGCCGCGCCGGCCGCCGCCGACATGAACAAGCGCGACAGCGAGGACGCCCGATGACCACCCCTTACCAGCAGCCGGCCCAGGGGACCCAGCCGCCCGCCCCGCCGCAGCCGCCCCAGCAGCCCGGACAGGCCCCCCAGGGCGCACCGCAGCACGCGCCCCAACAGCAGGCGCCCCACCAGCAGGCACCCCAGCACACCGGACAGGCACCCCAGGGCGCGCCGCAGCAGACGCCCCACCAGCAGGCGCACTACCAGCAGGCCCCGCAGGGCGCGCCGCAGCAGGGGTACGCCGCCGGGCCCGTCGCCGGGTACACCTCGCCGATCCCGATCCGGCGCACCCACCTGGGGCACGCCATCGCCTCCGAGTGGACCAAGATCAAGTCGGTGCGCTCCACGATCTGGACGCTGAGCGTCATGGTCGCGCTGGTCGTCGGCATCGGGCTGCTCGTGGCCAGCGGCACCAACGACAGCGACTACTCCGACACGCCGACCACCATCCCCGGTCTGTTCGGCACACTCCTCGGCCAGCTGTGCATCGTCACGCTCGGCGTGCTCGTGGTCTCCTCCGAGTACGGCACCGGGATGATCCGCACGACCTTCACCGCCTCGCCGCAGCGCTCGCGGGTGCTGACCGCGAAGGCCCTCGTCTTCTTCGCGGTGTCCTTCGTGACCACGACCGTCGCGCTGGCGCTGGTGGCCTGGATGAGCTCGGGGATGCACAGCGGGCCCGGCGTCCAGGAGCCGACGAGCAAGCAGATGATGGGGGCGACCCTGGGGGCCGGGCTGTATGTCTCCCTGCTCGGGCTCCTCTCGCTCGCGGTCGGCAGCATGCTGCGGCACTCCGCCGGCGCGATCACCACGATGCTCGGTGTGGTGCTGCTGCCGGCGATCCTCCCCGCCTTCCTGATGATGTCGAGCAGCCTGCAGACCCTGGGCGAGAAGATGCAGAAGTATTCCTCGCCCCAGTCGCTGGCCGCGCTCTTCCAGATCGACGACGAGCTCGGGACCGGCTGGTCGCAGCTGGGCGTGCTGGCCGGCATCACCTTCGCCGCGCTCGTCGCCGCGTACGCGCTGCTCGAGAAGCGCGACGTGTGACAAGCGGCGCATGAGGCCGCAGGGCTAATATCTCGGCGCGTTACGGGACCGCTGGAGCTTCGCGCTCCGGCGGTCCCGCGCGTTCCAGCAGGACTTGTGCCAGTGGCGGCGGTCGTCCACGCCGCTGTACTGCTGCCAGGCCACGATGTGCGGCACCCCGGGCGGGATCTCCTGGTCGCAGCCGGGGCAGCGGTAGTGCTTGGCGGCGGCGCCCCCGCCGATCTGGCGGACCACCCACTCCTCGCCCCGCCAGCTCTGTGTCGTCTCCAGCCCATAGCGGTCCGCGCGGTCCTCGTCATCGCGGCCGCTCGGATTCTCGCCGCCTCGCGGGCGGTTTCGGCGTGGGGACACGGGGCACCTCGAAGGACGCTGGGAGCTACTGACTGTGACCAGCGTACGCGTTACCGTCACGGTCCCCGAAAGCCGCATCCACAGGCGCCCTCCGATCATCATGAAAACTTCTTGCCAAGCCGTGCCCTTGGCACGTGTCAGGCGTTAATGCCTATGCGGGGGAGGGTGCCCGTGTCGGCGGCGTCGGCCGCAAGAGGAGGCAGATGGCAATGCGCGTGGGGGCTTTCATCCTCGCCGCCCAATTCCCGGGCCAGGGGCAGGGGGAGGCACTGCACCGGGCGGTCCGGTCCGCGTACGTCTCCGAGGAGGCGGGGCTGGACGCGGTGTGGCTCGCCGAGCACCACTTCGTCCCGTACGGCGTCTGCCCTTCCGCGGTCACGCTCGCCGCGCTGCTGCTCGGCCGCACCCGGAGCATAGGCGTCGGCACGGCCGTGAGCGTCCTGCCGACCGCGCACCCCGTCGCGCTGGGGGAACAGGCCGCGCTGCTCCATCTCGTCTCCGGGGGGCGCTTCACGCTGGGGGTCGGCCGGGGCGGGCCATGGGTGGACCTGGAGGTGTTCGGCACCGGCCTGCGGGCCTACGAGCGGGACTTCCCCGAGTCGCTGGACCTGCTGCTGCGCTGGCTGCGCGAACCGCGGGTGGCCGCGGCCGGCGAGCGGTACGCCTTCCGCGAGGTGCCCGTCGTGCCGCGCCCCGACGAGGCGCTGGGCGAGCGGACGGCGTCCGGGCCGCCCGTGATCGTGGCCTGTACCTCACCGCGCAGCGTGCGGCTGGCCGCCGAGCGCGGGTTGCCCATGCTGCTGGGGATGCACTGTGGGGACGACGAGAAGGCCGAGGTGGTCGAGCTGTGGCGGAAATCGGCGCTGGCCGCGGGCCGTTGTCCCGAGGAGGTGGCCGCGGTGGCGGCCGAGCATGTCTCGGCGGGGGTGGTGCAGATCGCTGACGCGCGCCCGGAGGCGGCGGAGACCCTCCTCAAGGCCATGCCCGGCTGGCTGCGCCAGGGGCTCGACGCGCATGTGACGGTGGACGGGCGGCCGCGCCGGATGCGCGATCCGCTGGCCTACGCCGAGCTGCTGTGCGGGCTGCACCCGGTCGGACCGCCGCGGCTGTGCGCGGACCGGCTGGCGGCGACGGCGGAGCGCACCGGCATCCGCCGCTTCGCGCTCCTGGTGGAGGGCTCGGGCGACCTGGCGGCCACGGAGGAGAACGTGCGCCGGCTGGGCGCGGAAGTGCTGCCGCTCCTGAGCTAGGCACTGTCCGGGCCTGGACACCCCCACGCTCAAGACATCTCCCCCTCCATTTCCCCCTCAGTGGAGCGGCAGCGGACGGTCGGGTCAGCAGTCGCGCAGCTCAGGAGACTGGTTCAGCAGCTGACCGCGGGGCGAGGTGAAGCGGGCCAGTCTCTCGTCGGCCGAGCCGTCCAACGGGAACACCGCCACCCGGTGGCAGTTCTGGAAGGCCAGCCGTACCCCGAAGTGGCGCTGCAGCGCGCCTCGTATCGCGTCGCTCGCGAGCGCCCGCAGCAGCTGGCCGCGGGCCTGCTCGTCCGGCGGCGGCGTCTGGTTGTCGGCGAACTCCCCGCCGTCGACCTTCAGCTGGGCCACCAGAGAGCTGATCATCTCCCATGCGTACGGTAGGGAGGTCCGGACGCAGTCGACGAAGTCGGCTTCGTCGACCTCGCCTCGCTCGGCCTGTGCAAGAAGGGCCGGTGAGACGTCGAGCGACATGGATTCTCCTCTCGCGACCCCCGTGACGGGGGTCTCAGGGACGGATGGGCAGACGGCGACGGAGCGTACCCGCATGACGACCGCCCGCTTCAACGGTAATTCGGCCACTGCGGGCGCACCAGGAGAATGCGTCCACAACCAGCCACCACTGAAGGGGCCCATCGCCGGACGAATCGCGTCGGCCGCCCGCCGTCGAGTAGCGTTGCCGACCATGCGTCTCGTCATCGCCCGTTGCTCCGTGGACTACGCCGGCCGGCTCACCGCCCATCTCCCCTCGGCACCCCGTCTGATCCTGATCAAGGCCGACGGCAGTGTGTCGATCCACGCGGACGACAGGGCCTACAAACCCCTCAACTGGATGTCTCCGCCGTGCACCCTCAAGGAGGGCGACGGCGATGTGTGGACCGTGGTGAACAAGGCGGGCGAGAAGCTCATCATCACCATGGAGGAAGTGCTGCACGACTCCTCGCACGAACTGGGGGTGGACCCCGGTCTGATCAAGGACGGGGTCGAGGCCCATCTGCAGGAGTTGCTGGCCGATCGTATCGAGACACTTGGCGATGGCTGGACGCTTATTCGGCGTGAATACCCCACTGCCATTGGCCCCGTGGACATTCTCTGCCGGGACGCGGACGGCGCGACCGTCGCGGTGGAGATCAAGCGGCGCGGGGAGATCGACGGTGTCGAGCAGCTGACCCGCTATCTGGAGCTGCTCAACCGCGATCCGCATCTGGCCCCGGTGAAGGGGATCTTCGCGGCGCAGGAGATCAAGCCGCAGGCGCGGGTGCTCGCCACGGACCGCGGCATCGGCTGTGTCGTCCTGGACTACGACGCGCTGCGCGGCGTCGAGGACGACAAGCTGCGGCTGTTCTGAGAGCCCTCTCCCTCCATCCACACACGCGCGCGGCGCGGTCCGGCATCGCCGGGCCGCGCCGCGGTGCTTTCCCGCTGTTCTCCCGCTGCTTTCTCGCCGTGTCGGCCGCTTACGCCGGCACGCTCACCGCCGAGCCCGCCGAGCCCGCCGACGCGGAGGTGGTCGGGGACGTGGAGGCGGAGCCGCTCGCCGTGGTCGCCGGGCCGCTCGCCGTGTTGGTGGTGTCGCCTCCGGGGCTCGTGGTGGCGGTGGAGGGCGGGGTGGTCGGCGGGGTGGTGGGCGTCTGGGACGGGGGCTTGGTCGGGGGGCTGGTCGGCGTCCTGGTGGGGGTGCGGGTCGGGCTGTGGGTGGTGGACCCGGACGAGGACGGGGACGACGGCTTGTCCGTCGGCGAGGCCTCGCCGCTCGAGGACGGGGCGGTCGGGCTCTCCGTGGCGCTGGGCGAACCGCTGACCAGCGTGGACGGGGACGTGGGCGCCCCGGGGACGCCGCTGGGGCCCGGCTGGCTGCTCTCGCCCGCGCCGCTCGTGGGCTCGTCGGCGGTCAGCCCCTTGTCGTCGTCCTGCCGGGAGGACGACGGGCCGGGCTTGACGGTGTCGGCGGAGCCCTCGTCCCCGTCGCCCGATGTCATGCCGAGGGTCACCACCGTGCCGAGGACGGCGAGGAGCAGGGCGCCCGCGCCCGCCGCGACCAGGTTGCGCCGGGCGCCGGTCAGCGCCGCGAAGCGGCGGCCGAGGGAGGTCCGGCCGCCCCTCACGCCGCCGGCGCCGCCCGCGCCCGCCGTGCGGCCGCTGCCGTCGGCCGGACCCGCGGAACCGGCCGCACCGGCCGCACCGGCGGAGCGGACGGCGGCGAGCACGTCGACGCGGCTGAGGGGCTCGGTCGTCGCGACCCGCGGGGTGACCACCGTGATCTCCGTGTCGGCCGGGTCCCGCCGCCCGGCGGACCCGCCGGCGGGCGGCGAGGCCGACTCGTCGTGGCGCGCGTCCGAGACCTCTTCCCCCGCCACCGTACGACCGCCCGAAGCCCCCGGGCCGCCGGAGCGGTCGGTGACCAGGGCGAGGGCGCGCCGGCCCGCGACCGTGCCGGGCTTGTCGGCCAGCACGCCGCGCAGCCCGATGGACGCCTCCAGCTCGGCCCGGGCCCGCTCCAGATTGCCCGTGCACAGTGCGAGGACGCCCAGCTCGTGGTGGAAGTACGCCTCCTCGGCCACCTGTCCGGCCAGCCGCGCGGCCTCCTGGCCGTGGCGCAGGGCGCGCTCCCAGGCGCCCCAGTGCAGCGCGGCGGCGAAGGCGGGAGTGGCGCTGCGGGCCAGCAGCACGGCGGCCTCGGCGCGGCCGGGCTCCCGCTCGGCGACCAGGGCGGCCATGGCGGTGAGGATCACGTCGGCCTCGACGGCGACCCGCTCCGGGGCGACCGAGGGGTGGCCGGCCCACCAGGCGTAGTGCCGGGCGACGGCGGCCGCGCGCTCGGCCGCCTCGTCGGCGTAGCCGTCGGCGGCGAGCTGGTCGGCCACGCCGACGGCCAACCGGTAGTGCGGGCCGGCGGGGGTGACCAGGCCGCCGGCGATCAGCTCGCCGAGCGCCGCGTCGGCGTGGGTGTCCCCGGCCAGCGCGGGCAGGTGCGTCTGGTGCGGGCACTCGCCGCCGAGCGCGACCGCGAACCGCAGGGCGTCGCGGGCCGCCGCGCTCAGCCGGGAGGCGATCAGCGCGACGGGGGCCGAGCCCTCGGCGAGCGTCGGCAGCGGGATGTCCCGCGCGCCGGCCCCGGAACCCGAACCGGCGCCGGCCCCGGAACCCGTACCGCCGCCGGAACCCGAACCGCCGCCCGAACCAGAACCGCTGCCGGCACCCGAGCCGGAGCCGGGGCCTGTGTCGCTGTCGGCCGCCCCGGCGGGCCGCCGCTCCTCCCCCCGCAGCGCGTCGCGCTGCCGCAGCAGCGCTCCGGCCTGGACGAACCGCAGCGGCAGCCCCTCGGACTCGAACCACAGGTCCGCGGCCCAGCTCCGCTCGTCCTCCTCCAGGGGCCGCCGTACGGCCCGCTCCAGCAGTTCCAGGGACCCGGTGCGGCTCAGCCCGGAGAGGAAGACCTCTTCGAGGTGCGACCCGGCGGAGGGGGCCGGGACGGCCGGGGTGGCCGAGATCAGGAAGGCGCATTCGGGCGTCGCGTCCAGGAACTCGTCCAGCGCGGCGCCGCCGAACTCGATGTCGTCCAGCACGACGACCGCGCCGATCTCCGCGACGGCCTGCAGCAGCTCCGCCCGGCCGGGCCGGTAGAGGGAGGCGCGGTAGACGGTCGCGTACAGCTCGTGGAGCAGGTCGGTGGGGGTGCGGCGGTAGCCGGAGAGGCGTACGACCCCGTCGGGCGCCAGGCTCTCGCAGTCCGCGGCGACGGCGTCCAGCAGCCTGCTGCGGCCCGCGCCGGAGGGCCCGGTGACCCGCACCGAGCGACCGCGGGCGAGCAGCCGGCCCAGCCGCTCACGCTCCTCCTCCCGCTCCAGCATGGGCACTTCGAGGGCCACCGCGCCCGCGGGCAGCGGCGGCGCGGCGGCCCGGCGCAGCTCGGCGCGCTCGTCGGGGCCGCGGCGCTCGGGGCGGGCGGGCCGCTCGCCGGGCGGGCAGGGCTCTATCTCGCTGCCGTCGACCGGGTTGACCGTCAGCAGGAAGTCCCCGGAGACCAGCCGCACCGTGCGCACGGGCGTGGCGGCGGAGCCGCCGAGGTGCGGGGTGAGCGGGTCGCGCGGCGACCGCGGGGTGCCGCCACCGCCGTCCGCGGGGTGCGGGGTCGGGGTGTCGCGGCCGTGCTCTTCCGACCCGCGGTTCGTCGGATCCATGGTGAAAGCCCCCCAGGTGCGTGGCGTGCTGTCCGGCTCCCGGCCTGTCCGCACGCGCGCCTTGCCGTCGCTTCCGGTCCGGTGCCCGCCGTAGGGATGGTGTCCGGCGAAGTCACCGGACCCTGGACCTCCCCACAGTATCCACTGACGGGCAGTGAGGTCGCGCCGCCCCGTGGCGCCGTCCGGCCCCCGTACGCCGCGCTCGGCCGCGCGGCGGCGTCACACCGGCCCCGGGCGCTCGCCTCCGCCTCGCCCCGGCGCTCAGACGCGCGGCAGCGACTCGACTTCGAGCCCGCCTTCGATGGCCAGGATCCGGTGCAGCCGGGTGGCCACCAGCAGTCGCTGCATCTGGGGCGGCACCCCGCGCAGCACCAGCCGCCGGCCGGCCCGGCCGGCCTTCCGGTGGGCTCCCATGATCACGCCGAGCCCGGTGGCGTCCCAGGAGTCCAGCTCGGTCAGGTCGAGTACGAGGTCCCCGCCGCCGGATTCAAGGGCGGTGTGCAAGGCCGTACGGGCGTCCGCCGCGCTCCGGACGTCGAGTCGACCCCCGACGACGAGCTCGGCGTGGTCGCCCCTGATGTGCATATGCGCTCCCCAACGTGGTGCTCCCCCAGCCACCGCTGGGAGATGCCCCCGGTCTCCCATGAGCAATCTGGCATGAGCAATCTGGTCTACCGAACTGACTGTCTCTCATGCGGTGAAGTTGCCGGTTGTAAGCGAACCGATACCGAATTCACCCGCAAGGGTGCTCCTGCCCCTGATTGCGTTTAAGGCGCGTCAGGGGCAGAAGCGGGCGGGTGCGTGCCGGGTCAGTAGCGGTAGAACCCGCCGCCGCTCTTGCGCCCGATGTCGCCGGCGTCGACCATGCGGCGCATGATCTCCGGCGGCGCGAACTTCTCGTCCTGGGACTCGGTGTAGATGTTCTCCGTGGCGTGCAGCAGGATGTCCACCCCGGTCAGGTCGGCCGTGGCGAGGGGTCCCATCGCATGGCCGAAGCCCAGCTTGCAGGCGATGTCGATGTCCTCGGCGGTGGCCACCCCGGACTCGTACAGCTTCGCGGCCTCGACGACGAGCGCGGAGATCAGTCGGGTGGTCACGAACCCCGCGACGTCGCGGTTGACGACGATACAGGTCTTGCCGACGCCCTCGGCGAACTCCCGGGCGGCGGCGAGGGTTTCGTCGCTGGTCTTGTATCCGCGCACCAGCTCGCACAGCTGCATCATCGGGACGGGCGAGAAGAAGTGGGTGCCCACGACCCGCTCGGGGCGCTCGGTGGCCGCCGCGATCTTGGTGATGGGGATGGCTGAGGTGTTGGAGGCGAGGATGGTGTCGTCCTTGACCAGGCCGTCGAGGGTGCGGAAGATGTCCCGCTTGACCTCGATCTTCTCGAAGACGGCCTCCACGACGACATCCGCGTCGGCGGCGGCCTCCAGCTCGGTCGTGGTGGTGATGCGCGCCAGGGCCTGCTCGGCGGCCTCGGCGTCCAGCTTGCCCTTGGCGACGAACTTGTCGTACGAGGCGCGGATGGCGTCGGTGCCGCGGCGCAGCGCCTCGTCGGTCACATCACGCAGCACGACGTCCCAGCCCGCCTGGGCGGAGACCTGCGCGATGCCGGATCCCATGAGTCCGGCCCCGATGACCGCGAGCTTCCTGGCCACGTTTCACGTCCTTTCGTACATTGCGTAACTGACGCCGTTGGCCGGACCTTAACGCCCGTTCACCCCTTGTGGCAGCCCCTAGTAAGGCGCGTCACGGTGTGTTCTTCACCGCATAGTTGAGGACGCCGTCGCTGAGGAGCGACTCCATGACGTCGATCTGCCGCAGCACCTCCGCGGATGTCTCCTCCGGGGTGCTGCCCGCGGTGTGGCAGCGTCCGATGCTGCGGTCCACGGCGTTCTGCATGCCGATGACCTGGTGGGCGATGAACTCGGGCGTCGGGTCCTCGGGGGCGGCGCCGGTCTCCTCGCGCAGGGTGGCCGCGAGCCGGTCGACCATCCGGCCCTGCATCCGCAGCACACGGGCCATCAGCGTCGGGGACTCCTGGATGATCCGCAGGAAGCGCGCGTAGCCCGGGTCCATCCCGGCGTACGGGTTCCGCTCCGCGACGTCCCGGCGCATCCGGTCGAGCACCGCCCGCACCGCCGACACGCCCTCCCCGCGCTCCCGTACGAGCCGTGAGGCGCGCTCGACGACCTCCTCCTCGCGGTCGAAGAGGAGGTCCTCCTTGGCGGGGAAGTAGTTGTAGACGGTGTTGACCGACACGTCGGCGACCTCGGCGACCGCGGCGATGGTGACCGCCTCGAAGCCGTGCTCCAGGAAGAGCGCGGTGGCCATGTCCGAGATGCGCTGTCTGACCTGCCGCTTCTTGCGTTCCCTGAGCCCTTCCGCCATGCCCCCATCCTAGCTTCCATGGTGTCTCTTAAATTTTGGGGTCATTGCAAAATTTAAGTCTCCCTGCTTTTCTGGGCACATGCCAGTCATCAGCACGGCCGGGCTCGCCCGGACCTTCCAGACCAAGCGCGGCCCCGTGGAGGCCGTCCGCGGCATCGACCTCACCGTCCGGCCGGGCGAGATCCTCGGCTTCCTCGGCCCCAACGGCGCGGGCAAGACCACGACCCTGCGCATGCTCACCACCCTGCTCGCCCCCACGGGCGGGGCCGCGACCGTCGCCGGGTGCGACCTGGCCCGGGACCCGGAGGGGGTGCGCCGGAAGATCGGTTACGTCGCCCAGTCCGGCGGCACCGACCCGTCCGTCTCCGTCCGCGAGGAACTCGTCACCCAGGGGCGCATGTACCGGCTCGGCAAGGCGGAGGCGGCCGCCCGCGCCGAGGAACTCGCCGCCGACCTCGGCCTGAGCGAGCTGCTCGACCGCAAGTGCGGCGCCCTGTCCGGCGGTCAGCGGCGCCGCCTCGACATCGCCATGGGCCTCACCCACCGGCCCGTGGTGCTCTTCCTCGACGAGCCCACCACCGGGCTCGACCCCGGCAGCCGGGCCGAGCTGTGGGACCTGATCCGCCGGCTGCGGGATGGCCAGGGGATGACCGTCTTCCTGACCACGCACTACCTCGACGAGGCGGAGGCGCTCGCCGACCGGCTGGTCGTCGTCGACCGCGGCACGGTGGTCGCCGAGGGCACCGCCGCCGCGCTCAAGGCCCAGTACGGCGGGTCGCCCGAGGCCACCCTCCAGGACGCCTTCATCGCCATCACCGGGCGCCGCACCGCCGAGCCCGACACCGCCCCGATCGCCGTCTAGCGACTCAGGAGCCCTCCGCCGTGTCCCACCTGTTCTCCGACACCGCCCTGATCTTCGGCCGCTATCTGCGCCAGGCCCTGGACTCCAAGGTCGGCGTGGTCTTCGGGCTGCTGCAGCCCATGTTCTATCTGATCTTCTTCGGCCCGCTGCTGAGGGACGTGCCCCTCGGCGGCGAGGGCGACTCCTGGCAGACGCTGGTCCCCGGGCTGCTCATCCAGCTCGGCCTGTTCAGCGCCGCCTTCGCGGGCTTCGGCATACTGCTCGAGAAGCAGGTCGGGGTGATCGAGCGGATGCGGGTCACCCCCGTCAGCCGGCTCGCGCTGCTGCTGGGCCGGGCGCTCAAGGACGTGGTCCTGCTGCTGGTCCAGTCGCTGCTGCTGGTGCTCGTCGCGGTCGCGCTCGGGCTGCGCGCCCCGGTGCTCGGAGTGGTCGTGGGCTTCCTCTTCGTCGGCCTGCTCACCATCTCGCTGGCCTCGCTGTCGTACGCCCTGGCCATGCGGGTCGACGGGCCGCAGGGGTTCGCCCCGGTCATCAGCACGGTCAACATGCCCGCCATGCTGCTGTCCGGGATCCTGCTGCCGATGGCCCTGGCGCCCGGCTGGCTGGACGCCGTCTCGCGCTGTGTGCCCTTCCGCTACCTCGTGGACGCGGTGCGCGCCGCGTACGTCGGGGACTTCGGCTGGGACACCGTCGGCGTCGGCGCGCTGGTCGGACTCGCCCTGTGCGCCGTCTCGATGACGGTCGGCACCCGGGTGTTCCGCAAGGCCGGGGCGTAGGGCCCGCCCGGCACGCGCGGCGCCGCGCGTAGGCTCGGCCCCATGGTCAGACTCACCCGCATCTACACGCGCACCGGGGACAAGGGCACCACGTCGCTCGGCGACATGAGCCGCACCGCCAAGACCGATCCGCGGATCGCCGCGTACGCCGACGCGAACGAGGCCAACGCCGCGATCGGGGTGGCCATCGCCCTGGGGGCGCTGCCCCCGGAGATCGTCAAGGTGCTGGTCCGCGTCCAGAACGACCTGTTCGACGTGGGCGCGGACCTGTCCACCCCGGTGGTCGAGAACCCGGCGCACCCGCCGCTGCGCGTCGAGCAGAGCTACATCGACAAGCTGGAGGCGGACTGCGACCTGTTCCTCGAAGGGCTGGAGAAGCTGCGCAGCTTCATCCTCCCGGGCGGCACGCCCGGCGCGGCCCTGCTGCACCAGGCGTGCACCGTCGTACGCCGGGCCGAGCGCTCCACGTGGGCCGCGCTCGACGAGTACGCGGAGTCCATGAACCCGCTCACCGCCACCTACCTCAACCGCCTCTCCGACCTGCTGTTCATCCTGGCCCGGGCGGCCAACAAGGAGGTCGGCGACGTGCTGTGGGTGCCCGGCGAGAACCGCTGACCGGGTCGGGCGGGGTCAGGGCCCGGTAGGCGTCAGGGCTTGGTGAGGGGCCGGGCCCGGCCCCGGTCCCCCGCCTCGGCCCGCTTCTTGTCCTTCGAGGGCCAGACGGTGTAGCTGACGGCGATCAGCAGGTGGATGCCCACGACCATCAGCATCTGCCGCTGCCACCCCACCATCGGGTCGCTGCGGTCCGCGTCGCCGATCAGCCACACGCACACCTGCAGCACGGCCACCGCGATCGCCGCGGCCAGCAGCGTCATCAGCCACAGCCGCCACTCGTGACGGGCCCGCGCGGCCCCGTACTTGGGCGGCTTGACCGGGGGCGGCCCGCCCGCGAAACGGTGCGCGAAGCGCCCGTCCGCCCACTTGATCATGTAGTGCCCGTACACGACGGAGAAGCCGAGGTAGACCGCGGCCAGCCCGTGCGCGGTCGACGGCTCGGCGCCGCGCCGCAGGTCGATCACGGTCGCGACCAGCAGCACCAGGTCCAGCAGTGGCACGCAGGCCAGCAGCGCCGCGCCCGCCCGTGGTCGGCGCAGGAGGTAGCGCACGCACAGGCCACCGAGGAGCACCACCCAGAAGCCGACCTCACTCGCGACGATCAGTCCGACGATCACGGCCTGTTCTCCCTTCTCACGCCCACCCCCCTTACCGTCCCGCACGATCCGGACCGTCGCGTCGTCGGCGACGACGAAACCGGACTGCATCCTTCGATGTACGCCGCGCGGCCCGGAGTCCCCCGGAAGCGGACGCGGTCGCGGCGGACGCGTGCTGTGATGGACCCATGCCGCCCCGTCTGCCGCCGCCGCACCGCGTCGACGTCGCCATCGCCTCGGGCGGGCTGCTCGGCGGACTGCTGCTGATGGCGCTGGGGCTGAGCGGCGGGGTCTACCTCGGCGACCTGGGCCCCGTGGTCCTCCCCCACGTGTGGACGGTCACCTCCCTCGTCGCCATGGCCGGCGCCGAACTGCTGCGCCGGGTGGCGCCCGGGACCGCCCTGGCGCTCGGCACCGCCGCCCTGGCCGTGGACCTGTGCGGCGGCTCGCTCATCGCCACCGTCCTGATGTACACGGACGTGGTGTACGCGGCGGTCCTCTACGGCCCGGCGCCCCTGGCCCGGCGGCTGCCCTCCGCCTGCGGGATGGTCACCGTGGCGGCCACGGTCGTGCCGCTGGCGCTGCTGCGCACCCCCGAGTCGCTGTTCATCGGCGTGATGGCCGCCCTGCTCACCTTCGCCCCGGCCGGCACCGGGGCCATCGTGCGCAACCACCGGGAGGCCGCCGAGGCCGCCCGTCTCGAGGCCGAACGGACGGCCCTGCTGGCGGAGCTGGACCGGCGGGAGGCGGTGGTGGCCGAGCGCGCCCGGATGGCCCGCGAGCTGCACGACCGGGTCGCGGGCCATCTGTCGGCCATCGCCATCCACTCCACCGCCGCGCTCTCCCTGGGCGACGCCGCCGCCACCGACCAGGCGCTCGGCGTCATCCGGGAGAACAGCGTGCGGGGCCTGGCCGAGATGCGCACCCTCATCGAGCTGCTGCGCGACGCGGGCGGGGAGACGGAACCCACCGCGGCGCCCACCCTCGACGCCCTCGACTCGCTGGTCGAGCGCGCCCGCTCGGACGCCGCCGTCAGCGGGCTGGAGTTCGCGCTGTGCGACGAACGCCCGCCGGGCGCCGCCCCGCTCCCCGCCCCGGTCGAGCTCGCCGCGTACCGCATCGTCCAGGAGTCCCTGACCAACGCCCTCAAGCACGCGGCCCCCGGCGAGGTGACCGTGCGCCTCGCCCACGACGCCGAGGGCCCGTCGGCGGCCGGCGCCCTGGAGGTCAGCGTGACCAGCCCGTACGACAAGCGCCCGGGCCGCCGCCCCCGGGCGCCCGGCTCGGGGATGGGCGTGGTCGGGATGCGCGAGCGCGTCTCCGTGCTCGGCGGCACCCTCCAGGCGGGCCCGCGCCCCGGGGCGTCCGGCACGGTGTGGCGCGTACGGGCGGTCCTGCCCCTGGGCGGCACCCTCAGCCGCAACCCGGACCGCAACCCGGACCGCAATCTCGACCGCAACCTCGACGGCAAAGGAGCCTCGAACCGGTGATCCGCGTGCTCGTCGCCGAAGACCAGCTGGCCGTACGGGCCGGGCTGGTGCTCATCCTGCGGTCCGCGCCCGACATCGAGGTGATCGCGGAGGCGGCCGACGGGGAACAGGCCGTGCGCCTGGCCCGGGAGCTGCGCCCCGACCTGGTGCTGATGGACGTCCAGATGCCGCGCCTGGACGGGGTGTCGGCCACCCGCGAGATCGTCGCCGAGCAGCTGGCCGACGTCCTGGTCCTGACCACCTTCGACCTCGACGAGTACGTCTTCGGGGCGCTGCGCGCCGGGGCCGCGGGCTTCCTCCTCAAGGACAGCGAGGCGGCCGGGCTTCTGGAGGCCGTACGGACGGTGGCCCGCGGCGAGGGCATGATCGCCCCCGCGGTGACCCGCCGACTGATCGCCGAGTTCGCCCGGCCGAGCGCCGCGCGGTCCGCCACCGCGACCGTCACCGCCGAACCGGCGGAGCTCGCCTCCCTCACCCCGCGCGAGCGCGAGGTGCTGGGCGCCCTCGGCCAGGGCCTGTCCAACGCCCAGATCGCCGACCACCTCGCCATGGCGGAGGCCACGGTGAAGACCCACGTCAGCAGGGTGCTCGGCAAGCTGGGGCTGCGCAGCCGGGTGCAGGCGGCGGTGCTGGCCCGGGAGTTGGGGGTGGCCGGGCCCTGAGAAGGCGACCGGGGCCGTTCGTCGCCGGCCCGTCAGGCGGCGTCAGGCGCCAGGCATCAGGCGCCAGGCATCAGGCATCAGGCGTCAGGCGTCAGGCATCAGGCCACGTTGACCCGCTGGCCGGGCGGGGCGGCCTCCAGCCAGGCGAGGAAGCCGGTCAGCGCGTCCTCGCTCATCGCCAGCTCCAGCCGGGTGCCGCTGTGCAGACACGCCAGCACCACGGCGTCGGAGAGCAGCGCGAGCTCCTCCTCGCCCTTCGGCGTGCGGCGCTCCAGTACCTCGATCGAGGCGCGCTCCAGGAGCCGGCGCGGCCTGGGCGCGTAGGAGAAGACCCGGAACCACTCGATCCGGTCACCGTTGTAGCGGGCGACCCCGTACACCCAGCCCTTGCCGCTGGGCTCCGGTTCGGCCTCGGGCCCGGGCGCGTTCCAGCGCAGTGAGCAGTCGAAGGTGCCGCCGGAGCGCTGGATCAGCCGCCGCCGCAGACCGAAGACGAAGAGCCCCACCACCACCAGCGCGACGACCACGCCGCTCACGAGCAGAGCGAGGACCATCTTCACCGACCTCCTCGCGTCATCCGGAAAAACCGCACCTGCATCGCCTCAGCCGCGGACCGGCGCTGGGGAGTCCCCGCGCGGCCCGCGGCTGAGGGTTTCGACCGTTCGTGACAGGTTTCAGTGCGCTCCCGCCACCGCGCGCAGCCGGACGTCGGCGCGCCGCTCGGCGGCGGCGTCCGCCTCCGCCTTGGCGCGCTCCAGCGCCCGCTCCGCCCGCTTGACATCGATCTCGTCGGACAGCTCCGCGATCTCGGCGAGCACCGAGAGCTTGTCGTCGGAGAACGAGATGAACCCGCCGTGCACCGCGGCGACGACTGTCCCGCCCTCGCTCGTACGGATGGTCACCGGGCCGGACTCCAGCACACCGAGCAGCGGCTGGTGGCCGGGCATGACGCCGATGTCACCGGATGTGGTGCGCGCGATGACCAAGGTGGCCTTGCCGGACCAGACACTACGGTCCGCCGCGACCATCTCGACATGCAGCTCAGCAGCCAACGTGGCTCCTCGGGTCTCCACCTGCCGGGTACGACAGGGCTTTCGTCAAAGGATAACGGGCGTGAGGAGAGGGGCGGGACGCGGCCCACCCCTCTCCTGTGAGCTCCGGCGTCAGGAGACGCCCAGCTCCTTCGCGTTCTTCTTCAGGTCCTCGAGACCACCACACATGAAGAACGCCTGCTCCGGGAAGTGGTCGAACTCACCGTCGGCGATCGCGTTGAACGCGGCGATCGACTCGTCCAGCGGCACGTCCGAGCCGTCCACACCGGTGAACTGCTTCGCCGCGTGGGTGTTCTGCGACAGGAAGCGCTCGATGCGGCGGGCGCGGAAGACGGTGAGCTTGTCCTCCTCGCCGAGCTCGTCGATGCCGAGGATGTTGATGATGTCCTGCAGGTCCTTGTACTTCTGCAGGATCGACTTGACCCGCGTGGCGCAGTCGTAGTGGTCCTGCGAGATGTACCGCGGGTCCAGGATCCGGGAGGTGGAGTCCAGCGGGTCCACCGCCGGGTAGATGCCCTTCTCCGAGATCGGACGGGAGAGCACCGTCGTCGCGTCGAGGTGCGCGAAGGTGGTCGCCGGGGCCGGGTCGGTCAGGTCGTCCGCGGGGACGTAGATCGCCTGCATCGAGGTGATCGAGTGACCGCGGGTCGAGGTGATGCGCTCCTGGAGGATGCCCATCTCGTCGGCCAGGTTCGGCTGGTAGCCCACCGCGGAGGGCATGCGGCCGAGCAGGGTCGAGACCTCGGAACCGGCCTGGGTGAAGCGGAAGATGTTGTCGATGAAGAACAGCACGTCCTGCTTCTGCACATCGCGGAAGTACTCCGCCATGGTCAGACCGGCCAGGGCGACCCGCAGACGGGTGCCCGGGGGCTCGTCCATCTGGCCGAAGACCAGCGCGGTCTTGTCGAGAACGCCAGCCTCCTCCATCTCGACCATGAGGTCGTTGCCCTCACGGGTGCGCTCGCCGACGCCGGCGAACACGGAAACGCCCTCGTGCAGCTTGGCCACACGGACGATCATTTCCTGGATGAGAACGGTCTTGCCGACGCCCGCGCCGCCGAACAGACCGATCTTGCCGCCCTTGACGTACGGGGTCAGCAGGTCCACGACCTTCAGGCCGGTCTCGAACATCTCGGTCTTGGACTCGAGCTGGTCGAAGGCCGGGGCCTTGCGGTGGATGGACCAGCGCTCGGTGACCTCGGACTCGGCCTCGGGCTCGTTGAGGATCTTGCCCAGGGTGTTGAACACCCGGCCCTTGGTCATGTCGCCGACCGGGACGGTGATGCCGTCGCCGGTGTCGGTCACCGGGGCCTGGCGGACCAGGCCGTCGGTGGGCTCCATCGAGATGGCCCGCACCAGGCCCTCGCCGAGGTGCTGGGCGACCTCGAGGGTGAGCGTCTTGGTCTTGCCCTCCTCGGAGGGGTCGATGACCTCGACGTGCAGTGCGTTGTAGATCTCCGGCATCGCGTCGACGGGGAACTCCACGTCGACGACCGGGCCGATGACCCGCGCGACGCGGCCAGTGGCCACGCCGGCAGGAGCGGTCGGCTCAACAGTGGTGGTCATAGTTGTCAGTCACTCCCCGCAGAGGCGTCGGCCAGGGCGCTCGCGCCACCGACGATCTCGCTGATTTCCTGGGTGATGTCGGCCTGGCGGGCCGCGTTGGCAAGCCGCGTGAGCGACTTGATGAGCTCTTCGGCGTTGTCGGTCGCCGACTTCATCGCCCGGCGGGTGGCCGCGTGCTTGGACGCGGCCGCCTGGAGCAGGGCGTTGTAGATCCGGGACTCGACGTACCGCGGCAGCAGCGCGTCGAGCACCTCCTCCGCCGACGGCTCGAACTCGTACAGCGGCGCGATCACGTCCTTCGCCGCCGTCTCCTCCGCCGTCTTCTCCATGCTCAGCGGCAGCAGCCGGTGCTCGACCGGGGTCTGCGTCAGCATCGAGACGAACTCGGTGTAGACGATGTGCAGCTCGTCCACGCCGCCCTCGGCCGTGTCCTTCTGGACGGCCTCGATCAGCGGGCCGGCGATCTTCTTGGCGTCCGCGTAGGTCGGGTTGTCGGTGAAGCCGGTCCACGACTCCGTGACCTTGAACTCACGGAAGCCGTAGTAGGCGACGCCCTTGCGGCCGACGATGTAGGTGTCGACCTCCTTGCCCTGCGCGGTGAGGGCCTTGGTGGCCTGCTCGGCCGCCTTGATCACGTTCGCCGAGTAGCCGCCGGCCAGACCGCGGTCGCTCGTGATGAGCAGCAGCGCGGCCCGGGTCGGGTTCTCCGCCTCGGTGGTGAGCGGGTGCTGGGTGGTGGAGCCGGTGGCGACCGCGCCCACCGCCCGGGTGAGCTCACTGGCGTACGGAGTCGACGCGGCCACCTGGCGCTGCGCCCTGACGACGCGCGAGGCGGCGATCATCTCCATCGCCTTGGTGATCTTCTTGGTCGCAGAGATGGACTTGATCCGCCTCTTGTAGACCCGGAGTTGGGCACCCATGCTCAGCCCTCGCCCAGCAGCTTGCCGTCCGAGGTCTCGAACTGGCGCTTGAAGCTGTCCACGGCCTCGCCCAGCGCGGCGAGGGTGTCGTCGGACATCTTGCCGCCCTCGACGATGCTCGTCATCAGGCCCTTGTGCTCGCGGTGCAGGTAGTCGTGCAGCTCGCGCTCGAAGCGACGGATGTCCTCGACCGGGACGTCGTCCATCTTGCCGTTGGTGCCGGCCCAGATCGAGACGACCTGGTCCTCGGTGGCGAACGGGGAGTACTGCGGCTGCTTCAGCAGCTCGACCATGCGCGAACCGCGCTCCAGCGAGGCCTTGGAGGCCGCGTCCAGGTCGGAGCCGAAGGCGGCGAACGCCTCCAGCTCACGGAACTGGGCGAGGTCCACCCGGAGCCGGCCGGACACCTGGCGCATGGCCCGGTGCTGGGCGGAGCCACCGACGCGGGAGACCGAGATACCGACGTTCAGAGCCGGGCGCTGGCCGGCGTTGAACAGGTCGGACTCCAGGAAGCACTGGCCGTCGGTGATGGAGATGACGTTGGTCGGGATGAACGCCGAGACGTCGTTGGCCTTGGTCTCGACGATCGGCAGACCGGTCATCGAACCGGCGCCCATGTCGTCGGAGAGCTTGGCGCAGCGCTCCAGCAGCCGGGAGTGCAGGTAGAAGACGTCACCGGGGTACGCCTCGCGGCCCGGCGGGCGGCGCAGCAGCAGCGAGACGGCGCGGTAGGCGTCGGCCTGCTTGGACAGGTCGTCGAAGACGATCAGGACGTGCTTGCCCTGGTACATCCAGTGCTGGCCGATGGCCGAGCCGGTGTAGGGGGCCAGGTACTTGAAGCCCGCCGGGTCGGACGCCGGGGCGGCGACGATCGTGGTGTACTCCAGGGCGCCGGCCTCCTCCAGCGCGGCGCGCACGCCGGCGATGGTGGAGCCCTTCTGGCCGATGGCGACGTAGATGCAGCGGACCTGCTTCTTCGGGTCGCCCGAGCGCCAGTTGTCGCGCTGGTTGATGATCGTGTCGACGGCCAGCGCGGTCTTGCCGGTCTGCCGGTCGCCGATGATCAGCTGACGCTGGCCACGGCCGATCGGGGTCATGGCGTCGACGGCCTTGTAGCCGGTCTCCATCGGCTCGTGCACCGACTTGCGCTGCATGACCGTGGGGGCCTGCAGCTCGAGGGCGCGGCGGCCCTCGGTCTCGATCTCGCCGAGGCCGTCGATCGGGTTGCCCAGCGGGTCGACGACACGGCCGAGGTAGCCCTCGCCGACGGCGACCGAGAGCACCTCGCCGGTGCGCTGCACCTGCTGGCCCTCTTCGATACCGCTGAACTCGCCGAGGACGACCGCGCCGATCTCGCGCTCCTCGAGGTTGAGGGCGAGGCCGAGGGTGCCGTCCTCGAACTTCAGCAGCTCGTTCGCCATGGCCGAGGGAAGACCTTCGACCTTCGCGATGCCGTCGCCGGCAACGGTGACCGTACCGACCTCCTCGCGCGAGGCCGCGTCCGGCTTGTACGCCTGGACAAAGTTCTCCAGTGCGTCCCGGATCTCCTCCGGCCGGATCGTGAGCTCCGCCATCTGGGTTCCCTGCTCTCCTTGTTGGGCCCGAAGTATCTGACTACGGCCCAACTCGGGCCGCTTGCATGCTTGTTGAGTTGGCTTGTCGAGTCTGCGACGGGCTCAGCCGGCCATCCGCCGGGCCGCCTCGTCCAGGCGGTCGGCGATGGTGCCGTCGATGATCTCGTCGCCGACGCGCACCTCGATCCCGCCGAGGACCGCCGGGTCCACGTCCAGGTTGAGGTGCACCTGGTGGCCGTACAGCGTCGCCAGGGCGGCGCCGAGGCGCTGCTTCTGCCGGTCGCTGAGCGGCACGGCCGAGGTCACCACCACGACCAGGCGGTCGCGGCGGGCCGCGGCCAGCCGCGAGAGGGCCTCCAGCCCCGCTTCCAGGCTACGTCCCCGCGGCTGTGCGACAAGACGGCCGACCAGCCGTTCGGTGACCGGATTGGCCCGGCCGCCCAGCAGCTCGCGCACCAGGGCGGTCTTCGCCGAGGTGGTCGCGACCCGGTCGGTCAGCGCGGACCGCAGCTCGGTGGACGAGGAGACGATCCGGCCGAACCGGAACAGCTCGTCCTCCACGTCGTCGAGGACACCGGCGCGCTGGGCCGCCACGAGGTCGGCGGAGGCCGCCAGCTCCTCGGTCGCGTCCACCAGGTCGCGCGAGCGCGACCAGCGGGACCGGACCATGCCGGAGACCAGGTCGACGACCTCGCCGCCGACCTGGCCGGCCAGCAGGCGCCCGGCCAGCTCGGCCTTGGCCTCGCCGGGCTGCGCCGGGTCGGTGAGGACCCGGCGCAGCGAGACCTCACGGTCGAGCAGCGCGGTGACGGCGGCCAGCTCGTCGGCGAGGGTCGCGGCGTCGACGGAGGTGTTGTCCGTCAGCGCGTCGAAGCGCTCGCGCGCCGCGCCCAGTGCCTCACGGCTCGCTCCGTTCATCGGCCGGCCTCGGCCTTCGTCTCGGCCGCCGCCTCAGCCTTGGCCTCGAGTTCGTCGAGGAACCGGTCGATGATCCGGCCCTGCCGGGCGACGTCCTCGAGGGACTCGCCGACGATCTTGCCGGCCAGGTCGGTGGCGAGCTTGCCGACGTCCTGGCGCAGCGTCTGGGCCGCCTGCTTGCGGTCGGCCTCGATCTGGGCGTGGCCGGCGGCGATGATCTCCTCACGCTGCCGCTGGCCCTCCGCGCGCATCTCGGCGATGAGCGCGGCGCCCTGCTCCTGCGCCTCCTGGCGCAGTCGCGCGGCCTCGTGACGGGCGTCGGCGAGCTGGGCGCGGTAGTCCTCGAGGACCTGCTGGGCCTCGGCCTTGCGGGCCTCGGCCTCCTCCATGCCGCCCTCGATCGCCGCACGGCGCTCGTCCAGAACCCGGTTGATGTTCGGGAGGAGCTTCTTGGCGAAGAAAGCGAAGACGATGGCGAAGGCGATGAGGCCGATGACGAGCTCTGGGATCGGCGGGATGAGCGGGTTCTCCGGCTCATCAGCCGCCAGGAATGTCAAGGCGTTCACATCATTGCCTTTCGTCCGGTGGACCGGTCGTTCGCCGCGGTCACTTGGTCGGGTAGACGAACGGCATGACCAGACCGATCAGGGCGAGCGCCTCACAGAGGACGAAGCCGAGGATCTGGTTGGCGCGGATCAGGCCGGCCGCCTCGGGCTGACGGGCCAGCGCCTGGGTGCCGTTACCGAAGATGATGCCGACGCCGACGCCGGGGCCGATGGCCGCGAGGCCGTAGCCGATCGAGCCGAGGTTGCCCTTGAGCTCGACAGCGGCGAGGGTCGTCTGGAGAGCGGACATGCCGTTTCTTCCTTCTCTTTCACGGACCGGTGGGGGTTGGCCACCGGACGCCTATTGGGACGGGGCTGGCTGGCTGGGGCGCTCAGTGGTGCTCGGCGAGAGCGCCCTGGATGTAGGTGCAGGCCAGCAGGACGAACACATAGGCCTGGAGGGCCTGGATGAACAGCTCGAAGGCGGTCAGCAGGATGACCATCACGAACGAGACGCTCGCGTAGGCGATGCCGACACCGTTCAGCAGGTACCAGCTGGCGATGGTGAAGATCAGCAGCAGGATGTGGCCGGCGAACATGTTGGCGAAGAGCCGGACGGCGTGGGTGAACGGCCGGATGAGGAGGTTGGAGAAGGTCTCCAGGACCATCACCAGCGGCAGCACCGCGCCGAGCGACTTGTCGTAGCCGGTGATGTTCTTCCAGCCGCCCACGAAGCCGTGCTTCTTGAAGGTCAGGCTCACCCACAGGACGTAGACGACCGCGGCGAGCCCCGCCGGGAAGGCGATGATCGACGTCACCGGGAACTGGGCGACCGGGATGACCGACCAGAGGTTCATGATCCAGACGAAGAAGAACAGCGAGACCATGAGGGGGACGTACTTGTCGCCCTCCTTCTTGCCCAGAGCCTCGTAGACGACGCCGCGGCGCACGAAGTCGTAGCCCGCCTCGCCGATCAGCTGGAGCTTGCCGGGGACGACCTTGGCCTTGCCGAAGGCGGCCCAGAAGAAGACCATGACGACCACGGTGCCCAGCAGCGCCAGGAGGACCGGCTTGGTGAACTCGAAGCCGCCGATCGTGGCGATCGGCTCGAATGTGAACGAGTGAAGCCCTGGGGCCGGGAAGCCGCACCCGTCGAAGATGTGGCAATCGGTCTCGAAGGCGAGCGTCTGGTCAGGACTCACCGCGAGCTCCTTCAGCGTGGCGCATGGGTACGGCAACCTCGTTGTGTCGGCGCGGCGCATCACCGCGGAACGGCACTGGACTGGTCTTACGAATGTGGGGGCGGCTTGTCGGCGCAAGTCCGGTGTGGTCGGTGGGCAGCAGCTGCATGGGCCGCCGATTCCGTCCCGTCGAATCCGGGGGTTCAGCCACCTGCGCCCGCTGTGCCTCAGATGGCACCGGACGATAGCAGGTGAGCGGTCGTGCCCTTATACCGGCCCTACAGTTCACGATGGGGACCCGGCGGGAGAAGCCTTCTTCTCCCCCGCCGGGTTCCGTTCGTCTTCCGCTTCCGGCTGCACGTAGAAAATCTTGGCCTTCATGTGCGCGCGGGTCTGCGCGGTGATCCACGTCAGCGTCGCGGCGAGCAGCGAGAAGGCGAACGCCCTGGTGTTGAACAGGGTGGTGTCCTTGAAGATGCCGAGCACCACCGCAAGCAGCAGGAACTGCACCGCGTAGAGCGCGAGACCCATCATCTGGAAGATCTGCGGAAGCTTCTTGGCGGTCCGCACCAGGACGATCAGGTCGATCGTCATCAGCGCGGTCACCAGAATCGCTCCGAACGCGGCCCCCAACGCACCCTTGCCACCGGCGAGCACGGCGCCGACAGCGGTGGCGGCGGCACCGACGACTGCGGTGGGCACGGCACACTGCAGAAGCGTTCGGGCGTCGTTGGACTGCATGAAGGGTTCTCCGGCAAGAGTCGGAAGCAACGGTTCGTCGTAGACGAGCGTATCCCCGGGGGTGAAAGGAACCTCGCGACGAAGGACAGTCGCACTACGGCCCTTCGGCTCTGGCACCGGGTTTTCGTGAACGGTATCACAAACTATTTGATGAGGTCTTTACCTGTCCGTTGTGCTGCACGTCACACGGGAGGGCTAAGGAGCGTATCGCACCTTGACTCCACCTCGACCGCGGGCTATCGGGAACTGCCGATCTTCCGCTGCTGGGTGAACCGGGAGCGGTCGCCGATCGCGGTGGCCCCGTTGATCCCCGCCGGAATCCGGCCCGCCGGCTCGGCCTCCGCCTCGGCCCCCGGCACTGTGGCGGATGTCTCGCGGGCCAGCTCCCGAGCGGCCGCGGCGCCCCGGCGCCTGCGGCGGTAGCGCGGCGGAACGAAGCGCTCCGCCCAGCGCGGAACCCTCGGGGTGAACCGCGGCAGCAGCAGCAGGACCAGACCCACCGCGCTCAGCCCCACGATCGCCAGCACGAACCACATGCTGGCCGAGTTGACCGAGTACGCCACGGCGCCGAACGCGATCAGGGCCGACCAGAAGTACATGATCAGCACCGCGCGGCTGTGCGAGTGGCCGATCTCCAGCAGCCGGTGGTGCAGATGGCCCCGGTCCGCGGCGAACGGCGACTGCCCCCGCCAGGTGCGGCGGACGATGGCCAGCACCAGGTCGGCGAACGGCACCGCGATCACGGTCAGCGGGAGCAGCAGCGGGATGTAGACCGGGACGGTGGCGTGCACCGCGGCGGTCTCCGAGCCGACGAACAGCTTCATCGCGTCCGGGTCCACCTGGCCGGTGATGGAGATCGCGCCCGCCGCCAGCACCAGGCCGATCAGCATCGAGCCGGAGTCGCCCATGAAGATCCGGGCCGGGTGGATGTTGTGCGGCAGGAAACCCAGGCACATCCCCATCAGGACGGCGGCGAACAGGGTCGCGGGGGCGGCCGACTCCAGGCCGTAGCCGTACCAGATGCGATACGCGTACATGAAGAACGCGGCGGCCGCGATGCACACCATGCCGGAGGCCAGACCGTCCAGGCCGTCCACGAAGTTGACCGCGTTGATGGTGATCACCACGAGCGCGACCGTGAGCAGCGTGCCCTGCCAGGGCGTCAGCGAGACCGGGCCCACCCCGGGCACCGGCAGCCACAGGATGGTGAGTCCCTGGAGCACCATCACACCCGCGGCGATCATCTGGCCGCCCAGCTTGATCAGCGCGTCCACGCCCCACTTGTCGTCCAGGACGCCCAGCAGCCAGATCAGCCCGGCGCCGGACAGCAGCGCGCGCGGCTCGTTCGACAGCTCGAAGACGCCCTTGAGGTTGGTGAGATGGGCGGCGACCAGCAGCCCCGCGCACAGCCCGCCGAACATCGCGATCCCGCCGAGCCGCGGCGTGGGCTCACGGTGCACGTCGCGGGCGCGGATCTCCGGCATCGCGCCGGCCACGATGGCGAACTTCCGCACCGGTCCGGTCAGCAGGTAGGTGACCGCGGCCGTGACGCACAGAGTCAGCAGGTATTCACGCACCTATTCCCCAGAAGTCGCGCGGGTGGATCAGGGCCTCACTCTAGGAGACCTCACCCTAGCCTGATCCGGTTCCCCGCGCGCCGGGGGCGGGCAACCGCGCATCATGCCCCGAAGAGGCGCGGATCATGCCGGATACGGCGGAAAAGCCGCCGCCAGCTGGCGCACCTCGGCGCGCAGCCCCCGGATCCGGGGCGCCGACTCGTCCTCGCCCAGCGCGGCCACCAGCAACTTGGCGATCCGTGCCATCTCCCGCTCCCCCATGCCCTGCGTGGTCACCGCCGCCGTGCCGAGACGGATGCCCTTGACGCAGCCGCCCGGCTCGGTCGCGGACGCCAGGGCGCAGCTGTCCAGCACGATGCCCGCCGCGGCGCAACGGGCCCGGGCGGCCCGCCCGTCCAGGCCGAGCGCGGCGGGGTCGGCGGTGATCAGATGGGTGTCGGTGCCCCCGGTGGTCACCGGGACGCCCTCGGCGGCCAGGGCGTCGGCGAGCGCGTGGGCGTTGGCGACCACCCGGTGCGCGTACGCGGTGAACGCGGGCTGCGCGGCCTCGCCGAACCCGACGGCCTTGGCGGCGATGGTGTGCATCTGCGCGCCGCCCTGGGTGAAGGGGAAGACCGCGCGGTCCACGCGCTCGGCCAGCTCCGCGCCGCACAGCACCATCCCGCCGCGCGGCCCGCGCAGCACCTTGTGGGTGGTGGCACACACCACATCCGCGTACGGCACCGGATTGGGCGCCGCCTTCCCGGCGACCAGGCCGATGGGGTGGGCGGCGTCCGCGATCAGATAGGCGCCGATGTCGTCGGCGATCTCCCGGAAGGCGGCGTAGTCCAGGTGGCGGGGGTAGGAGATCGAGCCGCAGACGATCGCCTTGGGGCGGTGGGCCCGCGCCAGGTCGTGGAGCTGCCCGTAGTCGATCAGCCCGGTGTGCGGATCGACGCCGTAGCCGATGAAGTCGAACCAGCGGCCGGAGAAGTTGGCCGGGGAGCCGTGGGTGAGGTGGCCGCCGTGGGCCAGCGCCATCGCCAGCACCGTGTCGCCGGGCCGCAGCAGCGCTGCGTACGCGGCCAGCACCGCCGAGGAGCCCGAGTGCGGCTGCACATTGGCGTGTTCGGCGCCGAACAGGGCCCGCGCCCGGTCCGCGGCGATCCGCTCGGCGACGTCGACCAGCTCGCACCCGCCGTGGTAGCGGGCGCCGGGGTAGCCCTCGGCGTACTTGTTGGCCAGCGGTGAGGCGAGCGCGGCCAGCACGGCCCGGGAGGTGAAGTTCTCCGCGGCGATCAGCTGGAGCCCGCCGGTGACGCGGTCCAGCTCGCCCAGGACCACCCCGGCGATGTCGGGGTCCTGCCGGCGCAGCGCGTCGAAGTCGGGCTCCCAGGCGGGACCGGCCGCGCCGGGCGGCCCGGCCGGGGTGCCGCGCGGCGGCGCGGGGGTAGCGGCCATCGCAAGCTCACAGCCTCAGGTAGAACGGGCTCGGGGGGAGAGCGCCTGTGGTGCGTCCTCCCAATGTAGGCCCGGGCCCGCCCCGCGGCGAGGGGACGGCGAGGGGACACCTCTACGCCGGAGCGGGCACCCCCGTCAGGGCCGTCACCACCGGGTCCAGGGCCTCGTGGATCTCGTCGCCGATGGAGCGGAAGAAGGTGATCGGCGCCCCGTAGGGGTCGTGCACCTCGTCCGCGTCCTCGGTCGGCGCCAGCAGCCAGCCGCGCAGCGCGGCCGCGGCCTGCACCAGGGCGCGGGCCCGGTCGACCACGCCGCCGGCCTCCTCCGGGTCCGGCAGCGTCGCGGGGTCTATGGCCCGTACCAGCCGGGTGAACTCCTTGAGCGTGAAGGTGCGCAGCCCCGCCGAGTGCCCCATCGAGATGACCTGGGCGCGGTGGTCACGGGTCGCGGTGAGGACGAGGTCGGCGCGGATGACGTGCTCGTCGAGCAGCTCGCGGCCGAGGAACCCGGCCGGGTCGGCCCCGAAGTCGGTCAGCACGGTGGCGGCGTGCGCCTCCATGGGCGCGCCCTCGTGTCCCCAGGTCCCGGCGCTCTCCACGATCAGCCCGCTGGTGCGCTCGCTGCCGAGGCGGTGCGCGAGGGCGTGCCGGGTCAGCCGCTCGGTGATCGGCGAGCGGCAGACGTTGCCGGTGCTGACGTGGAGGATGCGGAAGGTGTGCTCGGCGCTGTGGTGACGGTGTTCCGCTATGCCACGCCCCTCAGGGGCTGTCAATTGGCCACCTCGAGGTCGGGTACGACCTCCCGGAGCTGCTCGGCGGTCAGGGCGCCCGCGCGCAGCAGCACCGGCACCTTGCCGGTCACGTCGACGATGGAGGACGGGACGGCGGCCGGGGTCGGCCCGCCGTCGAGGTAGACCGAGACCGAGTCGCCGAGCATCTCCTGGGCCGCGTCGCAGTCCTGGGGCGAGGGGTGGCCGGTGAGGTTGGCGCTGGAGACCGCCATCGGGCCGAAGTCGTTCAGCAGCTCGATCGCGACCGGGTGCAGCGGCATCCGGACCGCGACGGTGCCGTGGGTCTCCCCCAGGTCCCAGGTGAGCGACGGCTGGTGCCGGGCGACCAGGGTGAGCGCGCCCGGCCAGAAGGCGTCCACCAGCTCCCACGCCTGCTCGGACAGGTCGGTGACCAGGCCGTGCAGGGTGTTCGGGGAGCCGACGAGGACCGGCGTGGGCATGTTGCGGCCGCGGCCCTTGGCCTCCAGCAGATCGCCGACGGCCTCGGCGTTGAAGGCGTCCGCACCGATCCCGTAGACGGTGTCGGTGGGCAGCACGACCAGCTCGCCGCGGCGGACGGCGGACGCGGCCTCACGCAGGCCCGTCTTGCGGTCGGTCGGGTCGCCGCAGTCGTATCGCCGTGCCATCATTTCTCCTTCGCTGGGTCTCCGGTAGTGCGGTACGTCACCGGATCGCTACTTTCCGTCCGCTCGGGTCACGGGAGGGCCTTCCGCGCGGTGGCGAAGCGGGGCCGCTTGTTCAGGTCGGGGTGGTCGGCGGCGTCCGCCCAGCCACGCTCCTCGGTGAAGATCCACGGCACCTGGCCGCCCTGGGTGTCGGCGTGCTCGATGACCACGACCCCGCCGGGGCGCAGCAGCCGGTGGGCGGTGCGCTCCAGGCCGCGGATCACATCGAGCCCGTCCTCGCCGGAGAACAGCGCCACCTGGGGGTCGTGGTCGCGGGCCTCCGGGGCCACGTACTCCCACTCGGTGAGCGGGATGTACGGCGGATTGCTGATCACCAGGTCCACCTGTCCGTCGAGCTCGGGCAGGGCCGTCAGGGCGTCCCCGTGGTGGAGAACGACGCGGGACCCCTCGACGTTCTTGCGGGCCCAGCGCAGGGCGCCCTCGTCCAGCTCCACGGCGTGCACCCGGGAGCGCGGCACCTCCTGCGCCAGCGCGAGGGCGATGGCCCCGGAGCCGGTGCACAGGTCGACGATCAGCGGCTCGACGACGTCCATGGCCCGTACGGCGTCTATGGCCCAGCCGACGACCGACTCGGTCTCGGGGCGGGGCACGAAGACTCCGGGGCCCACCTGGAGCTCCAGGTAGCGGAAGAAGGCGCGGCCGGTGATGTGCTGCAGGGGCTCGCGGGCCTCGCGGCGGGCGATCGCCTCCCAGTAGCGCGCGTCGAAGTCGGCGTCGGCGACGCTGTGCAGCTCCCCCCGCTTGACGCCGTGCACGAAGGCGGCCAGCTCCTCGGCGTCGAAGCGCGGGGACGGCACGCCGGCGTCGGCCAGCCGCTGGGTGGCCTGCGCCACCTCGGCGAGCAGCACATTCACTGAGTTCCTCCAGCCGGTCCGGACGTAGAGCTACGAAGCTTCCCTGGGGAGTGCGGCCCTAGGGGGTGTCTTGTGGATCATGCTGGGCTCCCGACGCCTGGCACGCCCATCCACTGCGTTGTCGTCGTCGCACGCAGCGCCGCTGCGCTCTCCTCCTCCGCCTTGCGGCTGGACGCTCCCCCAGCTACCGCTGGGCGGTGCCCCCTGACGCCGCTCGCTGATCCAGCCTGATCCACAAGACACCCCCTCTGGGCCCCTACTGCGCGGCCGCGAGCTTGGCGGCGGCGTCGGCGTCGACGCACGCCTGGATGACCGGATCGAGCGCGCCGTCGAGGACCTGGTCCAAGTTGTACGCCTTGAAGCCGACCCGGTGGTCCGAGATCCGGTTTTCCGGAAAGTTGTAGGTGCGGATGCGTTCGGAGCGGTCCACCGTGCGGACCTGGCTGCGGCGCGCGTCCGACGCCTCCCGCTCGGCCTCCTCCTGGGCCGCGGCCAGCAGCCGCGAGCGCAGGATGCGCAGGGCCTGCTCCTTGTTCTGGAGCTGGCTCTTCTCGTTCTGGCAGGAGACCACGATGCCGGTGGGCAGGTGGGTGATGCGCACCGCCGAGTCGGTGGTGTTGACGGACTGGCCGCCGGGGCCGGAGGAGCGGTAGACGTCGATCCGCAGCTCGTTCTGGTTGATCTCGACCTCGACCTCCTCGGCCTCCGGGGTGACCAGCACGCCGGCGGCGGAGGTGTGGATGCGGCCCTGGGACTCGGTGGCGGGCACCCGCTGCACGCGGTGCACCCCGCCCTCGTACTTCAGCCGGGCCCATACGCCCTGGCCGGGCTCCGGGCTGCCCTTGGCCTTCACCGCGACCTGGACGTCCTTGTAGCCGCCGAGGTCCGACTCGTTGGCGTCGATGATCTCGGTCTTCCAGCCGACGCGCTCCGCGTAGCGCAGATACATCCGCAGCAGGTCGCCCGCGAACAGCGCCGACTCCTCGCCGCCCTCGCCGGCCTTGACCTCGAGGATGACGTCCTTGTCGTCGCTGGGGTCGCGCGGGAGCAGCAGCACCCGGAGCCGGTCGGTCAGCTCCTCGCGCCGCGCCTCCAGCTCCTTGACCTCGTCGGCGAAGTCGGGGTCGTCCTGGGCCAGCTCGCGGGCCGTGTCCATGTCCTCACCGGTCTGCTTCCAGGAGCGGTAGGCGCCGACGATGGGGGTCAGCTCGGCGTAGCGCTTGTGGAGCCGCATCGCCTCGCGCTGGTCGGCGTGGACCGCGGGGTCGGCGAGCCGCTTCTCGAGGTCGGCGTGTTCGCCGATCAGTTCCTCGACCGCCTCGAACATCAAGGGCTCCTGGGTGGGTGGGGGTGGAATGCGGGGTGCCTGGGCTGCGGGTACCGGAAGACCGTGACGACAGGCCGTGAGCACAGGCCGTGACGGCAAGCCGTGACGACAAAACGCCGGTCCGGCCGCCCCAGGGGAGGGGCGGCCGAAGACCGGCGCCGTGCGGGTCGCTACTTCTTGGCGGACCCGGCGTTCTTGCCGAAGCGGGCCTCGAACCGCGCCACACGGCCACCGGTGTCGAGGATCTTCTGCTTGCCCGTGTAGAACGGGTGGCACTCGGAGCAGATGTCGGCACGGATGGTGCCGCCCGCCACGGTGCTACGGGTGGTGAACGAGGCGCCACAGGTGCAGCTGACCTGCGTCTCGACGTACTCCGGGTGGATGTCGCGCTTCAAGGGAATCTCCTAGGTTCGGGAGGGCGCCGGGTCGTCGGGCGGGTTGCCTGACGTGAACCGGGGCCGACGGTCCAGTCTGCCAGGACTGGCCGCATCCCCCAAAACCGGGGGTGGGGCCCCGGTATTCCCGGGGCCCCCGGAGGCTTCGGAGGCCCGGGTCAGGAGGTCGGTCAGGTGGTCCGGGTCAGGAGCCCCGGACGACCTTGTCGGCGCTGGTGCTGTCGCCCGCCGAGCCCTTGGTCGCGGAGGCGGGGATCGGCCGGTCCCAGCGCAGCGCCCGCCACACCTCCCGGGCCTTGCTGTCGATCGGCAGCACCCGGTTCGGGTTGGCCGGGTCGTACCGCACGGGCAGGGTCACCATCCGCATGTCGCCCGAGCCGATGTTCTTCAGGCCCTTGGCGAAGTCGTACAGCTTACTGACGGAGGCCAGCTCGGAGTCGGTGGTCAGCGCCTTGGTGGAGGTGTCGGCGAGGCCGTAGAGCTTCTTGGGGCTGCTGAACAGGTCCACGGACTTGACCTGCTCCAGCAGCGCCTTGATGAACGCCTGCTGGAGCTGGATCCGGCCGAGGTCGCTGCCGTCGCCGACGGCGTGCCGGGTGCGCACCAGGCCGAGGGACTGCTCGCCGTTGAGCCGGTGCTCGCCGGGGTCCAGGTCGAGGTGGCTCTGCTTGTCGTGGATCGGCTGGGTGGTGGTGATGTTCACGCCGCCCAGTTCGTCGATGAGGTGCTTGAAGCCGGAGAAGTCGACCTCGAGGTAGTGGTCCATGCGGATGCCGGTGAGGGACTCGACGGTCTTGACCGCGCAGGCCGGGCCGCCGACCTCGTACGCGGAGTTGAACATCGCCATGCGCTGGGCGGGGACCGTCTTGCCGTCCTTGACGCAGGCGGGGCGCCGGATCAGGGTGTCGCGCGGGATGCTGACCACGCTCGCCTTCTGGCGGCCCTTGTAGATGTGCACCACCATCGCGGTGTCGGAGCGGGAGGTGCCCTCGTCCTTGCCGTACTTGGCGTTCTTGCCGGCCCGCGAGTCGGAGCCGAGGACGAGTATGTCCATCGAGCCGTTGTCGACGTTCTCGGGGCGGTCGGAGCCCAGGGCGCTGTTGATGTTGACGCTGGTGAGGTTGCCGTTGAGCTTGTAGTAGAGGTAGCCGGCGCCCACGCCGCCCAGCACCAGCACGGTCCCCATCGTCCAGGCCGTGCCCAGCAGCGCCTTGCGTCGCGTGCTGCGGGGCTCGGGGGCCTTGCGGCGGCGGCCCGAGCCCCCGCGGGCACGTGGTCGGCGCGCGTCCGGTGTGCTGTTGCTGTCGTCAGCCATGGGCTCCTCAGTCCTCGCTGTCCGGTTACCCCCCACCATCACGGTCAGGCCTGGTCTCGCCGTGATTCGACCTGACAGACGACAGGCCGAGCGTCAGGGTTGCATACGCGGGTTTCCCGGCCCGGCGGCCGCCGGCTCACCCCCGCCACCGGCCTGCCTCCCGGGCTCGCCCCGCTGACCTGCGGATTCGTCGCGTACGACCGAGATCGCGCCGGTCGGCGGGTGAGGCGGGAGATGTGGCCCAGATCTCATGGCGACGTGACGGACGCGACGAGGGCCTCCCGGCCGGTGCCGGGAGGCCCTCGTCACATGAGGCGCGCGCCGCTGGTCAGTCGCGGTCGCCGTTGCCCGGGGTGGGCGTGGTCTTGGCGATCTGCATCAGGAACTCGGCGTTGGACTTCGTCTGCTTCATCTTGTCCAGGAGCAGCTCGATCGCCTGCTGCGAGTCGAGCGCGTGGAGCACCCGGCGCAGCTTCCAGACGATGTTCAGCTCCTCCGGCGCGAGGAGGATCTCCTCCTTGCGGGTGCTGGACGCGTCGACGTCGACCGCCGGGAAGATGCGCTTGTCGGCGAGCTTCCGGTCGAGCCGAAGCTCCATGTTGCCGGTGCCCTTGAACTCCTCGAAGATCACCTCGTCCATCCGCGAGCCGGTCTCGACCAGCGCGGTGGCCAGGATGGTCAGCGAGCCGCCGTCCTCGATGTTGCGCGCGGCGCCGAAGAACTTCTTCGGCGGGTAGAGCGCGGTCGAGTCGACACCACCGGACAGGATGCGGCCCGAGGCGGGCGCGGCGAGGTTGTACGCGCGGCCCAGACGGGTGATCGAGTCCAGCAGGACGACCACGTCGTGACCCAGCTCGACCAGGCGCTTGGCCCGCTCGATGGCCAGCTCGGCGACGGTGGTGTGGTCCTCGGCCGGACGGTCGAAGGTGGAGGAGATGACCTCGCCCTTGACCGACCGCTGCATGTCGGTGACCTCTTCCGGACGCTCGTCGACCAGGACGACCATCAGGTGGCACTCGGGGCTGTTGCGGGTGATCGCGTTGGCGATCGCCTGCATGATCATGGTCTTACCGGTCTTCGGCGGGGCCACGATCAGACCGCGCTGTCCCTTGCCGATCGGCGCGACCAGGTCGATGATGCGGGTCGTCAGCCCGCCCGCCTCGGTCTCCAGACGCAGTCGGTCCTGCGGGTAGAGCGGGGTCAGCTTGCCGAACTCCGGCCGCCCGCGGCCGGTTTCGGGCGCCATGCCGTTGACCGAGTCGAGGCGGACCAGCGCGTTGAACTTCTCGCGGCGCTCGCCCTCGCGCGGCTGGCGGACCGCGCCGGTGACGTGGTCGCCCTTGCGCAGGCCGTTCTTGCGGACCTGGGCGAGGGAGACGTACACGTCGTTCGGGCCCGGCAGGTAGCCGGAGGTCCGGATGAACGCGTAGTTGTCGAGGATGTCGAGGATGCCCGCGACCGGGATCAGGACGTCGTCGTCGGACACCTGCGGCTCGTTGCCGAAGTCGTCGCGGCCACGGCGGCCACGGCGGTCGCGGTAGCGGCCGCGGCGCCCGCGGCGCCCGCCGTCGAAGTCGTCGTCGGTGTCCTCGGCGCGCTGCTGCTGGCCCTGGCCACGGCCGTCGCGCTGCTGGCGGCCGCCGCCCTGCGCGGCGCCGTCCTCGCCCTTGCCGCCGCGGCGGTCACGACCGTCACGGCCCTCACGGCCCTCACGGCCGTCACGGCCCTCACGACCGTCGCGCTCGCGCTGGCCGCGCTCCCGGCGGTCGCCCTTCTGGCCGCGCTCGGCGCGGTCCTGGCCCTTGCCGCCCTTGCCCTCGGCGGTGTCCGCGGCGGCCTCGGCCTTCGCGTCGGCCTTGGTCTCGGTCTTGGTGGCGGCCTCGGCCTTGGCCTCCGTCCTGGTGTCGACGGCGGTGGCGGTGGCCGCGGTGTCGGTGGTGGTGACCGGCGCGGTCGCCCGACGGCGGCGGCGCCCCTCGGCCAGCTGCTCGTCGGCGGCCGGCTCGCCGAGCTGGCCCGGGATCTCGATCTGCTGCTGGGCGGTGGCCTTCTCCGCCTTCGCGGCCTTCTCGGCCTTCTCGTCCTTGGCGGCCTCGGTCTTGCCGTCGGCCTTGGCCGCGGCCGGCTCGCCGCCCTCGTCGCCCGTACGGGCCCGTGAGGTCGTGCGGCGCTTGGGCTTCGTCACCCCCTCCGCGGCGGCGGGGGCGGCCTCGGCGGAGGCGCCGGAGCCGGAGGCCTGCTTCTCCTTGATGACCTCGATCAGCTGGCTCTTGCGCATCCGCGCGGTGCCCCTGATGCCGAGGCTCGAGGCGAGCTGCTGCAGCTCGGCCAGGACCATGGCGTCGAGGCCGGTGCCCGAGCGGCGTCGCCGCGGGGCAGCGCCAGTGGCAGCACCGGTGGCAGGCGCGGCGGGAGCGTCCGTGGCGGGAGCGGCATTGCCGACACCGCTGTCGGAGGTGCCGGAGGCGTTCACGCCCATCAGATCGGTGGTGTCGCTCACGAAGGGTCCTTCCCTGGAGCGGGCGTCGGCCTGTCTGGCTCGGCGACCGGTTGTGCTGTCCGGCTGTGGTCCTTCTCGTGCGGACCGGCCGGGGCGGTGGGGTCCGCCAGGTACGGCGGAGAGATCAATTCATTGGTTCCCGACGCGACGGATGGCTTCGCCTTGATCCGCCACGCCGATTCCGGAGCGTGCTCGGTACTGCTCAGGCAGGCTGCTCAGGCAGTGTGGGAGGCTCCCGGAAGAAGGGTGGTCCCGGATGGGGACACTGAGCACTGCGCCTTCCAACCCGGCGATCACTCCGAGCATGAGGCATCAAGTGCAGACTTGAGGTTAACACTACCGGATCCAACAAACATTCCCCCTCTCCAAGACCGGCTATCGAGTTTTCCGGACCCCGGGGCCGCCTGGGCCGCCCCGGCGTCCGCGGTGTCCGCGGTCTCCGCGGTGTCAGGTGAGCGGCAGGACGCTCGCCCCCCCGGCGTCGAGAGCCAGCCGGTTGGCCGCCCATCCCTCGCCCGCCAGCCGTGCGACCTTGTCGGCCGCACCGTCTTCGGCCAGCGCGAGCACCGTGGGGCCCGCGCCGGAGATGACCGCGGGGACGCCGTCCGCGCGCAGTCGGTTCACCAGGGCCACGCTCTCGGGCATCGCCGGGGCCCGGTACTCCTGGTGCAGCCGGTCCTCCGTCGCCGCGAGCAGCAGCTCGGGACGCCTGGTCAGGGCCTCCACCAGCAGCGCCGCCCGCCCCGCGTTCGCGGCGGCGTCCACATGCGGGACGGTGCGCGGCAGCAGCCCCCGCGCGGTTTCCGTGAGCACCGGCCGACCGGGCACGAAGACCACCGGAACGATGGAATCGGAGGGGTCCATTCTGATCGCCCGGGCGGCTCCCGCGTCCGTCCAGGCGAGGGTGAAGCCGCCGAGCAGACAGGCGGCGACATTGTCGGGGTGGCCCTCGATCTCGGTGGCCAGCTCCAGCAGCGCCTCGTCGTCGAGCCGCTCGGCGCCGCCTATGGTCACCGCGCGGGCCGCGACTATCCCGGCGCAGATGGCGGCCGAGGAGGAGCCCAGGCCCCGGCCGTGCGGGATCCGGTTGGCGCAGACGACCTCGAGACCGCGCGGCTGTCCGCCCAGCAGGTCGAAGGCGGTGCGCAGGGATCGTACGAGCAGATGGCTCTCGTCGCGCGGCAGCGTCTCGGCGCCCTCGCCCGCGATGTCGATGTGCAGACCGGCATCGGCGACCCGGACCACCACGTCGTCGTAGAGCCCAAGGGCCAGGCCGAGGGCGTCGAAGCCGGGACCGAGGTTGGCGCTCGTGGCGGGCACGCGCACTCGGACGGCGGCGGCGCGGAACGCTGGACCGGCCATCGCTCGATGACTCTCCTTGTGTGACTGGGATTGCTCGAAGAGGTACGGAACACCGCGAGGGCCGTGACGGGAGTACGGCGACGCCGCGCAGAGGCGGCTGCTCTGCGTCGGGGCGGATTCAGTACAGCCTATCGAAGGAAGGTTCTGTGGCGACATAGGGCGCACGGGAGGCGCACGGTGCGTGTCGCGCTCCCTCTCGCCGCCCGCGACCACTCTACTGGAGCGTTCTGCGCGCCTTCCTCGCTCCCGTGCGTCTCCGCCCACACTCTAGTGGATCTTGAGCAGCGGCGCCGGGCGCCCCGGGGAGAGTCTCCGCCGGGGCCCGGCGCCGTATGCGTCAAAGGCCCTGAGGCCGGGGATCGGGCCGACCGGGGCCTCGATGTCCGGGTTCAGGCCACCCGAGTCCAGGCCGACCCGAGCCGCGTATCAGGCCACCCGGGATGAGGCCGGCCCGAGGCGCGTATGAGGCGCGTATCAGGCCACCCGGCATCAGGCCGGCCCGAGGCGCGTATCAGGCCAGCCCGAGCCGCTCGGCAGCCGCGTCCGCGTCCACCGCCACCGTGACCGGCTGCGGCGCGCCCGCCACCGCCCAGTCCGGGTCCTTGAGCCCGTTTCCGGTCACCGTGCACACGATGCGCTGACCGGGGTCGACGAGGCCCTGCTCGGCGGCCTTCAGCAGACCCGCGACGCTCGCCGCGGAGGCCGGCTCGACGAAGACGCCCTCCTGGGCGGCGAGCAGCCGGTAGGCGGCCAGGATCTGACGGTCGGTCACCGCGTCGATGAGGCCGTGCGACTCGTCGCGCGCCTGCTCGGCGAAGGCCCAGGAGGCCGGGTTGCCGATGCGGATCGCGGTGGCGATGGTGCTCGGGTCCTTGACCGGCTCACCGCGCACGATGGGCGCCGCGCCGGCCGCCTGGAACCCCCACATCCGGGGCGTACGGGAGGCGGGCGCGCCGAGCGGGCCGTTCGCCGCGTACTCCTTGTAGCCCTTCCAGTAGGCGGTGATGTTGCCCGCGTTGCCGACCGGCAGCACATGGATGTCGGGCGCGTCGCCGAGCATGTCGACGATCTCGAACGCGGCGGTCTTCTGCCCCTCGATGCGCGACGGGTTGACCGAATTGACCAGCGCCACCGGGTACTTCTCGGACAGCCCGCGGGCCAGCGTCAGGCAGTCGTCGAAGTTGCCGTCGACCTGGAGGATCTTGGAGCCGTGGACCAGTGCCTGGCCCATCTTGCCCAGCGCGATCTTGCCCCGCGGCACCAGCACGGCGCACACCATCCCGGCCCGTACCGCGTAGGCGGCGGCGGAGGCCGAGGTGTTGCCGGTGGAGGCGCAGATGACGGCCTGGGCGCCAGCCTCCTTGGCCATGCTGATGGCCATCGTCATGCCGCGGTCCTTGAAGGACCCGGTCGGGTTGGCGCCCTCGACCTTGAGGTGCACCTCGCAGCCCGTGCGCTCGGAGAGCACCTGGGCGGGGACGAGCGGGGTGCCGCCCTCGCGCAGGGTGACGACGGGGGTCGTCGCGCTGACCGGCAGCCGGTCGCGGTACTCCTCGATGATGCCCCGCCAGCCATGCCACTGGCGGGTGCCGGACATCGCGGGCCCGGCGTCGGCGATTGTGTTCATGATCTTCCTTTACTCCCCTGGTCCCCTGATCTCCCCTGGGCTGATGTCCCCTGGGCGCCTACTCGCCCTCGACCCGCATGATGCTCGCGACATCGCGGACCGTGTCGAGCCGGCGCAGCGCCTCCACCGTCGCCGTGAGGGCGGCGTCGCTCGCCCGGTGGGTGACCACGACGAGGGACGCCTCACCGTCCTTGCCCTGCTGCCGGACCGTGTCGATGGACACGCCGTGCTCGGCGAAGACCGTCGCGACCTGGGCGAGCACACCCGGTTTGTCGGCGACGTCCAGACTGATGTGGTAGCGCGTGATCACATCGCCCATGGGGCTCACGGGCAGCCGGGTGTAGGCGGACTCGCCCGGTCCGGTGGTCCCGGCCAGCTTGTTGCGGCAGGCGGCGACCAGGTCGCCGAGGACGGCCGAGGCGGTCGGCGAGCCGCCGGCCCCGGGCCCGTAGAACATCAGCCGCCCGGCGGCCTCCGCCTCGACGAAGACCGCGTTGTACGCCTCGCGGACGGAGGCGAGGGGATGGCTCAGCGGGATCATGGCGGGGTGCACCCGGGCGGTGACCGACCGGCCGTCCGCCGCGCGCTCGCAGATCGCCAGCAGCTTGACCGTGCAGCCCATGCGCTTGGCGGAGGCGATGTCGGCGGCGGTGACCTCGGTGATGCCCTCGCGGTGCACATCGTCCAGGGTGACCCGGGTGTGGAAGGCGATCCCCGCCAGGATCGCGGCCTTCGCGGCGGCGTCGAAGCCCTCCACGTCGGCGGTCGGGTCGGCCTCGGCGTACCCGAGCGCGGTGGCCTCGTCCAGCGCCTCGCTGTACCCGGCGCCGCTGGTATCCATCCGGTCGAGGATGAAGTTGGTGGTGCCGTTGACGATGCCCAGGACCCGGTTGACCGTGTCCCCGGCCAGGGACTCGCGCAGCGGCCGGACCAGCGGGATCGCGCCCGCGACCGCCGCCTCGTAGTACAGGTCCGCGCCGCGCTCCTGCGCGGCCGCGTGCAGCGCCGCGCCGTCCTGGGCGACCAGCGCCTTGTTCGCGGACACCACGCTGGCGCCGTGCTCGAAGGCGGTGGTGATGAGCGTGCGGGCGGGCTCGATGCCCCCGATGACCTCGACGACCACGTCGATGTCCCCGCGTTTGACCAGGGCGGTGGCGTCGGTGGTGACCAGCTCGGCCGGCACCCCTTCCCGCACCCGGTTGGGGCGGCGCACGGCGACCCCGGCCAGCTCGACCGGGGCGCCGATGCGCGCCGTGAGGTCGGCCGCGTGCGTCGTCATGATGCGCGCCACCTCTGAGCCGACCACTCCACAGCCCAGCAGCGCCACTTTCAGCGGACGCGTACGCATCATCCGACCTCTTTCTCATCCATCTAGGTGGTGCTCCAGTCTCACGCACTGGATGGGACTTTCTATCCCTGGTCCAGTATCCGAGATTTGTTTCTCGCCAGCCGAGCCGACCGCAATCCGAGCCGGCCACTAACCGTGCCAGCCGCCAGCCGAACCGTCCGACTAACCGACATCGAGCCGCAGGAGATCCTCCTCCGTCTCCCGCCGGACGATCTCGCGCGCCCGCCCGTCCGCCACCGCGACGACGGGCGGACGGAGCGCGTGGTTGTAGTTGCTCGCCATGGAGCGGCAGTACGCCCCGGTGGCGGGGACGGCGATCAGGTCGCCGGGCGCCAGGTCGGCGGGCAGGAAGGCGTCCCGTACGACGATGTCGCCGGACTCGCAGTGCTTGCCGACGACCCGGGACAGCATCGGCTCGGCGGTGGAGGTGCGGGAGACCAGCGCCACCGAGTACTCGGCGTCGTACAGCGCGGTACGGATGTTGTCGGACATCCCGCCGTCGACGCTGACGTAGGTCCGCAGCCCCGGCAGTTCCTTGACGGTCCCCACCTCGTACAGCGTGAACGCCGTCGGCCCGGCGATCGCCCGCCCCGGCTCCACCGACAGCCGCGGCACGGCCAGCCCGGCGCCCTCGCACTCCCGGTGGACGATGTCGCGCAGCGCCTTGGCGATCTCGTGCGGCTCGCGGGGGTCGTCCTCGGAGGTGTACGCGATGCCGAGGCCGCCGCCGAGGTCGATCTCGGGCAGCTCGACGCCGTGCTCGTCGCGGACCTCCTTGAGCAGCCCCACCACGCGGTGGGCGGCCACCTCGAAGCCGGAGGTGTCGAAGATCTGCGACCCGATGTGCGAGTGGACGCCGATGAGCTCGAGCCCGTCCAGCTTCAGCGCCCGCCGCACCGCCTCCGCGGCCAGCCCGCCGGCCAGCGGAATGCCGAACTTCTGGTCCTCGTGCGCGGTGGCGATGAACTCGTGCGTATGCGCCTCGACGCCCACGGTGACCCGAATCTGCACCCGCTGCCGCTTCCCCAGCCGCTCGGCGATGTGCGCGACCCGGACGATCTCCTGGAACGAGTCCAGCACGATCCGCCCCACCCCGGCCTCGACGGCCCGGCGGATCTCCGCCTCGCTCTTGTTGTTCCCGTGCAGCGCGATCCGCTCGGCCGGCATCCCGGCCGCCAGGGCCGTGGCCAGCTCCCCACCGGAGCACACGTCCAGGTTCAGCCCCTCCTCGTTCAGCCAGCGCACCACGGCGCGGCACAGAAAGGCCTTCCCGGCGTAGAACACATCGGCATCCGCCCCGAACGCCTCCCGCCACGCCCGGCAGCGGGCCCGGAAGTCGGCCTCGTCGAGGAAGTACCCGGGCGTCCCGAACTCCTCGGCCAGCGTCTTCACATCCACCCCGCCGACGGTGACCACCCCGTCGGCGTTCCGGTCGACCGTACGGGCCCACACCCGCGGGTCGAGCGCGTTGAGATCGGTGGGCGGCGCGATGTAGTGCCCCTCGGGCAGCACATCGGCGTAACGGGGCCCGGCGGGGTGTGCGGAACGGCTCATGGCGTCTCTCTCAGGTGTCTCACAGATGTTCCGGTGCGCTGATGCCGAGCAGATGCAGGCCACCGGCGAGCACCACCCCGGCGGCCTCGGCAAGGGCCAGCCGGGAACGGTGGGCGGCCATGGGTTTCTCCTCGCCGCACGGCAGGGGCGGGCACGCGTCATGAAAGCGGAAGAAGCCGTCGGCGACAGCCTCGAGATGCCGGGCGAGCCGGTCGGGAGCGCGGTGGCGGGCGGCGGATTCGATGAGCCGGGGATAGTCGGCGATCGTCGCGATCAGCGCAACCTCGGCGGGATGGCGGTAGGGCCCGTCAGTACTGCTGTGGACCCCGAGCTGCCGCCCATTCCTGACCAGGGCGCGTACGCGGGCGTGGGCGTACCGCACGCGGAAGAGCGGATTGCTCTCGCGCTGGGCGAGGAGCCGGTCAGGATCGAGATCGGGCAGATCATGCGCGGCGGGCCGAAGGAGCGCCCAGCGGGCGGCGTCGAGCCCGAGCCGGGCGAGCAGCTCGGGGGCGCTGACGTTGACGGGGCGCACGGACAGGGCCTCGGGGGAGCCGTCCACATCGCCCTCGTCGCCCCGCAGAGCCTCCCCACCGTCGGCCACGCAGACGCCGGGGGCCACACCACCCGCAGCAGCACGGGCACCAGGACCCTCATCACCCGCAGTGCCAAAGCCCCCGCTGACGACCAGGGCCTCACCCCCACAAAAGGCCACCAGCCGCACCACAGCAGCGCCGACAACAGCTGCCCGCACATCCCGCCCGGGCGCAAGTCTCACGGCAGGCCCTCTGGCCAGGGCATCCGAGCGCCCGTAGGCCTCCCCACGCTCCAGAACACCCCGAACGAGCTGGGCATGCCCCCCAGCCTCGACGGTGATGTTCAAGAACCCGGGCCCGGCGATCTCCACCCCGGCAATCCCGGGCTCTCCCACCAGCCGCCGCCGCAAAACCTCAGCCACCCGCAACGCCGCCGCCGGCCCCCCGCCGTCCAGGCCTCGGGCGAGCTGCAGCGCCACATTCGTCGCGTAATCCCCACGCCCCGCCCGCGGCGGAGTCTGCACCTTCACCCGCTCCGGCAACACGGCCACCCGCAGCTCGTCGGCCTCGACGGCACGACGCACTGTCTGCAGCACGGTGCGGGAGAGCTGGGCGGGTGTCACGGCACAAGCGTATGGGAGGAGGGGGGCGCCCCCGCGAATGGGTTTCGCAGGGCGGACGGCGGTGCAGGGCGGCGCGCGGAAGCAGGAACGGCGCGAAGGCGCAGGGCGGCGCCGGAACGGAGGGAAGACGCAGCCGCGAAGCAAGCGCCGGAGCGAAGCCGACAGGCCCCACCGCCCCGGACGGTGCGGCCAGCGGCCAACCGCCCGAGGCGTAAGCCGGGAGACCAGCAGGAAGCGAAGCCAGCCCCGCCCCCCCCAAGCCAGGAGGCAAGCCGAAGCAAAGCCGCCCCGGCCCCGAGCCCGGCAGGCAAGCCCGGCCCCGAAGCCGACACAACCCCGAAGCGGACCCAGCCCACGGACGCAGCCCGCGGGCTGAGCCCATGAGCCTCGGGCTCAGCCGGCGGGGCCCACCACGGACTCCGACTCCGCGCCCCCGGGCGCCACCGCCCCGGCCGCCTCGGTGGCCCGCGTCATCAGCCGTCGCACCAGCTCCACCATCGCAGCGGGATCAAAGGGCTTCGCAAGGAACGCATCCACCCCCGCCGCCCTGCCGTTATCCACCTCGTACTGCGTACACGCACTGATGATCGCGACGGGCACATGACACGTTCGAGCATCAGCACGCAACCGGGACGCCGTATGCAGCCCATCCAGTCTGGGCATCACGACATCCAGAGTGATCACATCGGGCCGCACCTGGTGAACGATCTCCAGGCACTCGGCACCATCGGCCGCGGTCACGACCTCGAAGCCCTCAAGCTCGAGGTTGACCCTGATCAGCTGCCGGATGACCTTGTTGTCATCAACAACAAGGACCCGGCCGGACAAGCCAGGCACATCTCGAAGGGTAGGCGCGCACCCATCGCTGCGTCCGGGTTTTGCCCACTTCCGCCACGTGCGGGGGACCTTTCCGCAAGACGCCTCCACGCACGCCCGGAATGCCGTATACCGCTACCGCTCCCCGCCCCCACCTCCGCCGGCCACCCCGCCTCCCCCACCCCTCGGAAAGCGTTCATGACCACCCCCGCCGAGCTGGTAGTGTTCTACCCGTCGGAGCGAACAGCAACGACACCGCCCCCGTAGCTCAGGGGATAGAGCAACGGCCTCCGGAGCCGTGTGCGCAGGTTCGAATCCTGCCGGGGGCACCCGAGAATGGGAATGGACACGACGGTTTTGCCGCGATTGTCCATACCGGGTGCCATGATCGGGTGCCAGCACTTCGGTGCGGGCGCCCGATTTTTTGTTCCATGGGTCCAGCTCACGGGTGATAGCCACCAGCCCGCCAAGCAGATGCCCCAGGATCGTCACCCGTAGGGTCACCTCTTCACGGGGTCGGCTGTAGCGGATTTCCAACCCGAAGGCGTTGTAAGGCCGCCGCTGAATCACCTCCGGGACCGGAGCAAGGTCGACGTCGAGGCGCGGGAGCGCATCCAGCAGAGCCGCGCTGTCGGCGGGGTGCACAGCTGCTTCGGGGCGTCCAGACGGGCCGTCTGCTCGGCGAGCTCCGTGCGCTGCTTGCCCAGGGTGGCGTGCTCCCGGCGGATCGCGTCGCGGAACTCCTTCTCCTGCTCAGGTCGAACCCGCCGTCGGCGAGAGTACGGATGAGTTGGGCCTGGCGCTCTCCGATGGCCTTGATGGCCTGCTCCAGCGCGGGGCGTTCCTTCGCGGTGCGAGCCCCGGTCCCGTCCGCGACACGAGCGGCTTCGAGTACGGCTTTGAGGTGAGTGCGCCGGTCGGGGCCGAAGACGTGTGTGGCGAAGAAGCGGGAGACGGGGGCGCACAAGGCCTCTTCCCGCCCCCACAGACTGGTGACGGCCGGGACCCGGGACGCGTCCGGGATGAGCCGGTGCCTGGTGCGGCCCTTGGCCCGGCGGGCCGGTACGGGGTGCGGGACCTTTTCCGCATAAGTAGCCGTAGGGCGGCTGGCCCACATTCCAGCCCTGGGACACATGCTCGATGAAGCCGTCCCACGACAGCTCCAGCATCTGCAGCACATACCACTCGGAGGCCGCCTGCTTCACGCGCCGGGTGAGCGTGGGGGTGGCGCGTTTGGCCCGCGGTCCGGTGACGACCGGCTCATCGGCGGCGCACAGGGCGACGCCTGTCTGCTCCGGCTCGTACTTGATCTTCGTGCCGAAGTAGGTCGGCGCGCGACGCGTTCGATGGACTGGACTCGCGAATGACCGCGGCGAAGCGGCGGTCGGGCCGCTGTGCCTCGTCGAGGGGATCGGCGACCGTCACAGGGAATGGGGATCTGGAATTGCTGGTGCGCGAGGGAATTGCCCCGCTCGCGCAACTCCTTACGGCCGGATTCGACCTCAGAAGTGGGCGACGATCACCAGCCGGGCGGAAGCGCGGATCTCGCGTTACGCAGCTGCCGGGGCAGCGAGAGGGTTTGGTCCTGAGCGTCTTCCGGAGAAGTCCGGCCAAGCCACCGGGACGGTCACCGGAAGCGCCGTAGGGTCGGGAAAGACCGCCTGTGGACCAGGGGCGGCCGGGTACGGGCTGCGCCCGATGGCCGAGTGCTGGGCGGGGTGCCGCGCATATGGTTATCCCTCTCCAAGGGGCTGGGTGGGGAGGTCCGGCGTACCCGGCCTTCGCGCCGCTGTGCCCAGCGTACAACCCCTCCAGCACCTCACGATTCGCAGCCCCTTGGCGCTGGGCCACCGCCTGTGCCTCCTCACCATCGACGACGACGTACTCCCCGACCACCCGCAACTCCTCTGAACTGCGCGTGTCAGCGTTGTCGCGAACGGTCGTCGGCCATGGAGGCTCATCTCGGCCGCGTCGTCAAGGCCGCGATCTTGTCGGGCGGTGGAAGGGCGCGCGGGGTAGTTCATGGCCGTTCTCCGACGCCCATTGCCGTAGATGCGCTCAGGTGTCGCGGGCGTTCGCCATCTGGAACTCTCAGTGCTGTGATTGGGCCGTCTGGAGCTGACGTGATCAATAGAGAATCCAATGATGAACCTTTGCCACGGGCTGAACAAGACGCACTCCTTCGCTGCACCTCATGCAGCAGCGTATGAGGATCCCGGCGGCTCCTTGGCCCGAGCCATCAGCGACAGTGCGTCAGCCTTTCCCCTCAAGTCCCCATTTACAGAACCCAAGCCTGATTAATCAGCCCGGATCCACCGGCTTGATTCCCGGTTAATCGTTTCGGGGTCGTGCAGGCCGTGTTGGGGCTGATTTGCGGATTCGGGCGTGGGGTGGCCGCTGGTCTGCCCAGCTCTTCCACTCTGTCCACAGGTCTCGGGCCCTTTCGGGCAGGTCGGTCAGGGAGCGTCAGAGGGCCGGCGGTGCATGCACCGTGCTGAACAGCTGGGTGAAGTCCTCGCTCCAGGGCCAGAGTTCGGGCAGGTGCAGGGTGAGGCGGCGGGCGGAGCAGGCCAGGCGGGCGGGCACCTTCATCAGGCGGTCACGGATGGTGGCAGTGGTCGCCCTGGCATGGAACGCGGAGGCCAGGGCGCTGGCGGCGCGGGTCAGGTTGTGTGCCAGGGCCGCCAGGGCAAGCCACGCGGCATTGGCCTGGAAATGACCGGACGGCGCGTGGGCGAAGCCACTGTTCTTGACATCGGCGATCACCTGCTCGACGACAGCGTGCCGGCGGTGATCACGCTCGGCATCCCTCACGGCGAGCGGGGAGTCGGTGAACGCGGCGTGGTAGCGCCAGGTGTCGAAGAGCGTGCCCTGCCCGGCGGGGACGGTACCCGCGCTCAGGTGCTTGACGCGGCGCACGATCAGTCAGGCGGTGACTTGCTGTTTCTTCGGCTTGGAAGTGAAAGCGGTGTAGAGGATCTCGGCTATCTCGGCGTCGGAGATCCAGCACTGGCCCTCCTCGTCCCGGACCGCTTGGGGATATTTGATCGGTGTCCAGGCGTCCTCGTCGATGCGGGCGATGATGGCCTTGACGGAGGCGTTCATACGCATGGTGATGGAGAAGCAGGCACCCAGGGCCCGGCAGGTGTTGATGATGTCGGCGCCGTAGAACGCGGAGTCCGCCCGCAGCACCAGCAGGCCGGTGGCGCCGCAGGCGCGTGCGGTGCGGATGGTCTCAGCGACGAACGCCGCCGCCCCGCGCGCGTAGTTCGCAGGTCCCTTGCGCAGCCTGGTGGCGGCGATCACGGGGGCGGACAGGGGCGTGGAGACGACGCCGAGCAGCGCATTCAGGCCCTTGACCTTGCTGTATCCGTAGCCAGCGCCCTGTTTGGCGTAGCCGTGGGTGCGGCGGATGGTGTCGTCGATGTCCACGTATGCGGCCTGGTCCGCGCCGGGCAGCAGCGGGGTGTGACGGGCCAGTTCGGGCAGGAACCGGCGGGCCACGGCGTGCAGTTGCTTCACATGCCCGTGGGTGAAGGAGCGCAGGAACGACCCCAGCGTGGACGGGGCCCGCACTCCGGAGAACAGGCGGCCCATCGCACCGTGCCGCAGCCGGTCCATGTCGTCGATGCTGTCGGCGCCCGCGGCCATGCCGCCCACCAGCGACATCAGTTTCGCCGCAGGGAAGGCGCCAGTGCCGTCCTTCGAGGCGGGCAGCCGGACGTGCTCCCCGACCAGCGCGGGCAGACCGCACCGCTCGGCCAGCCGCACCACCGGCTCCAGCCCGCCGTACGCGATCAGATTCGGATCATCGAACGCGGATGAGACCGCCGCCGCGGCATGGGAAGATTGCATCTCGGAAGTGCCTTGCCGATCGTGCCTGATGTGGTCCTAGAGAAACCCCATCATCGCAGGTCGCAAGGCACTTCTTCGCTTCTGGGTGAACCATCCACGGGCATCAAGCCGGTGGATCCGGGCTCAGTGGCATGGAAGCAATATCCGGCCACCGATGGTTCCTCGGCCCCATGGCTGTCCTTGGATCTCAGAAGAGCTGCAGCTGATAAGCTGAGTCGGGATCCTCAGGATAGGCAGCTGCGGCTGCCAGATCCGGATCCAGGTCTCTCTGCGATTCTTCACCCTGGGCATCCTGGTCCAGGATTTCACAGGTATCCAGCTCGTCGGCCACGTCTTCTTCGGCGAACATGGGAAGCACATAAGCCTGCGCAAGTCCGGCGAGGTGGAGGGGCAGTGGGAGGGAGAGCGCAGCAGCGTAATCGGGGGCTTGACGCAGCTGGTGCATCGCGAGAGCGAGTGCCTCGGGCTCGTCAGGCTTGTGAGTCTGCTGATCCTCAACGCCATTCTCCGGGTGGCATCCGAGCACAGCGATTTCCACGAGTGTCGGGTTCCAAGCGCCAGTCCCGGCTTGAGACGTCAGATTCCCCGAGGCATTTACCCGCGTGGCGATCCTGTCAAGCGCGGGCGAGATCGCAAACGTCCCAGGGCGTTCCGTGGTGCTGTAGAAAATCCGGTTGTCCGGCGACTGCCGCTCCCTGCCGTCGACAACCTGGGTCCAGAAACCGGCCGGCTGACCATGGGGCTTGCCGAGCTCTGCGAGTCCCCACCATTGTGCTGTCTCCCGGCCCGTACGTCCGCGTACCCGTACGAGCCGCAGCTCGTCGTCGAGCCGACCTGCTGGTGCATGCCCCGTTTTCAGTATGTCCCGGACCACTTGGCCGTCCTGCAGCCAGGGCCAGTGAAGCCTGCTGTTCTGCGCATGCGTAATGAGTACCGTGGGGTCTCCGCGCAGCGAGTGCAGCATGCGCTGAAGGAAACACGCTGTTTCCTGGCGCTGCTGAGCCAGGTTGGTACGCCACTGCTTGGAAGTGATCCTCTGAGCGTCAGTGTTCGTGTCATCGTGCTGGCCGGGAATCGGCAAAGACGATTCCGCATAGGCACTGGGATCGATCTCTGCCTTCTTCACCAGGCCGAGAAGGAAGTCAGGGTAGGGAATCCAGGCACAGGCATCATCGTCCCAGCCGCGCACAACAGCGAGGTCCTCGATCTCCAGGTGCGGGGAGACCAGCACGGCGACCGGCAAATGCTTAGGGAGTCGGGTCGGACCGTCCTTGCGCCGCTTGACCATCCACAGGGCAGCGTATTGGAGCCGGTCAGGGAGATCGCCGCCAAGTGTGTGCCGGGGAAGGACCCGCACGCCGAGCTGGCGCAGACCGTCGCTCCAAGCACTTTGGGTGCGGTGATCCAGGTTGTCGGCATTTTTAATTTGCCGGTCCGTGGACGGGGTGACGACGAACTGGGTCAGCTGCCCGGCGTCGGCGCAGCCGAGCCGGATGGCGAACTTCGGGTCCGTTTCCTTCGGCCGGAAGGTGCGGCGGTGCGCGATCTCGACCAATGTCAGCCCGGGCCGAGAGCTGTCGGCTCCGTCTTCACTCAGCCAGTCACGCAGCGCACGGCGGCGCGCCAGGACAGCGTCGGAGATTCTGGTGCCCTTGCTCTTGGCCTCGGTCTTGAAGATCAGGCGGTCGCCGAGCCCTTCGACCAAAGGCAGGCAGCGCAGTCTTAGGACAAGCTCCGGTGTGTGCCATTGCAGAACTACCGGCGCGCCCGGCCTGGCCTCGTCGAAGGCCTGGTCCGTGGTGAGCGTGGAGGTCACGCCCCCGTCGCCATCGAGACCGAGAGTCTTCGCGAACGCCTCGACGGCGTGGCGCCGCACCTCCGCAGTTTGCCAGAGGAGTCTGGCCTCTACCACGGGCAGCTCGGTCCGCTCGACGCCCGGCTCCGGGATGCGGGACGCCGTTGCGAGGGCGGTGCGCCTGGCCAGGGCAGTTCGCAGCTCCTCCGCCTTCTTCGCCGCGTCGCCCTGCGGCTTCGGCCTGCGGTTCGCAGGGGCGCCGATTCCTCGGCCCCGGCCGCGCACCAGGTCGGGAACGCGTGTTACGCCTTCGGGCAACGCCATTTCTGCCCATTCGGTCAGCTTAGCCCTCTGATCGGGCATGAGGCCGGGCCCTACTTCGTGGCCGCCCATCCGCGTGCTGTGCACCACTGCGGCTCGTACTCCGGGCCCGTCCCCGATCCAAGCGGTCGGCTCCGACAGTAGTTGCCCGGGATCTGGAAAATGACCGACGACGCTGAGCCGGTGCAGTATCCCGGCTGGGTCGTTCTCGACCCATGTGAATGTATCAGCGGCGTGATCGCGCCTGAGGCGCGCCAGGGCATGACGCTCGGTGGCCGGTGCTCCCGGCAGCCAGGGAATCTTCGGCCGGAGGTAGACGGTAGTGGCCTCGCTATATGAAAGGTGCAGACGCTTGCTGTCCGCCCTTGGGTGCGTCGCCCAACGTCGAACTCCCCAGTGCAGATGGAGTCGAGGCCGGGGGGCGAACGGTGTGGTGTGCAGGGAGATGTTGAGGACGATGGAGAACCACCACTCCTTTCGCTTGATGGTCCGGCACAGCGGCTGGGACATCAGCTCCGCCCCTTGGTCGCGAGGGCCCCGGGGCAGTGCCCGAAAGCGCAGTTCGCCGCCTTCATACGGATAAGGATCCAATGCCAGGATGCGACGCGCCAGCGCATCGGTGGCCAGCTGGAACTGCCTGGATTCCGGAGCGGCCGTTCCGCCATCGGTAGGCACAGTGCCCAGGAGGTCGACCCCAGTTACGTTCTGCCACGTGGGCAGATCCCGCTTCAGCTCGGCGCTGCAGCCGAGCAACAAGGATCGGAAGCCGGGATCGTGTTCTGCTTTCTTGGGCCCGAGGGTGCGCAGCCAGGCGTCCAGTAGCTGTCCAAGGGTGCTGCCGGGGAGTGGGTCGGGCGACTCCGCCGGCATGTACATCCAGAAGTCCTCTGCGGGCATGGGGCCGTCACCGACGGGCGGACGCGGACGCGGCCTGACAATCACGTCGGGCGCAAGTGTCTGCAGAACTCCGTCCAAGCGCCGGGTGGGAACAGTCTTGTGCCGCTCCTCCCCTTCACGTCCATGGTTGTGCAGCTCCAGAAGTCCCTCATTCCAGTGTTCGGGGAATCGGAGCGCGCGGAAGTTCTCAGTCCATGGCTCCGCGCCCTCGGCCAGGTGGTAGGCGGCTCGGCGGATCTCTTTGTACATCGTGGTTCCTCAAGAAAGGTGGGCAGCTTTCATGGGCCGGTCGGGAGTGAACTCGCGTCTGCGGGCCGGGTGACATGGGCACTCCGCCCGGTCGGCTCGCGGAATCGTTGATCAGTTCGACCTGAGCCGATGCGGTTCGATTCCGCACAGCGCCTCGTACAGGGGGCGGTAGAGCAGTCTGACCAGTGAAGGGTCAGCCGGGTCCGGGAAGTCACCGGTATTGCCGTCGGGGGCGAAGTAAGGAGCGAGCACGTCGCGCAGCCGGATCAGCAGCCCTGGGTCGTTGAGCCAGCGTGGGCGTCGGTTCGCTGGAAGGGCGCGGGCCTGGGCTGCGGCAAGCCGGGGAGCGAAGGCAGCATCCACGAACACGACCCGTGCGGGTACGCCCCCACGGACCAGACGCCCGATCACCTGCCAGATGGTGACCAGTTGGTCCCATGCAAAGGATTCCTTCTCGGCGTCGGAAAGCGCCGAGTAGATGTACGGGCGTGACAGCAGGTGTCGCCACACGCCGCGGGCCTTCGTGCGAAAGGCGCCACCTGCGTCGTTCAGATCGTCGGCCTGGCTCACCAGCTCGCTGAAGGTGCCTTGCGGCAGGCCGGGCTGGTCGCGCACGAAACGCGCGGCCCAGTCGTTGATGGCGAAGACGGCGAGGGAGAGGTCGTCGGGGCGAGGGTGCGGACGGACCAGGAAGAACACCGTCCCGAAGGCAGCCACTCGCTCCTCACCGGGCCGCTGCGGAACCGTGAGGATGTTGTGTCCGCGCTCTACGGCGAGGAGGGGCGCCACTAGGAGTTCGGCGTCCGGGTCGTCGGCGAAGGAAGCGAGGTCACCCCGGCGCACCGCTCCGGCCCGGTGCGCCGACGCGCCGACCGGCACCTCACCGTCGACCGCGTTTTCGAGCTCGGCGTCGTCTGCGACGAGCACGCGCACCCGGCCTCGCCAGCGTGGAATCTCATCGAGGAGGTCGGCTGCCACCGACGCATCGCGATAACTGCCCACGAGCAGCAGTGCCCGCCGACGGCGCTCGTCGCGGATCTGTGCCAGTTCCTCTTGGAGCAGACTCGCGCTGCCGTCCCTGCCCGGCCGTGCGAGTTTGTGCACCAGAAGGCGAAGGACGTCCTCCCGCTTCTCGGGGTCCTGTCCCGACAGGCGGATCGGAAGCCCCGAGTCGTCGTACAAGAACTCGACGCGGAACACGGTGTCGCGGATCGATCTCAGCTCTCTCGGCTGTGGCTTGAGCACAGCTTGTACTGGAGCGAGCACATGGGCACGGGTGGATGTGCCCGCCCAACTGGTGCCGGACATCAGGAGCACGTGTGGACCGGGGTCCTGCCGTCCGGGGTCGGCGCCAAGCTGAGGAAGAGACAGCAGGAGTTCACGGCCCACGCCGGCACACCGGAAGAAACGCAGGGTACCCGTGCGACGTCCATCGCGGTCCCATGGGTTGCGAAGTTCGTCGAGCAGGTACTGGAAGCCGAGCACATTGCCCATCGGTGCCTCGGGCAGCAAGGGGGCGTAGTCGAGCGGCGGGCGTCGGGTCAGCTCGTGTCCGCCCGGGTCGAGTCGCAGAGCCGCTTCCACCTGCGGCCACAGGAAGGTGACGCGGTCCAGGCGCTGGTGAAGAGCGGCGAGGATGAGAGTGAACTCCAGCCGCTGCGCATTGAGTTCGAGCCACTCCTCGCTGAAGCGGGGTGCCTTCGACCCACTTGGCCCACTCTTTGAGGCGGCATTCTGCTTCTGCTCCGCCTCCGATGGGGCAGGTGCCGCAGGCTTCTGTGGCCTCGGCGCTCCGACAAGCAGGGTGTCCAGCAGGACGCGCACCCGCCTGCGCGTGTGTTTTTCGTTGAGAGTGTGCAGGAGATCGTGAGTGAGCCGGACCAGCGTGTCCGTGGCCGTCCCGTACGGCCCGCGATCGCCGAGCGGATCGTCGCGGAAGGCATCGAACAGGTCGTTCACTTCCTGGCTGCGAGCCGCCCAGGGGACGTCGGCGGGAGCAGTTACCTCGGCAGCCCCCTCCTCCAGCCTCTCGTCGTCCTCGTAGAGATCCGCTTCGTCCTCGATATCCGGATCGATTTCGCCGCGCTGGTCGGCGATGTGTTCCTGATCGGGTGCGACGTCCTGGTCGGAGGAGATCGGACGCGTCGGGTACCAGGCGTGAAGCAACTTCTCCTGGAGGGTCCATGCACTGAAGTAGTCGATCTGTACCCAGTCCCGAAGCTCCTTGTCTCCGATGAGCATCGCGTACAGCCGGTCGGCCGCCGAGCCGACCACGTCGAGAGCCGCGGACCAGCGCTCGACGTCCTGGTCGGAGAGTTGCAGTCTGCCCTGCCTGGCCAGCTCGGCGATCTCATGAGTCTGGAGCTGGTCGAGCCAGGATTCGGGGCCTGTGGTGACCAACGTGGCCGAGGGCGCGAACATCTGGTCGAGCTGCATCTGGACCCGGTCGGCCTCGTCCACGATCACGATGTCGCTGCGCAGACAGGCGAGTTCCAAGTAGCGAAGGCGTTCGGCGTTGAGCTGGCGCGGCACCGCCGTCTGCACCAGGCTCGCGGGGTTGGCCACCCAGATGAGCGCGTCCACGAGATCGCGTGCCGCCGAGTGCCGTGGGCAGGCACCCCAGATCGGGCATGCGTGGGGATCCCGTAGTTCCTCGGTGTCCAGCGTCTCGGCACCCGCGTCGTCCAGTCGTGCGCCGCGAGCCCGCTGTAGTTCGCGGGTGGCCCGCGCGGCGGAGGACTCGTCCGGCGCGGCCTGCTGGTGTATGGGATGCAGGCCACCGCAGGGTGCGTCGGCGTAGCGGAGGGGCTCGGCCGCGTCCAGACCGCGCAGCGCGTCCAGAGGACATGCCGTGCTGAGATGGGCGAAGGTCCGGCTGGTGTGGGCCAGAAGGGAGTGCGCTCCGCGTGCTGCGAGCCGTCGGTGGAGCCGCTGGGTGTGCTGTTGCCGTGTAGAGCCGCCCTGGACGAGCGAGGCGCGCAGCCCCAGGCCGCGGAACAGGTCGGTGAGTGTGAGCTGCTCGGCGACGTCACCGACGACCAGGGTGATGCGCAGCTCGTTACGGTGAGCCCAGACGGCCAGCAGGGTCATCAGGGTCGACTTTCCCGCCCCGACCATGCCCACCAAGTGAGTGAGCTGGTGAAGCGTCAGTACTCGCGACTCCTCGAAGACTGCCCCGTCCGCCGCACGTGTGTCGAGCCCGAGCCGGGTCAACCTCTGAGCCCAGTTCCCGGGTTTGAGGCGGCGTCGGCGCTCCTCCTCGTCCATCCATCGGGCGGTGTCCTCAAGTTCGTCGAGGGGAACACTGAGGGGGTCGCCGCACGGCCCGTCCGGCCCGCTCGGCCGGCCAGGCTTGGCACGGCTCACGCGGCCGGCATCGAGGTCGTGGCCCGGCCCCGGTTCGAGGACCAGCTCGGCCGGCACCGCGACGGACGCGTGCCGACGTCGTTCCATGAACCGGTGCGTACCTGCCGTGGCCTGTGGAAGGGGGTTCGTCGAGAATTCCGGGAGCCCGCCGAGTGCCGCGTCATACACAGCGAATCGGTGCGCCGCCACGGGCGGGCCGACGCTCCGGGCGGGGCCGCCGCCCGGCGGAACGCGGTAGGCACGCAGGCGCTCGGGCAGCTCAAGATACGCCTCCAGGCTCTGCTCCCACATGCGCCGTCGGCGCAGCGGCCACAGCAAATGGCGTGCGGCGGTGAGCGCCAGCTGGTCGGCGGGCCCGGTGACGAGGCCGAGCGCTTGGGCGAAGGGGTACCCGCCGAGGAGCACCCACACCCCGTCGGCGGCCCGGCTGGGAGCGAGTCGCTCCAGCAGCCGCAGGCCGAGTTCGACCTGGCACAGCAGCGCGGGCTTTGTGCCCGCGTGCTCCTGCGGCCAGGGCTTGAGGTCGGCGGCGAGGTGCCGGTACCAGCTGCTGCGATCACGCATGGTCCGCTCCGTTCTCTGGCGTGGCGGGTGGTGCGATACGGGCGCCGAGCCCGCGTTCACCGCACAGCCGCGCACGTGCGGCCTTGATCAACTGGTCGTCCGTCAGCAGCCGCAGGCCGGCGGCGTGTGCAGGCCGTTTCTGAGCGAACACGTCCAGGTAGTCACGACGGGTCCGCACGCGGAAGCGCGGCACCACCCAACAGGCCTCGTCATGTGGCGGATCGGGTCGCACTGCTTCGGCCGCACTGCCGAGGAATCCAGGGTGTGCCCAGTCCTTGACGTCGACCGCCCACACGTGGCTGTCGGGAAAGGTGATTCTGAGGTCATAGGCGTCGTAGCCGGGCCACATCTCGACCGCGAGCCCCAGCTTCCGCAGCTCTCGTTCGAGATCGACCTCTGCCCGGCCGGGCCCGGTGACGAACTGGCGCAGCGGTCGGCGGAGCTGGCGGAGCTCGCCCACGTCGGCGGCTTCGAGCAGACGGCCATGAGGTGCGGCGCCCTGGTAGCGACACTGGTCTCGCTCGCACCACCAGCCCCCTTCCACCAGTGGCGTGAGCAGCGTCAGGCAGCGCCCGCAGCAGAGGTAGGCGCCATCCTTGCGGCACCCGGCGGGGGCAGGCGCGTAGATCTCCTCGACCAGGAACCAGACCGGATCGAGGAAGAGATCGTTGCTCAGTTCGCTCCACTCCGCCTCGGTCAGCACGGGACGGGTGACGAGAAGCCGGCGGAAGGCGGTGTATGACTCTGGGGACGACGCGTCGCGGCAAGCACGCATGGCCTCATGGATCACCAGCCGGTCGTACTGCCGTCCGGTGCTGTCACCCACTCCCTTGACGGCGAGTTCGTGGCAGAGTTGCGTGGGCTCCCCGGACTCCGCGTCGATCAACCGGTCCTCGGCCCCGAACAGCCTCTCCGGAATCCGGTCGAGTGGCCAGCTATCCAGGGGGCGCGTACGGCACCAGCGGATCAGCTCGGGCAGGCCGGAGGGTGGCCGCGCCGCGGTGCGCAGGCATGCGAGGACCATGGCGTCCAGGGCTCGCTGGGCCTCGGCGGGGTAGGGCAGGGTGAACGAGTCGAGGCGTTCGACCCCATCGAGCCGAATGACCGCCGTGGCAACGTCGCGCACCAGCACCACGTCAGGATTGGCCAGCCAGTCCGGAACCAGCGGTCGATCAGGCACGGCAGCTCCCCTCCTCAGCGGCGCGATCAGTGTCCGTTCCGAGTGAGGCGGGACCAGGGGCGGTCTGGGGATGATCAGCGACGTAGGCGGTGCCCGGCTTGCACCAGGTGCGTGCCTGACAGCTGTGGCAGTGCCGCCCGGTCCTGGGTTCGTACGACGTGTCGTCCAGGAGGGGCTGTGCGAGCCCGGCGATGACCTCGCGGGCTTCGGCGACGTTCTCGGGTCGGCTGGGGTCGATACGTTCGAGGCGGCAGGAGGCCCGGTCCTCGCACAGGAACTCGAACTCAATCCAGGAGCGCCGCGGATCGGTGTCCAGCGCTCCGGCGGAGAACAGCAGGACCCCGAGTGCGAGCTGGGGATAGGCCCGCATCAGGGAGTGACCCTCGAAGAGGGGTCGGGACGATGTCTTGGTCTCCCGCCAGATCAACCGTCCCCGATGCGAGTACACCAGGTCGGGCACGGCAAGGACGACGACGTCGAGCTCGGGCACGTACGCGGTTACCGGGTGTTGCACCAGCACTTTCTCATGCGGCCCGATCCCGTTCAGCGGGCACAGCGCGCGGTGTCTCTCCATCATGCGCACCGCGGCCCGGCCGAGCGTCGCGTCCAAAGCCAAGCCCGGCGGTATCGAGGAGGCGTCGGGCACCGGAAGGTCACGGCAGCCGCGGGCCGGGCGCACTCCGTGCCGCTCGTTGAGCCAGGCGTCCACGGCGCGGCCCCGGCGCGCTCCGCCGTTCTCCGTGGTCAGGTCGTCCAGATGCAGCTGCCGTACGAGGTGGTACTGAGCCGGGCACTCGCTGTGCAGCCGCAGGTCCCAGACGGACACCGAGCGGCGGCGGCGCAGTGGCGCTCCGGGGACCCCACCCCACAGTCCCGGGGTTCGGCGCAGTGCGCCGCACTGGCTGATGGCCTTGCACTCGACGCAACTAGGACCCGGCCGCCTACCGACCGCGGTGGCGGCCTTGTGGAAGGCGGGCGCCGCGTGGTCGGCGAACTGCTGCCGCATCTCGGCCTGCCCCCAGTCGAGCAGCGGAGTGACGTTGCCGTCCGCACAGCCGAAGTCGAAGACCCGTACCCGTTCCGGCGGCCGGCTGCTGTCGGTCGCGTCCGTCGGCGGCTCGGTGCCGCGCCGCTGACGTGGCACCGGCGCGCCCAACGCCACGACGTACGCGACGGCCGCCTTCTCCGCAGCGGCTCGGTCCGGCTTGGCCCGGCCCAGAGAGGGGATCCACAGGTCCCGCACGGAGCCGTCCGCAGAGGCGTACTGACGGCCCCAGGTCGTGTGCTGGTACTGCCGCGCCCCGCGCGCGTCGGGGGCCTCCCGCTTCGCGGTGCGCACGGTCCAGCTCAGTCGGACAGGAAGGGTCGGCGGGAGTCCGGCCGCACGCGCCGCTCCCTGCTCCGCACTGCGGGCAGCGACGTACCGATCGAGGGCCTCGACGGTCCACGCCAACAGAGCGGGGTGGGCGGGTGCGCTGCGGCCGCGGAAGGAACCGTGGACGCCGCGGAGTTCGTCGAGTACGCGCTCCAGGGGCCAGTCGTCGTGCTCCCACAGGTCCAGTGCCGCGAAGAGCGGCCCGGGCCCGAACTCCTCGCGCGGTGCGGGACGGAACGGTATGGGCGGGTCCGCGGTGAGCAGCGGCCGCACGGCGGTCCGCAGGTGAGTGGGGCATGCCGTCGGGTCAGGGCGGGCAATTCGGGAGCTCACCTTGACCAGCCAGCCATGGCCGGTGGTCCCCGGCGGATTCTGCATCGTTCCCCCTGGTGAGGGCGGTCATGGGCAGGGGCGTGCGCGTCCAGCGATGAGTTGCCGAACGCGCCATCCAGCATGGCATTACATGTGAACTAAGTCCACACACGGCTCTCAACAGAGAGCTTTCACGGTATTCTGATGGGCTCCAGGCAGTGAAGGCGCAAAAAGGGGCGCAGCGGTGGACACGGGCTCACAGGGGATACGCGTGGGAGAGGTCGTCGGCGGGCGCTATGAGCTGACCGAGTCGATCGGCAAGGGCGGGATGGCCCAGGTATGGCGCGCCAGGGACCTGGTGATCAGCCGAGATGTCGCCGTCAAGTTCCTGCGTTCGGATTTCGTGAATCTCCAGCAGCTCGACACCCGCGAGCGGTTGGCCGAACACGATGTGCTCCGCGCCCGGTTCCGCCGGGAGGCGACGCTCCTGCGGCGGCTCGACCACCACGGCATCCCCGAGCTGTACGACCAGGGCTCGCACCAGGGGATGCCGTACCTCGTGATGCGTCTCGTAACGGGTGTGACGCTGCACAAGTTCCTCGCCCAGTACGCCCCGCTGCCCCTGACCGTCGCGGTCGCCGTAGCCGTACAGGTGGCGGACGCCATGGCCTGCGCACACACGCTTCCGGTGGTGCACCGGGATCTGAAACCCCAGAACGTCATGATCTCCGACGAGGGGGTGATCGCCCTCCTCGACTTCGGCATCGCAAAGCCGCTGGGCATCGACGTCACGCAGTACACGAGGCACGGCTCGACTCTCGGCAGCCGTGGCTACCAGGCGCCTGAGCAAATCCTGGAGAAGGAGCCGACCACACGTACGGACATCTACTCCTTCGGCTGCGTCTGCTACGAGCTTTTCGCCGGTCGGCCGCCGTTCGTCATGGATGAGACCCGAGGGCTGGTCGAGCAGCACCTGAAGGTCGATCCACTGCCGCCGGGCCTGTACGCGGCCGGAGTCCCCGAGGAACTGGACGACCTGATGCTCCGCATGCTCGCCAAGGACCCGGAGCAGCGGCCCACCGTCGACGAAGTCCTCGACGTTCTGAGCCCGCTGGGGCCTCACCCGGGCGACCCCGAGCCGCAACCACGGCTACGCCCCGATCCGACGGCGCCCCTCCGGCAGCCTCGGGACAGCCCGGTGGAGCGTCAATCCCAGGCGCCCGCCTTCCCGACCGCCCCCGACCCGTACACGGACGCAGACGGGGAATGGCTCAACGCGCATGCCCTGGAAGTGCTCTGCGCGGCGGCCGAGCGCGAGATCCACGAGGGCGACCCGGATGACGCGGTACGGCACCTGGCGGGTCTCGCCGACCGGGCGCGCGCGGAGTGGGGCTCGCGACGCCCCCTGGTCCGCCGAATCTGGGAACTGGCGGCCGAGGGACTCCGGCTGGCCGGTGACTGTGGCGGTGCGGCGCGCTTCTACCAGGGCATCGCCGACGATCTCATACGGGGCGACGGCCCGCAGGAGCGGGCGGATCGGGCAGTACTGCGGCTTCGTGTCGCCGAATGCCGCCTCGCGTTCGGTGAGATCGAGGCGGCTATCGGCGTGGTGGAAGTGGCCGGACACGTGGCTGCCGGGCTGCCCATGTCGCTGGCCTCGCAAGTGGAGAAGGTGCGCCGCGAGGTCGACACCGACATCGCCGAACGGCTCGCCGATCCAGGTGCCGCTCAGGGGTGACGAACCGCACGGCTGGTACTCAGTAGGGTCTGCCCGCCCCGGCCGCCGGTACCGAGGGCCCGGGCGGCAGAGTCAGCAGAGTCCGAGGGCCTCACACAGTGCCGGACAGCCTTCCCGCGGCCAGCTCATCGCTGAGATCACGCACGAGCCCGCCGCCGAGGGTGTTCAGGCGGGTGACGAGTCTTTCGAATGCGGCCACCTGCTGGAAGGCCTCGCTGTACTGCCGCTGCTGAGCCAACGGAACCTGGCGCACCTGAAGTTTCCGTACGTCCACCCGTGAGGAGCTGGACGCGTGCGTGCCGGCCTGCCGTGCGTTGGCGGGTGCGCGCAGGGAACCGGCGAGGAACCAGGCGTCGAGTTTGTCGGGGTGAACGCGCAGCGCGTACAACTGGGGCCCCAGTGCGAGGGGGCGGCCCTGGTGCACCCAGGCCGAAAACGCCCGAGCCACGCCCGCGACCACGACGTCGCCCGGTTCCGCGACGGCTGTGCCGGCCGCCTCGGCGTCCGCCCGGGAGAGCCAGCTGCGGGGTTCACCGCCCAGGAGCAGGTCGGGGACCGTGAGCAGGGACACTCCGCCGTCGGCGGGCTGCCCCTCGCAGACTGTCCCGTTCGCGGGCTGCTGCCCTCCGCGAAGCGTCAGCGCGCCGGCTCGGGCGAGTTCACCCACGGTCGTCGTCGGCTGGGTGCCGGTCTCGGCATCCGAGAGGGCCAGCGCGGCGAGGCGTCCGCCGGTGTCCCCGATGTCTGCGACGAGCTTGCCGAACTCGCTCCAGGAATCGGACAGTCGAGGGCCGTCGCCGGAGGCCCTGGGGGTGATATGGCGTCCTGGGGTGAGATCCACCTCGTCATCGAGAAGATCGATGACGGGCACGGCGGCCACGCACTCCGGCAGAGCATGCTCCGATGAGAGTGACGCCCTGTCTTCCGCCAAGCCTTCTTGGCCGACCGCATCGACGGCTGATCGGACGAAAGCGCCGAGCGCCTCCCAGTCCGGTACGGAGTCCCGTGCCGAGACCCGTGGGAAGCGGGCGACACCGTCGGCAAGCAAGAGCTCGCCTACGCCCTGCGCCGTTTCCCCGGTCGCGGGCATCCGCAGGATCCACAGGTGCAGTGACACGCTGTGCGGGGCCGCGCACCCGGGAGGCAGCGCTACGACGGCCCGCAGCTGTCCGGTGCGCAGCAGTGACCCTCGGATGCGCCGTCCGGCCCTGCGGGTCGCCACGGCGGGCGGGAGCAGGACGACGGCGGTCCCTCCGGGGCGCAGCCGGGCGAGGCAGTGCTGGACCCAGGCGAGTTCGGGCTCGGTGCGCGGCGGCATTCCATGGGCCCACCGTGCGTCCGTGGCGAGCTCTTCGTACCCCCAGTCGCGTTCGTTGAAGGGCGGGTTGCACAGCACCAGATCCGCTCGCGTGTCGGCGAATGGATCGGCGCGCAGGGAGTCGGCCGCTTCGACGCGAGAAGCCGGCTCGGCACCGGTGAGGCTTGGCAGCAGCGTGAGGCGGGCGCCCGCGAGTTCGGCAAGTACCGGATCGCGATCGCACCCGATCAGCCTGGCCGGAGAGTTTCCCGAGGCTGCGGCCAGCAGATGCCCTGTGCCGCAGGCAGGGTCGAGGATCGTCAGCACGCCGCCGCTGCCGTCACTCACGGCCCGGCCCCGAGCCCGGAGGCGGATCGCGAGTTCGGCCATCAGCGTGGCCAGCGGCGCAGGCGTGGTGCTGATCTGCCGCACATGGACGTCGAGCCAGCGCCGCAGCAGGAACTCGAAGGTTTCCGCCGGGCCTTCGCGCCGCCCGAGTTCCAGCGCCTTACCGACCAGCTCCCGCGCGGGGTCCGACAGCCCGGGCAGGTCCGCCGGGCCGAGTGGGCCTGTGGTCTTCCGTTTTCCCCCGGGGCCGCTCATCAGCCGCCCCGCGGCCGCGACCGCCAAACCTGTCTCGTCGCGGCTGCCAAGTGCCTCGAACTGGGGCCAGAGCCACTCGCGGCCCGCGGCGTTCTTGAGCTTGTTGTTGTCGCGCAGCCAAGCCTCGATCTCAGCCAGCGAGAACTGCGGACTGAGGTCCGTGCCACCGATCCGCTCCGGAAAGGAGTCATGCCGACGGCGCCAGTTGCTGACCGCAGCACGCCCGACACCCGCGAGCCGAGCGATTTCGGCCAAGGTCACCGGCACGGCGCGTGACGACGTCATGTGGACTCCCAGGCGATACGGATCAGAGTGGCCTATCAGGCCCTGTAGGTGTACGCAAAACAAGCCATCGCATCCCCGCCCATGGCCAGGCTACTACGACCATTGACTTTGTTCACAGTCCGATGGGAAGAAATAGCCGGTGGTTCGGCCGTACGATCGCTCCCCCACGCACGGACTGACCGCACTGGGGAAGGAAGGGCATGCGCGCCGACCGTGAAGGAGCGGTACTGGGAGACCGCTACCGGCTGGAAGAGCCCCTGGGCCGGGGCAGCATGGGGCGAGTCTGGAAGGGCACCGATCTGCGCCTGGGGCGGGCGGTCGCCGTCAAGACGATCATCATGGACGCGGACGCGTTCGCCGATGAGAGGGACCGCGAGCGTGTCCAGCTCCGATTCGAGCGCGAGGCCCGGGCGGCGGCGAGGCTCGACAGCGCGAACGTCGCGACCGTCTACGACGCGGACGTCACCGGCGAGCTGCGCTGGCTCGCGATGCAGCTGGTCGACGGAGCGACCCTCGGCGAGCTTCTGGGCGAGCGGGAACGCCTCGATACGACCTCGGCCGTCGCGGTGACGGCTCAGATCTGCTCAGGCCTGGCGGCGGCGCACGCCGCGGGACTGGTGCACCGGGACATCAAGCCGGAGAACGTGATGATCCGCCGCGACGGCGTGGTGAAGATCCTCGATTTCGGGCTGGTGAAGGTGGTAGTGGGGGACGGCTCCCGGCTGACCACGACCCGGCAGCTCATCGGCAACCTCCGGTACGCCTCTCCGGAGCTTCTCAGCGGGTTCCCGGCCCTGGATGCCCGCAGTGATCTCTACAGCGTCGGCTGCCTGCTGCATCATCTCCTCGCCGGTACCCCGCCCTTCCCCTCGAAGGTGGCAACGGCCGTGGCGAGCGGACATCTACACGAATCCCCGCCCACCCTCGCCGAACTCGGCGTGAACACGCCCGTACAGCTCCAGGCGCTGGTGTTCGCGCTACTGGCCAAGGAGCGCGAGGACCGCCCGGCCTCCGCGGCCGAGGTCTACGGCGCGCTCGGCCCCTGGCTCCCCGCCCCCTCCGTCGGCCCCGCCGCCTTGCGAAGCTTCGGCCCCGAGGACCCGCGACGCCCCTTCGTACTGCCCCAGGGCCCGTACCCCGTGTGATCGCCCCGTCACGGCACGGGCGAGAATGGACGGAAAGACGAGTGTCCGCCCGCGCGGAAAAGGCCACCGAAACCCGGGAGTTGGGTGTGAGAGGCACGTTCGAGGAGCGCTACCGGCTGCGAAACCGCCTTGGCAGGGGCGGGATGGGCGAGGTGTGGGCCGCGGAGGACCTACAGCTCAACCGGTTGGTAGCAGTCAAGTTCCTCAGTTCTCACGGCGAGCCCGGAAATCTGCCGCGCCTGGAGCGGCGATTCGAGCGGGAGGCCCGGCTCACCGCCCGGATAGGCCATCCGAGCGTGCCGACGGTCCATGGGACCGGCCGCCGCGAGGACAACAGCCTGTACATCGCGATGGAGCTGGTGGACGGCAGCACTCTGTCCGAGCTGCTCAAGGAAAAGGGACCCTTCCCCGTTCAGCTTGCCGCGGCCGTCGCCTTCCAGACCGCGGACGTGCTGGCGCACGCGCATCGCATCCATGTGATCCACCGCGACCTGAAGCCGTCGAATCTCATGCTCACCCCGAACAACACGGTCAAGGTGCTCGACTTCGGTATCGCCGCGGCGCTGAAACCCGACCCGGACGAGACGCCGCTCACCAGGTCGGGCGAGTGGCTCGGCACACCCGGCTTCATGTCACCCGAGCAGGCCTGCGGCCGGAAGGCCACCGCGCGCAGCGACCTGTACGCGCTCGGCTGCGTCCTTTACGAGATCCTGGCCGGGAAGCCGCTCTTCGAACTCCCCAAGGACGCCGCTCCCGTCGTTCTGGTCTTGAAACACATGAACGAGAAGGCCGTCCCGCTGACCGAGCACCGCCCCGACACGCCCCCGGCGTTCGCGGACCTGATCATGCGGCTGCTCGCCAAGGAACCCGAGGAGCGCCCCTCGACAGAAGAAGTCCAGGACGTGGCCCGGACATGCCTGGAGCAGCCGACCTCCCTCCTCCGCCGGCTGTTCGCCCCCAGCGGACCTCAGCCGGAACCCGTAGCCAAGGACGAAGCACCACAGGCCCCACAGCCCTCGGCCTCAGTCACCGAGCGCGTCCGGGCGCTGGCGGACCGGGGCGAGCACGCGACAGCGGCTGCCCTCCTCGGCGAGCACCTGCGCGGCCTGCGCCGCCCCCTTGACGACCCGGAGCTCGTCCCCCTGCGGCTCACTCTCTGCGAGGTGCTGCTTGCTTCGCAGGACTTCACGCGCGCATACGACGCCTACTTCGCCCTGGGCGGCGCGTTGCGCAAGCGGCGCCCGAAGACTGACCGGGACGTCCTCGCATGCCGCATGGGGACCGCCCGGTGCCTGGCCGAGCTCGGCCGCACCCCGGAGGCGCTGCACGAGTTCGAAGCGCTGCTCCCGGTACAGCAGCACGTCTTCGGGGCGGTGGACCCCACTGTCTTCGACACCCGGTACGAGATCGCCGCGCTCACCGCGCGCGGCGGCTTCATCCAGGACGCCCGAGAGCAGCTCGGCGGCCTGGTCGCGGACCAGCACCGGATCCTTCCCACCTCGGACGAGCGGCACGCCCGCGCCGACGCGCTCCTCGTACGCCTCGACCGCCTGATCGAATCCGCATAGCCAGGCTACAGCGGACGACTGTGAACTATGTTCACATGACTCTTTCCTTGTTACCCTACCTGTACGGACTGGCTCCACCACATGCCGTGAATTGCGTAGGGTCAATGCCGTATATGAGGGCGTATACCGGCTATGGAGGAGAGGCGGCACCATGACGCAGGCGGCTCAGCGGAGGCGCATCACAGCCGCGGACGCATCAGACCGACTCCCGGAGGAGGGTGACCTGGTCGAGGTGCGCGGGCAGAGCTGGGTGGTCGCCCGAGTCGAGCCGGCTCCGCCCGCGAACGAACGCGCCGCGAGCCTGATCCATCTGCAGTCGGTCGCCGACGGCCGCTTCGGGGACACGCTCTCGGTCATATGGGAGATCGAGCCGGGCCGCAGAGTCCTGGACCGTGGATCATTGCCCGACGCCTCCACCGGCCGCTTCGACCCACCCTCGCGGCTGGCCGCCTTCCTCGACGCCGTTCGGTGGTCAGCGGTGGCCTCCGCCGACGTGCGCACCCTCCAGGCGCCCTTCCGTTCCGGCGTCGCTGTCGAGCCCTACCAGCTCGAACCCGTCTCCCGCGCCGTCGGCGCCCCCCGCGTCAACCTGCTCCTCGCCGATGATGTCGGCCTCGGCAAGACCATCGAGGCCGGTCTGGTCGTCCAGGAGTTGCTGCTGCGCAGCCGGGCACACCGGGTCATGATCGTCTGCCCTGCGGGCCTGACCCTGAAGTGGCGCGACGAGCTCCACGACAAGTTCGGCCTCGACTTCACCATCGTCGACTCCGAGCACTGCGCGCGGCTGCGCCGCACGCACGGCACCGCCGCCAACCCGTTCCGCGTGCACCCGCTGACCATCGTCTCGCTGCCGTGGCTGCGCGGCAGCAAGGCCCAGCGCCTCCTCGACGAGGTGATCCCGGCCCGTGACGAGGCCACGGACGACTCGGCCCGCCCGCGGCGCTTCTTCGATCTCCTCGTCCTCGACGAGGCCCACCATGTCGCGCCCGCCGCCCCCAAGCAGGTGTACGCGGTCGACTCCCAGCAGACCAAGCTGATCCGGCGCCTGGTGCCGCACTTCGAGCACCGCCTCTTTCTCTCCGCCACCCCGCACAACGGCTACCCCGAGTCGTACACCGCGCTGCTGGAGCTCATCGACAACCAGAAATTCGCCCGCGGTGTCGATCCCGACAAGGAAGCACGTGACGAGACGGTCGTCCGCCGCCTGAAGTCCAATGTCACCAACCCGGACGGCACGCCGCGCTTCCGCACCCGCCGGACCCGTGAGATCCCCGTCGAATACACCGACCTGGAGCGCGAGGTTCACGGCCTGCTGAGCAGCTTCGCCGATCTGCGCAGGAACCGCATGGCCCCGAAGGCCCGGGGCGGCCGACGCGCCGCCGACCTCGTCACCCTGCTGCTGAAGAAGCGGCTGTTCTCCTCCCCCGCCGCTTTCCTGCACACCGTCCAGATCTACCTCTCCCACCTCGACGACACCCAGGGCCGCCCGCGTTCGGCCGCCGCCGAAGTCCCCGACTGGCTGGAAGACTTCGCCGACCTCGCCGCCGACCTCGACGACCTGGGCCTCGCCGACGCCGAGGACGACGCCCTGACCCGCTCCACCAGCCTCACCCCGCAGGAGGACGGCGAGGAACTCAAACTGCTGCGGCAGATGGAGCGCTGGGCACTCACCCACGAGGCCGCCGCCGACTCCAAGGCCAACGCGCTGATCGGCGAGCTCAAGGCCATCTGCCGCCCCGATCGGCACTGGACCAACGAACGGGTCGTGGTCTTCACCGAGTACCGCGACACCCAGAAGTGGCTGTTCGGCCTGCTCCAGCAGCACGAACTCACCGATGGCGGCCGGGTCTCGGTCCTGCACGGCGGGCTGAACGCCGAACAGCGCGAGCAAATCCGGCTCGGCTTCCAGGCGCACCCCGCCACCGAGGAGGGGAAGGTCCGCATCCTGCTGGCCACGGACGCAGCCAGCGAGGGTATCGACCTGCAGAACCACTGCCACCGGCTGTTCAACTACGACATCCCCTTCAACCCCAACAAGCTGGAGCAGCGGATCGGCCGCGTCGACCGCTGGGGCCAGAAGTGCGACCCGGAGATCAGCCACTTCATCGGCGCCGGCTGGGAGCAGGCCAAGGCCGGCTCCTACGAGGCCGACCTGGAATTCCTCTCCCGTGTCGCCCGCAAGGTCGCGCGCATGGAGGAGGACCTCGGCTCCGTCAACGCCGTCATCTCCGACGCCGTACAGCGCCGCATGACCGGCGACCAGACGCCGGTCGACATCGAGAACGCCAAACCGAAGCAGATCGCGGGGCGGAAGAACACCGGTGGCACCATCGCCGCCGAACAGAACGTCACCGCGCAGGCCAAGCGGCTGGCCGACCAGTACCAGGAGACGGTCGACACCCTCGGCCTGACCCCGGCCAACGTCAAGCGGGTGGTCGACACCGCCCTCGCACTCGACAACCAGCAACCCCTCGCCCCGCACCACAGCGAGGACTTCGAGGGTGGCCTGTACGAGGTCCCGCCCCTGTCGGGCACCTGGGAGCGCGCCACCCGGGGCCTGGCCCACAAGCTGCGCCCGGCCGAGCAGCGCCCCGTCACCTTCGACCCGCAGATCGCCGCCCAGGGCCGCGACGACATCGTCCTCGCCCACCTCAAGCACCCGCTCGTCGCGCTCTCCACCCGGCTGCTCACCGCCGCCGTGTGGAACGCCGACAGCGTCGGCCTGCACCGCGTCGCGGCCGTCGTCAGCGACCACCCCGAGATCCGCACCACGCTGGTCTCCGCCTACGCGCGCTATGTCCTGGTCGCCGCCGACGGCACCCGCCTGCACGAGGAGATCCTGTACGCGGGCGGCTGGTTCGGCGACACCGGCCGCTTCCGCCGCTGGGACTCCGTACGCACCCAGGGCTCGGCCCTGGCCCACGCCCTCACCGAGGGCACCGAGGCAGCCCCCGCACTGCGCCAGGAACTGACCGACGCCTGGCCCCGGCTCAACGGCCCGCTGTACGAGTCACTCGCCGCCCGGGCCCGCGAACGCCGGGCCTCCCTGGAAGGCGCGCTCAGCACCCGGCGCAAGCAGGAGGAGGAGCGGATCACCGCCACCCTCGATCGCTTCGAGGCCACCCTGCGCGCCAAACTCAAGGAGGAGGGTGACGGCGACAACGAGCAGATCGCCCTCTTCGGCACCCGCGAGGTGACGACCGCGGAACAGCGCCAGTATCGCGAGGACCGCGAGCGCTGGCAGGCCCGCGTGGAGTCTCTCGCGGCCGAGCGGAAACGCGAGCTCGCCACCATCGCGGCCCGCTACCACGAGCCGCGCTCGCACCTCTTCCCCGTAGCCGTCGTCTTCGTCATCCCCGCAAAGGAAGCCCGCCGATGAGCCCCCGCCCCGCAGCCTCCAAAGGCCTCGCCGCAGCCAAGGCCAAGGCGCTCGACGGACGCTCCCAGCACCAGGAGTGGCTGGACCTCACCGAGGTCTCCGGCCCCTTCCTCACCATGCCTGTCCTGCTCCGGGCCTGGCCCCAGCTCGACGCCGTCGACAAGGACCAGCGCGCCCGGCTGCGCGCCCACCACGCCGACTGGCAGACCGACATCACGGCCGGCCGTGACGTATGGGTGGCGCACGTGCTGCGCTCGCTCCTCGAATGGGGCGACGCGCTGGTGTGGCGCCAGAGCGAGGCCGAGGACGTGCCGGACCTTGCCCTGGACCGCTTCACCCTCGACGTGCCCGAACACGGCGTCCGCCTGCGCGCCGACTTCGCCCTCACCGAGCCGGGCTTCGACCTCGCCGCCGAGCCCGACGTGAAGTCGGCCGCCAAACGCGTACGCGTCCTCGGGATGACCCTGCCCAGCGGCACCGCGCCCACGGCCCGCCCGAAGTGGGGCGACGTCTGGTCGGCGAGCCCCGCCGACCGCCTGGCCCGCCTGCTGCGCCACCACGACATCCCGCTCGGCCTGCTCACGGACGGCCGCTGGTGGTGCCTGGTGTGGGCACCGGTCGGCGGCGTCACGACGACTGCCGTCTTCGATGCCATCAACTGGAACGAGGCCGCCGAACGCAACGTCGTCCGGGCTTTTGTCTCATTGCTGCGCCGCCGCCGCTTCTTCGAGTACGCCGAGCCCGAAACCCTCGTCGGCCTGCTGAAGGAGAGCCTGGCCGCGGGCGACGAGGTCACCGAAGCCCTCGGCGTCCAGGTCCGCCAGGCCGTGGAACTGCTGGTGGACGCGATCGGCCGCGCGGACGCGCGGTTGGTGGAACACGGCGCGCCCGGCCTGCGCGCGAGCAACGTCGGGGCCGGCGAGGTGTACCGCGGCGCGGTCGCGGTCATGATGCGCGTCGTCTTCCTGCTGTTCGCCGAGGAGCGCGGTCTGCTCCCCGCCGACAACGAGGTCTACGCACAGTCGTACTCGGCCCGCTTCCTGCGCGCCGAGCTCAAGGCGAGGGCGGACGCCGAGGGCGAGGCCTCCCTGGAACACACCACGGCCGCCTGGCACCGCCTGATCGCCCTGTTCCACGCGGTGCACGACGGTGTGCGGCACCCACAGCTCGAACTCCCCGCGTACGACGGCTCGATCTTCGACCCCGACACATACCCCTGGCTGGAGAAGGGTTCCCCCCTCCTCCCGATCGACGACCGCACCGTCCTGCACATGCTCCAGTCGGTCCAGGAGGTCCGCGTCGGCACGGGCAGGCAGCGCGAGACCCGCACCCTCAGCTTCCGCGCGCTGGACGTCGAGCAGATCGGCTACGTGTATGAGGGTCTGCTCTCGTACGACGGTGAGCGCGCCGTCGAGACGATGGTGGGCCTGATCGGCCCGGCAGGCATAGAACATGAGGTACCGCTGCGGGAGCTGGAGTCGCTGGCCGCTTCGGTGAAGGACGTCAAGGCGTTGGCGAAGAAGATCCACGACACATGGAAGGACCCCAAGCCGCCGGCGAGCGTGGCCAGGCTTGAGAAGTTGCTCGTCCCGGCGAAGGGCGAGGCCGCGGCGGAGGCGAAGCGGCTGCTCCAGGCGGCGAGCCGGGACGCGGCCCTGACGGAGCGCTTGCTGCCGTTCTTCGGCCTGCTGCGGCGGGATCTTCGGGGGCTGCCAGTGGTCATCGCGGCAGGTTCGCTGTTTGTGACGGAGTCGTCCCTGCGCAAGAACACGGGCACGCACTACACCCCGAAGACGCTGGCGGAGGAGGTCGTCAAGCACGCGCTGGAGCCCCTGGTGTACGAGCCGGGGCCGCTCCAGACAGCGGACGAGGCGAAGTGGGTGCCGAAGTCGGCTGACGAGATCCTGGAGCTGAAGGTCGCCGACATCGCGATGGGCTCGGCGGCGTTCCTGGTGGCCGCGTGCCGGTATCTCGGTGACCGGCTGATCGAGGCGTGGGTCCGGGACGGCCGCGAGGACGCGGTCGCGTACCGCGCCGGACGGGCCGTCGACGAGGCGACGGCCGCGGACGCGGATTCCGACCCCGTGGTCATCGAGGCCCGGCGCCAGATCATCGAGCACTGCCTGTACGGGGTGGACATCAACCCCATGGCGGTGGAGATGGCCAAGCTGTCGCTGTGGCTGGTCTCGATGGACCCGAAGCGGCCGTTCACGTTCCTGGACGACCGGCTGGTGGCGGGGGACTCGCTGCTGGGGGTCACGTCGCTGGAGCAGTTGAAGGCGGTGCACCTGGATCCGGAAAAGGGCGACCTGCTGGGTGCGGCGGCGGATGTTGAGGGTCTCGTGGGCGAGGTGGTGGAGAAGCGGCACGAGATCACCAAGATAAAGGGGAACGGGCCGGAGGCGCTGGGCAAGAAGCGTGAGCTGCTGCGTGAGGTGCGGCAGATGACGGCGAAGCTGCGGCTGGTGGGGGACCTGGTCGTGGGGGCCGCGCTGGCCACGTGTGCTTCGGGGCGGGTGCCCTGGTATGAGGCGGACGGCGGCGAGCGGCTGCGGGATCTGTTCCCGATGGCGGCTCGGGTGGCCCGGGGGGTGGTGGCCGTGCCGGAGGATGAGGTTGAGGGGTCGGAGGTGGTGGCCGAGGCGCGGGGGCGGGCTCGGGAGTGGCTGGCCAGTGAGCTGCCGGAGGGGGGTATGCGGCGGGTGCCGGTGCATTGGCCGTTGGAGTTTGCGGAGGTGTTTGCGGAGAGGGGTGGGTTTGATGCAGTGGTGGGGAATCCGCCATTTTTGGGCGGACATAAACTGACTAGCCCATTGGGAGAAGCGTATCGGGAGTTTCTCGTTACCCACGTCGCCGAGGGGCAGCGCGGCAGTGCAGACTTGGTCGCCTACTTCATTCTGCGAGTACACACCCTGCTAAACCGCGCAGGACAGGCCGGATTGGTGGCAACTAACACTCTGGCCCAAGGAGACACACGCGAAGTTGGCCTCGACCAACTAGAACGCAAGGAAGTGACGATTAGAAAAGCCATCAAGAGCGCCCCTTGGCCTTCAAGTTCAGCCCAGCTTGAGTATTGCGCAGTCTGGACCAGCAAAATGACCATGAATGCGAGCGCGACCCAAGTCTTGAATGACCAAAATACCCCAAATGGAATCTCGACGGCACTGAACCCAAAAACGCGACTTTCCTCTTGGGCCGCAAGACTTATAGAGAACAAAGACATGTCCTTTCAGGGTGTCAATGTCACCACACTTGGGTTCACGATCCCAGCAAGCGAAGCCCAGAAATGGATCTCCGAGGATGCAAGGTACACAGACGTCCTCTTTCAGTACTTGAACGGCCAGGACGTAAACAACAGTCCAACACACACTAGCGAACGCTGGGTGATCAACTTTCACGAATGGCCTGAAGATCGAGCCCGGAAATATCCAAAGGCGTTCGCCAAGTTGGAATCCGACGTGAAGCCAGAATGTGAGAAGAAAGACCCTAAGTCATACGCTGGCCTGATGGGTCGATGGTGGCAGTACTGGCGCCCGCGGGGAGACCTAAGCCGAGCACTCGCCGACCTCAAGAAATGCATTGTTATTACCCTTGTCAGCAAAGCAGTGATGCCGGTCATGATCCCCACAGGGTCGGTCTTCGTACACAAACTCGGAATTTTCGCCTCCGATGACCCAGCAATGCTTGCCATACTCAGCAGCTCACCTCATTACTGGTGGGCCCTGGATCGCAGTTCGACCATGAAAGCCGACCTTAACTACAGTCCAACCGACGTCTTCGAAACCCTCGTTCGCCCGAATCTCACTGATCGCCTCCGTACAGTCGGAACCCGTCTCGACGAGTTCCGCCGCGAGCTCATGATTCGCCGCAACATCGGCCTAACCGCCACCTACAACCTCGTCCACGACGAGACCTGCCAGGACGCTGACATCGTCGAACTCCGCCGTCTCCACGAAGAGATCGACAAGGCGACCGTTGAGGCCTACGGCTGGCATGATCTCCTGGACGAGACTGGTGCAACACCGCCTGCTGACCCGACCCATGAGGCCTTCCCACTCGATCACGGATTTCACAAAACTGACCAAGGCGTCCGCTACACCATCGGCCTCCTCGCTCGTACAGAGATCATCGACAGGCTCCGCCAGCTCAACCACCAGGCGTACGCCGACGAGGTACTCCTCGGGCTGCACAAGAAGCCGAAGGAGCACCCCGACATGCCGCCGCCGTCGGCCGAGGCATGGCGGAAGAAGGCAGAACAGGCCAGGAAGTCCGCCGTGGTCGACTTCGATGACGGAACGCTCTTCCGTCCCGAGGGCACCATTTTCTGACCTCCATGCCCACCCGTACACACCCCCACTGTCGCCGTACCCATAGCGCCTCCTGATCCGGTACGGCGAGTGTCACGCCAGCCGATCTCAGCCACCGCCACGCACCCACCACGTCACCGCGAGGTCCCATGTCGACGTACGCCTACGACCACCGCCGGGTCCAAACCGCCGTCATCGGTCACGCGAACTCCGACCGCCCGGTCATCCTCCCCATGGAGGCCGACGAGCTGGATCTCTGGCGCAAGGCCCACCCCACCTACACCTACTGGTGCGGCATCCAGCTGGGCGGATGTGGTGGAGAGTTAAGTGGCAAGCGGTACACCCACAAGGTCTGCCACTTCGCCCATCACCCCAGCGCCCCCATCTGCCATCGCACCGCGAACGGCGAGTCCAGCGCCGACCATCTCTTCATCAAGCGCGGAGTCCAACACTTACTCGACAAGCAGCAGGTGCGCGGAAAGGTGCAGACGCGCAACTTCGGCACCGGTCCCGGTGACGCAGTCGACGTGGACCTGCCGGGTACCCGCCGCAGGCTACGCTTCCAGCTCAGCGCGCTCGACTACCGCGCCTGGCGCCGCGCCACGGACGAGCTGACCGAAGACATCGCGGACCTCGACTGGATCTTCGGGCCCGATACCCCGGTCACCCGGGAGATCGCTGGCCGGCACGGCTTCTGTCTCCGCGTCCGCTGTGAGACGGTTGGCGGTGAGCGGCGTGTCCATATCGGCGCGGAGACGCACGACCGTGCAGGCTCCATCCAGTGGACACCTCTGGAGGACTGCGTCCTGACGCCGTCCGGCCTGACGAGCCCGCCCGTTGAGACGATCCGCCTCTCCCGGCCCCGCCCAAGGCCCGCCTCCTTTCCCCTCCAGGGCGGATTCGTCTTCGCGCCCGTCCCCGCCGCCGATGCGCCGCCCTCCTCCCCCTTCGCCTCCGAGAACCGTCACCTCCTCGTCGCGGACATCAGGCCGGTCGACAGCACTGTCGTCCGCGCGCTGATCTCCCTCCCCGGCGACACCGTGCCACCGCTCTCCGAGCACGTTTACCGCGTGCCCGATCACGCCCGCATGCTCGTCCTGGAAGACGGTCACGGCTGGGCGGTCGAAGTCGACCGCTATGTCCGGCTCAACGCCCACGACGCGCAGCGCACCGGCTTGTGGACGCCTCCGCCGGGGGCACTGGTCCAAAAGGAATCGGGCTCCGTCGCTCCGCAACAGCCAGCCAAGAGCACTGCGGCAGACATTCCTGAAACATCCCCAGCAGCCGCCACAACCGCAACACAAAGCACGCCCTCAGCCCAGCCCCGACCGCTCACCCGCGTCAGCACCGTGCCCGCGCTGCGCGACGCCTTGGCTGACATCGCCCGTCTTCGCTCCACCACCACCTGGGAAGCGCTTGCCCGCCGCCTCGGCCTGAACCTGTCAGTGCTCTCCGAGGCGAAGCGCCTTGACCTCCTCGTCGACGTCGACTCCCCGCTGTCCGAGTACGTTCCCGTCCTTTCCGCACTGATTCGTGACGGCTCCGGTGGCCCGCTGCCCTACCTGGGCGACCTCCTCGATCGGCTCGGTGTCCCCTACGCCAAGCACTCGTCCAAGCTCAAGCGCTGGGCCGTTGTGGAAACAGGACGTGCCTTCGCGGCGTACGGGCAGCCGGCACGGGCCATGGGGCCCCGGCTGGACCTGACTCCCGTACATCCGCTGCGGCAGCGTGAAGCGGCTACGGCAGGCTCCAGGTTGAGGGCGCCGCTGGTTCCCGGCTCCACCAGTCGCCGCTTCACCGTAGTCGCTACTCGTCCGATAGCAGCACCTGCAAAGAAGCGGCATGACGAGCGCATCAGCGGGCTCATTGCCGAACTCCGGGACCTCCGCCCGAAGCTGACCAAGTCGGTCCGAAAGAGCGCCAACAAGGCGATCACGGGTGCTCAGGTGTGGCTCGGTGACATTCCGGTGCAGCGGGTGCCGAAGAGGATCAAGGCCGCCGCTCAACCCCGCGAGCATCACATTCGGGCCCTGGAAGCTGCGCTGAAAGCCGCACGCACCGACATCACTGGAGCCGAATTCCTGGCCCGCCACCAGGCGGAGCAGGCAGCGCAGCGACCTCCAAAGCAAGTCTCCGCGCCGAAGCAGCAAGCACCAACGCCCCCGGTCGCGCCACGCAAGGAGCAGGAGCTACTGGCCAGTGAGCTGATTCGCGCGGCATCACGGGGTGAGATGATCTGCCTGCTGGATCTGCCTGGCGGTCGCACCCTCCCGGACGTGACGTTGCGCCGCCACTTGACCGCGGTAGATCGCTACCCCCGTCCAGAGGTACCCCTGCTCTCCGCCTTGGTGACCGCCCCGGATGGTGGACCCACCCTGTTCTTCCGCCAGATCCTCAAGGACCTGGGCCTCGCCGTTCCTCATTCCGACGAGGTACTCATGATGATCTGGCGTCGGGAGCAGGAACGCGCACACGCCGCCTACGCGAATCCTCCTCGTCTGCTGCCACCGCGGCTGGTTCCTGCGGCACAGGAGAGTCAGCAGCCCGGCCCGAGACCGACGTAGGGCAGGAAGGCCTCCCAGGCCACGGCGGTCAGCATCAGCACCGGGCCTCCTGGGTCCTTCGAGTCCCTGCCGTATATCGCCCCCCTGCGCCTCGGCCACCTCTACGCAGTCGCCGCCACCTGTGCCGCTGTAGCTGCTCTTACGTTGAGGCCCGTGTGCACTCCGCATGTGAACGGCATGACTTGGAGCTCTACGTTGCGCAAGGATCCGACCTCAAGCAGGTGCCGCAGTTGCTTGCGCATCAACTGGTCGTCGCCGACTGGGTTCAGAAGCGCGGTCTCACCGATGATGAAGGAGAGTTCCACCGTTGGAGAGCGAGTGAGCAGCAGCCGGCGCTGGATTCGGGCCTCGACTCTCTGTTCAATTGTCTCCTCGTCGAGCGGTGGGCAATGCGCGGAGATCAGGGCCCGGGCACAGTCCTCCGTCTGCAACAGCCCCGGCACCAGCAGCGGATCGTAGGCGAACCGGCTCACCGCCTCCGTCTCGATCAGCGCGAAGTCCACGAAGAACTTAGGCAACTCGGTCCGGTCCACCTCGCTCTGCAGCTCCGCGAGCACCCCGCCCGCCCCCAGCACCCGTTCCGCCGCGTCCGTGAAGGTCGCCTTCGCTGGACGGTGCCCTTGCTCGATGGACGCGACCAGCTCATACGAGTAACTGGTCGCATCCGCCAGAGCCTGCTGCGTCAGGCCGACCCTCTTCCGCATACCCGTGTCCTGTGTGCAACGGATGCGCCGCACCCCAGACACGGGCAGCTGCCCGTACAGACGCGTAATCGGCCCGTACAGCCCGCGAAGCTGCCGCACGCCGGCCTCAGTGGGTACGTGTCGCGCGGCGGCCCGCCTGGTACAGGGGCCGCAAGCGGTCCGGCCGGAGCGTGCCTCGGTAGGCCAGTCGTGCGGTTTTTCTGCACAAAAGACGCCGATGGAAGCCGCCTCCGTTGCCAGACGTCTCTTCGCGCGTTTTACTTGCATCAGGGCTTTCGGTGCGGGTGTGTAAGTGTGACGGCAGGAGGTGCGGTCGGATGCTGTTAAGTTTCCGGGTTGCGAACCATCGCTCGATCCGACACGAGCAGCAGCTCAATCTGCAGCCCGTGTACGACTCCGACCGGCCCGAGGGCACGCAGTGGAGAGCCGTCCCGGTCGTGGGCGTCTTCGGAGCCAACGCCTCCGGCAAGTCCAATCTGGTCAACGCCTTGCAGTACATGGCTCGCATGGTGGTGTCGTCCCACCGTGACGCCGAGCCGGACGGGGGTGTCGAACGCAGTCCGTTCCTGCTGGACGAGGCAGCCCAGGACGAGCCGTCCTGGTACATCGTCGACCTCCTGCTGGCCGGAGTGCGCTACACCTACGGCTTCGGGGTCGATGACGACCGTGTGGTCGAGGAGTGGCTCGACAGCTACCCGAAGGGGAAGAAGAAGGAGCTGTTCTCTCGCGTGGGCGATGAGGTGAAACCCGGGGCGTCCCAGCAGTCCGGGCAGCTCGCGCTGGTGGAGAGCATCACCGAGCCCAACGTCCTCTTCCTCTCACTGGCCGCACGCTCGAAACAACAGGACTTCCGTCCCGTCTACGACTGGTTCGCGCACCGTCTCCAGTTCCGGGGTACGCACACCGGCCGTAACTACGGGATCGCTATGCGGGCGCTCGAGGATGCCGGCCGCCACCCCGAGATCATGGAGCTGCTCAAAGCCGCAGACCTGGGCATCGAGGAGTGCGGTATGGAGCGCCTCCTCATGGACGAGGCAGGACTGCGACGTCAGTTCGGTCCCCGCATACCGTCTCGCCTCCTACGGGAACTGGAGGACGAAGGTCCACGGGAAATCATGCGGCCCTGGGTGGGGCATCGCGGTCGCAGTGGCGTCGTACAGATGAACCTGCACGACGAATCGGCGGGAACACAGGCCCTGCTGGAACAGGCGCCACGTTTTCTCGCAGTGCTGCGCAGGGGCGGTACCTTCGTGGTGGACGAGATCGATGCAAGCCTCCACCCGCTCCTCACGGCCCGGCTGATCGGGCTGTTCCAGGACTCGCGCACCAATCCCGAAGGCGCTCAATTGATCTTCACTTCGCATGACGCAAGTCTGCTCGGGCGGCGCGACGGGGAGGACATCCTCAAGCGCGACCAGGCATGGTTCGTGGAGAAGGACCAGTACGGCGAAACAACGCTCTACTCCCTGGCAGAATTCAAACCCCGGAAAGAGGAGAACCGCGAGCGCCGCTACCTGGGCGGGAGTTACGGTGGGGTCCCGTTCATCGACGAGAGCTTCGCCGACGCGGTAGCCAAAAGGGGTGGGGGAGCTGGCCAGGACGCCGAAGCCGAGCGGCAGGCCCAAGTCGAGCCGACCGAGCCGTGAAACCGATCTGAACCGCGCCACGGACGTCAGGGACAGCGCCGACCAGATCATGGTCGTCTGCGGAGCCAGGACTACGGAGCACGACTACCTCACCGGCTTCAAGAAGCACTTCAAACGCTCGACCCTGTCGGTACGCGTTACCAAGAAGCCGGGATCTCCTCTCCAGGTTGTCCAGTACGCCGTCGACCGCTGGGGTGGTGCCGGCGGTGACTTCGACCAGGTCTGGTGCGTCGTGGACGTGGACGAATACCAGGACCTGGAGTCCGCCATGCGGTGCGCCTCCGAGAACGACGTCGAACTCGTTGTGTCCAACCCGTGCTTTGAGATCTGGTTATTGCTGCACCACACCCACCATCACACCTGGGTCGCTGACTACAAGGCCCTCAAGATCTTGTTGAAGAAGTACGTCGACGTCCCCGCGAACAAGGCCGTGGACTTCGAGCGCCAGTACCACCACCTCTGGCGTGACGCGGTGAAGCGTGCGCGCACGCTCGCGGAGGAGGGAACGGAACACAAGAGGAATCCGTCAACCCGTATGTGGCGTCTCGCTCTCACCATCAACGGCGAGAGCGTCACATAGCGCCATCACACAGACAATGCCTGGCCGGGTGCGGTGGCTCTCAGCCAGGCCACCGTCAGGCGCCTCGGTGCCATCTCCGAAACGTTGCGGTCACAGCTCCCATACTTGATCCGGGTCGTCCAGTGCCGCTCGGACTTGAGAGAGGTCTCCGATCTCCGCGAGCGGCGAACTTTTGGCGATGTCGACGATCCCACGCACGACGGTGTGCAGCACTTCGCCGTTGCCCTCGTCGAGTGCCCTGTCCAGCCGGGCGAACATCTCCTCGCAGATGCTGCGTCGTTCCGCGAATGCCCGTGCGAAGTAGTCCTTGAGGACGGATTCAGCGGCCCGGATTCGGGCGACCTCCGTGGCTTCGTAGGCCTCCAGCCGGGCTCTCTTGGTGCTCTCGACCTCGTGGATGTGGATGCACTCACGGGCGGCTTCAACAACCTGGTTCAGTGCAGCGAAGCCGTCAATCGCCCGAACGCTGCTCTTAGCCGCGTTGACGACCCTGCCTACATGCACCCTGGATTGGTCAGGCATCTTGAGTCTCCTCGATCAAGGGCGTGTACCTGATGGTGAGGTTCGCGCTGCACTCGTCCAACTTGCCTTCACTGTCGACGATCGGAGTCGCCGCCACGTCGCGGACCGCCATGACCAGTGTCATGGCCCTCTGGAAGCGCGCGGCGTGCCTCGACGGATCGAATGGCTCAGACTCCAGGAGATCCAGCGCCTCGAGCGCTCGGGAGGTGAGGTCCGTGAGCAGCCCGCGCAACTCCGCGGCGCGAGCGTCGACGCCCTTCAGGCGGACCTCCGTCTCGCCAAGCTCAGCAACTGCCACGGCGATCTTCGCCTCGAACTCCCTCGCCCGGGTGATCGCCTTCGTGCCTTGCCCCTTGACGACCAGCCCACCAACGAGCAGGGCGGGGCCGATGGTGACGAAGTTGAGCGCCGTGGCTCCCAGGGCCATCCCGCCACCACCCGATGCAAGTGACCCACCGCCCAGGAAGGCGAGGGTGGCACTCTCGGCTGCGACGCCCGTCAAGCCGGAGATCGCCGCTCCGGTGCTCGCGACTCCGAAGCTGCCCGCTGCCGCCGTGATCCCAGCGCCGGCGCCCGCGCCCGCCGCCGCGGATCCGAGAGCCCCGCCGATCCATGCCACCGCGTCGACGCCCAGGCCGCGGAGGCCGGGGATCTTGGTCATGGTCGCGTCGACGCCCTCCACCAGCAGCCGCTCGCTCTCGCGCACCTGTCGCTCGTGGCGGCGCAGGAAGTCGCCCATGCGTACGACGACATCGACGAGCGCATGCCTCTGCTGCTCCCCCAGTGCCTCAAGGGCAGTGTTCGTCGCCGCCAGTGCGTCCTCGGTCTGGGCTCGACGTCGCTTGTAACCCAGGCCCGCCTCCTTGAGCCGGTCCTTCGAACGTTTGAGGTCGCGGGCGCCTTTGCCGCCGAGGACGACCCCGCTCCCGCCAGTCGCCACACCGACGCCAATGAGTATGGCCGGTATGAAAAATGGCACGATCTCCCCTTTGGTGCCCATGACCTTACGCGAACCAGCAGATTCAACTGCGCATATTGCGCCCTGGTCAACGTTACCTGTGAACTCAGTCAACGAGCAATATCCTCAACAGGGGCGCCACGCGCTGCCGTACCCGGTAGTCTCACCCCATTGGCTCGTCTCGCAGGAAAGGGCCCGATCGCCATGCCGTCCCAGCCCGCCGCCGCTCCTGGCGTGCCCCACCCCCTCGACGAGGTGCCGCAGACGTTCCTTCCCGGCGACTCGTACGACGTGCGCGACGGGCTGGTGAAGTACATCCACCGGGATTTGCTCGGCCCCTGGGACGGAGACACCGAGGAGCTCCCGCCGCGGTCGGCCGGACCGCGCGACCGGTACCTCGTGGGCATGCTCGGCCCTCGCCCGGAGGCCAGTGAGACCGCGACCCAGATCGCCCGCAACGCCGCCCAGACTGCCGATGTCGAGCCCGGCAGCGACGACGGCACCGAGGAGGGCGGGCCTGCGGAGCGGCTCACTCCGCAGGCCTCCGGACGGATCTGGGCCTCCTCGATGGGCCTGTCGTTCGTGGTTCCCGCGTCGATCGGCACGCTCAGCGTCCAGGCGTCCTGGGGGCGTTACTCCCTCACCAGCAGCCGCACCGATGACGGACGTACGGCGCAGGTCTGGGGGCGCCAACCCGTGAAGCGCCCGTGCGACATCGACGTGACCCGCACCGGTGACCAGAGTCGCGTCCTGGAGGGTGACAAGTCTTCCGGGATCCACCTCGACGTCCAGGTGCGTGAGCGCGCCACGGGCGAGGACGGCGAGGATCTCCGTGTCGTGGAGGTCGCACTGGTCAACCGGTTGCGGGAGGGCGAAGCCGACCGGCGCGACGTCCAGTGGCTGTTCCAGACCGAACTGACCGTGACCGCGTTCCCCGACGACCGGGCCGCCGTCTTCCTGCCGATCGACGATCCGCTGGACCCCCGCTCCGCGGGCGGCTCCGAGGACGTGGAGGAGCGGCGGCTGCGGCTGCTGTACCGGAACAGTCTGCGGCACGCCGTCGGCCGCAATGTGGCGGTGCGGGTGGACGTGCGCAAGGGCGAGCGGCGGGCCCACCGGCTGGCGACCACCTGGCTCCCGGAGTACGACGTGCCGGCCACCTCGGCGCCCACCGCCGCCGAGCAGCCGCTCCTCGACGGTCTGGAGCTGGGCATGGACGAATTGGCCGCCCTTGCCGTGCCCGCGCGTCGCAAGGAGCTGGCCGGCGCCCTGGCCCCGCTCGCGGACGGCTACAGCGCCTGGCTGGCCGAACAGCGCGAGAAGGCCCAGTCCCTGCCCGAGGATCTGCGGATCGCCGCCGAGACCGCCATCGACCAGGCCGAGGAGGTCTGCCACCGCATCGCGTTCGGCATCGACGCGCTCTGCGCGAACAAGGACGCCCTCGAAGCGTTCCGTTTCGCCAACCGGGCGATGGCGCTCCAGCGGCGCAACACCGCGGTCGCCGGGCTGCGGGCCGGCCAGGAGGGCGTCTCGTACGAGCAAGCGCGCGACGCAGTACGCGCGGAGGGCAAGAAAGCAGCCAGCTGGCGGCCGTTCCAGCTCGCCTTCGTGCTGCTGAACCTGGCCTCGCTGTCCCGGCCCGGCCACCCGCATCGCGGCACCGGCCGCGAAGCCCTCGTCGACCTGCTGTTCTTCCCGACGGGTGGCGGCAAGACAGAGGCGTATCTGGGGCTTGCCGCGTTCACCTTCGCCCTGCGGCGGCTGCAAGGCACGGTGGGCAGCGGAGTGGAGGCGCGTGACGGCGGTGCCGGGGTCGGTGTGCTCATGCGGTACACGCTGCGGCTGCTGACAGCCCAGCAGTTCCAGCGCGCGGCCGCTCTCGTCAGCGCGTGCGAGGTGCTGAGGCGCGAGGAGTTCGCGCGGGACGCGCGCTGGGGGGAGACTCCGTTCCGCATCGGTCTGTGGGTCGGGAACTCCGTGTCGCCGAACTGGTTCTCCGAGGCGCAGGAGCAGATCGCGGGTGCCAAGGAGAGTTCGAGCGACAAGCACGCGCGCGTCATCCAGGTGCTGAGCTGCCCGTGGTGCGGTGAGGGCCTGACCGCCCACTCGAACATGGACTACGACGCCGACCGGCGCCGGGTCCTGCTCTACTGCCCCCGGGGTGAGGGCGAGGGGCGCTGCCCCTTCTCCCGGCTCGCCGCTCCCGGCGAGGGCATCCCGGTGATCACTGTGGACGAGGAGATCTACCGCCTCGCCCCGGCGATGGTGATCGCCACCGTGGACAAGCTCGCGCAGCTGCCGTGGAACGGGTACGCGGGGCTGCTGTTCGGACGGGTCACCGAGTGGTGCCCGCGACATGGCTACCGCCACGACGACCTGGACGAGCGCACCGGCTGCGGCAGCCGGCACAACAAGAAGGGCCTGCTGCCCCCGGTGGCCTCACGGCCGGTCACCCGGCTTCGGCCACCGGACCTGATCATTCAGGACGAGCTGCATCTGATCTCCGGTGCCCTCGGCACCACGGTGGGCCTCTTCGAGGCCGCCGTCGACCAGCTGTGCAGCTGGGAGTACACGGACGCGGAGGGACACCGTCACGAGGTGGGGCCGAAGATCATCGCCTCCACGGCGACCACCAAGCGTGCCGCGGATCAGGTGCGCGGGGTCTTCGGCCGGCAGGTCGCGGTGTTCCCACCGCAGGTTCTGGACGTCGGCGACACGTTCTTCTCACGTCAGACGGAGGTGAGCCGCGCCGAACCCGGCCGCCGCTACCTCGGCGTGTGCGCTCACGGCACCCGGCTCAAGGCCGCCGAGATCCGGGTCGCCGAGATCCTGCTGCTCGGCGCGCAGCAGCTCTTCGACAAGTACGGACTGTCGGCCGACCCCTACATGACGCTGGTCGGCTATTTCAACGCCACGCGAGAACTCGCCGGTATGCGCCGCTACATGGACGACGACATCGCCACCCGGGTCCGGGTCAACGGCAGCCGCAAGGGGCACGAGACGATCGCCGACCGCATCGTCACGAAGTCGGGGATGCTGACCATCCAGGAACTGACGTCGCGCATCTCGTCCGCCGACATCGGCGCCACGCTCAAGCGCCTGGAGGCCCCCTTCGATCCGGAACGGGACACGTCGCTGCGGCGCCGGGCGCTGTTCGCGGAGTACGCGGCGGCACTGCGCGACAAACGCGAGCCGCGCGTGCAACTGACTCCTCTCCAGAAGCAGGCCGTGGACGTCGTCCTCGCCACCTCCATGCTCCAGGTCGGCGTGGACGTCTCGCGGTTCGGGCTGATGCTCGTCGTCGGCCAGCCGAAGAACACCGCCGAGTACATCCAGGCGTCCTCACGTGTGGGCCGTGACGCGCGCCGCCCCGGTCTGGTCGTCACTCTTTACAACTGGTCCCGCCCGCGGGACCTGGCGCACTTCGAGGACTTCGCCCACTACCACGCCACCTTCTACCGCCAGGTCGAGGCGCTGTCCGTGACGCCGTTCACCCGGCGTGCGCTCGACCGGGGTACCGCGCCGGCCTACATCGCGGCGTTGCGGCAGGCGGCGTACGAGTACTCACGCAATACCGACGCCCAGGTCGTCGATCTCGACGGCCCGATCGCGGCTCGCGTGGAGCGCCGGCTTCTGGAACGGGCTGACCGGGTCGGCGGCGAGCGCGCTCAGCGATACCTGTCCGAGCGCATCACCGCGTTGAAGGACTCCTGGGCCGAGCAGCGCGAGAGGGGCGGCGTGCTCGGCTACCGCAAGGAGAAGAAGAAGGACATCCTGGTCACGGCCCTGCTGCACCGGGCCGACGGCTCGCGGTGGGACGAACGCACGGTGCCCATGTCGATGCGCGAGACCGAGAACGAACTCAACCTGCTCCTGCCCGGCGGCGGAAACTTCGTGGATCAGGCCACATACAGCGGTCCCGAGTGGCGGTTCACCCCCGTCGACCACGAGAGCGACAACGCTACGGCCTCTCCGGTCGACGCCGACGAGTACGGGGATGCCGCGCCCGGGGCGGCCGGAAGGGGACGACGATGAGCACCAACTACTACCGACGTGTCGGCGCGGCACGCCCCAGCCATCTGATGTACACAGCGGGCGTCGGCTCCCTGATCGACCTGCCCAACTTCTCCGTGCTGGTCAAGGGCCTCGAGTCCTGGAGCCACGCGAGCCTGACCGACTACGTCATCGACGAGCCCCGGCTGCGTACGGCCGTCAACCGCTCCCTCCAGTTCTACGGCGTGGCCCAGATCAACGAACTGCGGTCCGCGCCCTGGATGGAGGGCGCCGACAACTCGCCCAAGGAATGGGCCGCGCAGGGAGTGGGCGTGCCGGTGACGCCCTTCCCGCAGTGGCTGCGGTGCACGGCCTGCAACCTGCTCGCCCCCATCGACTCGCAGGCGTTCGCCTTCGTCAACAACAATCCCCGCACCCCTCACGAGGCCAAGTTCGTCCACGACTGCCGGCGCGGCAAGCCGCTTGCCGTCGCGGCCCGCTTCACCCTCGTGTGCACCGCGGGCCACCTCGACGAGTTCCCGTACGCGCCCTTCGTCCACCACGGGGCCGCATGCGCGAAGATGCCCCGCCCGCTGCTGCGTATGAAGGACCACGGCGGCAATCAGGCGGCCAACGTGACGCTGGAATGCGTGGCCTGTGGCGAGCAGCGCAACATCCGCGACGCCATGGGCGACCGGGGGCGGCGCAACCTCCCCAACTGCCGTGGCCGCCATCCGCACCTCGGCACATACCAGCCGGACTGCGACAAAGAGGCGACCTTGATGGTCGCAGGCGCGTCCAACCAGTGGTTCCCCATCACGCTCAGCGCCCTCGCACTGCCGCCGAGCAGGAACGGAAACCTCGCCGAACTCGTCGAGGAGCGCTGGGTCGAGCTGCAGAACATCACCTCACGCGTCGTTTTCGACGCCTTCGCCGGCACCCCCGCCTACGCCTACCTCAAGGACTACGACGCCGAGGCGCTCATCGCTGCCGTACAGGCCCACCAACAGCGGCTGGAGGGCGCGTCGGCGCCGACAGCGGAGCCGGCCCCGGTCGATCTGCTCAGCCCCGAGTGGGAGGTGCTCTCCTCCTCACCCATGCCGGATGCCACCGACGACTTCGCGCTGGAGGGCGTCACGGTGCCCGACGCCCTCACCGGGCTCTTCTCGGACGTACGGCAGGTACAGCGGCTGCGTGAGGCCCGCGCCCTGGTCGGCTTCACCCGGCTCGACGCGCCGGACCCGGAGACACCCGGCATCGCCACGCCGGTGCATCTGTCCCGTACGTCCCAGAACTGGGTGCCGGCGAGTGAGGTACGGGGCGAGGGGATCTTCCTGCGGGTACGGGAGGACCTCATGGCCGAGTGGGAGGAGCGGATGCAGAAGTCGCCCGCGATGCAGGCTCATCGTGATGCCTTCGCGCGCTTCCGCACCAACCGCAAGTCGGACCGGCTGCGCGGCGAGTTCGACCCGATGCGGGGCTGGCCCGGGGAGCGCTACATCGCCCTGCACTCGCTCTCTCATCTGCTGATCCGCACCATCTCCCTGGAGTGCGGGTACAGCTCGGCAAGCCTGGGCGAACGAATCTACGCCGGAGACGCCGAGCATCCGCGCACCGGGATCCTCATCTACACCGCCGTACCCGACTCGGAGGGCACCCTGGGAGGTCTCGTCTCCCTCGCCGAGGATCCGCACTTCGAACGCATCGTGCGCCGGGCCCTGCACGACGCGGCCCGCTGCTCCTCCGATCCGCTCTGCGCCGAGCGGCTGCCGCGGGAGCCGGCGGACTATCTGCACGGGGCCGCCTGCCATGTCTGTCTGTTCGTTTCCGAGACGACCTGCGAGCGCGGCAACCGCTTCCTCGACCGCCGCTTCCTGGTCCCGCTCGGGGACGAGAGCGACCAGGTGCTGACGCCGACGAGCCTGCGGCCGTGAGCCGCGCGGAGTTCGAGGCCGCGGCGGAGGCGGTCGCCTCGGTCCTCGGCTCCGCGCGCACCAAGGACCTGGCGGGTGTGCTGGCACGCGGGCGGGGCCTGGAGCACGCGCTTATGACCGTCCAGGATCCGCGGGCGAGTGACGCGATACGGGCGGTGTACGCGGCGCTGCGGCGCCACGGCATCCCGTACGCCGAGGCCGCCGCCTACCTGCGCGGGTTCGTCGCGGGCCGGGCCCGACAGCGGGTCGAGGCCGACGTCAGCACGGTCTGGACCGGACCTGCCACTCCAGGGGTCCCGGCACGCCCCACAGCTCGGGTGCTCGCGGAGGTCGTCGCCGGGGCGCGGCGGGAGCTGCTGGCCATGACGTATGCGGCCCGCCCCTATGAACCGCTCTCGGTGGCTCTGCGGGCGGCCGTCGCGCGGGGTGTCGAGGTGCATGTCGTGGTGGAGACCAGGGCGGGAGCCGCCGGGCTGCTCGGCTCCGAACCGGCCGACGCCTTCGCGACCGTGCCCGGCGTACGGCTGTGGCACTGGGCACCCGAGCGGCGCGACCACCCGCGTGCGCGGCAGCACGCCAAGCTGGCCGTCGCCGACCGGCGGGTGCTGTTGCTCGGCAGCGCGAACCTCACGGAGTCGGCGGTCCGCAGGAACCTGGAGGCCGGGGTGCTGGTCACCGGCGGCACCGCCCCGCTCAGGGCCGCCGAGCACATCCGGGATCTGCAGCGGAGGGGCGTGCTGCGGCCGCTTCCTGGCTGACGCGCCGTGGGGCCTGGTCCTGGCGTGCGGCGGCCGGGCAGTGTCTGCGGATTCAGGACGCGTCCGGGCCGTCCTCCAGTGGCCGACGGGCTTCGGCGAGGGCGACCACGTGCACGAACCATTCCAGCACGGCGCAGAGTTCCTCGCTATGCGCGGCGAAGACCTCCAGAGGGAAGGAAGGACGCAGGTCCAGTTTCGCCTCGGCCAGTTCGATTCCCTCGATCTCGTTGAACCGGGCCATCAGCTCTCGCCGCATCGGCTCGTCATCGAACGGCGGCCGCCGCTTCAGATACTGAAGGACGACTTCCACCGTGCCGGTCACGGGGTAGACGGCGATCGGCCACAGGGTGCGCACGTCACGGGCGGTGCCCGCCTCCAGGGTCGGAAAGCAGCTGGTCTCCTCGGCTTTGCCGTACGCCAGGTAGCCGCCCTGCTGTTCCCAGAAGCGCAGCGCGCTCAGCACGCCGTCCGCGGTCTCCTGCGTCTGGTTGGCCCGGAGTTGCGTCGTGAAGCGGTCGGCGGCCGCCTCCTGTCCGTCGTCCGGTTCGTGTGCCGGGGCCCATTCGTCGGAGTCGTTCTTGCCCAGGAGCGTCGCCAGGTCTTCTGCGGTCAGCCGATGCGAGCGGTGGGCCCGGCTCACCGCGTCGAAGGGAACTCCCTCGGCTTCCAGGAGGGCCCTCGGGTCGCCGCTCTGCTGGTCTTCGGTCCAACGGAAGCCCTCGGCGACGCGGCCGTCGGCGGTCAGGACACGGTAGGCGCCATGCAGCCCCGGGGTGGATCCCATGTGATTGCCGACGTTGATGGCGTGCGTACCGATGAGCGCGGCGATGTCGCCGTACGTCGTCCAGGTTCCCGACGGCATCGCGCGGAGGGCCTTGCGCAGCTCCTTCCAGCCAGCCCACCCGTCGTCGGCATGGAGCGCGTTCTCGATCGGCCCGGGCCACAGCCGAACCGCCCGCTCGGCCAGTTCATCGGCGCGGGCCAGAATCTGTGCTCTGCCCCAGCGCTCCTCGGCCGCGATACGCTGGTTCATCCGCAGGGCACTGGAGTCGAGGATCTCCTGCTTGCGGCGGAAGGGGTGGTTCGACAGCCGCGCGTTGTCCCCGGAGAGCGTGAGGTTACCCAGCGTATGAACGAGAAGCGCATGGAGTTCTTCCGGGCTCTCCCCGTCTTCGGCCTCCTCGGCGAGCATGTCGAGCCACTGCTGCGCGGGGGTCTGCGGCAGGACGTGTTCCACAGTGAGCCGGGCTTTGGTGTAGTCGACGGGTTCGCTCGCGCTGTAGCTCTCCTCCAGTCGGCGCAGTACCTGGAAGCGCTGGTTGACGCGGCCCGCTTTATAGAAGGGGCGGGTGCGGACCGCTTCGCGCAGCGCGTCGTTACCGGGCCACACCCGGGCTCCCGTCTTGGGCCGCGACAGGAAGCGGCGTACGGCCTGAGCGGGTGAGCCGTCCTTGTCCAGCTCCTTGGGGAGCTCCATGAAGACGCGGTTGCTGCCCGTCGTGGAGAGACCGGCCAGCAGACGGCGCACCATGTAGCTCTCGGCGTACCCCAGTGCCTCGGCCGCCTCCTGGGCGGTGCACCGGCCGCAGTCCACCAGGTCGAGCAGGTAGAGGGCCAGCGGATAGTGGGTCTGGCCGCCCCACCGGGACAGTCGCTCCAGCACCTCCCGCAGCTCCGGTTCCCGCTCCCGCTCGGGCTCCAGGATGCGCATGAGCCGCTCGGCCCGCTCGGCGAGTGAGGCGATCTCCGCCTGAAGTGCCGCTTCGTCCTGGGACAGCGGCTCGAGCCGCTTCTGCTGATCCCGATAGATCTCGCTTTGCTTGGCACGGCTGTTTCCGGCAACCACCAGATCGAGCCAGACCAGCAGTTCCAGATTTTCCGGCCCGAGCAGCTCCTGCATGGGCAGCCACAGGGTGCGGTAAACCTGCTCCCCACGGTTCGGAAGACACATGAAGAGGTAGTTGCGCAGCAGGTCGCTCTGGCTCAGCCCGACGCCCGTGTTGTTGATGGACTCGAAGATCCGGTAGACGTTGTCGCCCTCGGCCGCGGTGATGGCGACGATCGAGAGCAGGTTGCCCAAAACCGTCTCCACCGCGTCGGTCCAGGCCTCACCGCTGCTCTCCTCTCCCTCCGCGAGGGCATCGAGGAAGAACCGGTAGGCGGCGCCGATGTTGCCCGGGCCACCGGCTTTCGGCGAGGACTCCACGCATGCGATGAAGGCGTCCCGGTCGGCCTGGGTCGGCAACAGCCGGTAGTGGTCGTCCCCCTCCTGGTACCCGTTGACCAGAAGGAGATCGTGGATGCGTGCGGCCTTCTTGTCGGCCTTGCGCTCGCGGTGGCGGTCCCGCAGCGCGATGAAGGCGAGCATGAGCGTGGTGAGCCGCTGCTGGCCGTCCACGACGAGCCAACGCTGCATTCCCCCCGCGGCGACCCGCTCCGGAGCCAGCACGACGGACCCCAGAAAGTGGGCCGCTGTCGGCCTGGCCTCCAGCCGTTCGTCGACCAACTCCAGCACGTCGTCCCACAACTGCTCGAGCTGCTGCCGCTCCCAGCTGTATGTGCGCTGATAGAGAGGAACCTGGAACTGCATCTCGCCCTGGACCAGCTTGCTGAACGTGATCTCCCGAGCCTGCACGCGCGTCCTCTTCGTCTAGTTGTCCGGGGCCAGTCCTTCATTGTCCACCATCCGGGTACGGTGATCCGGAGAATCGACCAACGCGGGACCGGGAGTTGTGATGGCGGCGCTGGGGATCCACAAGGACTTCCTGATGGAGTTCGCCAGGCTGGAGAAGCCGGTTCAAAAGCGCGTCCACGAAGTCTTCGACAAGTTTCAGGAGCACCGGCACGCGGGGCTCCATTTGGAAAAGCTCGAAAGGGCCCGGGACCCCCGCATCCGCACCATCCGCATCAACCAGTCCATGCGCGGAGTCGTCCTGGCTCCCGAGTCGGGAGACAGCTTCCTGCTCCTGAAGGTCATGCGCCACGACGACGCGATCGACTGGGCCGTGAAGCATAGGGCGACCGTCAACTCCGCGACGCAAGGCATCGAGCTGCGCAACGACGTCGCCCTTGAGCGCGCCACCGCCGGTGTACAGGCCCTCGCCTCCGCCGCACCCGGGGACGCCGCGCCCCTGTTCGCGCACGTCTCGGACAAGGACCTGACCAGGCTGGGGATCGACGCCGAACTGCTCCCGCTGATACGTCACCTCAGCGACGAGGCCCATCTCGACGCCTCGCACAAGGTCCTGCCGGAGCAGCAGTACGACGTGCTGGCCGGGCTCGCCGCCGGCATGGAGCCGGAAGACGTGTGGCGCGAAGTGGTGCTCGTCCAGCTGGAGCAGGTTTCTCCCCCTACGTCCCCGCAGCTCACCATCGCGTCGAACGGTGACGCGCCGACGCCCTCCGCGGGGCAGGATGGTCTCTCGGCTGCCATGGCCCGCTCGCAGGGCAGGATCGCCCTGGTCTCGGGGTCCGACGAGCTGACGGAAATCCTGTCGCGTCCCTTCGACGCCTGGCGGGTGTTCCTGCACCCGAGTCAGCGCAAGGTCGCCTACCGGCCGTCGTACAAGGGCCCGGCCCGCGTCATCGGCGGTCCGGGGACGGGCAAGACCGTGGTGGCCCTGCACCGTGCCTTTCATCTGGCACGGCAGCTGCCGGCCGACGCGCCCGACGAGTCGATCCTGCTCACCACATTCACCCGTGATCTCGCGGCCGACCTCCGCGGCAATCTGGAGCTGCTGATCCCCGACGCTCAGATGCGGGCGAAGATCCGCGTCGTCAACGTGGACGCACTCGCCAATCAGATCGTCCGGGAGGACCGCGGCGCTCCCCTCGCCATTGTCACCCGGCAGAAGGAGATCACAGCGCGCTGGGAGCGCATCGCTCGGCAACTCGGGGTCGACTTCACCGGTGTCTTCCTCGACCAGGAGTGGAGGCACGTCATCCTGGCCCAGGACCTGCGCTCCCCCGAGGCGTATCTCAAGGCGTCCCGCAGCGGGCGCGGCACCCCTCTCGGCCCGTTGAAGCGCGCCCAGGTGTGGCGTGCGATCGAGGCGTTCACGAAGGAGCTGCGCCAGGCCGGTGAGTGGACCTTCCTGCAGGTATGCGCGGAAGCCGCTCGGATCCTGGAAGAACAGGGTGGCGAACGGCCGTACCGCCATGTGGTGATCGATGAGGCACAGGATCTGCATCCGACCCAGTGGCGGCTGCTGAGGGCTCTGGTCGCCCCTGGTCCGGACGACCTGTTTCTCGCGGGCGACACTTACCAGCGTATCTACGGCAACAAGGTGTCCCTGCGTAGCCTCGGCATCTCGGTGACCGGCCGGTCCACCCGTCTGCGCATCAACTACCGGACCACACAGGAGATCCTGACCTGGTCCACTGCACTGCTGACAGGCGAGCGCATCGACGACATGGACGGCGGTGACGAGTCGCTGACCGGCTATCGGTCGGCCTTCCACGGCGCGCCTCCACAGACGCAAGGCTCCAGCAGCAAGACCGAGGAGCTCGCGGGACTGGTGGCCCAGATCGAGGACTGGACCAGAGTCGAAGTCTCGCCACACGAGATCGGAGTGGCGGTGCGATATATCCAGTTGGGCAAGGACATCGCACACGCCCTGGAACAGGCCGGTGTGCCCGCGACCGTGCTGGGCGCCGCACCGGGAACCGGTGACGGTGTCCGCGTCGGAACCATGCATCGCATGAAGGGGCTCGAATTCCGCTGCATGGCCGTCGCCGGCGTGAACGATGGTGTTGTACCGATGCGTGGCGCCATCACTGCGGAGGAAGTGGATCCCCAACAGCATCGGGAGGACCTGCTGGCCGAGTTGAGCCTGCTCTTCGTCGCCTGTACCCGTGCGCGAGATGCCCTCCGGGTCTCCTGGCACGGAGATCCCAGTCCGTTCCTCAATATGGTTGCGGCATTGTAAGGGGAGCCGTAATCAGGCTGCGCGACATCGGCATGCTCCTGCCACGGGCTGCCACAGGCGGCGGTTTCGTCATACCGCAGGCTCCCCTCGCCGAGGAGCACGCCCACGATGTCGCCCTGTTCTCGGGCGGCCTCGACTCCCTCGGCTGGGCAGCCCAGCATGCCACCCTGCCACACCCCGCACCCTGCTCCTCATCGCCTTTGAGAAACGGAAGTTCGAGACACTGCAGAAGCATGTGTACCAAGCTGTGTAAGGCCTGCGGAGGCGGCGAGGCCGATTACGGCGTCTTCACCAGAGCCAGACCGGGCGCACGCCACGTGGCAGGGGCATCAGCTGGTGTGGTCCACCCGCTCCCGCGGCCTTACTGTCCGCGGCGACCGCCGTGCACGCGGCCACAGCGGAGCACGCCCCCGTCGTCCACCTGTCAGAAAACGGACAACTCGCCCCCAACCTACCACTGTCGGCCGCCCGTGCCGGAGCCTGTTCGACCCGCTCGGTGCATCCATGGAAGCTTCGCCACCTCAACCGCGTGTTCCCCGAGGTCGCGGATCCGGGGGCCGAGATATGCGTCGAGAATCCCTTCGCGACCCTCACCAAAGGTGAAGTCTGCGAAGTGGCGCATAACGCCGGGCTGCCGCAGCAGGTGCTGGAGGCCACCTTGAGCTGCGGGGCTTCCCCGCCCGCTGACCTGCTGGGCCCGAATCACCCACTGCGGCCTCTACCCCGTGCCTGGTCCGCCGCTCAGGCCTACTGCACACGTTCGGCGACGACCGCACGACATACGCGGCCGACCCTGGGGCCCCACCCTGTCCGCCGCCCGTACAGGAACCTGGCGGGCCCTGCGACGTTGGCTGGACACTGAATGGGACATAGTCGACCCGACGCCCCGCTGCCGCCGAATACGCAACCGGCTCCGCTCCTGGACGTGGTCGAGCGGGACCGGAGAGAATTGCGTGCGGTCGCGTGGGCAGACGAGAAGGCGGCAGGGAAACCGTCGTGGCTCGACCCCAATGCCACTTTTGGCTCAACGGCATTGTCAAGCTCCAGCCGCCCTCTCACACCCGTTGCCAGGCCCGCTGCTGTGCAGAGCAGCCTGGCCGGGCCAGGATTGTCCGGCTGGCCAGGCAGCGTATGGATCTAGCCAAGAAGAACCGACTCGTACCAGAGCGCAGCGGAAGTACCTCTTGCACCGCCCGGCCGGGCCGCGACAGGGGCCGCGAAGGGCAGCCCCGTGCGCTGCGGCCGTAGCGCCGGTCGCCAACGTGCCCTCGCGATTCACCGGGGGCCGCCATCTGGATCACCAGCTCACCGCCCACCAATGGGCCGGTCCGTCCCCATGTACCGCGTCCTCCGCCCAAGTCAACCTACGCATCGGTCTCAGCAGACGCTCAACCCAGTAACGCGCCCAGCGGAAGCGCCAGGACCGCTCAGATGTGACGGACCTTCTCACGGAGTTCCTGAAGGACACGCCCGCTTGGAATGTGGATGTACTTGCCCCAGCCGTTGATTTCACTGCCGGTCTGTGCCTTCAATGCGGGCGAAGGCTTCGGGAACGCTCGACCATCCGGCAGTTCCACCCAGCCGTCAGCAGTGATCGTAGCCTCGTGTGTTAGCTGACGGCGGGGTTGGTGGTGCTGCAGCTTATCTCCGGGGGCAGCTAGGCCAGCTTCAATGATGGGCAACAGATCCCCGCTCTTGCGGACAGCAGTCTTTCCGGTAGGCGAGTCTTCGTCGCTCAGCAGCAGACGGCGGAGCACGGCATTGGGGGTGTCCACCAAGGGCTCGCTGTGACGCTGCAGGAACGCGAAGACGTCATCGTCGATCTCGATAGATCGATTGGGCATGGGCAACCTTCCGCCTCAAACTTTGGACTTTGAACTGTGAAGTTTGCCAGTTTTGAAGTCGACGGCGCAAGGGGGTGTGCGCATCGCCGCCGGCCCCTCCGTGGGTGAGGCGCGCCGTAGCCTCCCCTTTGACCGGCAGCCTATGGCGCCGTGCCCGGTAGACAGCCGACGCCGCATCGAAGGGGCCGCACTCGCGCAAGTGGGTTCGGAGTGCCGCAACGTCCCTCAGCGACAAGGCAGTGCGTGACCTAAACGACGTCCCGTAACCCCTGATCAGGCATGTGATGATCTTGACGTGGGTGCGGTGGTGACGGCGGCTGAGCCGCAGTGGGTGGGCCTGTTCGCGGGACTGAACGGGCGGCAGTTTCACAAGCTCGTCGGGCTTGTGCGACGGCGGGGCGGCGGCAAGCCTACCGGCGGACGGCCGTGGGCCCTGTCCTTGGAAGATCGCATACTGCTGGTGGGCGGCCTACTGGCGCACGAACCTCACGATGCGGCAGCTCGGCCCTTTGTTCGGGATCTCCAAGTCCGCCGCCGACTGGGTCATCGACCACATCGCCCCGCTTCTCGCACTGACACCCGTCCGGCGCCGGCACCCGTCCGGCACGGTGCTGATCGTGGACGGCACCCTGGTCCCAACCCGCGACCGGAGCGTGGCCGCCTCCAGCAAGAACTACCGCTACTCCACCAACCACCAAGTCGTCATCGACGCCAACACCCGACTGGTCGTAGCGGCCGGACGGCCCCTGCCCGGCAACCGCCACGACGCCCGCGCCTACCGGGAATCCGGCGTGCACCGTGCCGTGAAGAACGCGCCCGTTCTCGGCGACGGCGGCTATCGCGGCACCCCTGCTCTCATCCCGCACTGGCCACGCAAGGACAGACCACTCACATCTGAGCAGCAGGCCGATAACACCGTCCACCGCCGGGCCAGGGCCCGCGTCGAACACGCCTTCTCCCGGATGAAGACCTACAAGATTCTCCGCGACTGTCGGCTACGTGGCGATGGCGTCCACCACGCCGTCCTCGGCGTGGCCAGACTGCACAACCTGGCCCTCGCCGGGTAACCCCTACCTCGACCCAGTCCAGTCCAGTCCTGACCCAACCCCGCTTACGGGACGTCGTTTAGTACACCAGCTGTAGATCGCGATCTTACTGGCTGAGGTGGTGAGCGGTGGGTGTCCGGCCGCGTGATCGGCGGGTGTCTGTGGCGGAAAGTGTCTCCGTGGTCGAAGGCATTCACACCGAGAACGCCCGTTCGTTCGCTTCTCCGACGGCACCCAGCCTCCGTTGTCCCAGGCCGTCAGGACCAGCGATTTGATCTTCACCTCTGGGCAGGGGGTCACTGGACCCGGCTACGCACGAGATACCGACCGACTTCGATTCGCAGCTGCGGCAGGCTCTGTTCAACCTCGTCGCGGTCTTCGTCGCGGCTGGCAGCAGCAAGGACCTGATCGTCCAGTGCACCTGCTATCTCAGTGACCGTAGGTACTTCGCCGTCTTCAACCGCATGTACGGGGAGTTCTTCGCAGACTGCTCTCCACTGCCCGCCCGGACCACGGTCGTCACGCAGCTCGTGCGCGAGGGCGTGCTCGTCGAGATCAACGGTGTTGCTGCCGTCAGCCCGGCGGGACGGTAAAGAGCCGTGTACGGCAGGCGTCTTCACGGGTGCGCGGTGGCCCAGTCGGACACCGATCACATAATGACCACGTAATGATCTTGGAGGCCGGATGTGCAGGCCAGAGCAGTCGACTACGGCCGACAGGGGCGCTACAGATCGCCGGAGAACTGGGTGGCGACCAGACAAGCAGGTCCACCACCACGCATTGCAGACCAGGCGTACCAACGCTCGGTACGGCTCACCTATGTCAACGTCCGTGTTCGAGAAGAGTCCGGTGAATATCCCACAGCGAACGGACTCCGTCGCCTCAGCACAGTGTCCCCGCGCATGTTCACTCAGCCTGGGGTTCTCAACGGATATGTCTGGCAGTAAAGGCAACACGACGTAGAGGACGGCCCAGCATTCAAGAAGCCAAGCTCCTCTTTTCAGTCTGTGGTTGCTCCCCTGGCGCGGCAACCGCAGCGACGAAGCGCGGCCTTCGGGGATCGGCCGCGCTTCACAGGCACAGGCCGTGCTGGTCGAGCATGCGCATCAGGTTGCGTTTGCGCTTCTGGCCAGCGCGCAGGGCGGTGAGGTACGTGGTGAACTCGTCCTGGGTGCCAAGGCGGCGGTGGCAGTCGCGGATGCTCAGCAGCAGGCTGGTGAGCTGCTCGTAGATCGCGTTGCCCGTCTGCTTCGTGAGGGGTTCGGCCAGGCGCAGATAGACGCGGAGCGCGTCGGCGGGGCGGGTGGGACGGGCCTGGTCGGCGAGGGTGAGCCACTGTTGGTCGTGGGCGCCGGCGTCGATGGCGGCCTGCCAGGCGGCGTCGGTGTCCTTGTCGTCGAGCAGGGCGTCGATCAGGACGGGGCCGCCGTACGGGCCCTGTTGCCGCCGTCCCGCATCGGCACGCAGCAGGGCCAGCGCCCCCTCGCGCTCGGCCGGCCAGCAGTCCGCGACCCGGGCGGCGGCTCGCAGTTGCTGGTACGTGAGCAGGGTGCGGCGGGCGGCGAAGTAGTCGCGGCGGAGGGCGACGGCGTCGGTGAGCCGGTCCGCCTGTGTGTAGCGGTCGCAGAGGTAGTCGACGAGGGCATGGTCGACGGCGGAGAGGTCCCGGGCGTCCCGGATGCCACGCTCCGCCCAGCCCAGGGCCTCGTCGAGGCGCCGGGCGGAGTCCAGTTCGCGGGCGATGACCAGGTGCGTGTGTCCGTTCGGTGAGAGGTCGGCCGCATGCACGGCGATCACCGCGTCGATGTCGTCTCCCGCCTTGGCCAGACGCTCCATCAGGTACTTCTCCGCCCAGCCGCGGCGGTTGCCCCGCCACGCCTCGACCGCCAGCTTCCGCAGGACGGCCATCCCCTCTTCGCCGAGGATCTCCTCGTAGTCGAGCGGATCGATGTCCGTAAGGCCGTCGTCCACGTCGCCCAGCGCATGGCCGACCAGCCAGCGCGCGAGTTCCTCGGGGTCGGGGTGGGCGGCACGGCACGCTTCGAGGTGGGCGTGGGCAAGGTCCGAACCGACCTGCCCGAGCCACCCGTCCGAGTCGTCGACGTTCTCCACCGCGTCTGCCAGCAGCTTCATCGACTCCCGCGCGAGGGGGATCGCGTCGTCGGCCCGGCCGCATCCAGTGAGCGCGCCGATGGCTGCCACCGCCTGCCCGGCCTGGTCGGCGTAGGCGCGGGCATCGGCGTACGCGACGTACCCGTACTGCGCGAACGGTGAGATGTCCAGCAGATCGCGGACACGCGCGCGGACCGCTGCGAGGTCCCCCCGGGCGCTCGCGGCCCGGAGCTCCAGGCGGCGCCGCAACCGCCGGTCCTCCCCCACCTGTTCGCGTACGAGGGCGAGCAGTTCGTCCTTGGTCAGGCCGGACAGCCACGCGTCAAGGCCCTGCGCACGGTCCCGGGCCGCCTTCCGCTGTCGCGGCAGGCTCTCCCGCTGGGCGAGCACCGTCAGGCCGAGGGCGACCAGATGCTTGCAGAAGTTGCCCTCCATGCCGTACGGGCAGTCGCACGCCCCGGCCAGCCCGCCGGGCCCGTCCAGCGTCAACTCCACCTGATAGCGATCCGTGCCGTGGACGCTCGCGGTGACCCAGCCGTCACCGACCTCCACCCCGGATACCGCCTCCAGGTAGCCCCGTCCCCGTTCGAAGGAGCGCGAACCGGACAACGCCCGCAGAGCTGACTCGCTGAACTCTTCCAATGGTGTTCCTCTGCTCTCATGCCATCTGCCGATCCCGGCATCGGCCCTCTGGCGGGGCTGGCTCTCCCCTGGCTACTGCCACGCGCGGACCAGGTCTTCCGGGCCGCGTGTGCCGTGAGCGGCAGGTCGTTCTCGATGCCGCAGCGCGAGACGGCGACGAGCGGGTGGCCGGTTCGGCGCCGGTCACCGCGAGCATGTCCCGGGCCAGGGCGTCGTACTCGCGTCGGCCGAACGGCTGGGACTCCAGCCACTTGACCGAGCCGATGAAGTGCACCACGCCCGCGACCGGTTCGCGGTCGGCACCGATCAGGTCGATCCGGGGTCGTTCTGACGGTTCCACCAGCCGCCGACCGCTTCCGTGTGGGGCCATCTGTCATCGGGGGCAGGCGCAGCAGCGACTCGCGGATGACCGCTCGACCGCACGTCCTCGTCATGTGGTTCAGGACCGCTCGATGCGCTCCAGTGCGAGGTCCCCGCGACCGCGCTCGATCAGTGGGATTCCCCGCTGCAGGAAGGCCGGTCAGAACCGGAGACAGGGGTCGGCGATCCGGTAGCGCTTGTTCTTGGCGTCGGCCTTGGTGGATGCTCCGGCTCAAAGGCGGCTTCGCGAACAAGCGCGCGAGGAGGCGGTCGGCAGCGGCGATTCGCGGCCCGGCCGAAGATCGACGGGGCGGCGCCGGATGGTCAGTGGCTTTGCCCTGGTCCGGGGTTCCGTACGACGTCGGCCGCGTTCAGCGGACATCGGGGATGTCCTTCTTGGCCGCGCTGAGCATGTTCCCTGGGATGACGACCAGCCGCTCGTCCGGACCGAGGTTTACGCCGTGCGGCAGTCGGGCGCGGTAGGCGGCTGTCAGATCCCTGCCGATCACAGCGACATCGCCATTGTCGAGCTGCCAGATGTCCGGGCACTCGTCATTGCCGTCGGAGTTGCCCAGCTCTTCGGCTGATCTCCCCAGCCGACGCTCGAATAGCGCGGACGGGTCAGCTTCCCAGGCACGGGCCATGTCTGCCTCCGGTCGAACGTGGTCGAGCTGCCGGATGCACAGTGTAGTCAGGGATGCACACAAAGGAGAGCGTTGCGCTGGGGAGAACAACCAGGCTGGGACGCCCGGGCGGGTCTTGGCGTGTCCCTGGCTGACTGAGGGGGCGGCTCTCGGCAGCGGGAGACGAGGGGTCGAATCAGTCGAATCCGGGGGGTAACGATGACATTCGGCAGGGAATGGGCGGAGCTCGTGTCCGCCGCGAAGGAACAGCAGTCGGTCGGGATGCGGCTCAATCGGGCCGAGCCGGGGTCGGGGGGCTCCGGGAAGGATCACGATCTTGTGGTCCATCAAAACGATCTCGGAGCGGTCGGGCACGAGGCCTTCGCGTTGCATGGGGTGCTGCGGAAGAAGGCGGATATCGCCGGGGCGGGTATCGACAAGAGCGGGGCGGGCTCGACCGCTCAGGCCGCCAAGGAGATGTCGGGGCACCGGCTCACCATGGGCGATGCGCTGTACACCACGCTCGAGGTCTGGGGGACGCAGGTCAAGACGATTCTGCAGATGTGCGCGCACATCTCCAACCATCTCGACTACTCGAAGAAGGCCCACGCGAAGGAACGACGAGGAGCTCGCGGCATCGCTGCGCCATCGGAACGGGGCAGCGGTGTCGGTGTCGGAGATAGCGAAGTACGTCAAATAACGGGGGGCGTAGATCGTGAGAGGGTTCTCGTACTCGGATCTCATGTCGGTGGATCTGGAGAAGCTGGGCACCGCCGTCAGCGACTGGAAAACGATGGTCGGTGAGCTGGACACGCTCAGGACCAGCGTCTACAGCGGCCTGGTGCAGAAATCGGACGCGGCCCGGTGGCAGGGGGTCAACGCCGGGGTCACCAAGGAGTTCGTACGCAGCACGGCCAAGGAGTTCCTCGATCTGCACGCGGAGGCGCAGAGCATCTACAACGTCTTACAGGACGCGCACACCGAGCTGACGGGCATCCAGAAGCGGGCCAAGGCGCTGACGGAGGAGGCGCGTCGGGGGAATCCGTCGATGGAGCCGCCGGATCCCGGTCTGGTCGCGTCGGACGGGGGTGATGGGACGGTGAAGGTGCAGATGGCGGACATGTGCACGACGAAGGACACTCCGCAGCGCACGCTGGATCTGATGAAGTGGTACGCCGACACACTCACCGGTCTGGTGTCGCACGCCTCGGAGATCGACGCCGCTGTCACGCAGGCGCTGCGGAAGAGCCATGGCGGGGATCCGAACAACGCGGGCCACACCACCTACACCACTCGACGAGGAACAACTTCCGCGTGCCACACAGCTGGCCTCGCTCGGCAAGGACGCGAACGACAAGCAGCGGGCCGAGTTGCGGAGGCTGTGGGAGTCGCTGAGCCGGAGGCGCGGGCCACGCTGCGGCAGGGGCACAAGGATGATCTGCTGGCGGCCGGGCTGCTGAGTCCTACGGTCAAGCGGGCGGCGCCGGATGTGGGGTCGTGGCCGCACGGTGTCGAGTCCCCCGGTGCGGCGGAGCGGCGTACGAGGCAGAAGATGAACCTGCTGGCCGAGGGCGCGGACTGGCGGGGGATGAGCGACGCCTCGTGCCACATGGCGCATTATCTGGGCAATAGCGGCGACCCGGTGAAACTTCCGGTGGACAAGATGCTCTGGGACGACGAGGGGTTCAGGAATCACATCGATCAGAGCATCAGGCAGAACCAGGACGAATGGCGCAAGCAGGCGCTGGAGGAATTCAAGCACTACGATCTGGGCGCGTCGGTCCCGAACAATGAGCCGCTCCCGGGCCCCGATGAGCCGGGGCGCGAGGGCGGACGCACGGACCCGGGACGGGAGCGGCAGCGTGCCAACGGCCGTTGAGCCGCACCCCTCAGACCTCATCGGGAGCCAGCAGTGCGCCATCGACTTCTCGTGGCCTCAGGAGCGGTTCTCGTGGCCGTCGCCGTGGCCGTCGCGGCGTTCGCCTTCCTCGGGAGCGACGCGCTGTCCGACCGGGCGGAGCAGGACAGGAAGTGCTGCTGGAAGCGGGGTGCCACGCCCGGCTGGGTGAGCGGGACGATGGGTCTGCGCATCCCGGCGGGGGCCTCGGACCGGCGGGCCGGGTACAAGGCGGGGTCGCGTTACGACGTCGGGGTCCTGGCCTTCACGCTGCCCAGCCGGGAGGCGGACGCGTACCTCTCCCGGCTGGTGCCGGAGGGCGAGGAGATGGTCGCCAACCTCCATCCTGAGCGGAAGGGGTACGAACCGATGGCGCCCTTCGGGCATCTGGGGCTCCCGGAGCCCGAGACCCTGGTCAAGGGCGCGCGGCGGATCAGTCTCTGCCCCGACGGCCTCACCTCCCCCGAGGGGAAGCGCCTCCGCTACTGCGTCGACCTCTTCGCCCATGAGTTCACCCCGGGCAGCACGCGCGTCTACGTCCGTTCGACGATCGAGCCCGGTGTGACGCCGCCGGCCCCGGAGGGCCGCAGCGAGTAGCGGGTCGCCTGCCGGCCGGCCGGTCTGCCGGTCTGCCGGTCTGCCGGGACAACGCGGTTTGCTCGAAGGTTCCTCCGCCTACGGGCGAACGTTTACCGCGGCTGCTCCGTCACCAGGGAAACGAGGAGGGGGCCGCGCATGCCTGGATGGCGCAGAGCGAGACCGGTCGGGCCGGACGAGTCGTCGCCGCTGACCGAGCCGGAGTACGTCCAGCGGGTACGCGCGATGCTCGTACTGGGCGGGGTGCCCTGGGACCAGCTCGACGACGGGGTGCAGCAGGTCAGGCTGAAGCTGCTGGAGGAGCGGGCCAAGCCCGGGCAGCCGGAGATCCGCGAGCCGATGGCTTGGCTGACGGCTGTCGCCTCCCGGGTGGCGGTCGACTGGCACCGGGCCAGGACCAGGGACGCCGGCCTGCGCGCGCGGCTGGCCGCGCGCTGGTCGCGGCGTCCTCCGGTGGAACACCCCGAAGAGCGTCGCGTCCTCGCGCTGGCGGTGGCCAACGGGCTTGAAGGGCTGTCCGCCGTGCAGCGGCAGGTGTTGACCCTGCGTTACTACGCGGATCTGCCCGTGCGTGACATCGCGGAGCTGCTGGACGTGCCGGAGGGCACCGTGAAGAGCCGACTGCACAGCGCGGTGGCCGCGCTGCGGAAGCAACTCCGGGACCTGGAGGTGATCTGAGATGGCCGACATCACTGATGCGACAGAGCTGACCGAATCGGAGGAGAGCGACCTGCGGGTGGCGCTGAGAATGATCGCGGAGGAGGCCGGCCGGGCAGACCTACCTCCGGAGCCCGCCCCTCGCCCTGTGCGGCGGCGCCGCGCCACGGTCCGAGGTGTCCTCGCGACCGCGGCGGCGCTGGCCGTCGGGGTGCTGACCATCGGGGTGTTGACCTTCGTGTCGACGGACGGCCGCTCGGCCACGTCGGCCGGCGGCGCCGACGGGCAGGGCCTGACGGGTGTCGAGACAGTCGCCTGCGCCCGGTTCGCCGTCGAGGGTGAGGTGGTCGCGGTACGGGACGCCTCGCGGCCCCACCAGGTCGTCGTGACCTTGGCCGTGCGGGGCTGGATCAAACCCGCGCAGGGGGCGAAGGAGGTCGACATCAACACCGTCGACCCGGAGTGGTTGGAAGAGAAGCCCTTCAGGACGGGCGAACGTCTGGTGCTCGTGGACATGGGTCGTCCCGATGGGGAGGTGGTCGCCGACCGGGGTACCCACGTCAAGATGGTGCGGGAGCTCTTCAAGCGCGAACTGCCCAAGGCGGCGAAGACCGAGTGCCCGGCCTTCTGGCGGGACCAGGACGCGGGCAGCAACACGCCGCCGGACAGCTGATCGGTGACCGACGGAGGCCACCGTACGCACCCCTCGACCGCTGTGACGCTCCTCGTTGAGGGCTCCGGGCGGCCATCATGGATAATCATGGCGAGCGAAGTGATATAGCGCTTCGTGATCGCTCCATGCCGACCGCGCATGGCGCGGAGGAAGAGACCGTGGACCTCAAGCAGCTCAAGGCGCTCGTCACCATCGCCGAGGTCGGCAGCGTCACGCGCGCCGCTGAGCTGCTGCGCCTGGTGCAGCCCGCCGTCACGCGGCAGATCCGCACGCTGGAGCAGGAGCTCGGCGTACCGCTCTTCGAGCGCACCCGCCAGGGCATGCGCCCCACCGACGCCGGTGCGATCATGGTCGACCGGGCCCGTCGCGCCCTGAACGAGCTGGATCGGGCCCGCGCCGAGGTGCGGCCCGCGCCGGGTGCGACGGCCGGCATCGTCACGGTCGGCTTGCTGGAGAGCACCACCGATCTGCTGGCCGAGCCGCTCGTGGCCGCGGTGGCCCGCGCCCACCCGGGCATCGAGCTGCGGCTGATGACCGCGTACTCAGGGCATCTCCAGCAGTGGCTGGACGACGGCGACCTGGACCTGACGCTGCTGTACAACCTCGACAGCACGCCCTCGCTCCACGCCCGCCCGCTGGTGCGCGAAGACCTGTGGCTGGTCGCTCCCGCCGCGGCCGGGTTGCGGGCCGACCGCCCCGTGCCGTTCGCCGAGGCCGCCGCCCACCCGCTCGTCATGCCCGCTTCCGGCCACGCCCTGCGCGCGCTGATCGACGCGGCGGCGGCGCGGGCCGGGGCCGGGCTGGAGATCGCCGTCCAGACCAACTCCATGCGGGTGCAGAAGCGGCTGGTCCTGGCCGGGCACGGCTGGACCGTACTGCCCGGGGTCGGCATCGCCGACGACCTCAGCGCGGGGACCCTGAGCGCCGCCCCGCTCACGGAACCCCACGTGTCGCGCTCCATCGTCCTCGCCACCCCCCGTTCGGGCCGGACCCCGCCCGCCGTGGAGGTCGTCGCCCGTGAGCTGGAGCACCAGGTCCGCGCGGCGGTGGCCCGGGGCGACTGGCTCTCCGCCCGGCCCCAGCCCGACGAGCCCACTGAGTCGACTGAGCCCGCCGCTGCCGAAACCGGGTGAGCCGCGCCAGCCCCCGTATCTGCACACCTGTACGCCCGCACTCCCCGAAGGACCGCCTTGACCGACACCGACCCGCCGCCGCACACCTTCGCCCGCGCCGCGGACGGCACCGCGCTCGCCTGCCAGCTCCGGGGCCACGGCTTCCCGCTCCTGCTCCTCGCCGGGCAGGCGAACAACCACCGCTGGTGGGACGGCATACGCGAGGACTTCCACACCACCCACAGCACCATCACCCTCGACTACCGGGGCACCGGAGCCAGCGACAAGCCCGAAGCGGGCTACTCCACCCCGGAGTTCGCCGAGGACGTGATCGCGGTGCTCGACCACCTGGGCATCGAGCGCGCCGACGTCTACGGCACCTCCATGGGCGGGCGGGTCGCCCAATGGGTCGCCGCCCGGCATCCCGGGCGGGTCCGGCGCCTGGTGCTCGGCTGTACGACGCCCGGCGGGCCGCACGCCGTCGAACGGGACGCCTCGGTACGGCGGGCCCTCGCCCAGCCCGACCCGGAAGCCGCCCGGCAGGCGCTGATCGACCTCATGTACTCCCCCGCCTGGCGGGCGGAGCACCCCGGCCCGTACACCACCCTCGGCGACCCCGCCATGCCCCCGCACGCCCGCCGCGGCCACCTGCTGGCCAGCAACCGGCACGACGCCTGGGACGTCCTCCCGACGATCAGCGCGCCCACCCTCGTCCTGCACGGCGACCAGGACCGGATGGCCCCGCCGGACAACCTCGCCCTGCTCGCCGCCCGCATCGCCGGCGCCCGTACGCACCTCTTCACCGGTGCCCGGCACGCCTACTTCGAGGAGTGCCGACCCCAGGCGAGCGCGCTGGTCTCGGCGTTCCTGGCGGACTAGGCCGACCCAATAGGTCTATCAGGACTATCCGGCCCCCGGGCATTCCTTCCGACTGGCAGCGTCTACGCTGTGGCGGCCACAACCGATCTTCGTTTGTCCCCGCCAACCGAGGATCTCGCCATTCGGCAAAAGACACACGCGTCCGCCCCGGGCGCCGGGCGAATAGAGTCCCGATGGAATTCGATCTTGCAAAGGCCCGCGCCGATACGCCGGGCGTGGCGCATGTCGTGCATTTGAACAACGCGGGCGCCAGTCTCACACCGCGCGTGGTGACCGCGGCGATGACCCAGCACCTGGAGCTGGAAAGCAGAATCGGCGCGTACGAGGCCGCCGAGCGGGCTCAGGACTCCATCGACCACGCACACGAGGCCATCGCGGCACTGATCAATGCGAAGCGCCAGGAAATCGCCATATTGGACAGCGCCACCCGGGCCTGGGGCATGGCCGTGGCCGGCATTCCCTTCCGGGCGGGTGACCGCATTCTGGCCTCGCCCGTCGAATACGGCAGCAATCACATCCTGCTGGTGCATCTCGCCGAACGGCTCGGGGTGTCGCTGGAGTTCTTACCTCTCGACGCCAACGGGCTGGTGGACGTCGCGGAGCTGGAGAACCGGCTCGACGAGCGGGTCAAGCTCATAGCGATGGCGCACGTCCCGATGCACGACGGGCTCGTCAATCCGGTGGCCGAGGTCGGCGCGCTGGCCCGCGGGTCCGGTGCGCTGTTCATCGTGGACGCGTGCCAGTCGGCCGGGCATCTGCCGGTGGATGTCCGGCGCATCGGGTGTGATCTGCTGGTCGGCAGCGGACGCAAGTTCCTGCGTGGGCCGCGCGGCACCGGCTTCCTGTACGTACGTCAGGCGGTGGCGAGCCGGCTCACCCCGGCGGTGCTCGGTCTCGACGGGGTCAGCTGGCATTCCGGTACGTACCATCTCGCCCCGGGTGCGCCGCGCTTCGAGACGTGGGAGGTCGACGCCGCCGCCCGGATCGGCCTCGGGGTGGCGGTCGACTACGCGCTCCAGTGGGGGGTGGAGCGTACATGGCGGCGTGTCCGCCACCTCGCGGCCGGGCTGCGCGAGCGGCTGGCCGCGGTGCCCGGGGTGCGGGTGGAGGACCGGGGGGTGGAGCGGTGCGGCAACGTGGCCGTCACCTTTCGGGACCTCGACCCCTTCGACGTCCGGGCGGAGTTGCTGCGGCGCGGCATCAACACCTGGGTGTGCCTGGACAACGCCGCATGCCACGACATGCAGCTCAGGGGGCTTTCCCGGCTGCTCCGCGTCTCCGTGCACTACTACAACACGGAGGAGGAGGTGGAGCGGCTCTGCTCGGCGCTCGAAGCGCTGACCTCGGGGAGGGCCGCCGGGAGGACGGCGGGGGTGTTCGCATGAAGCCTTGGCGTGAGACCTTCGCCTGAGGCCCGCCCCGGTGCGGAGGGCGGCCGGCGCTCACCCCCGGCCGACCTCCTCACCGGGGCGGGCCGCGGGGGCTACTGCGCGGCCAGTTCCTCGGCCAGGCGCTGGAACTGGCCCAGGTCGTAGTTGGTCAGGGCCTTGTCGAGATTGGTCAGGGCACCGAGGTGTTCCACGAAGCCCTGGGGGTCGTACTCGATCTGGAGCGTGACCCGGCTGGTGGTGTCGCTCAGCCGGTGAAACGTGACCACGCCCGCGTGATGGACACCGGCCACGGTCTTCCAGGCGATCCGCTCCTCCTCGATGACCTCGGTCAGTTCCGCGGTGAAGTACTTGTCCGCGCCGGGCAGCGACAGCCACCACGTGAAGCAGCGCCCGTCGAGCGGATCGACACGCTCCACGTGGCTCAGGAATGACGGCCACTTCGTCACATCGCTCCACAGCGCCCAGCTCAGCTCGACAGGCGCGTTGACGTCCACGGTTTCCACCAGGGAAGACGACAAGGTCTCGGCTCCTCTGCGTGTGTCTGTGTTCTGCGTGTTCCTGTGGGTCGGGTGTTCCTGCGCTTACCCCCGCTTCCCCGAATGACTCGGAGGGGTGTTCGGCGAGATGCGGGGCACTCGACACCGGGGCGCGGTTGCCGCCCCTGTCGGTGAACCAGTCGTCGAAGGAGGAGTTGAGGATCCATGGCTCAGTTACCGAGTGGTGGTCGGGCCACGGCGGCCGGTGTCGCGTGTCTCCTGGCGTGCACCGTGCTGACGGCGTGCGGAAGCGACGACGAGCCCGAGCGCAAGGCCGGCGGGACCACGTCGAGCAGCGGGGGCGACGAGGGTTCGGCCGTCCGTGCCGCGTTCGACAGGACCGCCGAGGCCGACACGGCCCGCATGACGCTGCGGACCGAGACCTCGGCCGCCGGGCAGAGCGCCACCGCGGCCGGTAAGGGCGTCATCGACCTGTCGGACGGCGAGAGCACCATGACCCTCACCGCCGGCGGCCAGAAGATCGAGCAGCGCGTCGTCGACCAGGTCATCTACCAGAAGGTCCCCGAGCGGCAGCGGGCCCGGATACCGGGCAAGAAGCCGTGGGTCAAGATCGACCTGAAGAAGGCCGCCGCCCAGCAGAACGGGCAGGGCGGCAATCAGATCAGCGACCCGGCGGAGTCCGCGGCGTTCGCCAAGGGCATCACCGACAAGGACACCCGGAAGCTCGGCACGGAGAAGATCGGCGGCGTCAACACCACCCACTACCGGGTCACCGTCGATGTCGACAAGCTCTCCACCGGAGAGAAGCTGAAGCGGCAGGTCGGTCCCACCCTGCCGATGGATCTGTGGCTGGACGACAAGGGCCGCATCCGCCGCCAGCAGGTCGACATGACCATCAAGGCGCCCACCGGCCAGTCGGACAGCGGGGACGCCCCGCGGAAGGCGAAGGTGCGCACCCGCATCGAGTTCTCCGACTTCGGCACCGAGGTCGACGCCGAAGCGCCCCCGGCCGGCCAGACCGCCGACCTGACGGACAAGGCCACCGGCCTCGCCGGAAAGACCGGCTGACCCGTCCCAGGGGCGATCACGAAGCGGCCAGCGGCCCGCCAGGAGTGTGGCGGGCCGCTGGCCGCTCCAGGTTTCAGCTCCGTTCCGCTGGGCACCTTCACCGCAATGGGAGCGCTCCCATTGCGGCTCCCATCCCATCGGCGCAATCCCCCCACGGACGACGGAGATCGCGATGAGTTGTCATGATCACAGCAATGCCTTACGTTGGGCGCGCCGCGCCCTCGGTCTGCTGTCCGCGGCGCTGCTCTGCCTGATCCCGTGGACCGGCACCGCCTCCGCCCACGGCTCGGTCATCGACCCCGCCTCCCGCAACTACGGCTGCTGGCTGCGCTGGGGCAGCGACTTCCAGAACCCCGAGATGGCACAGAAAGACCCCATGTGCTGGCAGGCGTGGCAGGACAACCCGAACGCCATGTGGAACTGGAACGGCCTGTACCGCAACGGCTCCGCCGGCAACTTCCCCGCCGTCGTCCCCGACGGCCAGCTGTGCAGCGGCGGCCACACCGAGGGCGGCCGCTACAACTCCCTGGACACGGTGGGCGCCTGGAAGACCACGGCCATCGGCAGCAAGTTCACGGTCAAGCTGTACGACCAGGCCAGCCATGGCGCGGACTACTTCCTGATCTACGTCACCCGCCAGGGCTACGACCCCACCACCCAGCCGCTGAAGTGGAGCGACCTGCAACTGGTCGCCAAGACCGGCAAGTACGCCCCCAGCCAGAACTACTCGATCGACGTCAGCACGTCGGGCTACACCGGGCGCCACGTCCTCTACACCATCTGGCAGGCCTCGCACATGGACCAGACGTACTTCCTGTGCAGTGACGTGACCTTCTCCTGAGCCGCCCGCGCGGCCTCAGGCACCACCAGCACCACCAGCAGCAGTGCGCCACGGCCCCCGCCGGACACGGACACTCCCGGCGGGGGCGTTAGCGGAGCGTTAGCCGGGCGGCAGCGGCGCGGCAGCGGGCGGGGCGAGGGTGGTTGTCGTACCGATCGACCTTCTTCGACCGCCCGCAGGAGATCCGCCATGCGTGCTCTCAGCCTCGCCGAATGCCGTGCCCACGCGGCGCAGATCACGGCCCTCACCCTGGTCACGGCGGCCGCCCTGACCGTGGCCGTCTGCGGCAGCCAGGACGGCACGGGGCTCCGCACCGAGGGGAAGGCGGAGCACGGACAGGGGTGGCAGACCGTCGTCGTCGACCCCATACGGCCCGCGCTCGTCAGCGCGGAGGTCCGGCAGGGCGACCGTTGACCGACGCCCGGGGGCACGGCACCCCGGGGGCGAAACGATTCGGCGAGCACGCCACCAGGGCCAGGGACAGGAAGGACGTCCGGCCGACGTAGAAGCCGACGGACACGTCTCCCCCGTGGGCCAGCGTGTCCGCTGCCGAGGCGACCAGGCGGGCCAGCCGGGCCGTGTTGGCCTCCTGCTGGGAGTGGAAGCCCGGGGCGTGCTCGGTGAGCCGGCCGCCCAGCCACGCGGCGGCGTCCTTCGGCTCCTCGAAGGTCCGGCGGATGAGGCGGGGCGACTTCAGCAGCCAGTGGGCGGTCTCCATCGGGGGCAGATCCGAGCGCCTGAAGGCCTCGACGAGCTGCCGGTGGTGCTCCTGCTCCTCCGGGGTGACGGGTGGTCTGGGACGGTCCGGGAGGCGGCGGGCCGCGTCCCGGTCGAACAGCTCCTTCTCGCCCAGCCAGGAGTACGCGTGGATGTGCACGCGACAGCTGTTCCCGCCGCCGCGCCATCCGCTTCGCTCAGTCGGTGTCCTTCACCGAGATGTCGGCAACGGTGTCGTAGAACGACAGGTGGTCCTTGATCTCGGCGACCGTGTCGAGCGGGTCCGGGTAGGCCCACACCACATCGGGCCGCGGGCCGCCGCCGCCCTCCGTGCCCCGGTACGTCCAGTACGCCGCCTCGCCCTTGAAGGGGCAGGTGGTGTGGGTGTCGGTCGGCTCGAAGAGGGACAGGTCCACGTCCTGCGGGGGCAGGTAGTAGCGGACGGGCAGACCGGTCTCGAAGAGGAGCAGCGGGCGGCGCGACTCGGCGACCACCCGGCCGTCGATCGTGACCGTGACGTGCTGCGTGCCGGGGACCACCTCCACGCGGTGGGCGCCGGTGCCCGTGCCGGTGCCGGTGCTGGTGCCGGGGGAATGGGGCGTCATGGGAACCTCCTGCGGGAGCTCGTTCTTGCGTCAACGCGTCTTCCGGGCCGCGGATTCCTCCCCTGCGTCGCACACCTCCCGTACGTCCTCCCGTACGCCCTCCTCCGGGCGCGGCCAGGAGCGTCCCTCGTCCGCCTCCACCTCGCGGTTGAACCGGGTCAGCGCCTCCTCGAACCGCGCCACCTCCTCGGGTGTCCAGTCGGCGAGCACCCGCGCCAGCCCCGCGCGGCGGCGCTCCCGGTCGGCGGCGAGGGCGTCGGCGCCGAGGGTGGTGGCGCGCAGTTTGCGCGCGAGTCCGCCCTGGGGGTCCGGGATGCGTTCGAGCAGGCCCGCGCGGAGCAGGGCGCCGGTCTGCCGGTTGACGGTCGAGACGTCGAGGCCGAAGGCATCGGCGAGCCCGCCGATGGACATCGGGCCGGCGGTGTCCAGGTAGGAGAGGAGGAGGTACGCGGAGCGGTCGAGCCGGCCGCCCGCGCCCTGCCCGCCCTGGCCGGCCTGAGCACCGTGGCTGCCCTGCCCGCCCTGGCCGCGCTGACCAGCCTGCCCGCCCTGCCCGCCTTGCCCCTTGCGGTCCCGTGGCGTGAGCAGAGTGCACCTGGCCACCAGCATCAGCTCGCGTTCCAGCCTCTCCAGCACGCTTCCTCCTCGTCGCCCGGCCGCTCACCCTGGGAAATGTGCACGATACACACCCTGTGTAGGATGCACATCTCACCGATTCTTATCCCCTTCATACGCCCAGGACACCCGCTTGGAGGCGGCAGCCGAATGTCCCCGTCAGCCCCAGCAGCCCGCGTCGAGCCCCTGAGCGCCGCACCGCCCGACCGAACGCCCCCGCGCGAGGTCGGCGGCGGTTTCGTGGCCGTGCTCGCGTTCTGCGGCATCGCCGTCTCGGTGATGCAGACGCTCGTCGTCCCGCTGGTGGGCGAGCTGCCGCAACTGCTGCACACCTCCAGCTCCAACGCCTCCTGGGTGATCACCGCCACGCTCCTCGCGGGCGCCGTGTCCACCCCGGTCATGGGGCGGCTCGGCGACATGTTCGGCAAGCGCAGGATGCTGGTGGTGGCGCTCGGGCTGCTGGTCGTCGGCTCGCTGGTGTGCGCCGTCACCTCCGAGCTGGTGGTCATGGTGATCGGCCGGGCCATCCAGGGCGGCGCGATGGGCGCGATACCGCTCGGCATCAGCATCATGCGCGACGAGCTGCCGCCGAGGAAGCTGGGCTCCGCGATGGCCCTGATGAGTTCCTCGCTGGGCATCGGCGGCGCCTTCGGCCTGCCGGCCGCCGCGTTCGTCGCCCAGCACACCAACTGGCACGTGCTGTTCTACGGGGCCGCCGGGCTCGGCGCGCTCGCGGTCGCCCTCGTGCTGATCGTCGTCCCCGAGTCCTCCGTACGCACCCCCAGCCGCTTCGACGCCGTCGGGGCGCTCGGGCTCTCGGCCGGGCTGGTGTGTCTGCTGCTGCCCATCACCAAGGGCGGCGACTGGGGCTGGTCGAGCGGCACCACCCTCGGGCTGTTCGGCGCGGCCGCGGTGATCCTGGTGGTCTGGGGGTTCGTCGAGCTGCGGACCGCCGAGCCGCTGGTGGACCTGCGGACCACCGCGCGCCGCCAGGTGCTGCTGACGAACCTCGCCTCGATCATGGTCGGGTTCTCCTTCTACGCGATGTCGCTGATCCTCCCCCAGCTGCTCCAGCTGCCGAAGGCCACCGGCTACGGCCTCGGCCAGTCCATGGTCATGGCGGGTCTGCTCGTCGCGCCGATGGGCGTGGCGATGATGCTGGTCTCGCCGCTGTCGGCGCGCATCAACGCCACGAGCGGGCCGAAGGTCTCGCTGATGCTGGGGCTCGTCGTGATCGGCGGGACGTACGGCGGCGGCATCGTGATGATGGACCACGTCTGGCAGGTCGTCGTGCTCTCGACCGCGCTCGGGGTCGGCGTCGGCATCGCGTACTCGGCGATGCCGACCCTCATCATCAGCGCCGTGCCGGCCGCGGAGACGGGCGCGGCGAACGGGCTGAACACCCTGATGCGGTCGATCGGCATGTCCACCTCCAGCGCGGTGGTCGGGGTGATCCTCGCGCACCGGACCACGGCCCTCGGTCCGCTGGAGCTGCCGAACATGGACGGGTTCAAGACCTCGTTCGCCGTGGCGTGCGGGGCCGCCGCGGTGGGTCTGCTGATCGCGCTCTTCCTGCCCAACCCGCGCCGTGCGCCGCTGACGGCCCAGCCGCCGGCATCGCGGAGTGCCTCGGGTCAGGTCGCCGGGCCCACGAAGGCCCCGGAGGCCCCGGAGGCCCCGGAGGCCACGCGGTCCTCTGCGCCCGCCTCGCCCGCCGAGCCGACGCAGGCCTCCGCGCCCGCCGACCCGGAGCCCGCCGCCGCGCCGCTCATCGGCGGCGGCGTCCAGGGCCGGGTGCTCGGCCACGGCGACGCCCCGCTGCCGGATGCCGCCGTCACCCTGATCGACAACACCGGCCGCCAGCTCGGCCGTACGATCAGCGGCCCCGACGGCCGGTACTCGCTCGCCGTGCCCGGTGCCGGGAGCTTCGTCCTGATCGGCTCGGCTCCCGGCCGCCGGCCGCAGGCGGCCACGCTGCTGGTGTCCGACGCCCCCGTCACCTGCGACATACGTCTGGCCGGGGGCGGCGGGCCGGCCGGCACCGTGCGCGCGCTCGGCGGAGAGCCGCTGGCGGGGGCCACGGCCACCGCGACCGGCCCCGACGGCGCGGTCGCCGCCACGGCCACCGCCGACGAGCAGGGCGCCTTCGCGCTGCCCGAGCTGGCCCCCGGCTCGTACACCCTCACCCTCGCCGCCGAGGGCCACCGTCCGCACGCCACGCCGCTGGAGGTCACCGGCCAGGGGCAGCCGCCGCGGATCGACGCCGAGCTGCGGCCCGCGGCCAACGTGGGCGGCACCGTGCGCGCCCGGGGCGGGCGACCGGTGGAGGACGCGCGGGTGACGCTGCTGGACGCGGCCGGCGATGTCGTCGGGCAGTGTGTGACCGGCGCGGACGGTGCGTTCCGCTTCGAGGGGCTCACCGGCGAGCGCTACACCGTGGTCGCCGGCGGTTACGCACCGGCGACCGCCCCGGTCACGCTCGGCGGCGCCGGGGGCGGTGAGGCGCGGGACGTCGACTTCCTGCTGAGTCACGGCTGAGGGAGCCCGAAGCCGAACCCGGGCGCCGGCGCGCTCAGCGCCCGGCGCCCATCCCGGAAGCGCTACTCCTCCATGGCGCCCTCCTCTGCCGGAAGGCTCTCCTCCTCCGGGAGGCTCTCCCAGGCCTCCCCCTTCCTGAACAGCTCGTACCCTTCCTCCTCCGCGATCGACTCCGCCTCGGCGCGGCTGTGGAGGGGGACCTCATAGGTGTGGCTGTTGACCGTCGCGTGGACGCCTTCGCCGTCGGTGATCGTTTCGATCGCGTGCGTCTGGTAGATGACGCGTCCCGGCTCGGCCGTGCTCCAGACCACGTGCATGCTCACTGCCATCGGACACTCCGGAAGACGAGCCCCCTGGTATCAGGGTCTCACCTGCGGACCTGGTCTTCACCGAGGCGGCAAGGTCCACTCCCCGAGTTGGGCGAAGCAAGCCCGGAATCAGGCGGCTGTGCGAGGGTGTTGGCGACAGGCCGGGACCGCACCTTCCCCGGAACCGGCAGGGGTAGAGGAAGGAAGCACAGGACGATGACGAGCATCGCGGCGGACGCGGAGGCGTGGATCAGGCGGTACGAGAAGTCCCCGGACAGCGCGGTACGGCTGGTGTGCCTGCCGTACGCCGGGGGGTCGGCCAGCTACTTCTTCCCGGTGGCGAAGGCGCTGGCGCCCTTAATCGAGGTGCTCGCGATCCAGTACCCCGGCCGCCAGGACCGGCACCGTGAGCCGTGCATCGACGACATAGGCAAGCTCGCCGACGCCATCGTCGGCGCCCTGGAGGACCTGGGCGGGCAGGAGGGACCGGGCGGGCTGAACGACAAGCCGCTCGCGCTGTTCGGCCACAGCATGGGCGCCACGCTCTCGTACGAGGTGGCGCTGCGCCTGGAGGAGCGGGGGGTGAAGCCCGTCAGGCTGTTCGTCTCCGGGCGGCGGGCGCCGTCCCGGGTGCGCGAGGAGTCCGTGCACGTACGCGACGACGCGGGGGTGCTGCGGGAGCTGCGCCTGCTGAACGGGACCAGTGGCGAGGTGCTGGAGAACGAGGAGCTGCTGCGCATGGCGCTGCCGGCCATCCGCAGCGACTACCGCGCCATCGAGTCCTACCGCTGCGAGCCCGGGCGGCGGATCAGCTGCCCGATCACCGCGCTGACGGGGGACGCCGACCCGAGGGCGACGCTCGAGGAGGTGCGCGACTGGGCGAACCACACCACCGGGGAAATGGACCTCACGGTGCTCAGCGGCGGGCACTTCTTCCTCAACGACCACGTGCCCCACGTCCTCGAGATGATCTCGGAGCGGCTGCTGCCGGCGAACCGCTCCTGAGACCGGCTGCCCGGGACGCGGCGACGCCCCGCCGCGTCCCGGGCCCGGGCCCGGGTCCCGCCTCACCGTGGGCGCGCTCGCCGTGGGCGCGCGACCACGAGGGTCACCAGGGCCAGCGCCACGAGCGTGCCCCCGAACCACATCACGCTCGACACGGCGATCCCGTCCGCCGCCCGGCCGCCGAGCAGCGCGCCCAGCGAGATCCCCACGTTGAACACCCCGACGAGCAGCGCCGAGGCCGCCTCGCGTGCCTCCGGCACCGCCTGCAGTACCCACGTCTGCGAGGTGACCGACACCCCTCCGTACGCCAGCCCCCACACCACCAGCAGCACCGTGGCCCCCGGCGTCGTCCCGCCGAACACCGGGACCAGCAGTTCGGCGGCGGCCAGCAGGACGAAGATGACCACGAGGGTGCGGCGCGGATCGCGGTGGGCGGTGGCGCCGGCCAGGAAGTTCCCGGCGATGCCCGCCACGCCGTACGCGAGCAGCAGCGTGCTGATCAGCCCGGCGCCGACGCCCGCGACGTCCTCCAGCACCGGGCGTACGTAGGTGTACGCGCCGAAGTGGCCGGTCACCAGCAGCAGGGTGGTGATCAGCGCGGTGCGCAGCCGGGCGTTGCGGAACAGGCCGGGCACCTCGCCCAGCCGGATGGTCCGCTCGGCGGGCAGCGGCGGCAGGGTGAGGGCCATGGCGGCCGCGACGGCCAGCGACACCGCGCCCACCACCGCGAACGCGACACGCCAGTGCGTCAGATCGCCGATGAGCGTCCCGGCCGGCACGCCGAGGACGGACGCCACGGCGATGCCGCTGAAGACGACGGACGTGGCGCGGCCGACGGACTTCTCCGGCACCAGCCGCGCGGCCACGCCGGCCGCGAGGGACCACACCCCGCCCATGCTCACCCCCACCAGGACCCGGGCGGACAGCAGGACGGCGAAGCCGGGCGCGAGCGCCGAGGCCACGTTGGCGGCGGCCAGCAGCCCCATCAGGCCGATGAGCAGCAGCCGCCGGTCGAGCCGGCCGACGGTGACGGTCAGCAGGGGCGCGGCGACGGCGGCGACGAGGGCGGGCACCGTCATGGCCAGGCCGACGGTGCCGTCGGAGACCTCGAGCGCCGAGCCGATCGAGGTGAGCAGGCCGACCGGCAGCATTTCGCTGGTGACGACGGAGAAGGTGCCGAGCGCCATGGCGGCGACGGCGAGCCAGTTCCTGAGCGGCGAGCGCACGGATCCGGACCCGGACATGCCTTCCGGGGTGGTGAGTTCCGTGGTGTTGGACATGTCTCAAGCGAACAGCCGGTCCCGGGCGGGAACAACGGCGAAGTGCTCACCCTTTTATGAGCCGGGCTTATCGACGCACGTGAGCGAGGAGGCGGCCGGAGGGTGAGGACGAGCGCAGGGTTGAGGACGAGTGCGGGGGTGGGGCTGGGGACGGGCGGTCTGGACATCCGCGAGGTGGAGTGTTTCCTGGCGCTCAGCGAGGAGTTGCACTTCGGCCGGGCGGCGGAGCGGCTGTACGTGTCCCAGAGCCGGGTGAGCCAACTCCTGCGCTCGCTCGAGGGGCGCATCGGCGCCCGGCTGCTGGAGCGCACCAGCCGCCGGGTGCGGCTGACCCCGCTCGGCGAGCGGTTCCTGGCCGACGTACAGCCCGCGTACGCCTCGCTGCACGGCGCCCTCGCGGCGGCGCGCGACGCCGCGCGGGGGCTCGACGGTCTCCTGCGGATCGGCTTCCAGGGGACCGCCGACGAGCGGGTGATGGACGCGGTCGCCGCCTTCCGGGACCGGCACCCCGGTTGTGAGCTGGAGACCGTGGAAATCCCGCTGGCGGACCCGTTCGGCGCGGTGCGCGGCGGCGAGGTGGACGCCGCGATCGTCTGCCTGCCGATGGCCGAACCCGACCTCGCCCTCGGCCCGGTCTTCTCCCGTCAGCCGCTGACGCTCGCGGTGTCCGCCCGGCATCCGCTCGCGCGACGGGCCGCCACCGGCGCGGTGGTCGGGGCCGAGGAGCTGGCCGGCTGCGCGGTCATCGGGCCCGGCGAGCCCGCGCCGCGCTACTGGCGGGACGTCATGGCGCCCGCCGCCACCCCCGGCGGCCGTCCGGTCCCGCGCGGCCCGCGCGTGTCCACCCTCCAGGAGGGCCTGGTGGCGACGGCGGCGGGCCGGGGGGCGATGCTGCTGTGCGCGCCCACCGCCGCGCTCCACGGCCGCCGCGACATCGCCTTCGTACCGGTCGAGGGCCTGCCGGACTCGGCCCTCGGGCTGGTGTGGCGGCGGGGCGGGGACACCGCGCGGGTACGGGCGTTCGGCCGGGCCGTGGCCGAGCTGTACGCCTCCGGATGATCAGCGGGATTTGCGGTGAGTATGGGACAGCGACACGCCGACACAACGGCGTGTCGCTGTCCCATACTCACCGCAAATCCGCTGGGGCGGGGGCCGTCAGCCCAGGTCGCGCCGCATGCACACCCTCGGCCAGCGGTCCAGCCCGTGCGCGGCCTCGTGCCGCCGGATCTCCCGCAGTCCGGGGGTGAGTTCGTCCTCTCGCAGGGTCCGGAAGCCGCACCGCGCCGCGTAGTAGGGGGCGTTCCAGGCCACGTCGACGAACGTGGTCAGCGTCAGCGCCCGCGCGCCCTCGGCGGCCGCCCGCCCCGCCGCGTGTTCGATCAGCGCCCGGCCGAGGCCGCGCCGGGCGCTGTCGGGGTGCACGGAGACCTGTTCGATGTGCATGTTGCCGTCCACCGGGTCGGTGATCAGATAGGCCACGGCCCGGTCGTCGCCGTTCACCGCGACCCACGCCCGTCCGGCGCGCTGGTACCCGGCCAGCTCCTCCAGGCTCAGCGGCTCGTCGTCGGCGATCTCGTCCATGCCGATGTCCCGGAAGCACAGGCCCGCGGCCCGCTCGATGTCCTGCAGCACGGGAAGCTCTTCGATGGTGCTCTGTCGTATCCGCACGCGTCCATCATCCTCCCGAGGCCTCCCGGGAACACACGGACCTCACGCGGGACGCGCGCGCGTCAGGCGGGACGCACGGGCCTCAGGCGGGGCGTACGGGCTGCCGCAGGATCGTGCGCATCTTCGCCGGGTCGGTCTCGCGGACGTCGGAGAGATAGATCTCGTGGTGCGTGCCGGCCCGCGCCAGGCCCCGCTCGGCCATGTATGCGTCCAGCAGGGCGAGGGACGCGGGCTCGTCGGCGTAGTGGCCGTGGTGGGTCATCTGCACGCACTGCCCCTCGGTGAGGACGACCCGCTGCACCCGGTCCACCGCCGCGCCCGACGGCCGGGCGGTTTCGCGGGCTCGGTCGACGGCGGCCGGATCCAGGTCGTCCGGCAGCCGGAGGAACAGGTGCCAGTGCCACTGGTCACGCGGCACGTCCAGGTACGGGCGGGAGTCCTCCACCCACCAGCGGCCCTCCAGCGGCGCCAGGTGGGGCGTGGGCAGCGCGCCGGCGACGGCGTACAGGGCCGCGACACTGACGCCGTACTCGGCCCCGCCCGGTTCGCCCCGCCCGCTCGCGCACAGGACGTGGACCGGTCCGAAGGTGGCGAGCTCGGGCGTGTCGGCGGCGGTGTACCAGGCGTCGGTGTGCCCGGGGTCGGTGTGCCCGGCGTCGGTGTACCCGGGGTCGGTGGGATTCACGACGTCTCCTCCAGGGGGATCAGCAGATGGGTGACCAGGTCGTCGGGGGCCGTGGTGGCGGGGTCGTCGATGTAGACCTCCCGGATGGGTCCGGCGGCGGTGTGGCCGCGTTCGACGCACCAGGCCAGGAGGGCGTGGGCGGTCAGGGAGATCTGGTCGTACGGGCCCGTGTGGACCGCCCGGGCGAACGTGCCGCCGGGGAGCAGGTCCAGGGTGGTGCCGGGCGGCGCGGGGCGGCCGTCGGGGAGCGTGGCCGCGAGGGTGATCGGGACGTACTCGCCCAGGTCGGCCGGGAAGAGCCCGATCAGCCGGACGCCCTCCCCCGGCGGCCCCGCCAGCTCCAGCAGCCTGCGCATACCCGCGCTCGTGACCCGCCCGATGTCCTGCGGCGAGTCGGCCACATCGCGGACGACGGCCGCCCGTTGCGGCTCCTCCCGCCACAGCGTCACCTCGGCGGTGGGCAGCCCGCGCGCCAGGATCCGCTCCAGGGCGGCGAGGGACCGGCGGCGCCGGGCGAGTTCGTCGTCGAGCCGGTCGCGTACGTCGCCCAGGGCGCGGGCGGGGTCCTGCCCGGAGAGCACGTCCTTGATGGCGGTCAGCGGCACGTCGAGCGAGCGCAGCAGACCGATGGACATGGCGTCCCGCGCCTGGTGCGCGCGGTAGTACCGGTATCCGGTGTCGGGGTCCACCCAGGCGGGTGGCAGCAGGCCGAGGTCGGCGTAGTGGCGCAGCTGTTTCACGCTGAGTCGCACCAGGCGGGCGAACTGTCCGATGGACAGCGGGTCGTCGTCGTTCACGCGCCTCAGCATGGCCTCTCCCACGGGGGGAGAGTCCAGCCGTCACCTCGAGCCGTTACCGCCGTCGGTCCTCACCGCTTCAGGCCGAGCGCCGCCAGCACCCCGCCGCTGAGGGCCACGTCGTTGTCGGGGCCGGCCTCGGCGTGGCCGGCGTCGATGCCGTAGTAGCCCTGGTCGGTGTTCACCAGGGTGTAGCCGCCGTCGTCCGTGCGGTCCAGGAGCAGGACGTACTCGTGCGAGACGGTGAGCCCCGGCCCGTCGGGCTGCCCGCTCCCGGGGGCGGGGTACGACACCTGGAGGGTGCGGTCGGGGGTCTCGCCCCGGGCGGTGGCCGCCACGCTCACCGTGGCGACGGTTTCCTGGATCCCGTCCTCCTCGGTCTCGCGGGTGGCGTCGAGGCGCGCGCGGACGATCAGGTCGGCGGACCGCTCCAGGTCCGCGGTGGTCGTGTAGTACGGCTCGTCGGCGGCGGGTGGCGGGGCGGGGTCGCCGCCGGACCCCTCGCCCCCGGGGCCGAACACCGCGGGTACGGCGACGACGGCGGCGGCGAGGGCGGCGAGCCCGCCCAGGGCCAGCCCGGCGCGGCGCGCCCGCCACCGGGCCGGCGCTCCCGGGGTGGCCGGGGTCGTGTGCTGGGCCGGGTCCGAGGCCGGGTCCGGGACCGGATTGGCCTGCTGGATCAGGGACTTCACGCGGATCATGCTGACTCCATGGTCGAGGGGGCCGGGGTCCGGTACAGGTCACGGAACGCTTTGCGGGCGCGGTGCAGCCGCACCCACACCGCCGGGGCACCACACCCCAGTACCGCGCCGGCCTCGGCCGCGCTCAGCCCGTCCCAGTAGCTCAGCACCAGCACCTCGCGGTGGTGGGCGGGCAGCCGGTCGAGCGTGTCGAGCACCGCTGAGTCCTGGCCGGTCGCCGCCGCGCGGCCCAGCTCGTCCGTGATCCGCCGGTGCAACTCGCTCAGGCGGGCCTCGGCGCGGTAGTGGTTGCGTACGAGATTGCGGGCGGTGACGAACAGCCAGCCGGCCGTGACCTCGCCTTCCTTGGTGAGGGTGTGCTCCCACGCGATGCGGAACACCTCCGCGGCCAGTTCCTCGGCCGCGCCGCGAACGCCCACCCGCCGGTGCACGAAGGCGACGACGCGTGGGTGTTCGCGGGCGTACAGGTCGGTGAACCGAGCCGAGCGCCCGCGCTCGTCCCCCGTGTGTATCTTCTCCACACCCGCTCTATGTCCCGGGCCCCTCGGATCCTTACGCGGGCCGGCCACTCATGCGCCGCGCCCGCCGCAGGCCCACGAACTCCAACTCGCCGAACACCGCGACCGCCACCGCCCCGACGACCATGAACGCCCGCCCGAACCCGGTGAGCGCCACCACGTCCGTGCAGGCCAGCGCCACCATCCCCAGGCAGGACAGGGAGTTGACCACGACCACGGCCGCCGCCGCCCCCACCGGGATCCGCGGATACCTGGCGATCAGCGCGAGCACGGCGCCCCCGGCCAGCATGACGATCCCGAGCACGACCGACAGGGCCACCGGCAGCCCCAGCGGATCCCTGAGCCACGTGGCCCCGGCCAGCATGACGGCCCCGAAGGCGGCGGTGGCCCAGCTGTCCACGCGCAGGCTGGTGCGCAGCAGGTCCGGGGTCGCGGTCGTGGAGTGGTGCGTGGCCTGAATGCTCATACGGGTCCCCTCCGTGTGCGTGGCCGGGCCCGGCCCGGCCCCTGGTGTGCGGAAACCGTGACATCGCGCGGTCATGGACTCAATGACCTCCGAGGTCATGGCCGCGCTGATCCGCCCGCGGCCAGGCTCGGGCCCATGGATGTGGACCAGCCCTCCCGGGTCGGCGCCCTGCTCCGGGAGTGGCGCCGGCGCCGCAGGCTCAGCCAGCTCGAACTCGCGCTGCTCGCGGACACCTCCGCGCGCCACCTGTCCTGCGTGGAGACCGGACGCGCCCGCCCCAGCCGGGCGATGGTGCTGCGCCTGTCCACCGCCCTGGACGTGCCCCTGCGCGAGCGCAACACGCTTCTGCTGGCCGCCGACTACGCCCCGGCGTACCGGGAGAGCAGCCTGGACGACGAGGAGATGGCGTCCGTACGCGCCGCGCTCGACACGATGCTGTCCGCCCACGAGCCGTATCCGGCCGTCGTGGTGGACCGGCTGTGGAACGTGGTCACGGGCAACCGCGCCATGGCGGTCCTGACCGACGGCGTACCGCCCCATCTGCTGGACTCCCGCCCCAACGTCTACCGCCTGACCCTCCACCCCGACGGCCTGGCCCCCCGCCTGGTCAACCTCGGCCAGTTCCGCGCCCTCGCCCTCCAACGGCTGCGCCGCCAGGCCGACGCCACCGGCGACGCGGAGCTGCGGGCGCTGTACGAGGAGGTGCGCGACTACCCGGCGCCCGCGCCCCCGCCCGAGGACGCCCCGGCTCCGGCCCCGGCCCTCGCCCCCGGCCCCGGTCCCGACACCCCGGCCACGCGGCCTGGCCCCTTCCAGGTGCCGCTGCGGGTGCGCACCCCGATGGGCGAGCTGTCGATGTTCAGCACGATGGCCACGTTCGGGGCGCCGGCGGATGTGACGCTCTCCGAGCTGGCGATCGAGCTGTTCTACCCGCTCGACGAGTTCACGACCAAGGCTCTGCGCGCGCCGGGGTCCACGTCCGGCCCCCTCGCACCAAGCCCGTCAATCGGGTGAATCCATCGCATCCCCGCCGCGTACAGCTCTTCCCTCCCCCGTGAATCGCTCAAGGTGGTTGTCCTGGCGTTGGAGTGATCGGAGTTCGCCGTGCGTCGACCGCGTCTGCTGACAGCCTGTACCGCCATCCTGTTCGGCCTCTGCACGGCGACAGTCGGAACCGCCTCGGCGGCCCCCGCACCGGCCGCCACGCCCGGGCATGTGGCCGGGACGCTCAGCCTGTGGTCCGCCGACTACAAGGGCGGCGGCAGCTACGTCGACTGCCCGATGATGAACCACCCGATCGACCTGACGCTCGTCCTGGACACGCCGCCCCTGGAGCGCCAGTACGTCGACCGCTGCGGCGAGTCCATGCGCGTCGAGTGGTACGTCACCTACCGGTATGTGAGCCCGGCGCAGAACTCCAACCTGGCCGGCGCCCGGGAGAACCAGGTCAATGTCCACGTCCACGGAGTGCTGTTCGAGGGCGAGACCGCGCAGACGATGGGCAAGAAGGGCGAGGTGGACAGGGACTACTTCCTCGCTCCCGGCCGGCCTCTGCAGCAGACGGCCGAGCTGCTCAACGACGCCCAGCCCGGCACCACCGACCCGAGGATGACCGACAAGGCGTGGGCACAGTTCGACCTGCGGATCGACGATGGCCTCTCGCCCCAGGCACCCGCGCTGTCCCCCCTGAATCAGCTGGACAAGCTTCCCGGCCTGGACAAGCTGCCGGGCCTGGACAAGCTCGGAAACGCGGGTGGCCTGCTCGACAAGGTGGGCGGCCTGGGCGGCAGGCCCCTCTCCATCCCGTAAACAGGCCCTCTCCATCCCGTGCGTCAGGGCAGCGCCGCCACCCACGCGGGCAGGGGTTCGCGGCGGTCGAGCCAGGACGGGGGGACGGCCGACACGCCGGTGGCGGCTCCGACGACGCCGCCCACGATGGCGCAGGTGGTGTCGACGTCGCCGAGGCCCTCCGCCGTGATCCACAGGGCGGCGATCAGGTCGTCCTGGTGGCGGGCGGCGCACCACAGGGCGAAGGGGACGGTGTCGTCGGCGCGGATGCGGCGGCCGCTGCCCAGCAGGTCGGCGGCTTGGCGTGGGGTGGTGGCGGGGGGCAGGGAGGTGGCGTGGGTGAGACCGTCGTGGACCGGGCCGGGCGGGGTGCGGTCGGCGACCTCGCGCAGGAGGTCGGGGATGGGGGCGCGGCGGGCGGTGAGGGCCGCGGCGACGGCGACCGCTATCGCGCCGGCGATGCCCTGGGGGTGGGCGTGGGTGACCTCGGCCGAGCGGCGGGCCTGTTCGGCGGCGTGGTCCGGGTCCGCGCTGAACCAGGCGCCGAGCGGGGCGACCCGCATCGCCGCGCCGTTGCCGAGGCTGCCCTCGCCGCGGAAGAGGGCGCGGGTGGCGGTGGGCCAGGAGGCGGGGGCGGCGGCGAGCGAGGGCAGGAGTTCGTGCATGCCGCTGCCGTAGCCGCGGCCGGGGTCGGACAGGAAGGTGTCGGCCAGGGTCCGGGCCAGGCGGGTCTGGTCGATCCGCCCGTGGTCGCCCAGCACGCTCAGCACGCCGAGCGCCATCGCCGTGTCGTCCGTCCAGGGCCACGGCGACTCCTCCGGGACCGCCCGCGCCCGGATCTCGGCGTGCGCCCGCCGGCGGTCGCGGAAGAGCGGGAACCAGCGCTCGCCGAAGGCGTCGCCGAGGGCGAGGGCCTCCATGCTGCGGCGGGCGGCCGAGGGGTTCGGGACGGGGGTCGCGGTCATGGTGGGCATCGTGCCAGTGGGGGGAGGTGTGCGCATCGCGGTTTTCCCGGGTGCGGGTCGGGCGGTCGTACGCGGGGGATTGACGCGCTTGCTGACACGTCGTCTCATAAGATGTATCCGCCGGTAACCCCCCGGCGGCCCCGCCATGACCGAGGTGCCAAGCATGACGACGACCATCCGGCCCACCGCGCCGCGCGACGCGCTCGGGCCGCTCAAGGACCGCGAGGCGGTGGCCGAGCGGCTGCTGAAGTCCTCCGCCCGGCACTCCTTCGACCCGGACACCGAACTCGACTGGGACGCGCCGTACGAGCCGGGCAAGTGGTTCTGGCCGCCGGAGCTGGTCTCCCTCTACGACACGCCCATGTGGCGGCGGATGTCCGAGGAGCAGCGCGTGCTGCTGTCGCGGCACGAGGCGGCGGCGCTGGCCTCGCTCGGCATATGGTTCGAGGTCATCCTGATCCAGCTGCTCACCCGCCATATCTACGACAAGCCCGCGACCAGCGCGCATGTGCGCTACGCGCTCACCGAAATCGCCGACGAGTGCCGCCACTCGAAGATGTTCGCCCGGCTGATCGCCAAGGGCGGCACCCCCGCCTACCCGCCCGCCCGGCTGCACCACAACCTCGGCCGCTTCTTCAAGACGGTCTCCACGACCCCCGGCTCGTTCACCGCGACCCTCCTCGGCGAGGAGGTCCTGGACTGGATGCAGCGGCTGACCTTCCCCGACGAGCGGGTCCAGCCGCTGGTGCGCGGGGTCACCCGGATCCATGTCGTGGAGGAGGCGCGGCATGTGCGGTACGCGCGCGAGGAGTTGCGCCGCCAGATGGTGTCGGCGCCGCGCTGGGAGGCGGAGCTGACCCGGATCGGCTCGGGCGAGTTCGCCCGGATCTTCGCGCGCGCCTTCGTCAACCCGCGCGTGTACACGGAGGTGGGGCTCGACCGGCGGGCGGCGGTCGAGCAGGTGCGGGCGAGCGGCCACCGGCGCGAGGTGATGCGGGCGGGCGCGAAGCGGCTGACGGACTTCCTCGACGACATCGGCGTGCTGCGCGGCGCGGGGCGCCGGTTGTGGCAGAGCTCCGGCCTGCTGGCGTAGCCGCGGGGCGGGCCTGCCGGGGAGTGGCCGAAGCGGCACGCCGCCGCCGGGAGCGAGGGTGCGCGGGCCCCTGGGAGCAAACCGAACGCAGGGCCGGTTACGCTGCCAGGCATGACGACAGGCAGCGGCACCGCCCCGGCGCAGCCGGCGGCAGCGACCCGCGCCGTGGCGTCCCCCGCGGCACCCGCCGCGCCGGTGGCCGCCACCGCGGCGGGCGCCGCCACGCGCCCCGCGCGCCGCGGCGCCTACCGCAGGCTGAGCGTGGAGGAGCGGCGCGCGCAGCTGATCGCCGCCGCGCTCACGCTGTTCGCCCACCGCGCGCCGGAGGACGTCTCGCTGGACGATGTGGCCACCGCCGCCGGGGCCTCCCGCCCGCTGGTCTACCGCTACTTCCCCGGCGGCAAGCAGCAGTTGTACGAGGCCGCGCTGCGCAGCGCCGCCGACGAGCTGGAGCTGTGCTTCGCCGAGCCGCGGAGCGGCCCGCTCACCGTACGGCTGCGCCGGGGTCTCGACCGCTATCTCGCGTTCGTGGACGAGCACGCCGCGGGGTTCAGCGCGCTGTTGCAGAGCGGCAGCGTCGCGGAGACCTCGCGGACCAACGCGATCGTGGACGAGGTGCGGCGGGCCGCGGCCGATCAGATCCTGCTCCACCTGGAGGTGGCGGAACCGGGCCCGCGGCTGCGGATGATGGTGCGCACGTGGATCACCGCGGTCGAGGCCGCCTCGCTGATGTGGCTGGACGAGGAGAAGCAGCCGCCGGTGGCCGAGCTGCGCGACTGGCTCGTCGACCACTTCGTCGCGCTGATGGCCGCCACCGCCGCGGGCGACCCGCGAACGGCGCGGGTGCTGCGGGCGGCACTGGCGCTGGAGACCGCGGAGGGCCAGGTGGGGGCGCTGGCGCGGCGTCTGCTGCCGGTGCTCGGCGACGCCTCCCACCTGCTGTGACGCCGCTGCGGCGAGAAGCGCTGTGACACTGGTGCGGTGAGAAGCGAGGAGACGCCCTTCGTGGGCGGGCCGCTGGACGGCCGGGTGCTGCCGGTGCTGGTCGGGCTGACCGGGCAGCCGCCGAAGACGTACGAGGTGCCGGTCCCGGACGAGAGCGGAGGGCCGCCGACGGTGTACGTCTACCGCCGGGTTCCGGCCGCCACCTCGCGCCGGCTGGGGCTGGTGCGCGGGTGGCGGTACGAGTACGACCCGGAGGGCCGGGCGCACACCGGGCCGAAGTGGCCCTGGTCGAAGCCCGGCTGACGGTACGGCAGGACAGCGAGCCCGTACGGCTCGTACGGACATGCGACAGAACGGGCGGGCGGACGGCCGCCGGACGGGTGACCGTATTGGCCCGACTCGCGGATAATTCTCCTGAATATACGACTGGCCATGTCACGATCGCCCCGAGGTCGTCGAGCCCGGAGGTGAGACCGTGTCAGGACGTATCGTGGGATCGGTCTGCGCGGTGGCGCTGACCGCGGCCGCCGCGCTGGCAACGCCCGTTCCGTCGGCGCCCGCGGCCGCCGCTCCCCCCGCCGAGCGGTCCGTCGCGGAGCTGCTGACGCAGCTCAAGACGCTGTACCGCAAGGCCGAGGAGTCGACCGAGGAGTACAACGCCACCGAGGAGAAGCTGCGCAGACAGCGCGCCAGGACCCGGGCGCTGACCGTCGCCCTGGCCCGCACCCGCGGCCGGCTCGCCATCAGCCACGACGACGCGGGGCGGCTCGCCCGAGAGCAGTACCAGGACCGCACCCCGCTGTCCTCGTACTCCTTCCTGCTGGCGCTGCTGGCCCCCAGCCCCGACCAGGCGGCCGAGCAGTCGCGCGAGCTGAGCCGGGCCGCCGACCGCCAGGCGATCGTGGTGGAACGGCTGACCAGAGGGGAGGCGTACGCGGAAGGGCTCGCCAAACGGGCCCGGGCCGCGCTCAGGAAACAGCTGGCCCTCGCCATGAAACGGAAGAAACAGCGGGACAAGGTCGAGAAACGGCTCACCGCCATCGAGAGGACCCTGGCCTCGCTGAGTCGGCGTCAGCTCAGGGCGATCGAGGAGCGGGAGCGCCGGGACACCGAGAAGGCGCAGCGCGATCTGCTCGCCTCCGGCGCCCTCGACCCCCCGGCGGCCCGCGCCCACGCCGGACCCGATGCCGCCACCGATTCGGACCACGGCACCGGTGGCGAGGGCCCCTCGCCCGAGGCGCGCGACACCTCCGCCCCCGACCCGGAAGCCACCGGCACGGGTACCGCCGAGCCCGAGGAACCGGAGCACGTGTCGCCGCGGCCCAAGGAGCCCACCCCCCGGACCACGGCCGCCCCCCACCGTGCCCCCCGCCGCCCCCTCGCTTCCGCCGCGGCCGGGCAGCGGGCGCTGCGGTACGCGATGAACCAGATCGGCAAGCCGTACGTCTGGGGTGCGGAGGGGCCGGGCTCCTTCGACTGCTCGGGGCTGACCTCCCAGGCGTGGGCGCACGCGGGGCGGCCCATTCCGCGCACCAGCCAGGAGCAGTGGCGCCGGCTGCCGCATGTGAAGCTCAACCGGCTGCGCCCCGGCGACCTGGTGGTCTACTTCAAGGGCGCGAGCCATGTGGCGATCTACGCGGGCAACGGCATGGTGGTGCAGGCCCCGCGCCCGGGCACCCGGGTCAAGCTGTCGCCGCTCGCGTCCAACCCGCTGCGCGGCGCCGTGCGCCCGACCAAGGGCTGACGCGCTCCGTGGCTAGCCCACCTGCTCGGCGGCCTCGCCGGCCGTCTCCTCGGCCGGGTCGGTCCCCAGGGCCTCGGGGGCCTCGGGGTTCCCGGCCGCGCCGGCCTCCGCCTCCTCGAGAAACGCCGCGGTCTTGTCCGGCTCGTAGAAGTAGTTCTCGAAGTCGGCCGGGTCGTCGAAGCCGTTGACGAAGCGGTGGGCGACCGCGGGCAGTTGGCCCGCCGCGCCCAGGAGCCGCACGATGTGTTCGGGCGGCGGGGCCAGCATCGCGTTGGTCCACTTCGTCACATGCCGCGCCATGGCCCAGAAGCGCTGGAACGCCCGCCGCATCCACGCCTCGTCGAAGGGCCGGTCGCCGTGCTCGACGATGCTCGCCAGGTACGAGGCGGCGCACTTCGCTGCGGAGTTGGAGCCCTGGCCGGTGAGCGGGTCGTTGGTGACCACCACATCGGCGACGCCGAGGACCAGCCCGCCGCCCGGCAGCCGGCCGACGGGGTCGCGGACGGTCGGGGCGTACCGCCCGGACAGGGTGCCGCCCGCGTCCGTCAGCTCGACCCGGGTGGCCCGTCCGTACTCCCAGGGCGTGAACCACTCCATCAGCTCGAGGGTGAGCGCGAGGTGTTCGGAGGGGTCGGTGACGCCCTGGAAGACATCGGCCGGGCCGCCCGGGATGGCCTCCCAGAAGAGGATGTCGGCGCGCCCGGAGGTGGTGAGGGCGGGCATGATGTACAGCTCGCCCACGCCGGGCACCAGATTGCAGCGCACCGCCTCGATGTCGGGGTGTTCCAGCCGGGGGGCGAGGCCGTGGACGTAGGCGACGGCGAGGGCGCGCTGCGGGGTGGTGTACGGGGAGCGGGCCGCGTCGCGCCTGAAGAGGGAGCCCAGCTCGCCCTTGCCCGCGGCGACCAGCACCAGGTCGTACCGCTCGGCGAGGAAGTTCAGGTCGGAGACGGCCGCGCCGTGGACGACCAGCCGGCCGCCGCGCCGCTCGAAGGCCTCCATCCAGCCGGCCATCTTCAGCCGCTGGTCGACGGACTGGGCGTAGCCGTTCAGCCGGCCCAGCCAGTCGACCAGGCGCGGGTGCCCCAGCGGGGTGACGGGGCCGGCGACCGAGACGCCGAGGCCCTGGATGCGCGGGGCCTGCTCCTCCCAGAAGTTGATCTCCAGATCACGCTCGTGCTGCAGCGCGGTGCGGAACATGCACTGGGTGGACATGACCCGGCCGGTGCGGATCTCGTCGGCCGTACGGTTGGACATCAAGGTGACGTCGTACCCGTGGGTCTGGAGCCCCAGGGCGAGCTGGAGGCCGGACTGGCCGGCCCCGACGATGAGCATCCTGCGCATGGCCGGCCCGACTCACTCGGGCGAGACGTCCACGGCGAACCTCACCAGCGCGAGCAGTGCGTCGACCACCGAGATGCGGTCGCGGGCGTCCATGATCACCACGGGCACCTTCGCCGGCACGGACAGCGCGTCCCGCACGTCCTCCGGCTCGTACAGCGGGGTGCCCTGGAAGTGGTTGACCGCGATGACGTACGGCAGCCCGCAGCTCTCGAAGTAGTCCAGCGCCGGGAAGCTGTCCTCCAGGCGGCGGGTGTCGACCATCACCACCGCGCCGATCGCGCCGCGCATCAGGTCGTCCCACATGAACCAGAACCGCTGCTGGCCCGGCGTGCCGAACAGATACAGGACCAGGTCGGAGTCGAGCGTGATCCGGCCGAAGTCCATGGCGACCGTCGTGGTCAGCTTCTGCGGGGTCGCGGCGAGGTCGTCCACGGCCTCGCTGGCCCGGGTCATCAGCGCCTCGGTCTGCAGCGGTGTGATCTCCGAGACCGAGCCGACGAATGTCGTCTTGCCGACGCCGAAACCCCCCGCGACGACGATCTTGGTGGCGATGGGCGCCCGCGAACGGTCCTCCTGCCACCCCTGGAGCCCCTCGTCGGCGCCCGGTATCTCCGGCACCCGCACCGGTGCCGCCGTCATCGTCTCAGAGTCTGCGAAGTCCACTGAGCACCCTTTCGAGCAACGCGCGATCCGGCTGTCCGGGACCGCGCCCGGTGCCGTACACGCGGATCTTTCCCTGGTCCGCGAGGTCGCTGAGCAGCACGCGCACCACACCGAGCGGAATCTTGAGCAGCGCGGAGACCTCCGCGACCGAACGCATCCGACGGCAGAGGTCGATGATGGCGCGGATCTCCGGCACCATCCGGGAGGCCGGCCCGCTCAGCGCGGGCTCGACCGCCCCGTCCGGGGTCTCCAGCGTGGCCACGAAGGTCTCGACCAGCAGCACATGGCCGGAGCGGGTCCGGCCGCCGGTGAGCGAATACGGGCGTACGCGGGCGGCCTTGGGGGACGCGGACGTCACTGTGCGGACTCCAGGGACCGGCGCAGCTCGGTACGGAGTTCAGGGGTGAGCACATGCCCGGCCCGGCCGACGAACAGCGCCATGTGGTAGGCGACCACGGTCATGTCGCAGTCCGGCGTGGCGTGCACGCCCAGCAGCGAGCCGTCGCTGATCGACATGACGAACAGGCTGCCCTGGTCCATCGCGACCATCGTCTGCTTGACCGTACCGCCGTCCATCAGCTTGGCCGCGCCCAGCGTGAGGCTGCCGAGGCCGGAGACGATGGTGGCCAGGTCCGCGCTCGACCCCTTCGGGCCGTCCTGGCTCGTGGGGTCGGCGGCCGCCGCGGTGTGGTGCCGCGCGTCCGAGGACAGCAGCATCAGCCCGTCGGAGGAGACGACGGCGACCGAGCGGACGCCGGGCACCTCCTCGACCAGGTTCGACAGCAGCCAATGCAGATTGCGGGCCTCGGAACTCAACCCATAGGTACTAGTGGGCGCCTTCACCTGCGTGCCTCCTCAACCGTGCCACCCTCGTCCTGCGCCCCCGATTGTCCCCGCTGCCGCTCCCCCGCCGCGCGGCGATTCGCGATCTCGGCCTCGGCGTCGCGGCGCCCGTCGCGTGCGCCCTTCTGGAAACCGCCGAGCCTGCGCCGCAGTTCCTCGGCGTTCACCGCGCCCGTGCGCTCCTGGGGGTCGGTCTCCGGCAGGGCCACGTTCTTCGGGGTGCGCTTGGGAAGTCCCTTGTCGGTGAGGCGCCTTTCGGTGAGGCGCCCCTCGCCCGCCGCGGCGGGCCGCGTGTGTTCGGCGGGCTCGGTCGAATACGGACCGGTGACCGACCGCGTGTCGTCGGCGGGCTCGGCGGGTGCCAGGCCTCCGGCCGGGGCCGAGCCGCCGGCCGGTGTGGGACCGCCCGCCGGTGTGAGGCCGCCCGCCGGTGCCGGGCCGCCGGCCGGGCCCCAGGCGTCGGCGCCGACCGGACGCATGCCGTGGCCGCCGATCGTCTCGCCGCCGATCGTCTCGCCACCGGCCGGCCGGCGCGGGTCGGGGACCGACTCGCCCCGCTGCCCGGAGAGTTGGATGGTCCGCTCGGCGGCCTCCACCAGCGGGTCGGCGGCCTGCTTCGGGGTGCGCCGCGGAAGCATGGGCAGCGTCCCGCCGTCGGTGGGGGCCGGGTGGCCCCGCGGCGGGGTCGGCTCGTGGGCCTGCTCGATGCCGGGCGCGGACGACCCGGGGGTCGCGGCCGTACGGGCGGGGCCGGTGGAGCCTTCCTCCGCGCCCGGGCGCGGCAGGCCCATGCGCCCGCCGCGCCGGTGCGAGAGCGTACGGGGCGACTCCAGGTCGGCGGCGGAGGTCGCGGAGGCGGGCGTGGACGACGCCCCGGAGGCGGTCGCGGAGGAGGCCCCGGCGGCGGAGGGCGCGGGGTATCCGCCGGCGAGGGCCGGGCGGGACTGCGCCGGGAGCGCGTTGGAGTTGGCCTCGGCCTCCGAGCCGGGGAAGGACGGGACCGAGGTGCCGCCGTACGAGGCGCCGGCGGGCGCGGCGGGCGGCAGCCCGGCGCCGGGCGGGCCGGCGGGCAGGATCTTCGTCGGGAGGACCACCACGGCCGCGACCCCGCCCGGCTTCTGCTCGCGCAGCTGCACCCGGACGCCGTGGCGCGCGGCCAGCCGGGTCACCACGTACAGACCGAGTCCCAGCGGGTCCTCGGGCTGCGGGCCCTGGCAGTACTCCGGCACCGGGTCGGCCAGCCGGTTGTTGAGCTCGGCGAAGCGCTCGGGCGTCATACCGATGCCCTCGTCCTGGACGGAGAGCATGACCTCGCCGCTCTCCAGCAGCCAGCCGGAGATCTGCACCATGGTGTCCGGCGGGGAGAAGGTGGTCGCGTTCTCCAGCAGCTCGGCGACCAGGTGGCTGATGCTGTCCGCGGCGTACCCGGCGACCTGGGCGTGCTGCGGCAGGGCCTGGATCTGCACCCGGTCGTACCGCTCGACCTCGCTGATCGAGGCGCGCAGCACATCCAGCAGCGGCACCGGTCCCGGGTGCGCGGCCTTGTTCTCGGAGCCCGCGATGACCAGCAGGTTCTCGCCGTAGCGGCGCATTCCGGTGGCCAGGTGGTCGAGCTGGAAGAGGGTTTGCAGGCGGTCCGGGTCCTGCTCCCGCTCCTCCATCTGCTCGATGATGGTCAGCTGGCGCTCGATCAGGCCGAGGGTGCGCAGCGCCAGGCTGACGAAGCTGCCGTGGACGCGGGCCCGCAGACCGTCGAGGCGGGTGGCGACCTCGTCCCGCTCGCGGCGCAGCTCGGACCGCTCGTCGGCCAGCTTCCGCCGTTCCTCGACCAGGCGGACCCGTTCCGCCTCCAGTTTCACGGCGCGCTCGTGCTCGCGCACCGCGGCCTGGTGCACCTGGTTGACGGACCGTACGGCCTCCGCGAACTCGTCGTTCCGTCCCTTGAAGGCGATCGGCTCCTCGGCCAGCGGGTCGGCGGCCACCCGCCGCGCGCCGAGCCGCAGCGCGGCCAGCGGCCGGGTCATCGAGCGGGCGGCCTGGACGCCGGCGCCGATGGCCACCAGCAGGCAGGCCCCGAGAATGCCGAGGCCCACCTCGAGGTCGGTGACCTCGTCGTCGCGCAGCTGCTCCAGGTGCGCGATCTCGGCGGTGGCCAGGGAGGACTCGACGCCGCGCATCCGGTCGATGCGGGCGGAGAGGCTGGACTCGACCCGTTCGTCGTCGAGGAACAGGTCGGTGTCGGAGAGCTGGGGCTGGTCGGTGAGGCGGGCGATGTAGCGCTCGGCGGTGGTGACCTCGGTGCCGTTGACCGTGCGGGCGAAGCGGTCGCGTACGGAGCCGGGGGCGAGCTGGTTGAAGTCGGCGAGCGCGGACTGCTCGCTGACGTTGGTGCGCTGGGCGGCCGAGGTCAGCTTGGGCTGGGCGCCGCCCGCGGCGAGCGCGCCGAGCAGCAGTCCACGGGTGGCGGAGGCCTCTTCGGTGGCGCGGCCGAGCGGGGCCAGGGCGGCGGCGGAGCCGTCGTCGGCGCCCGCCCGGAGCCTGCGGGCCAGGGTGTCGGCGAGGCCGCCGAGGGCCTGGATGGTCTCGGTGTAGCTCTCGTACACATCCAGCGCCGAGCCGTGGCCGGTCAGCGCCTGCTGCCGGACCTTGGGCAGCGTGTCCAGCAGCCGCCGCACCTCGGCCGGGGTGCCCGGGCCGACCTCCTTGACCTGGCGGTCCACCCGGGCCCGCTGGCTCTCGGAGACTCCGGCGCCGGAGGAGGAGTCGCGCCCGGCCGCGACGTACTCGGTCATGGCGTCGCGCTCGTCGGCGAGGGCGTGGGCGAGGGTCACCGCGCCGCGGTTGGTCTTGGCGAGGTCGACGAGTTCCTGGGCGTCGGTGGTGTCGTCCAGCGCGCCCAGCACGGCCGGGGCTCCGGCGCCGAGGACGGCGAGGGAGACGACGGCGACGGACACGGCCAGCCGGTTACGGACGCGTGCGGTGCTGCGCTGCGGCGCCGCCTGCTGCGCGCGTGGCTCGCCGCCCTGCTCGTGGTTGCCGCCCCGAAGCCGCTTCTTCCGCACCGGTGCTCACAATCTTTTCTCGCCCGACCCGCTGTGGTTCCAGAGGTGACGACGGTTCAACAATTGTGTTTCCCCACCTCTGGCAGGGGTCCCGACCCTTTCAGGACGGCTTTGGGACGGGCATGCATCACCCACCCCGCCACCCGAACGAGTGAACCGCATTGCGTAGTTGACCACCAAACTTCGGCCGCGGGCCATACCCTTCTCCAACCTTTCACGGGTTGGAAATCGCCCGACCCCCTGGCAAGATACTCCCTCACCACTTCCCTTAACCGTCAATTCCGGCGAATCCGGCAATTGACGGGCCAGGGGTGACGGGGACCGATCCGGCAGACTGGCCGGATGCGCATCGAACTCGCCACCGCGCCTGGTGATCATCAAGTCCCCAACGAGGACTACGCGTCAGTAGCGCTGCCCGCGTCAGGCCAGGGCGGCGCGCTGGTGCTCCTGGACGGGGTGACACCCCCCGAGGAGGACTACGGATGCGCCCACGGCGTGCCCTGGTTCACCGCCCGCCTGGGCGGGGCGCTGCTCGAACTGTCCGGTTCGCGCTGGGACATTCCGCTGACAGGCTGCCTCTCCGAGGCGATCGAGCGCACCGCCGGCGCGCACGGCACCACATGTGACCTTTCTCACGTGAGAACGCCCCAGGCGACGGTGGTCGCGGTGCGCTGGGACGCGGAGCGGGTCGAGCATCTGGTGCTCTCCGACTCCGCGTTGCTGATCGAGCGGACGGACGGCACGGTGACGCCGGTGCTCGACGACCGGATCGACCGGCTGCGCGCCGCGGGACGGCGCCCGCTGGCCGCCCTGCGCAATGTCGAGGGCGGCTTCTTCACCGCCGCCGCCGACCCCGCCGTCTCCGGCCGGGCCGTGACCGGCACCCTCCCCCGCGCGGGGATCCGGGCGGTGGCCGCGCTCAGCGACGGGGCGGCGCGCTGGGTGGAGGTGTTCCGCGAGGGCGACTGGACCGAGTGCTTCGCACTGCTGCGCAAGGAGGGCCCGCAGGAGCTGATCGACCGGGTGCGGGCGGCGGAGGACGCCGACCCGGAGCGGGCCGCCTTCCCGCGCGGCAAGACGCACGACGACGCGGCGGTCGTCTTCGCGGAGTTCCAGGCCCCATGCCGGTGACGTCCAGGCCGGACCCGGGCCGCGTACCACGGTCGCCACACCCGCGTCGCCGGATCGGCCCGGCTCGCCGATCCTGACGTACATGAGAGCCCTACTCCTGCGGCGGACGTGCGCCCTGGCCGGGCTCCTCGGCGAGCTGTACCGAGTTCAACCGGTGCAGCAGCCGGGCGAGTTCGGCCACCTCGCTGCGCTCCCACGCCGCGAGGCGGCGCGCGTACCGCGCCCGTCGGGCGCCCCGCACCCGACGGAACCGGGCCCGCCCCTCGTCCGTCAACTGAACCAGGAAGGCCCGCCCGTCGGCGGGGTCGGGGGTGCGCGCCACCAGACCCAGGTCCTCCAGCGCGCGCAGCTGGCGGCTCATCGTCGCCTTGCCGACCCCGAAGTAGGCCGCGAGATCCGTGGCGCGCTGTCGGCCGGCGTCTTCCAGCCGCATCAGCAGCCCGTACGCGGCGGATTCCAGGTCCGGGTGGACTTCCCGGGCCAATTCGCCCGAAGAGGCGCGGGCTCGGCGCAGGAAAACCGCCAATTCGCGCTCCAGAGCCAGGAATGCATGGTCTACACCAATTCCGCCCATGGTGCGTCCCTCACCCCCCTCGGGGGGCAATGCCCCGTTGTCGTGCACGTCAGAGCCCTCTCCGGATTTTCACGGCGTGAAAGTTTCTGCCAGGCGCGCTCGTCGCCGCAGCTCCGTCAGTATTTCGCAGGATTAGACCAACGGCGGCAACCCATCCCCCTTCCGCGCCGCGTATCTACGCCCGTAGCGTCATGCATGACATGGCCATACCAATGACATGTGCACCTCTCCCCACACGAGGCCCTCGGAGGCAGCCATGCCCAAGCACAGACCCGGCACGACCCGGCGCGCCCTCACCGCGCTCATCGGCATTCTCACCGGTCTCCTCACCATGAGCTTCTCGCTCTCCGGTACGGCTTCGGCCGCCGAGAGCGGGAAGAAAGTCCCCCACCCGGAGGACCACTGGGCGGGCTCCCAGATACTCAAGCACGAAGGCGGTTCCACGACCGGCGACGAGCCGCCCGGGCTGCTCGCCACGACGGAGGGCGTGGACGTCAGCAGCCACCAGGGCAATGTCGCCTGGTCGACGCTCTGGAACAGCGGGGTCCGCTTCGCCTACGTCAAGGCGACGGAGGGCACCAGCTACACCAACCCGTACTTCTCGCAGCAGTACACCGGGTCGTACAACGTCGGCATGATCCGCGGCTCGTACCACTTCGCCCTGCCGGACAACTCCAGCGGCGCCGCACAGGCCACGTACTTCGTCAACCACGGCGGCGGCTGGTCGCGGGACGGCAAGACGCTCCCCGGCGCGCTCGACATGGAGTACAACCCCTACGGCTCGACCTGCTACGGCAAGAGCGCCAGCTCGATGGTGAGCTGGATCAAGGACTTCACCAACACCTACAAGTCACTGACCGGCCGCGACCCGGTGATCTACACCTCCACGAGCTGGTGGAAGAGCTGCACGGGCAACTCCAGCGCCTTCGGCAGCATCAACCCGCTGTGGATCCCGCGCTACGGCGACTCCGTCGGTGAACTCCCGGCCGGCTGGGGCTTCCACACCATCTGGCAGTACACCTCCTCGGGCGCGACCGTCGGCGACCACAACAAGTTCAACGGCGCCCTGGACCGGGTCCAGGCCCTCGCCAACGGCTGACGCCCCCCACCGCGTCACCCTCTTGGCGCTTCGCCCCCCCGCCGTACGGATCCGGCTGTCCGTACGGCGGGGGGCGTCGGGCGTTCGGGCGGGCCGCTCAGTCCCGGGGGAATTCGTCGGTGGCCAGGATCAGGTCGGCCGCCGTGCCGGTCAGATCGACCGGCAGACCGAACTTGAGGGTCGTCTTGACGCGGTATTCCTCGCCCTTGGGCTCGGTGAAGACGTGGCACTTGCCGTTGTACGGATCGACGATCAGGTAGACCGGGACACCGGCCACCGCGTAGGCCCGCTTTTTGAGTCCGAAGTCGTTCGCCGCCGTGCCCTTGGAAATCACTTCGGCCACGAACTCGGCGTCCTCACAACGCCAGCGGCCTCCCGCGGTCTTCTGGGCATCCTGCGCAATCCTGACGACATCCGGCACGAGGCCGTTGTTGTACCCGGGAAAGTCGATGCGCACATCCGACAGCACCTTCACGTTCATCCCGAAGCGGTCTTCGAGAGCCCGCACGATCCTCCGGATGATCTCCCAGCGGGTATCCCGACTCGGCGACATGAAGATGTTCCCCTCGACAATCTCGACCTTGATTCCGTCGGGGACAGGCATCTTCTCGAGCGCCTCGAACATCATGTCCAAGGTCAGCTCGTCGTTGCTGTCGGCCATCTCGACCCCGTCAATCTCCATGACGGTCACCGTGCCGCTCCTCCCCGCCGCGACTCGAATGCACGCGACCGGTTGGTGCAACGATATGCACGGCACCCAGGACACGCGTGGCCCGGAACTCCCGTGCGAACGGGAGCCCCGGGCCATCGCCCCGATGGCGTCCGTCACGCCGCCAGGGGGACCTCCGGGGCGGCCGGGGCGGCCGCCGGGGTGAGGGCCAGTTCCAGGACGCGGCGGACGTCCGAGACCGGGTGGACCTCCAGCTTCTCCAGGACCTCGGCGGGGACGTCGTCGAGGTCGGGCTCGTTGCGCTTGGGGATGATCACCGTGGTCACCCCGGCCCGGTGCGCCGCCAGCAGCTTCTGCTTGACGCCGCCGATGGGCAGCACCCGCCCGGTCAGCGAGACCTCGCCGGTCATCGCCACATCTGGGCGCACCTGGCGGCCGGAGAGCAGCGAGGCCAGGGCCGTGGTCATGGTGATGCCCGCGCTCGGGCCGTCCTTCGGGACCGCGCCCGCCGGGACGTGCAGGTGGATGCCGCGCTCCTTCAGGTCACCGACCGGCAGCTCCAGCTCCGCGCCGTGCGAGCGCAGGAAGGAGAGCGCGATCTGGGCGGACTCCTTCATGACGTCGCCCAGCTGCCCGGTGAGGGTCAGCCCCGCGCCGCCCGTCTCCGGGTCGGCCAGGGACGCCTCGACGAACAGCACGTCCCCGCCCGCGCCGGTGACCGCGAGCCCGGTCGCCACGCCCGGCACGGCGGTGCGCCGCTCGGCCGGGTCCTGGGCGGACTCGGGGGTGTGGTGCGGGCGGCCGATCAGCGGCCGCAGCTCATCCACGCCGACCGTGAACGGCAGCTTCCGCTCGCCCAGCTCGTGCTGGGCCGCGACCTTGCGCAGCAGCCGGGCGAGGGACCGCTCCAGGGTCCGCACGCCCGCCTCCCGGGTGTACTCCCCGGCCAGCTTGCGCAGCGCGTCCTCCTCCAGGACCACCTCGCCCGGCTCCAGGCCGGCCCGCTCCAGCTGGCGGGGCAGCAGGTGGTCACGGGCGATGGTGACCTTCTCGTCCTCGGTGTAGCCGTCCAGGCGCACCAGCTCCATGCGGTCAAGCAGCGCCTCGGGGATGGCCTCCAGGACGTTGGCCGTGGCGAGGAAGACCACGTCGCTCAGGTCGAGCTCGACCTCCAGGTAGTGGTCGCGGAAGGTGTGGTTCTGCGCCGGGTCCAGGACCTCGAGCAGGGCCGCGGCCGGGTCGCCGCGGAAGTCGGAGCCGACCTTGTCGATCTCGTCGAGGAGGACGACCGGGTTCATCGAGCCCGCCTCCTTGATCGCCCGGACGATCCGGCCCGGCAGCGCGCCGACGTACGTGCGGCGGTGGCCGCGGATCTCCGCCTCGTCGCGGACGCCGCCGAGCGCGACGCGCACGAACTTCCGCCCCATCGCGCGGGCGACCGATTCCCCGAGCGAGGTCTTTCCGACCCCCGGCGGCCCTACCAGGGCCAGCACCGCGCCGCCCCGGCGGCCGCCGATCACGCCCAGGCCGCGGTCGGCGCGGCGCTTGCGGACCGCGAGGTATTCGGTGATCCGTTCCTTGACGTCCTCCAGGCCCGCGTGGTCGGCGTCCAGCACGGCCTTGGCGCCGGCGATGTCGTACGCGTCCTCGGTGCGCTCGTTCCAGGGAAGCTCCAGGACGGTGTCCAGCCAGGTGCGGATCCAGCTGCCCTCGGGGCTCTGGTCGGAGGCCCGCTCCAGCTTGTCGACCTCCTTGAGCGCGGCCTCGCGCACCTTTTCCGGCAGGTCGGCGGCCTCCACCCGGGCCCGGTAGTCGTCGCTCTCGTCCTCCGGGTCGCCGTTGAGCTCGGCCAGCTCCTTGCGGACCGCCTCGAGCTGCCGCCGCAGCAGGAACTCGCGCTGCTGCTTGTCCACGCCCTCCTGGACGTCCTTGGCGATCGCCTCGGCGACGTCCTGCTCGGCGAGGTGGTCGCTGAGCCAGCCCACGGCCAGCTTCAGCCGCGCCACCGGGTCGGCCGTCTCCAGCAGCTCCACGCGCTGCTTGACGGTCAGGAAGGGCGAGTAGCCGGAGTTGTCGGCCAGCTGGCCGACGTCGTCGATCTGCTGCACCCGGTCCACGACCTGCCAGGCGCCGCGCTTGCGCAGCCAGCTCGTGGCCAGCGCCTTGTACTCCTTGACCAGCTCGGTGACGGCACCGGGCAGCGGGTCGGGGGCGATCTCCTCGACCTGGGTGCCCTCCACCCACAGAGCGGCCCCCGGGCCGGTCGTCCCGGCCCCTATGCGCACCCGGCGCACACCGCGGATCAGCGCGCCCGGGTCGCCGTCGGAGAGCCGGCCCACCTGCTCGACGGTGCCGAGCGTGCCGATGCCCGCGTACGTCCCGTCGATGCGCGGCACCAGCAGCACCCGCGGCTTCCCGCCGCCGCTCCCGCTTGATCGCGCGGCGGCCTGGGCGGCCTCCACCGCGGCCCGTACCTCGCTGTCGGACAGGTCCAGCGGCACCACCATGCCGGGCAGTACCACCTCGTCATCGAGAGGCAGCACGGGCAGGGTGAGCGGTGTGGACGTCGAAGCCATGATCTCCCCTTCGGCAGGCAAGTTGAGCTGTACAGGCTCAATGCACGAGCGCCTGCGGATGTTCCCGGGCCCGTGTTCGCTCTGAGCGATCAGCCGTCGGCGGGGATTTCGCGGGAACGCGAACCGACACCCCCTCGGTAAGCGATAGAGGGGCGTGAGACTGTTCCGCCCCATGGGGGCAGACCCAAGCGACGGCGAGCTGCTGCGCGCCGTCGCGACGGGAGACGCGCAGGCGCTCGCCGCGCTCTACGACCGGCACGCCGGCTGGCTGCACGCCCGCCTCACGCGCCGCTGCCAGGACCCCGAGACGGTACGGGAGGTCCTCCAGGACACCTTCGTGACGGCCTGGCGGACGGCCGGCGCGCACCGCGGCGGCGAGGCGGGCGGCTGGCTGTGGACCATCGCGGCCCGGCGCCTCGTCGACGCCCAGCGCGCCGCCGCCCGCGCCGCCGAGGCCCAGGCCGCCCACGCCCGCCACCAGCCGGACCCGGCCCGCGCCACCGCCCCCTCCGCGGAGGAGCGGGCGCTCGACGCGCTGGAGTACGGCGACGTCGGCTCGGCCCTCGACCGGCTCTCCCCCGAGCTGCGCGCCGTCCTGCGCGCCACGGTCGTCGACGGGCTCACCACCCGCGAGGCCGCGCAGCTCCTCGGCATCCCCGAAGGCACGGTCAAGACCCGCGCCCAGCGGGCCCGCCGGGAACTCCGCGCCGCGCTCACCCAGCTCCGCGCCACACCCCCGCACCTCCTGGACGCCCTCGGAGGCACCGCATGAAGCGCCCCCGACCCACCCGGCGCGGCGGTCCCGCCGCCGCCTGGCACGTGACCGAGCCGCAGGCGGCCGCGTACGCCGACGGCTCGCTGCCGGAGACCGACGCGTGGTCGGTCGAGAAGCACGTCGAGGCCTGCGCGCCCTGCGCGGCCCGCGTCTCCGCGGCCGTACGCGCAGGCGCGGCGGCCCCGGCCCTCGCGGACGTCCGCGCGGCACTGCTCGCCTTCGCGACGGCGGACGCCCCGGCGGAGGCGACGGCACCCGCGGAGGCCGGGGCGCCCCGAGCGGCCGGCGACCTGCTCCCGGGTGTGTCCCCGGCCCCGGCAGCGCCCGCCGACACGGCGGCGGCCGGGCGTGCCGGGCGAGCCCCTGCCCCCCAGTTGGCCGGGGACCTGTCCCCGGCCCCGACCGCGCACGCCGACACGCCCGCGGCCCGGCACAGCGGACCAACCCCCGCCCCGGCGGCCGACGGCCGCACAGCCGTCGCGGCACGGCACGCCGGGCCGGAACCCGGCGGCGCGGGCGGTGTCTGCGCACGCCGCCGCGGGGCGTTCCGGGACCCCCGGGCGTGGATGGTGTGGGCCGCGGGGCCCGCGGTGCGGGGGCCTTGGCTGGTCGCGCTGCTTGTGACGGGCCTGGTCGCGGCCGGGGCCGCGCGGGCCGCCGGGATGTCCGGCGTGCGGCCGCTGCTGCTGGCGCTCGCGCCCGTGCTGCCGTCGGCCGGGGTGGCCGTCTCGTACGGGCGGCACGCCGACCCGATGCACGAGCTCGCCGCGTCCACCCCGTCCGGGGGGCTGCGGCTGCTGCTGACCCGTACCGCGTCGGTGCTCGCCGTGTCCGTGCCGCTGCTGACCCTCGCCGGGCAGCTCCTGCCCGCGGCCGCCGGGGCGCCCGCCACCCCGGCGTGGCTCTTGCCGGGGCTCGCGCTCACGCTCGCCGCGCTCGCCCTCGCCTCGTACGTCGGCTGCCGGATCGCCACCTGCGCGGTCACCGCGGGCTGGCTGCTGGCCGTCGGCGGCCCCGCGCTGCTCGCGGGCGCGGGCGAGAGCGGGGAGTCCTCGCTCGCGGACGCCCTGTCCGACTCCCTCGCCACCGTCCTCTCCGGCCCCGCCGCCCAGAGCTGCTGGGCCGCCGCGGCGGCCGTCTGCGCGGGGCTGCTGGCCTTGCGCCGTACGTCCTTCGACCACCTGGAGCGCATATGACCAGCGCCGTCTCCGTCCACTCCGTATCCATCCACGGGCTGACGGTCCGGCACCGCAGGACCACCGCCCTCGACGCCGTCGACCTCTCCTTCGGCACCGGCGTCCACGGCCTGCTCGGCCCGAACGGGGCGGGCAAGACCTCCCTGATCCGCGTCCTGGCGACGGTCGCCCCGCCGACCGCCGGGCGGGTGGAACTGCTCGGCGGGGACATCTCGGCGCCCACGCACCGGACCTCCGTGCGCCGCAGGCTGGGCTATCTGCCGCAGGAGTTCGGCTACTACCCCGGCTTCACGGTCCGCGAATTCGTCGCCTACATGGCGTGGCTGAAGGAAGTGCCGCGCGCCAAGGCCCCCGCCGCCGTCGAACGGGCGGTCGCGCGGGTCGGGCTCGCGGACCGCATCGACGCGAAGGTCCGCACCCTGTCGGGCGGCATGGTGCGGCGCGCCGGCATCGCCCAGGCGATCGTCAACGACCCGGAGCTGCTGCTCCTGGACGAGCCGACGGCCGGTCTCGACCCGGAGCAGCGGGTGGACTTCCGGGCGCTGCTGCGGGAGCTGGGCCGTACCGCGACGGTGATCGTCTCCACCCACCTGGTGGAGGACGTCGCCGCGGCGTGCAGCGAGGTCACGGTCATCGGCGGGGGCCGGGTGGCCTACCGGGGCACCCCGCACGCGCTGGCCGCGCTCGCCGCCGAGGCGGGGGCGGAGGACTTCGGCGACAACCCGATCGAGCGCGGCTACGCCGTGGCGCTGCGCCACCACCGGTCCGGGCTGGGCGGCTCCGCCGGATGGGGGGCCGGCCGATGAGCACCCACCGTATGAGCCACGCCGCCGGCCGTATGAGCCGCTCCGCCGACCGGGCGGGTCATGCCGCAGGCCGTACGGGCCGAGCCGCCGAGCCCTTGAGCCCGGCCGGCGCGCCATGGCAGCCGGGCCATGCACACTCCCCGCGCCGCGCCGGCCCCCTGCTCACCGAACTCCGCCGCGGCGCCGGTCTGCCCGCCGGCGCCGCGACCCTGGCCGTCCTGCTGTTCGCCATGTTCACGAAGGCCGATGAATGGCTGTCGGACTGGACGGAGACCACCGACATGCTGCGCGTCGCGGGGCTGGTGCTCGGCGCGCCGCTGGCGGCCGCGGTCGCCTGCTGGCAGGGCGGGCGGGAGCGGCGCCGGCGGACGGAGGAGCTGCTGGCCACCGTGGCGCGCCCGCCGCTCCGGCAGGCCCTGCTGGCCGCGGCCCCCGCCGTCGTGTGGCCGGTGGTCGGGTATCTGCTCACGGCCGTGGTGTGCCTGGCGTGGACCTGGCAGTACGCGGGCGGCGACGGCCCCCACGTGTCGCTGATCGTCGCCGACGCGACGGGAATCGGTTCGCTCGCCGCGCTGGGGTTCGTCGTGGGCCGGGTCGTGCCCTGGCGTCTCGCCCCGCCCGTGGTCGCCCTGGTCATGTACAACATCGAACTCCTCCTCGCCAACCAGGAGTCCGGCATCTCCTGGCTCAGTCCCGGCAAGGAGCACATCTCCTCCTGGGACCGGCCGGTGTGGTGGTTCGGGCCCGTCTCGATGGTCTGGACGGCCGGCCTCGCCGCCGCCGCGCTGCTGGCCTACGCCGCCCGCCGCCGCGCCCGCGCCCTGGCCCTCGCGCCGCTGGCGGCGGCGGTCACCGCCGCCGTCCTGCTCGCGCAGACCGGCGACGGCCTGTGGCGCCCGGACCCGGCGAGCGCGGCGCTGGTCTGCGACGAGGGGACGCCGCGCGTGTGCGCGACACGGGTGCACAGCCGGATGCTGCCGGACGCGTCCCGCGCGCTGGCCGGGCTGACCGCGAAGCTGCGTGGCATACCGAACGCCCCGGCCCGCATCGTCGAAGCCCCGGTCGACAGCCGGGCGAGCCGCACCGACGCGGCGCTCACCGGCTGGGACATGTACTTCCGGCGCAACCGGATCGCCGAGCCGGAGATGTTCGCGGCCAACGCCGCCATCGGCGTGACGGAGCCGTACTGCCCGAACGTCGCGGACGCCGACCGCTACAGCGACCTCAACGAGGCCGTGGCCGACTGGCTGGCGCCGATACCCAGGCCCAAGAACATGCCCGGTGACCAGACCGAACCCGGCTACACTCGCGTCCTGAAGAGGCTGAAAGCCATGCCCGACGGCGAACGCACCCGCTGGCTCGGCGGCTACTTCGCCGCCACGCGCTCCTGCCACCCGGAGCGGGTGACGGCCCCATGAGTCCCCTGAACTCGAACAGCCCCCTGAACTCGAACCTGCTGCTGTACGCGCGCTCCCGCGCCCTGCCCATGACGATCGCCGTCCTGGTCGCCGCCGCGCCCGCCACCGCCTGGTGCGCCGACTGGCTCCTGACCCGGTCCGACCCCGGGCCGCGGGCCCGGCTGCCGGTCCTCGTCCTCGCGCCGGTGCTCGTTGCCGCCGCGATCGGGGTGGGCCTGTACAGCCACGGCGACGAGCTGGACCGGACCGCCGTACGCCCCTGGTGGCCCCGGCGCGGCTGGCATCTGCTGCTGCTCACCGCGCTGGCGGCCGGGCTGCTCGCGGTGGCCGTCCCGGGCGAGCCGCAGGCGTACGGGGCGGCCGCCATGGCCCGTAACGTCCTGGGCGCCGTGGGGGTGACGGCGCTCGGCGCCGCGCTCATCGGGGCCCGGCTGAGCTGGCTGCCGATGCTGGTGCACACCAGCGCGGTGTTCCTCGCCGGGCAGGCCGAGCCCGGCGGCTCCGGCGCGGTGTGGGCCTGGTCGGTGCAGCCGGGGGCGCAGCGGGCGGCGTGGGGGACGGCGGTCGCGCTGTTCGCCGCGGGCACCTGCCTCTACGCGCTGCGCGGCGCCCGCCCGGAGGGCCCGGGCTCGCGCCGCTGAGCGGCCCGCCGGACGTACGGCCAGGCGAGGACGCCGATGGCGAGGGCGAGCAGGTGGCCCCAGTCGGTGAGCGGATCGGTGAACTCCGCCAGGTCGGCGAGGAGCGCCGCCGTGACCCCGCCGAGCAGCGTCCAGCGCAGCCAGGGCCGGACCAGCCCGGCGAGCGCGCCGGCGCACGCGAGCAGCCCGTAGCTGATGCCGTAGTCGAGCCGCCGGAGTGAGCTGTCGGGTAGTTGCCCGGCAGCCACGGAGGCGGCCACGGGCAGCTCGGTCATCAGGGTCGCCAGGACGTGGCCGAGCAGGAAGATCCCGGCGGTCCGCAGCCCGCCCAGCCGCCGCTCCAGCGCGCCGACGACGACGAGGAACGCGACGATGTAGGGCGACAGCAGCCCGCCCGCGACCCACACCCCGCTGGCGACGAGCGACAGCAGCGGGCGGTGGGCGAGGTTCACGACGTCGGTGCTGGAGTGGGCCAGCAGGTCGCGTACCAGGTCGGGATCGGCGAGGTGGGAGAACAGTCCGGTGCCCAGCAGCACCAGGGCGTAGCAGAGGGTGAACGGCGTCGCCCGCGGGCCGGGCACCACCCGCGCCGGCCCCCTGGCCGGCAACCACCCCGCGCGCCCGCCCCGCCCGGCGCGGCTGCCTTCCGCCACCTGGGAAGGCCGCACCGCCGCCGGGTCGGCGCCGGCCGCGGCACCCGTGCCGACCGCTCGCGTCCACGTCACGCCGTGGCTCCTTCCTCGTCGGCCCCCCGCCGCTCTTCTGCCCGCTTATGGCCCCAACAACGGCCGGGCCTCGCTCCATGTCACCGGCGCCGCATGTGTGAATGGCACCACAGCCGCGACCGAGGTGCCCGGGGAGCGCGGCCGTCCCGCCCGGCGCCGAAGGGGCGCGACCCTGTCGAAAGGGAGAGCGCGCGCAGGCCCTGAGGAACGAAGGGCCGAGCACGGTCGACCGTCGACAGGGGCTGAGGCGCCCCGGAGGCGAAGGAGTCCGGAAGAGATAGATTCGGGGCCACGAGCCCGACCCAGCGCACCGGAAGGACCTCGAGACCCGTGCACCCGCCGTACGACACCGCCGCCGACCGGGACCGCCCCGTGACCCTCGACCGCCGCGAGGGTCCGTACGGCGAGGTGGTGCTGCGCCGGCGCGGCGGGGACGGGGCGGGCCGGGAGGGTGAGGCGGCCGCCGGGGCGCCCGTCTTCGAGATCATCGCCAATGGGTGCTTCCTGATGGACACCTCCGACGGCCGCTCCGAGCGCCTCCTGATCCGCGCCGCGCTGGACGCGCTGCCCGCCGCCCGGCCGGCGCCCGCGCTGCTGATCGGCGGGCTGGGCGTCGGCTTCTCGCTGGCGGAGGCGGCGGCCGAGCCGCGGTGGGGCCGGATCGTAGTGGTGGAGCGCGAGGAGGCGGTCATCGACTGGCACCGCTCGGGCCCGCTGGGGCGGATCTCCGGGGCCGCGCTCGCCGACCCGCGCACGGAGGTGGTCCGGGCCGATCTGGTCGCCCATCTGCGCCCGGGCGGGTCCGCGGCCACCTACGACGCGCTGTGCCTGGACATCGACAACGGCCCGGACTGGACGGTCACCGAGGACAACGGCGGCCTGTACTCCCCCGCCGGCCTCGCCGCCTGCCGGGACCGCCTCTCGCCGGGCGGGGTCCTCGCCGTGTGGTCCGCCCAGCCCTCCCCGGCCTTCGAGGAAGCGCTACGGATTGCCGGATTCACGGGGGTGCGGACGGAAGAGATCAGCGTTGCCCGAGGTGTCCCCGACGTGGTTCACCTCGCGGTTCGGGGCGCGTAGCCGAGCCGCGTACGCTGCCTTTACGCTGCTTGCCAGCGCACGCGGCCGGGCGATCGACCAGCCGGGGGCCGCGGTTTACGGAACAAAGCAGGGGCGGGCGCATGGAGCAGACTCACAGCAGCCACAACGGGGCCGCCACGACCACTCCGGGGGCACAGCGCCGGGTCCTGGTCGTCGAGGACGATCCGACCATCGTGGACGCCATCGCGGCCCGGCTGCGCGCCGAGGGATTCCAGGTGCAGACGGCCGGGGACGGCCCGGCGGCCGTGGACACGGCCGAGGCGTGGCAGCCGGATCTGCTCGTGCTGGATGTGATGCTGCCCGGGTTCGACGGCCTGGAGGTGTGCCGCCGGGTGCAGGCCAGGCGCCCGGTGCCGGTGCTGATGCTCACCGCGCGGGACGACGAGACCGACATGCTGGTGGGTCTGGGGGTCGGCGCCGACGACTACATGACCAAGCCGTTCTCCATGCGGGAGCTGGCGGCGCGGGTGCATGTGCTGCTCAGACGGGTGGAGCGGGCGGCCCTGGCCGCGCACACCCCGCGCAGCGGCATCCTGCGCCTGGGGGAGCTGGAGATCGACCACGCGCAGCGCCGGGTGCGGGTGCGCGGCACGGACGTGCACCTCACCCCGACCGAGTTCGACCTGCTGGTGTGCCTGGCCAACACGCCGCGCGCGGTGCTCTCCCGTGAGCAGCTGCTCGCGGAGGTGTGGGACTGGGCCGACGCCTCGGGCACCCGGACCGTGGACAGCCACATCAAGGCGCTGCGCCGGAAGATCGGCGCGGAGCGGATCCGTACGGTGCACGGGGTGGGCTACGCCCTGGAGACCCCGGCGGCATGAGGCCGTCCGGCCGCTGGACGGCCGTATGGAGCCGCGCGGGCCGATGGGCGAGCCGGCGGGCGAGCTGGCGGGCGACCTTGCGCGCCGCCTGGGACCGGCACTGGAATCGCCGCTGGGACCGCCACTGGGACCGGCTGTGGGAGGCGCTGAAGCCCTTCGACCCGTACCGGTCGGTGAAGGCGGCGCTCGGCGCGCTGGTCATCGGCTCGGTGATCATCACCACGCTGCTGGTGTTCGCGGCGATGCACTCGAACACCGAGCTGCGCGTGATCACCATCTTCTCGATCATCGCCTCGCTGCTGATCACCCAGTTCGTGGCGCACGGTCTGACCGCCCCGCTGGACGAGATGACCGAGGTCACGCGGGCGATGGCGCACGGCGACTACACGCGGCGGGTGAGCGCCGCCCAGCGGCGGGACGAGTTCGGCGCCCTGGCGACCTCCTTCAACCGGATGGCCGCCGACCTGGAGGCGGTGGACACCCAGCGCAAGGAGATGGTGGCCAATGTCTCCCATGAGCTGCGCACCCCGATCGCGGCGCTCCGGGCGGTCCTGGAGAACGTGGTGGACGGGGTCTCGGAGGCCGATCCGGAGACGATGCGGGTCGCGCTGCGCCAGACCGAGCGGCTGGGCCGGCTGGTGGAGCAGCTGCTGGACCTGTCCCGGCTGGACAAGGGTGTGGTGCCGCTGTACGCGCGGCGCTTCGAGGTCTGGCCGTATCTGGCCGGGATCATCAAGGAGGCCAGCATGGCCAAGGGCGCGTACGCGGACGGCAGCTCCGGCTCGCACGCCCGCAAGGACGTCCACCTGAATCTGGACGTGTTCCCGTCCGACCTGGCGGCGTACGCCGACGCGGAGCGGCTCCACCAGGTGGTCGCGAATCTGATCGACAACGCGATGAAGCACTCCCCGGCGCACGGCCGGGTGACGGTGCGGGCGCGGCGCGGCGAGGGCCCGGACAGCCTGGAGCTGGAGGTGCTGGACGAGGGCCCGGGGATCCCGGAGGCCGAGCGGCACCGGGTCTTCGAACGCTTCAACCGGGGCGGCCCGTCCGCGCAGGGCGGGGAGCCGGGGGCGCGCCGCCGGTCGGGGCAGGGCAGCGACGGCGGTACGGGGCTGGGTCTGGCCATCGCGTGGTGGGCGGTCGATCTGCACGGGGGGCGCATCGGTGTGGCCGAGTCGCCGCGGGGCTGCCGGATCAAGGTCAGCCTGCCGGGTAAATCAAAATTGACGTAAAGTCGTCGCCAACGGCGCACAGACGTCGAGGGTCGCGCACATCCGAGCGGATGAGGGCCCGGGACGCGCACATCCCCAGGGGGTGTGGGCGCGTTTTCGCGTTCCCGTACCCGGGCAGAACATGCGGTGATTCCCGCCACTCGAAGCGGCGAAACCAGCCGATCAATGTGACTTGCGCGACGATGACCAGTGCGGCCTGCACGTAAGGGGCCAAGAGGCGTAGCCTTTATTCCCGCTGTCCACCACCTTAGGAAGCGGAAGAGGGCGGTTGCCGCCGTGTCGCCACAGTCCCCCAACAGTTCGAGCGTCTCGACCGACCAGCAGGACGGGCAGGGGAGTAACCCTGCCGCCGCGTTCGGTCCCAACGAGTGGCTCGTCGACGAGATCTACCAGCAGTACCTCCAGGACCCGAACTCGGTCGACCGAGCCTGGTGGGACTTCTTCGCCGACTACAAGCCGGGCCAGGACACCGGCTCCGCGGTGGCCGAGTCCGCCGCGGCTCCGCCGGGCCCGTCCGCCGCGGGGGCGGCCGGTCCCGGCGCCGACCGGCCGACGGCGGTGAGCAACGGCTCAGCGCCGGCCCCGGCGCCCGCGAAGCCCGCCGCCCAGGCCGCGCCGCAGGCCGCCCCGGCCGCGGCGAAGCCCGCGGCCGAGGCCAAGCCCGCCGCCCAGGCTCCGGCCGCCGCGGCTCCGGCCAAGGCCGCGCCCGCCAAGGCCGCCGAGCCGGCCGCTCCGGCCGCCGGCCCGGAGTACGTCACGCTGCGCGGCCCGGCCGCCGCCGTCGCGAAGAACATGAACGCCAGCCTCGAGCTGCCGACGGCCACCTCCGTGCGCGCCGTCCCGGTCAAGCTGCTGTTCGACAACCGCATCGTCATCAACAACCACCTCAAGCGCGCCCGCGGCGGCAAGGTGTCCTTCACGCACCTGATCGGCTACGCCATGGTGCAGGCGCTGAAGGCGATGCCCTCGATGAACCACTCGTTCACCGAGAAGGACGGCAAGCCGACCCTGGTCAAGCCGGAGCACGTCAACCTCGGCCTCGCCATCGACCTGGTCAAGCCCAACGGCGACCGCCAGCTCGTCGTCGCGGCGATCAAGAAGGCCGAGACGCTCAACTTCTTCGAGTTCTGGCAGGCGTACGAGGACATCGTCCGCCGCGCCCGCGCGAACAAGCTGACGATGGAGGACTTCACCGGCGTCACGGCCTCGCTGACCAACCCGGGCGGCATCGGCACCGTGCACTCCGTGCCGCGCCTGATGCCCGGGCAGGGCCTGATCATCGGCGTCGGCGCCATGGAGTACCCGGCCGAGTTCCAGGGCACGTCCCAGGACACCCTGAACAAGCTGGGCATCTCCAAGATCATGACGCTGACCAGCACCTATGACCACCGGGTGATCCAGGGCGCCGCCTCCGGCGAGTTCCTGCGGATCATGAGCCAGCTGCTGCTCGGCGAGAACGACTTCTACGACGAGATCTTCAAGGCGCTGCGGATCCCCTACGAGCCGGTCCGCTGGCTGCGCGACATCGACGTCTCGCACGACGACGACGTCACCAAGGCCGCGCGCGTCTTCGACCTGATCCACTCCTACCGGGTCCGCGGCCATGTCATGGCCGACACCGACCCGCTGGAGTACCGCCAGCGCAAGCACCCCGACCTGGACATCGTCGAGCACGGCCTCACCCTGTGGGACCTGGAGCGCGAGTTCGCGGTCGGCGGCTTCGCCGGCAAGACGATGATGAACCTGCGCGACATCCTGGGCGTGCTGCGCGACTCGTACTGCCGCACCACCGGCATCGAGTTCATGCACATCCAGGACCCGAAGCAGCGCAAGTGGATCCAGGACCGCGTGGAGCGTCCGCACTCCAAGCCGGAGCGCGACGAGCAGCTGCGGATCCTGCGCCGGCTCAACGCGGCCGAGGCGTTCGAGACCTTCCTGCAGACGAAGTACGTCGGCCAGAAGCGCTTCTCGCTGGAGGGCGGCGAGTCCGTCATCCCGCTGCTGGACGCGGTGCTGGACGCGGCCGCCGAGTCGCGCCTGGACGAGGTCGTCATCGGCATGGCCCACCGCGGCCGCCTCAACGTCCTGGCGAACATCGTCGGCAAGTCGTACGCGCAGATCTTCCGCGAGTTCGAGGGCAACCTCGACCCGAAGTCGATGCACGGATCCGGCGACGTGAAGTACCACCTGGGCGCCGAGGGCACCTTCACCGGCCTGGACGGCGAGCAGATCAAGGTCTCGCTGACCGCCAACCCCTCCCACCTGGAGGCGGTGGACCCGGTCCTGGAGGGCGTCGTCCGCGCCAAGCAGGACATCATCGGCAAGGCCGGCACCGACTTCACCGTCCTGCCCGTCGCCCTGCACGGCGACGCCGCCTTCGCGGGCCAGGGCGTGGTCGCCGAGACCCTCAACATGTCGCAGCTGCGCGGCTACCGCACCGGCGGCACCGTGCACATCGTCATCAACAACCAGGTCGGCTTCACCGCCGCCCCGGCCGCGTCCCGCTCCTCCATGTACGCCACCGATGTGGCGCGCATGATCGAGGCGCCGATCTTCCACGTCAACGGCGACGACCCGGAGGCCGTGGTGCGCGTCGCGCGGCTCGCCTTCGAGTTCCGCCAGGCGTTCAACAAGGACGTGGTCATCGACCTCATCTGCTACCGCCGCCGCGGTCACAACGAGACCGACAACCCCGGCTTCACCCAGCCGCTGATGTACGACCTGATCGACAAGAAGCGCTCGGTGCGCAAGCTCTACACCGAGTCGCTCATCGGTCGCGGCGACATCACCCTGGAAGAGGCCGAGCAGGCGCTGCAGGACTTCCAGGGCCAGCTGGAGAAGGTCTTCACCGAGGTCCGCGACGCCACCTCGCACCCGGCCCCGACCGAGCTGCCCGAGCCCCAGCCGGAGTTCCCGGTGGCGGTCTCCACGGCCGTCAACCAGGAGGTCATCAAGCGGGTCGCCGAGTCCCAGGTCAACATCCCCGACCGGATCACCGTCCACCCGCGGCTGCTCCCGCAGCTCCAGCGGCGCGCGGCGATGATCGAGGACGACACGATCGACTGGGGCATGGGCGAGACCCTCGCCATCGGCTCGCTGCTGATGGAGGGCACCCCCGTCCGCCTGGCCGGCCAGGACTCCCGCCGAGGCACCTTCGGCCAGCGCCACGCGGTGCTGGTGGACCGGGAGACCGGCGAGGACTACACCCCGCTGCTCTACCTCTCCGACGAGCAGGCCCGCTACAACGTCTACGACTCGCTGCTCAGCGAGTACGCGGCGATGGGCTTCGAGTACGGCTACTCGCTGGCCCGCCCGGACGCGCTGGTCATGTGGGAGGCGCAGTTCGGTGACTTCGTCAACGGCGCGCAGACGATCGTCGACGAGTTCATCTCCTCGGCCGAGCAGAAGTGGGGCCAGACCTCCGGCGTCACCCTGCTGCTGCCGCACGGCTACGAGGGCCAGGGCCCGGACCACTCCTCGGCCCGCATCGAGCGCTTCCTCCAGCTGTGCGCGCAGAACAACATGACGGTCGCCATGCCGACGCTGCCGTCGAACTACTTCCACCTGCTGCGCTGGCAGGTCCACAACCCGCACCACAAGCCGCTGGTCGTCTTCACCCCGAAGTCGATGCTGCGTCTGAAGGCGGCGGCCTCCAAGACGGAGGAGTTCACCACCGGCTCCTTCCGCCCGGTCATCGGCGACGAGAAGGTCGACCCGGCCGCGGTCCGCAAGGTCGTCTTCTGCTCCGGCAAGGTCTACTACGACCTGGCCGCCGAGCGGGACAAGCGCGGCGCGACGGACACCGCCCTCATCCGGGTGGAGCGGCTCTACCCGCTGCCGGGCGCGGAGCTGCAGGCCGAGATCGCCAAGTACTCCGGCGTCCAGAAGTACGTCTGGGCGCAGGAGGAGCCGGCGAACCAGGGTGCGTGGCCGTTCATCGCGCTGAACCTGATCGACCACCTGGAGCTCTCGGTGGGCGCCGACCTGCCGGCCTCCGAGCGGCTCGTCCGGGTCTCCCGGCCGCACTCCTCGTCCCCGGCGGTGGGGTCGAACAAGCGGCACCAGGTGGAGCAGCAGGCGCTGGTCAGCGAGGTCTTCGAGATCTGACGCCGGTAGCTGTTCGGCTGTAGCCGTACGGAAGGCCCGGCTCCCGCGTGACGCGGGGGCCGGGCCTTCCGGCCGTTCAGATGGGCAGCGGCACGAAGTCCCACACAGGGCGGCCGTGTTGCTGTGCCGCCACCACGGCGGGGTGCCTCAGCCCCAGGATGTCCTCCAGGTCGCCGATGGCTCCCTGCTCGATCGCCGATGCCTCGTCCCGTCCGCCCTTGATCTCCCGCAGGTCCGCGGCGAGCGCGAGCCGAGCCGTCAGGGTCAGCGGGTGCCGCCTGCCCAGCGCGGTCTCGGACCGCAGCGCGACCTCCCGGCTCAGGGCACAGGCGTCCGTCCGGTAGCCCATGGTCTGGTAGGCGGCGGCGGTGTTGACGGCGACCCCCAGCGTCCAGGGGTGGCCCTCGCCGAGCGCCGCCGTCATATCGGTCAGCGCCTTCTCCAGCACCTCCCACGCCGGCTCGTCCTCACCCCGCTCCAGCAGCACGAGCGCGCTGTTCACCGCCGCCCCGACGGCATACGGGTGCTGCTCTCCCACGGTCACCCGGTAGGCGTCCGTGACGAAGTCCCCGAGCGCCCCCGCCTCTTCGAGGCGGCCCATCCGCCTCAGCCCGCACGAGTAGTGGGAGGCGATCAGCAGGGACAGCGGCGCAGCCTCGCCCACCAGCCGCCGCGCGCGGTCCAGCACCATGGCGAGCTGGGAGGTCCCGGTCTCCACCTCCCCGCAGTGAAGCCGGCACATCGCCAGGGCACACTCGGCCGCCAGCGTGGGCGGGGCCTCGCTCCCCACGGCGGCGCGGTGCCGCTCGACGCTGCGGGACTGGACGGCCAGGGCCGCCCGATAGCGGCCCATCAGCAGCAGGTCCCAGGCGTGGTCGGTCTCGGAGGCCAGCGTCTCGAGATGGTCGCTCCCCAACTGCTCCCTCCGGCTCCCCAGGACCTTCTCGTCCAGCTCCAGCGCTTGTCCGTATTCGCCGATCGCCCGCAGCGAGGCGGCCACTTCGGCTTGGCCCTGAAGTTCCTTACGGTGGTCGAGCACCGGGCGGAGGTCGACCTGGCGCCGGCAGAGCTCGTACGCCTCGGCGTAGCGCCCCAGGCCCCGCAGGTCGGCGGAGAGCGCGTTCATCGCAGCGAGCGCGCTGGGATGGCTCAACTGCCGCATGAGCGCCCGGTCCAGCCGCTCGGCCCGGGCGTAGTCCCCGGTCGCCCGCAGCAGGCCGGTGCAGCACAGGGTCAGCTGCCAGTCCGTGACGTCCATGGCCTTGTCGACGAGGGGCAGGGCCGTCGCGTAATCGCCGCTCAGCGTCAGGTACGTCACACAGTCGCGCCGCAGCGGACGCGTCCCCTCCCGGGGCTCCGGGCGCTCCAGCGCCCACAACACGTCGAGATACGGCATGAGTTCGGCGTAGCGCGGCCAGGTGGCCGGTTCCTGGGGCCATCCCGGACGCGCCGCGACGAGGGCCCGCCAGACGACCTGGGCGTCCTTCTCGCGACGGTCCTCGGGGGTCCTTCTGCGGACCGCGTCGCGCACGAAGCGGTGCAGGTGCAGCGTCTCCCCCTCCCGCCGCACCACGGAGTGCTGCACCAGCTTCCCGACCGTCACCTCGAAGTGGGTGGGGTCCTCCAGCAGGGCCGCCACCGCCGGGGAGACCAGCTCCGCCGGAACGGCCCGCAGCAGCGCGAGCGGGACCGGGCCGGGCCCGAACACCGCGCAGAGCTGCAACAGGTCCACGGCCAGTTGCGAGTGGGTCTGCAACCGCCGGATCAATTCCTTGAACACCGTGGGATAGGGCTCCCCGTACGCCGCTCCGGACTTCACGGGCACCGGCTCGCCCTCGCGCAGCCTGCGGATGTACTCCTCGGCCGGCATCGTCGAGCCGTCCAGCCAGCCCGCCGTCTGGTCGAGCGGCAGCGGCAGGTCTCCCACGGCGGCGGCGAGGGCGTCGGCCTCCTCGCCGCTGAGCCGGGGGGCGCGGGCCCGTACGAACGCCACACTTTCCCGCCGGCTGAAGGGCGGGACGTCCAGCACCTCGACGTAGTGGTCGGCCCAGTCGCGGATCTCCGAGGTGATCAGCACATGGCCGCGCCCGCCCGGCAGCAGATCGGCCACGGCGGCCGGGTAGTCGGCCCCGTCGAGGACGAGGAGCCAGCGGTCGGACGGCACGCCCCGGCGCAGATTGTCCAGGGCGGCCTCGGCCCGGGCCCGCCGGGTGTACCCCTGGACGTCCTTGCCGAGGTGGGCCAGATGCCCGGCGAGCCGCGACTCCAGCACCCCACGCCCATGCGCCTCGGCCCACCACACCACGTCGTACTCGGCGGCGAAACGGTAGGCGTACTCGGCGGCGAGCTGGGTCTTGCCGATGCCCGGCAGGCCCACCAGGGCGCAGACGGCGGCCTCGGCGGGGGCGTTCCGCAGGAAGTCGTTGATCCGCTCCAGGAGGACATCCCGGCCGGTGAAACGGGGGTTGCGGCGCGGCACCCCGTCCCACAGCTCGGGCGGGTTCCCGGGCAGCCCGGACCGCTGCCGGGGGCCGCCGACGGTGGCGGGGGCCACGCCGAGCGCGCGCAGCAGCCGCCGCTCGCACTCCTCCTCCTCGACCCCCCACAGTTCGACGGCGTCCAGCAGGGCGGCGAGGAACGGCATCGGGCGGCCGCTGACGTTGAAGGCCGCGACTCGGTCCGTGCTTCGGCGTATGTGGGGGCTCCCGAGGACCGCCTCCCAGTCCGCCTCCGTACGGTGCGGCCCGAGGGCGAAGAAGTGCTCGCTGAGCAGCAGCAGATGGAAGGCGTCGGGGCCGAGCAGCTCGGCCAGGGCGCGGTCCAGGGACGGCTCGTCCGTGGGGTCCCAGCGCCGGAGGGTGATCGCCTCGCGCACGACGCCCGCGGCCTCCAGGCGCCGGGCGACCCAGGTCGCCCAGGGGCGGTGGGGGCCGGCGTACGTCACGGTGACGGGCAGACGGGCGGGCAGGCCGCCGGGCAGCCGGCCGGACGGGCTCGGGGGCGACGGCGGGTGCAGACGCGCCCCCGCGATCAACCTGCCCCCTGAGGAGGGGGCAGGCGCGCCCCGCCCGCCCTCCTCCGCCCGCAACCGCGCCAGCTCCCGCTCCAGCCGCCGGGCCCGGTCCTCCGCGGCGCCGGCCTGTTCCTCCGCGAGCCAGAGCCGGTGCGCCACCGGGTCCTCGGCCTCGGCCTGTTCGGCCGCCGCCTCCTCCCCGGCCTGGAGCTGGTGTTCCAGCTCCTCGCAGCGCCGCTCGGCCTCCAGCGCCTGCCGCCGCGCCTGGTCCAGCTCGCTCTGGAGCCGGACGACTTCCTCCTTCAGCCGGTCGCGCTCACCGCGTAACCGCTCCCGCTCGTCCCGCAGCAGCTCCACCTCGGTGCCGCGTCCGTCGCGCTCGACCGACATCGCCACGGCGAGCTGCCGCTGCTCGACCTCCATCTCGGCGATCCGCTGTTTCCGCGCCTGCAACGCCTCGGTCAGCGCCTCCGCCCGCACCTCGGCCTGCTGGCGCCTGCGGTCGGCGTCGGCGAGCTGGTCACGCAGGTTCTGCAGCTCCCAGCGGGTCCTGTTGGTGGCCTGCAACGCCCGCCGTTGCAGGCCGTGCACATGGGCGACGACCTCGGGGGAGGACGGCCGTCCGGTGGCCTTGGCGGCGTGGGTCAGCAGCGTGTCCACGAACTCGGCCGGGGCGACCCCCGTTCCGCTGAGATAGCGGGAGACGGTGCCCGGGTCGCAGTGCACCCGCAGCGCGAACACCCGCAAGGACACCCCGACCGCCCCGAACAGCCCCCGCAGCCCGGCCGCCAGCTCGGCGCACGCCGGGGGCACGCGGTCGGGTATCGGCTTGAGGTCCCCGACCCGCCCGCCGTCGCCGGTCCGCGGCACCAGCTCCCCGCTCAGTTCCTCGTCGTCGTCCACGCGCGCCCCTCCCCCGTTGCGGCAACAGGCAACGCGTGACACCTGCCGCAACACCCGGCGCCCCGCGCAGGGTGAACGTACCCGGCAAACCGACCGGCCGCACCGAAAGGACCCGCCACCGTGCCTCCCGCGAACCGCCCCGCCCCCCGCCCGCTCCTCGCCCTCGCCGCCGCCGCGGTCTCCGGCGCCGTACGCGCTCTGGTGGGCTGGCTGCTGGACCGTGCGGGGGGCTGAGCGGGCTGAGCGCGCGGTCATCTCACGCGGCGCGCTGTCTCCTGCCCTTGCGGATCAGCCGTGGCCGGCATCGCTCCGTCACCATGAGCGGCGGACCGGACGAAGTCACCGGAAGGTAGCCTCACCAGGACATCCGGCAAGGGGGAACACCGCGTGAACACCATCCACTTCGAACTCGTCCACCAGGGCTCGACCCCCGGCCGTCTCCTGAAGAGGCCCCGCCACACCTGGGCCGGGACGGTGCCCGGCTTCGGGCCGGTCGAGCTGACGTGTCCGGCGGAGGAGGACCTCGTCCGGGACACTCTCGTCTCCTGGGTGTCGGGGCAGGGCATTCCCCCCATGTCCTTCTCCGGCATCGACTTCCGCGACCGCCCCCGCCTCGCCTGGATGACGCTGACCGCCGACGGCTGGACCGCGGATCTGAAGCGCCGCCACCTGGCGGTGACGGCGCACCGCCGTGCGCTGCGGATCGCCCTCGCCGGACGCTCCTACCGCTACCGGGTGCTCGGCGACAAACTCCGCCACGAACTGTGGCGCGAGGGGGCCGTCGTCACGATGTCCCGCTCGACGTGGCGGCACCCGCGCACCATCACGGGTGCCGCGCAGGGCGGCTTCGACGGGCTGGACATCGGGCTGGCGATCCTGATGGAGGGGGTCTACACCCGCAACCTCTCGTTCGGCGGCGCGCTGTACTCCTGGCCGGGCCGCTTCCTGAGCCGCCTGGACGACATCCCGGATCTCTTCTGAGCCTCTCGGCCCGAACACCGCGCCAGCCAGGCAGCCCCAGCCCCCGGTGCCGTCCGAACCTGCTGCGTAGTTCCACCCGGTCGGTGACGCGGCCGCGCTGGGAATGACGGCGCGGATTCCTCAGAAGCGGAAGCCGAACAGACCACCGCTGTCGAGCGCGTCGGTCAGTCGTGGTTCACGCAGGTACGGCGTGGGGTCGAAGCTGCGGCGAATCGCTTTGTCCAGGTCATCGCTATTGAGGGTGGCAATGTACTGCATGCCCTCATCACGGGCCACGTCGGCGGCCAGGGTGAGTGCGGCCGCGAGTTGCCGGTCGTCGACTCCGTCGAAGAGATGACTGTCATGGATGAGGAAGTCCGGGCCACGGCCATGACGATGGGCGAGGACTGCGATGGTGAGGTCGAAGCAGAAAATGACCATGTTGCCGATGCCACGGCTGTCATCGCTGTGGATGTGAGGTCTGATCTGCAGGCTGCTGGGTCCGGCTTCGATCGCGAGATACGCCTCGCGGCCTTCGCCGTACAGACGCTGGGCGTACTGGGAGAACAGCAGAGTCGCCTCGGTGGTCTGCTCGGCGCGCTCGTCCAGGTCGGTCGTGACAGCCTCCTGTAGTTGCAGGCGCTGGGCGGTGATCTGTCGGGCACTGGCTTCGAGGGCCTGGGCGGCTTCGTAGCGGTGTCGCAGCGCCTCCAGTGCGGCCTGTTCACGGGCCAGAGCCTGCTGCAGCGCGGTCAGCGCCTCCAGCGCGCCACCGTCGTTGAGAACGCGCAACAGCCGGGATTGTTCCTCCCCGAGTCGGGCGCGCTCGGTGCGCCGCGCTTCCAGACGAGCGGTGAGGTCGGCGATCTCCGCCTCGAGAAAACGTCGGCGGTTGCGCACCACGGACTGGTGGAAGGTTTGCACCTCCTCGAACCGGCGGCGGACCTGGTCGTTGAGGACGACTCCAAGCTCTTGGTAGACGGGTTCCAGATAGTCGACCTCGACGTCAGCGGCCTCGGTGACGGCCTGGCGCAGTTCCTCCAGGTTGCTCTGGTCGATCACGTCGTCCTGGGCGAGCTGCTTGATGCGACGGGCAAGGCCGTCCGCCTCTGCCTTGACGCGTTCGTATTCGGGCACCACTTGAAAGTCCGCGATCTGGGCCTGCAGTCGCTCGACCTGGGCCTGGGCAAGCGTGATCTGCCCGCGCAAATCAGCGGGGGAGCCGACGATACGCCCCCACACCGGGTCGTTGATGGCTTTGCGTAATTGTGTACGGGTGGCCTTGCGGGCTGCGAGCCGCCGATACCCGTCGGCGAGCTGCCAGTCGAGCCCCAGCATGTAGGCGAGGTTGGTGGTGGCATCCGCTTCGGCCTGACGGGAAAAGGTGCGGGTGGCTTCATTGAAACCGTGTGCAGACACCCGACGGGCCAGGAATGAAAGCATCGTCCGCCCGCTGACGCCCGGATGTTCTTCACGCAGACCGAACAGGTCGCGCTCGATCAGCCGGGTCCATCGCTCGGCGCTCAGCTCCCTGGATCCGCCGAGGTGGAGCTCGAGCGTCCCCGGCTCGTCGGGGGCGGTGATGTCCGGCGTGATGTCGACCACCCCGGGGCGAAGGCCACTACGTCTGACTTGCAGTTCATCGACGCGGGGCCAGCTCATCAGCAGGGAGAAAGTGAAGTTCCGTAAGGCTTTCTTTGTGATCAGTGAGCGCTTGTCGACCCGAGAACCGAGCATGAAATGGATCAGCTCGATCAGGCTGGATTTGCCGGCGCTGTTGCGGCTGTCGGTATCCGCTGAGCCCGCCGTGGTGTCCGCCACCACCAGGTTCATCCCGGGAGTGAAGGTTGCGGTCTTGAAGCCCGGGTAATCAGCGCTCAAGCGCTGCAGCATCGGCACTCCTCGCTACGAGAACATCACGGCGCAGTTCCACCGCGCCCATGCTGTACAGCACATCAAGGGCCAACACGAACCAGGCGAACGATACCGGCGCGTAATGCCCGTGCTCGGACCGCCACGCCTTCAGCCGGGCCCACGCCTGACTGACCGAGCGCGGCTCGTCGAGCTGAAGCAGCACCTGCGCTCCCACGGCAAGCAGACATCGGTCCGGTGCAATGCCCTTCGTGGGCGTGATCATGCCGACACCTCGACGCCGGAGCCGGCCCATCCGGGCGGAGGCGCATCGAAGATGTCACAACGTTCGAAGAAGTGCGCCAATATCACCCAGGCGGCCCGCTGCACTCGTGGCTGCTGGCTACCGTTGCCGAGTACGTACATCTCAAGCTGCCACAGCACATCTTCCGGCTCGGTCCATTCCTGTCGGACCTGCTCGTAATACAGCCGGAAGCCCTGGGCCACCTCGTCGTGTTCCACCGCACGGATACCTCCTTCGTAGAAGGCGTCCACGAGGTGGCTGTGGCGCATGCCCCGCACCAGGTCCTGCCGAGCATCGCCGTGCAGCCGGTTGAAGTCGAGCTTGCCCGGCTCCACATCAGGCAATGGCATCAAAGGGTCCGCCGCGACCCGCTGGTCTCGCAGGTGCTTCAGCAGGGGCGCCAGATCGTCCATCCCCACGCCGTGAATGACCGGCTGGATCGGAATCTGGCAGCCCAGCACCTCCTCGGCAGCTTCCTGGTCCAGGCGCATGCACTCGTACCACAGACGGCGCGTGCCCATCTGCTCGAACTTCACGTCCGGATGCCCTGCGTCCGTCTCTGACAGCAGTGTCGCGATCCGCGGATGCATACCCCGCCGGTCGTTGTGGACGAATACGAACGTGTCGAATTGGCCGGATCTTTTCTCCAACGCCTTGGCCAGGTCGGACATCAGCTTTTGCTTGACCTGTACGACATCCACCGTCTGCGGCGCATAACAGGCGTACAGCTTGCGCTCATGCAGCGCCAGGCCGTCAGCCCCTTGGTCACCGAGCCTGCCATGGGTGCGCACGTCGAGGAAGTCCGGATAGCGCGCACACATCAACCGGTGGAAAAAGTCCTCAAACGCCGTCTCATATAACTCGGCCATCAGCCCCAGGAACTTCAGGCGAGCGTACATACGCTGCTCGAACTGCATCGACCCCCCTTGGTCTCGCCGGAGAGCCTAGCGCGCAGTGATCAACACCACACAAGAAGTAGGCATCGGAAATGAGACAGGCGAGGGGCAGGGGGCTGGGCCCCTGGGGCCCCCGGAAGCAGTCGGCCCGCGCCCCGAGCCGGCGACTCGCGGCGGCCTGCCGCGCCGCGGCTCGCAGGAGCATGCGTGCGACGTCCCGCTACCCGCCCAGCACCGCCCGCACCTCGTCGACCAGCCCGCCCGCCAGGGCCACCCGGGCCACCAGCTCGGGCGGGCCACCGCCGAGCGCCCCCAGCAGCGCCCCGGCCCGGTCGCCGAACCCGGGGGGCGTGTCCGGCATCGTGGCCACCGCCGCCAGCGCGCCCTTCTCGTTGAGGCACCAGCGGCGGTGGTGGGCGAAGAGGGCCTGGACGAGGACGCCGACGGCCCGGGAGAGGCTCAGCGAGACGTGCAGGACATCGCCGCGCCGGGCCGACTTGGCGGCGTTCGAGACCAGGAAACCCGCCTCCCACGCCGCCCCGGTCAGCGCTTCCCGCAGCGGCTCGGGATAGGTCCCGGCCTCGGCGCGCAGCGTGCCCAACTCCCCCGAGGGGTCGGCCAGCACCCGCCCCAGGGCCACCTCGCCCGCGTAGCAGGGCGACCAGAACCCCAGCGGGTGCCCGGCCTGCACGCCCACCTCGTGCCGCCCGGCGCGGCAGTCCTGCCACACCGCGCGCACCCGGTCGGCGTCCCGCAGGATCCAGTCCACCGCCTGCCCGCGCACGTCCAGCCACGCCCCGCCGTTCACCCACGGCCCCCATTCCCCCGGGCCCGCGACCTCCACCGGCCCGCCGGTCACCTCGGCGGCCAGCGCCCGCAGTGCCGCCACGTCGAGCGGGCCCCGGTAGTACACGCCGAGGTCCCAGTCGGAGTCCGGCGCGTGTTCGTCCCGCGCCCGGCTGCCGCCGAGCATCACCCCGACCACGCCGTCCACCTCCACCAGGCGGGCGGCCATCTCCTGGATCTCGTTCATCGGCCCATCATCGCGGTCGTAGCATGGCGGCCGTGACCCGAACCGCGAATCTCGCGCTGATCAGCGGCAGTACGCGCCATGGCTCCACCAACACGGCGGTGGTGCTGTCGCTGGTCGAGCTCCTGGGCGACACGACGCGCCCCGTGCCCTATCTGGACCTGGCGAAGCTGCCGCACTTCAACCCGGACGACGATGTCGAGCCGCTGCCCGCGGAAGTCGTCAGGCTCCGGGGCATCATCGCGGAGGCCGACGCGGTGCTGTTCTGCACCCCGGAGTACGCGGGGGACCTGCCCGGCTCGTTCAAGAACCTGCTGGACTGGACCGTCGGCGGGATGGAGATCGTCGACAAGCCCGTGGGCTGGATCAACGCGTCGTCGTCCCCGACCGGAGCCGAGGGGGCCCACCGGGCCCTGCGTACGGTCCTCGGGTACACCGGCGCGGAGATCGTCGAGGCGGCCTGTGTCCGGGTGCCGGTGCCGCGGGCCGCCGTGGACCCGGAGTCGGGGAGGATCACCGACCCGGCCGTGCGCGAGGGCATCGGCGAGGCCGCCCGGACGCTGATCGACGCCGGCCTGAAACGCCGGGACTCAGTCCGCGACGGCGAGGACGGCGGCGAGGGCCAGTAGGCCGAGCCCGGCGAGCATGCAGTCAACCGCGATCCGGATGAGACGGAACTTCCGCACGGCGAGTTCGGCCATGAACCTCACGTGTTCCACCTGGTAGCCGGAGGCCAGCCGCTCGCGCAACCGGTCGTGGCTCATCCGGCTCCAGCTCGTCCAGCCGTCGCCGCTGAGGTTCGGGCGCACCGCGAGCAGCAGGAGGACGGTCGCGACCAGCAGCGCGGCGGCGCCGAGGGAGCCGGCCACGGCGGTCGGCACGCGCGGGTGGAGGCCCGGGGCGGTGGAGCCCAGCGCCACCAGCGCGGCCCCGGCCAGGGCCAGTAACAGGCTCGCCTTGGACTCGGAGCGGGCGAGGTCGGCCTGGAGGGACGCCACGGTCGCGCTGATGCTCTCCCGCGCGGCGTCCGGTCGCGGGTCGGGGGCGGTGGTGGCCATGGGGTGCGTCCTCCCGTGCGCTTCAGCAGGCCCTTCGCGGCCTGTCGGGAGTTAGGACGCCCCGTCCCGCCGCTCCGTTTCGGGCTCGGGCTCGGACTCTTCGGGCTCGGACGCTTCGGGCTCGGACTCTTCGGGCCCGGACGCTTCGGGCTAGGACCCGGACTTCGCCTCGGGCCCGGGCACCTCGGCCACCACGACGTAGAGCGTCACCGCCGCGAGGAACGGCCCGGTGGCGAGGTGGTCGAGGAACCGCCGCGCCGCCTCCTCGCTGAAGTATCCGGCCGCGGCCGCGCGTTCCGCGTTGCGCTGGAAGCCGAGGATCCGGTCGGCCGCGCGGGCGTCCCGGAAGACGGAGGTGACCGGGACGACGGAGGGGGCGGTGAATCCGGCCCCGGCCGCGAGCCGGGGCAGTTGGCGGCCGATGACGCCGTTGCGGACGATCCGGTCGGCGATGTGGCGGGTGTAGGCGCGGGACAGCTCGGGCTCGGGGTGGTCGATGGCGAGCGAGTCCCAGTCGGGCTCGCCCATGACCAGCCGTCCGCCGGGGCGCAGCACGCGCCGCGCCTCGGTGAGGACCCGGGCGGGGTCCGCCACGTGCTGCAGGACGCGGTCGGTGCGGGCGCGGTCGACGCTCGCGTCCGCGAGGGGGAGGGCGTGGGCGTCCGCGAGCCGTACGTCCACCGCGGGGAGGTCCGCCGTACGCTCGCGGGCCCGGTCCACCGCCTCGGGGTCGGTGTCGACGCCGATCACGGTGCCGGAGGGGGTGACCGCCTCGGCGAGGGCGGCCAGGTCGGTGCCGGGGCCGCAGCCCAGGTCGAGGGCGGTGTGGCCGGGGCGGGCCGCCAGCGCGTCCCGCATGACCTGCTTGTACGAGCGGGCGGCGGCGGTCCCGGCGAGCCGGTCCAGATAGCCGATCCGATCGGGCACGGCGGCCTCGAACATCCGCTCCGTGACCTCGGCCAGGGACCGCAGCTCCCGCTCCAGCGCCGCGCGCCCCTTGTCCGTGAGGCGCACCGGGCGCTGGCGGCCCGCCCCGGGCAGGGGCTCGACCAGTTCCTTGGCCTCCAGGCGCGCCAGGGCGCCGTAGAGGCTGCCGGGGCCGAGGCGTTCGCCCGACAGCTTCTCGACGGCCGCGTTGATGGCGTAGCCGTGGAGGGGGCCGTCGGCCAGGGCGCTGAGCACCAGCATCTGGGCGTCGTGGGTGCGCATGGGGCTGTCCTCGTCTCCGTGGGAACGGCAGGGCCTCGCCCTCCATGCTACGCGGCGCGTAGTACGCGAGGCGTAGTATTCGGGAAACAGGCCGCAGGCCGCTCTATCCTGGGCCCGTACGCACCCGTACGGCCGTCGACCCGACGCGACCCGACCTGACCCGAACCGACCCGACCCGGAGCACCCCCTTGTACTTCACCGACCGCGGCATCGAGGAGCTGGAGAAGCGGCGCGGCGAGGAGGAGATCACCTTTGAGTGGCTCGCCGAGCAGCTGCGCACCTTCGTGGACCTGAACCCGGACTTCGAGGTCCCGGTGGAGCGGCTCGCGACCTGGCTGGCCCGGCTCGACGACGAGGACGAGGACGAGTAGCCGGGCAGCCGGGCAGTGATCCGGAACGCGTAACCGCCGTCGACGCCGCCCTGCGCGCCCTCGCCCCACTCGGCGGGGACGCGCCGGGCCCGCGGCTCAGCCTTTCAGGTAAATGTCGAGCGCCTCGCGCCGCCCTCTGTCGTATTCCTCCTGGCCGGAGCCGACAAGATGCCTGGACAGCCCGGTCTCCAGACCGTATCCGTTCTCCTTGGCCCACCCCGCGACCATATGGTTCACGTGCTGCTGGCCGAGGGTGAACTGGCCCTCGGTGATTTTGGCGGCCTTGGCGTTCGCCGCGGCGATCTCGTCCTCCTTCCAGTCGTAGAAGCCCCCGTAAAGAATGCGGTAGACGACGTCCGCCGAAAATCCGTAGACAGAGGACTTTCCTGCCAGGGACGCAGTGGCGCTGACACCGGCCTGCATGCCGCCAGTGGCGACGAATTCCCCCGTCTGGAAGTGGTTGACCCAGGACACTCTGTGGTCCTTGTTGTCACTCACGATGTCTGCGCCGATGCCGTCGTAGACACCGAAGACATGCGATGCTTCCTCGATGACCGCAGCACGGTCGTCAGGCTTCTGGAAGTCCGTCGTGGAAAGCGTCCCTGCGGCGTAGAACTTCTCGGCGTCGTGCACCTGGCGAAACGCGTCGCCGTCCTCCGCCACACCGCGCAGGATGCGGGCCAGGCTGTCCTTCCCGACGGCCATATGGGCGCCCTTGGGGTCACCCGTGTCGTTCCACACGTCGTCCTTGTCCATGTACAGGCCCCGGCCTTTCAATGTCTCATGGACATCGGGCGTGTAGTCGACGAGCATATGGGCCAGGGGCTTCCGCAGCTGGTCGGGAATATGGGCCCCGTTCCGGCCGTCGTCGAGGACCTTGATGGTTTCGCGCATCACCCGCGCCTCGGCATCGGTGTGGTAGCCGAGAACGTGGTCGGTGCCCGGCGCATTACCCGTGGCGGCCACCTCGAGCGCCCGGCCGAATCCGCTGCGCACATCCGCGTCGGGGGCGTCGTTGCCCGGGATCTCGACCTTACCGGTCGAGTTCACGGTGTTCCTGACGTCCCAGTCGCGTTCCCGCAGCAGGTACTTCAGCCGGTCGTTGCCACCGTCCGACGTCGGGTCGAGATACGAGGTGGCGATCTTGGGATCACGGCTCATGATGTCGAGGGCGCCGTCGACGGGGTCGTTGGCGAACCAGCCGTCGTCCTTGCCGCTGAACTCTCCGTAGAGGTCCCAGATGTTCTTGTCCTTCCGCTCCGCCGCGATCATGTCGTCGGTCACATCGGAGAGGAACTGCCTGGAATAACCCCCGCCCTGCTTCATGAGGGTGACCAGGCTCTGGTAGCCACGGGCCTGCTGGCCGTGCCCGTAGCCCACGCTGATCTTGTCGCCCACCGCGTCCAGGTCGTACTTCTCGACGCCCGCCTTTTTGAGCCCCTCCCGCCACTTGTCGTAGAAGGGGTCGGAGGGGGACTTGGTAGCGGTGGCCAGAGTGGTGGCCAGGCCCTTTTCCAGGGCGCGGAAGTTCTCCTTGTCGTCGCCCTTGGCGAGATCGAAGTACTTGTTGGCGAGTTCGATGGTGCCCTTGGGGCCCATGCCCGCCAGGAAGGTCTGGCTGAACGTCTTGTCGTGCTGGTTGTCCCGGAACAGCCGCTGGTACTCGGCCATCTCCTTGGCGCTGAGCTTCTCGCCGGAGTTGAGCTTGGTCGAGAGTTCCTGCGCCTCCTCGGCCTCGACCTTCTCGATATCGCCTTCGGCCTCGCCGTTGAACCCGTTGACGGCACCATCGAAGATGTCGGGATCCTGTGCGGCTGCCTTGAGCGCGAGCTTCACGCCCTGGTCGGCGTCATCGACCGCCTTCACGGCGGCGGCGATGTGTTCCGTCCATGAAAGCTCGGTGGCGTGCAGGTCCGGGTCGTGCTTGAGGGAGAAGGCCTCCTCCTGGCTGACCTTGGAGAAGTCGTACGTCGCCCTGCCCTCCTCCGAGACCTTCATCCCGGCCTTCACCGCGTCCGCGACCGCGGACTTCACCTTCCCGCGCAGCTCCACGAACTGCGTATGCGCGTCCCGCAGGAGCGAGGCGATCGCACGCGCCTCCTTCGGCGCGGCGCCGAACTGCTCTCCGGTCTTCTGCATGTCGGGGCGCGCCACCAAGAGCGCCTGACCGTTCCAGGTCCCGTCGAGCCCGACCGACTTGACCTGGCTGTCGTAGGCCTTCCGCACCGCCTCGAACTTCTTGGCCGCCTCGTCCCACTGCTTGGCGGCGGTCTCGAGGAGGGACAGATCGATGGTCATGACCTGGTGGTACGTGAGCATGATTCCCCCTTCAGCGATATGCCGAGACGCGAGCCCGGAGCGATATGTCTTACGGATAGGGAATGAACGGGACGAGCAGGCATGAATTCCCCCGTGGCACAGTTACCAAGTGGCAGATCGCATAAAGCGATTGCCGGTGAAGCTAGCACGCCCACGATGGGCGGCCGCAGTTAGGTAAGGGGCGGCCAGGGGGCTCGGATCGCGACCGCCTCGGCGACCTCTTCCGCGACCTCTTCCACGGTGCGCCCGTCGGTGTCGACGCGGCTGCCCAGGGCCGCCCGCTCCAGGGCGGCGGCGTCGGCCACCGCCGCGTCGGCCGCTTGGAGCAGCCGCTCGGCGGGCCGCCCCCGCAACGGGTCGCCCGGCTGCGGCCAGCTGCCGCCCCGCCCACGGCCGAGGATCCGGCGCGTCAACTCCTCACGCCCGGCGTGCAGTCGGCAGAGGGTCACGGTGGCCGGGGCGAGCGCGTCCGTGTACGCCTGGAGTACGGACTCGTCCTCGACATGGCCGACCACGGTGAGGCACCGGGCCCCCACCGCGCGGTACGCCCGCCCACAGGACGGCCAGGTTGCGGGACTTCACCCGGTGGTTGCGGGGGTCGTCGGCCGGGGTGGGGCCGCAGAAGCCGATCTGGTCGAGGTCGAGGTACGCCGCCGTACGGCCGTCGCCCAGGGCCTTCCGGAAGAGCTGGAAGCCGACCGTCGACTTCCCCACGCCGGTCGCCCCGCACAGCCACAGCACCGAGCCGCCGGCGGCGCTCGCCGAGCCCGCGTCCGGTGCCGGGGAGGTCAGCGGCGCCGGCACCGGCACCGGCACCGGGGAGGTCAGCGGAGACGGGTCCGGGGAGAGGTCCGGAGACGGGCCCGGGGAAAGGTCCGGGAACGAGGCCCGGGAGGGCTTTTCGGTGGTCGGGAGGGCGGGCCACCCGCCGGTCTCCTCCCGCACCCGCTCCACCACCTCGGCCACCGAAAGGCCGCTGGTGTCCACGCACCCGTCCGCGCGATCGCCCGCGTCCATGGCCTCGGCGTTCCGCAGCGCGTCCGCCAGGGCCACCGTCGATCCCGCGCGCCCGAGGAGCCGCCGTGTCAGCTCGTCGTGTCCGGCGCGCAGCCGGCACACGGTCAGCGCGGCGTCCGGGATCAGGCCGGCGTGGACGCCGTGCGCGGGGTCCACGACACCGGGGCCGCCCGGCCCTCCGCCACGCGGCCTGTCGCCCTGGTGCCTCACGCCACCACCGGCCCCCGCCCCGGCGCGCCCGCCTCGTAGTCCAGCCGGGGGTCGGAGGCCAGCACGGCCTGCTGAAGGCGCTGCAGCTTGGCGGACGGTTCGAGCCCCAGCTCCTCCGTCATGGCGAGCCGCAGCCGCTGGTAGACCGCGAGCGCACGGGTGCGCTGGCCGGAGCGGTGCAGGGCGAGCATGTACTGGCCGTGCATGCCCTCGTGGAAGCGGTGCTCGACGACGAGGGAGGCCAGGTCGCTCAGCGCCTCCTGGTGGCCGCCGAGCCGCAGCCGGGTCTCGATGCTGCGCTCGGTGACCGTGAGCCGGGACTGTTCGAGGCGCGCGACCTCGGCCTGAAGGGGACGCCCGTGCGGCGTGACGTCGACCAGGGCCGGCCCCTGCCAGATCGACAGCGCCCGCCGGAACGCCGCGTCCGCGGCCCGCTCGTCGCCGACCTCCAGGGCGTGTTCCCCGGCGGCGACGAGGTCGCGGTAGCGGTGCACGTCGAGCTGGCCGTAGCGCAGCACCAGGGCGTAGCCGCCGGGCCTGGTCTGGAGGACGTCCCGGGCGACCGCGGCCGGGGGGACGCCGAGCGCCTGGGCGAGCAGCTTGCGCAGGTGCAGGACGTAGGTCTGGAGCGTGGTCAGCCCGGTGCGCGGCGGCCCCTCCCCCCACAGCTCGGCCATCAGGGACTGTACGGGCACCATCCGGCCGTCGTGGAGCAGCAGCAGGGACAGGACCTTGCGCGGCTTCATCGCGCTGGGCACCGCCGACTGGTCGCCCTGGCGCAGGGTCAGCGGCCCGAGGACGCTCACGTCCATGGGTGGTGCACCTCCTCACACTTCACCTGCGGTACGCGCGTACGAACAGGTCGGCGGCCTTCTCGCAGATGGCCGCGGCTTCGTGCCCGGGGAGCGGGCGGGTGCCGTACATCGACTGGTGCAGGCCCTGCTGGACGAGCAGGGCGACGAACTGGCGGGCCACGGTGGCCGGGTCGTCGACGTCCAGCTCGCCGCGCTCGGTGCGGCGGGTGAGGAGGGCGACGAGGTGGGACACGAGCTGCTGGGGTTCGCCGTCCGCGCAGGCGGGGCGCAGCGAGGGGTGGCGGGCCACCTCGGAGATGACCAGCCGGCGCAGGGCGGAGGCGCGCTCGTCGAGCAGCACCCGGAGCACCCGGTGGCCGAAGACGACGAGGGCGGCCCGGACATCCCCCGCTCCCCCGGCCCCGCCTCCGGGGCCTGAGCCGTGACCGGGGCCGGAGCCAGGGTCGGGATCGGGTTGGGCGTCGGTGTCGGGTTCGAGATCGGGTTCGAGGTCGGGGGTGAAGTGGGCGGCGACCCGCTCCCGTTCGCCCTCGACGGCCGCGAGGAACAGCCGCTGCTTGTCGCCGAAGTGGTTGTAGACGGTCTGTTTGGACACGCGGGCCTCGTCGGCTATGACGTCCACGCTCGCCCGGGTGTATCCCTCGCGCAGGAAGACGGCGACGGCCGCCTCCAATATGGCCTGGCGCTTGGCGGGCTGAGGGCCCGCCGGCCGGCCCACCGCGCCGCGCCGCGGCACGCTGTCCGTCCGCAAGGCTGCGACCTCCTGACTGCGATGCGCTCTTGCCCCCAATGGACTTGCGAGTCTAGCCTTCCTTCACCGCACTGGACTAGTCGGTCCAGTCCAATTAATTAAGGCCCCAAGGCCCACCCCCGAGGAGAGAGCTCCATGAGCGCACCGGAGAACAGCGACGTCCTGCGCCACCTCACCCTGGCGCCGGAGGCGCAGAACCAGCTGTTCCTGGAGGCCCGTACGGCCAACACGTTCACCGACGAGCCGGTCACGGACGAGCAGGTCCGCGCCATCTACGAACTGGTCAAGTACGCGCCCACCTCGATGAACCAGCAGCCGCTGCGCGTGGTCCTGGTGCGCTCGGAGGAGGCCCGCGCCCGGCTGGTGTCGCACATGACGGGGCGCAACCAGGAGAAGACGGCGAAGGCGCCGCTGGTGGCGGTCCTCGCGGCGGACCTGGACTTCCACGAGGAGCTGCCCCGGCTGGTCCCGTTCATGGAGAACCCGCAGGACATCTTCGCCGACCCGGGCGTCCGCGAGGGGTCCGCGCGGTTCAACACGGCTCTTCAGGTGGGCTACTTCATCCTGGGCGTGCGGGCGGCGGGGCTGGCCGCCGGGCCGATGATCGGCTTCGACCACGAGGCGGTGTCGAAGGAGTTCTTCAAGGACGGCCGGCACCAGGCGCTGTGCGTCGTCAACATCGGCAAGCCGGGGCCCGACGCCTGGATGGGCCGGCTGCCGCGCCTGGAGTACGACGAGGTCGTCACCACGGTCTGACCCGGCCCTGCACCACATACGGAGCGCCTGTGCCCCGACGGCGGGGCACAGGCGCTCCTCGTTGCCGCGGCTCAGCTCTCGATCAGTTCATGGAACGCGACGGTGTCGAAGATGTCCTCCATCCTCGTCGCCTTGCCGTCCCGCATCGTCCAGGAGTGGACGAAGTCCAGGGTCGCGGTGGTGCCGGTGCGGGAGGTCACCTCGCGGGTGCCGAAGACCACGACCCGGTCGCCCTGCTCGATGAACTCCCGGGGGTTGAGCCTCATCCCGCCGAGCACGCTCGGGACGTGCGCGAGGAACTCCTTGATCCCCGCATGGCCGAGCTTGGTGCCGCCGAGGCCGTACTTGGCCATCCCGTCCGGGTGCACCCACTCCACGTCGGGGTGCATCCCGGAGAGGATCCCTTCGACGTCCCGGTCGCGGAAGCCCGCGTAGCACGCCCGGATGGCCTCGATGTTCTGTGACGCCACGGTTGTCGTATCTCCTCGCATCAGGCAGCGGATCAGGCGGGGGGTCAGGCAGGGGGGTCAGGCGACGGGCGCGGCGGGCCCGGCCGGGCGCGGCTTGACGTGCTCGGGGTACAGCGCCTCGAGGGTCTGCCGCACCCCCTCGCGCCACGGCACCCGGCAGGGGCCGGTGATCTCCAGCCGCCGCGCGGGGTCGAACTGGTAGGTCTCCCGGGTGACCTCGCTGGGCACCAGCTTGGCCTCGACGCCGCTGAGCTCCTCCAGGTAGCGGACGCAGTCGGTCATGCCGACCGGCTCGTCGCCGCCCCAGTTGACCAGCGTGGCGGGCACCGACGCGGCCGCCCACAGCTTGGGCACCTGGTCGACCAGGTCGTCGGTGTGCAGCAGGGAGCACCAGTTCTGGCCCTCCAGCGGCACCGGTATCGGCTCGCCGGCCAGCATCCGCTTGAAGTAGAGCATCGGCACCCCGCCATAGCCGCCGGGCCCGTACGCGATGTTGAGCCGGGCGATGGTGGTCGGCAGGTTCAGCACGCTCGCGAAGGCCCGTACGGTGCCCTCGGCGGCGATCTTGCCCACGGGGTAGGGGGGCAGCCAGTCGGCGACCCCGTCGACCGGGTCGTCCTCGGCGTACGCGTGGTCCAGGGTCTGCCGCTTGTAGAGCGCGCCCGTGGAGACGTACAGGAACGCCTCCGCGCCGCGGCAGTGGCTCATCAGCCGGCCGGAGGCGACGGAGTTGACCTCGATCGCGGCGTTGAAGTCACCGTCCTCGCCGCGCCGCACCGCCGAGTGGATGACGTGGGTGAAGTCGTCGGGGAGCCCCTCGTACGCGGCCCCGCCGAGGTCGTTCATGTCCCAGCGGTACGTCCTGATCCCGCGGGCGGTCAGCTCCTCCTCGACGCCCGGGGTGCCGAACCGGCCCAGGCACCACACCTCGTTGTGCTCGGCCAGGGCCTCGGCGACCGGGCGGCCGACCTGTCCGCTGCCGCCGGTGACCAGGATCTTCTTGCCTTCCAACCTGCTCTTCTCCTCTTGCTCGCCGTGCACGCCTCGCTCGCCTTGCACGCACGCCTACTTGCCGTCGCCCAGCGCGCGGTCGAGTTCCCGGCGCAGGATGGCCTGGAAGGCCGCGACGTGCTGGGGCCCCATCAGGGTGTAGTGCTCGCCCGGCACGTCGATGTAGCGGTTGGCCTCGGTGGTGTGCTCGTCCCACCTGCGCAGCTCGTTGTTCAGCCAGTCCTCCTTGGTGCCGCGCAGGGGGATGGCGTAGAAGACGGTCATCGACCGGGTGGTGCCGGTGGGCGTGTAGGTGCGGCCGAGATCGGTGAGCCCGCCCGCCAGCTCGGCCCAGGCGGTGAACTTGGCCAGGTCCAGGTCCAGCTCGGCCAGCCGGCCGGGCGGGGCGATCTCCAGGAGGTGCGCGAGCTGCTCCTCCTTGGGCAGCCCGCGCAGTTGCCCGGGGAGGTCGAGGGACTGCTTCTTGTTGATCAGGTCGAGGAAGAAGGCCAGGTTGGTGGCGGTCTCGACGAAGTCCAGCTCGTCCATGCGGTACTTGATATGCGGGGGCAGGTTGAAGCTCCCGACGAAGTCGACGCGCTCGCCCTGGGCCTCCAGCGCCTTGGCGATCTCGAAGGCCACCGCGCCGCCGTACGAGTAGCCGGCGACCGCGTACGGGCCGTGCGGCTGGGTGGCGCGGATGGCGTCGACGTAGGTGCCGACCATCTCCTCGAAGCTCTCGAACGGCTTCTCGCCCTCGTTGAACCCCCGGGCGCGCAGGGCGTAGAAGGGCCGGTCGCCGACGAAGTACTTGGCGAGGTTGACGAAGACCAGGACCTCGCCGACCCCCGGGTGGACACAGAACAGCGGCGTCTTGTCACCACGGGGTTGCAGCGGGACGACCGGGTCGTACGCCCGGGCGGTGGGCGTGCCGCCCTCGCCGAGCCGGGCGGCGAGCTGCCGCACCGAGGGGGCGGTGAGCACGGTGATGACCGGCAGGTCCGCGACGCCCAGGCGGCGTGCCACCTGGCGTCGCAGCCGCAGGATGTCCAGCGAGGTCCCGCCCAGGTCGAAGAAGCTCGCGGTGACGCTGACCTCGTCCGGGGCCAGCTCGAACATCTCGGCGTAGATCTCGGCGAGCACCCGCTCCCGCTCGCCCTCAGGCGCCGAGTACCCGCCGAGCCTGCGGGTGGTCAGCTCGGCGACGCGCGCGATGACCTCGTCGAAGCCGCCGGACTCCAGGCGCGTCCGCATCCGCTGGCGCAGCGTCTTGCCCAGGCTGGTCTTGGGGAACGCCTCCTTGGGCAGCGGCAGGATGAGGGAGGGCCGGAACCCCCAGTGCATCACCACGGTGGAGCGCACGGCGGTGAGCAGTCGGTACAGGCCCGCCTCGTCGTCCTCGGCCGTCTCGGGGGCGACCGCGACGACCAGCTGCTCGGTGTCGCTGCCGGGCCGCCGGGTGGGGAAGGCCGCGACATAGCCGCCGGCCACGCCGTCGAGCTGCTCCAGCACGGCCTCCAGCTCATGGCTGAAGTAGTTGACGCCGTTGACGATGATGCTTGCTGCGCCC
>NZ_MAXF01000095.1 GCF_001704635.1 Streptomyces sparsogenes | reverse complement strand
CTGGTCTTGGGGAACGCCTCCTTGGGCAGCGGCAGGATGAGGGAGGGCCGGAACCCCCAGTGCATCACCACGGTGGAGCGCACGGCGGTGAGCAGTCGGTACAGGCCCGCCTCGTCGTCCTCGGCCGTCTCGGGGGCGACCGCGACGACCAGCTGCTCGGTGTCGCTGCCGGGCCGCCGGGTGGGGAAGGCCGCGACATAGCCGCCGGCCACGCCGTCGAGCTGCTCCAGCACGGCCTCCAGCTCATGGCTGAAGTAGTTGACGCCGTTGACGATGATGCTGTCCTTGCTGCGCCCGACGAGGGTGAGCCGGCCGTCGTCGATACGGCCCAGGTCGCCGCTGCGGAACCAGCCGTCGGGGGTGAAGGCCTCCCGGGTGGCCTCCTCGTTGTTGTAGTAGCCCGCCGTGATCATCGGGCCGCTGAGCTGCAGCTCCCCCACCTCGCCGGGGGGCAGCGCGCGGTGCTCGTCGTCGGCCACCCGGATGGACAGCGCCTTGATGGGTGTGCCGAGGTTGGCGAACTCCTGGCCGGCGTCGGCGGCGGGGAAGTCGCGGTTGTAGATGCTGCCGGCGCAGGTCTCGGTCATGCCGAAGGCGGGCCACAGCGCGGACGGCCGCAGTCCGTACGGGGCGTAGTTGGCGAGAAACGCCTCACCGGTGGCGACGACATTGGCCTCGCCGCCGCTGACTATGTGGCGCAGAGCGCTCAGATCCAGCCCTTCGCCGCCCGAGGCGGTTTCCTCGGCGAGCTGGTGCGCCGCGGAATTCAGCGGGCCGAGGAGGAAATTCGGGGTGAAGGTCATCGTCACCTTGTGGCGGGAGACGATACGGAGGAAACGCAGCGGCTCCTCCAGGATGAGCGAGGCCGGGGCGTGCAATTGGTTCGCCCCCACGGACAGCGGCAGCATATGGGCTTCCAGCAGCGCCGCGACATGGTCGTAGGAAATCCAGTTGAAGGTGGTGTCGGCGGCGGTGAGCCGCTGCTTGTCCGCCTTCCCGGCCATGGACGCCAGAAGGTTTCCGTGGGAGAGCATCACGGCTTTGGAATTTCCGGTGGAACCGGAGGTCAGCACCAGCAGGGCGAGGTCCTCCGGGTCGGCCCGGTGGATGTCCGGCGCGGGCTCGCCGCCGCCGAGCCCCTCCACGGGCGCCACCGCGAGCCCCGGCACCTCGGGCAGCTCGGCCCGCATCGCCTCGGTGGTGACCAGCAGCGGACGGTCGAGCAGCCGGTCCACATGGGCGAGCTGCGCGGCCCAGCGGGCGGGGTCACCGGGCAGCGGCACCATGGGGCAGGGGACGAACCCGCCCAGCAGGCAGGCCCAGAAAACGGTGAGGAACTCCCGCTGGCCGTCCAGCAGCAGAGCGACCTTGTCGCGCGGCTCCAGGCCGCGGGACCGCAGCCCGGTGAGCATTCGGAGGGCGGAATCGAGAAGCTCCGGATACGGCTGGCGCGTCAATTCGCCCTCCGCACCGTCGGCCAAGTAACCTACCCCCGAATAGGGGTGCTCGACGGCTGCCCCGACCAGCAGCCGGGCTACCGACCGCAGATCCTGGACGTCTTCGGGCGTCGAGTATTTCAACGACTGTGTCGGCATGCCCCAATTGACCCTTCCCCCCCGATTCCAAGGCCCTGAAGGTAACAGCCTCGAACATTCGCACTCCATGACTCTCGACCAGGGCTCTAGCGAAGCTCTAGCCGGTTTCCTCGGCTGACATCTTTCAGCCGGAACGGGATTTTCCGTTACGAAGAAGCCATGGGCGCGCCACACGGGGGACACAAGCCCGCGCCGGGGGCAACAGGCGGACCGGCCACTCCGCCCCCCGCTCGCCTCCCCGCGCGCCCCCGAGCCTCCCCACGCCGCCCCGCTTGACTCCGCCGATCCGCGATATATCGTGTATCCACAGAGACGCGATATGTTGCGTTGAGCCAACCCAGGGGAGGCCAGGGATGTCAGCCCGGTCGCAGTGGTCGTTGACCGAACCACAGAAGCTCGCCTTCGGGGACCCCGTATCCCACGTCCAGGTGCGCGTCGTGGGCGGCACCGTCAATGTCGTGGGGACCGCCACCGGCCCCGCCCGGCTGGAGCTCGCGGAGATCGACGGCCCGCCGCTGACCGTCACCCACGAGGGAGACACGCTGACGGTCGGATACGAGGACGTCCCCTGGAAGGGCTGGCTCAAGTGGCTCGACCGCAAGGGCTGGAACCGTACGGTCCACCTCACCCTCGCGGTGCCCGCCGGCGCCGAGGCATCGATCGGCGGGGTCGGGGTCGGGGTCGTCGTCTCCGGGCTCACCGGCAGCACCGACGTGCACGGCGTCTCCGGCGACATCACCCTGGTCCGGCTGACCGGCCCGGTCAGCGCCGAGACCGTCTCGGGGCGGGTCGAGGCCCAGGCCGTCACCGGCCGGCTGCGCTTCAACTCCGTGTCCGGCGACCTCACCGTCATCGAGGGCTCGGGCGACTCCGTGCGCGCCGACACCGTCAGCGGCGACATCCTGCTCGACCTCGCCCCCGCCGCCGCCCCGGGCCGCGCGGACATCGCCCTCACCACCGTGTCCGGCGAGATCGCGATCCGGCTGCCGCACCCCGCCGACGCGCAGGTCCATGCCAACACCGCCAGCGGTGCCGTCTCCAACGCCTTCGAGGACCTGCGGGTCACCGGCCAGTGGGGGGCCAAGCGGATCTTCGGCCGGCTCGGCGAGGGCAACGGCAGGCTCAAGGCCACCACCGTCTCGGGCGCGATAGCGCTGCTGCGCCGCCCGCCGACCGAAGACGACACGCCGACCGAGGACACGCCGACGGACGGCGCGCCGACCGGCGGGGACGCGCCGTCGGCCGGCGCGCCCGCCGACCCGGCCCAAGGCCCTGACCGCCCCGAAGGAAAGGTCCTCTGATGTCCCCCGTATTCGCCCACGGCCGGCTGCGGCTGTACCTCCTCAAGCTGCTCGACGAGGCGCCGCGCCACGGCTATGAGGTCATCCGCCTGCTGGAGGAGCGCTTCCAGGGCCTGTACGCCCCCTCCGCCGGCACCGTGTACCCGCGCCTGGCCAAGCTGGAGGCCGAGGGCCTGGTCACCCACGCCACCGAGGGCGGCCGCAAGGTCTACTCCATCACCGACGCCGGCCGCGCCGAACTGGCCGACCGGAGCGGCGAGCTGGCCGACCTCGAGGTCGAGATCCGCGAGTCCGTCGCCGAGCTGGCGGCCGAGATCCGCGAGGACGTCCGCGGCTCCGCCAGCGATCTGCGGCGCGAGATGCGGGAGGCGGCGCAGCAGGCCCGCGCCTCCGGCACCGGCGACACCGGCGGCAAGCCGGGGTCGTGGGACGGCCCGTGGGGGGACAGGGAGGGGTGGCGGCTGGCGAAGGAGGAGATGCGGCGCGCCAAGGAGGAGTGGAAGGAGCAGGCACGCCGGGCGAAGGAGGAGAGCCGCCGCGCCCGGCAGGACGCCCAGCGCGCCCGGCAGCAGGCGAAGGACGCCCAGGACTTCGCGCGCGAGGAGGTCCAGCGGCTGGCCCGGCGGTTGCAGGAGCAGACGCAGGACCACCTCCGGGCGGGCGACTGGCAGCGCGCCGTGCGCGAGGGGCTGGCCGAGGTGTCGCGCGGCATGAGCCGTATCTCCCGGCAGGGCGCGGGGGCGGCGGAGCGGGCCGAGCCGGAGTTCCACGTCGAGCGCGCGGACGCGCCGGAGGGGGCCGGGTACGGGCCGAAGGGGGCGGGGCCGGAGCCGGCCGGGACGGAGGGGGCCGCTCCGGAGTCGGCCGGCCCAGCGGGGGCCGCGCCGCAGGGGGCCGCGCCGGAGCCGGAGTGGGCCCGGGAGTTCACCCCGTCCGGCGACCCCGCCCGCGACCTGGACCGGCTGCTCGACCGCTTCCGCGACGACATCCGCGACACGGCCCGCGACCACGGCGTCAGCGCCGCCCACGCGGACGAGGCCCGGCGGCGGCTCGCGGCGACGGCGGCGCAGCTCACCGCGCTGCTGCGGGGGCGGGCGAAGGGCTAGGGGGTGTCTCTCCCCAGGCCCCGCCGCGCGACCTTGACCTCAACTTCGGTTGAGGTATCAGGATCGTGGGCGGAGACGAACCCGCCTCCGCCCGCGATCCCGAAGGAGCCCGCCATGTCCGGCGTCGCCAACCCCCTCCCCGACCTCGCCCGTCCCGACGTCGGTGCCGCGCTGTTCTCCACCTGGAGCGTCGGCACCCCCGAGCGGCAGCGGGCGACCGTGGAGGCCTTCGCCGCCTCCTGGGACAGCCGCCCCTGGCCGTCCCCCGAGCTGCTGTCGCAGAACCTCTACCTGGGAACGGACGGCGACACGCTGATGCACCACTCCCAGTGGACGAGCGAGGAGGCGTACCACGAGTTCTTCCGGACCCAGCGCCGGCAGCGGGTGGACGAGATCGACGCCGCCGTGCCGGGTATCAAGCGCAACGGCCTCGCCCGCTACCAGCGCTACCGCGGCTTCGACACCCGTACGGAGGGCGATCCGCGGGTGCCCGGGTGCATCGCCTCATCGAGCTCGACTTCGACGACCCGGACCCCGACCTGCGGCGGACATGGATCGACCTGGTCATCGAGGCCCTGGAGACCGACCCCGACCCGAGCCCCGGCCTCATCTCCGCCGACTTCCACCTGATCGTCGACGGCGACCGCCACCTGGCCACCGACCGCGCACGGGCGCTCAACTACGCCCAGTGGACCAGCGAGGAGGCGTACGACGCGGCCCTCGCCTCCTCCGCGCCGGGCGTCGGCTCGGTGACCCCGCAGTGGGAGCGGATCCGCCGGTTCCCGGGCTTCAAGGGCAGCACGATCAAGCGCTACCGGTTCGAGCGCGCCTTCGTACCGCGCTGAGCGGCCCTACGAGGAGCCCGCCCCGGGAGCCCTCAGACCGTCAGCACGACCTTGCCGAACAGGTCCCCGCCCGCCATCTTCTCGAACCCCTCGCGCGCCCGGTCCAGCGGCAGCACCGAGTCGATGACCGGCCGCACTCCGCGCGCCGCGCAGAAGCTCAGCAGGTCCTCCAGCTCCTCCTTGCTGCCCATGGTGGAGCCGACGACCTTCAGCTCCAGGAAGAAGATGCGGTTCAGCTCGGTGGACTGGGGGTTGGGCCCGCTGGTGGCGCCCGAGATGACCAGCGTGCCGCCGGGCTTGAGCGACTTGACCGAGTGGGACCAGGTCGCCGCGCCCACCGTCTCGATCACCGCGTCCACGCGCCGGGGCAGCCGCTCCCCCGGCTCGTACGCGCCCTCGGCCCCCAGGTCGATCGCCCGCTTGCGCTTGGCCTCGTCCCGGCTGGTGGCCAGGACCCGCAGCCCGGCCGCCGCGCCCAGCACGATGGCGGCGGTGGCCACGCCGCCGCCCGCGCCCTGGACCAGGACGCTGTCGCCGGGGCGCACCCCCGCGTTGGTGAACAGCATCCGGTAGGCGGTCAGCCAGGCCGTCGGCAGGCAGGCGGCCTCCTCGAAGGACAGCTCCCGGGGCTTGGGCAGCAGGTTCCAGGTGGGGACGGCGACCTTCTCGGCGAAGGTGCCCTGGTAGCGCTCGGTGAGGATGGACCGGGGCTCGCGCGGGCCGACGCCGTGGCCGCTCTGCCCGATGACCGAGTGGATGACGACCTCGTTGCCGTCCTCGTCGATCCCGGCCGCGTCGCAGCCGAGGATCATGGGGAGCGCCTCCTCGCCGAGGCCGACGCCGCGCAGCGACCACAGGTCGTGGTGGTTGAGCGAGGCGGCCTTGACGGTGACGGTCGTCCAGCCGGGCCGGGCCTCGGGCTCGGGGCGCTCGCCCAGTTCGAGGCCGTTCAGCGGCTGGTCGCGGTCGATACGTGCGGCGTAGGCAGCGAACATGATCCCGACGATAGGGGCGACGGCCTGGCGGCGGAACCACGCCGGGGTGTGACACGCGCCGCGCGCCCGCGCGCCGGAGGGGGCCGTACGGCGACGGGCCGCCGCCTCACGGGGAGGCGGCGGCCCGGTTCGTACGACACGAGGTCCTGGCAGGACGTCAGGACGCGCGACGTCAGGACGCCCAGGACGTCAGCGGCGCGCGACGTCACGACGCGCGGGACGTCAGGACGCAGGACGCGCAGGACGTCAGCGGCGCGCCACGCCCTCCGCGCGCGCCGCCGCCGCGACGGCCGCGGTCACGGCCGGGGCGACCCGCTCGTCGAACGGCGAGGGGATGACCTTGTCAGCGCTCAGCTCGTCGGCCACCACGGCGGCCAGCGCCTCGGCTGCGGCGAGCTTCATGCCCTCGGTGATCCGGGAGGCGCGGACCTGCAGCGCGCCGGCGAAGATGCCCGGGAAGGCCAGCACGTTGTTGATCTGGTTGGGGAAGTCGCTGCGGCCGGTGGCGACGACGGCGGCGTGCTTGTGGGCGACGTCCGGGTGGATCTCCGGGTTGGGGTTGGCCATCGCGAAGATGAAGCAGCCGGGGGCCATCTTGGCGACCGTCTGCTCGGGCACCGTGCCGCCGCTGACGCCGATGAAGACGTCCGCGCCGTCCAGGGCGGCCTCCATGGGGCCGGTCAGACCGGCCTTGTTGGTGAAGCCGGCCAGCTCCCGCTTGACGTCGGTGAGGTCCTCGCGGTCCGGGGAGACGATGCCCTTGCGGTCGCAGACCGCGACATCGCCAATGCCCGCCTCGACGAGGATCCGGGCGATGGCGACCCCGGCGGCGCCGGCGCCGGAGATGACGGCGCGCAGCTGGCCCAGGGACCGGTCGGTCAGCTTGGCCGCGTTGCGCAGGGCGGCGAGGGTGACGACCGCCGTGCCGTGCTGGTCGTCGTGGAAGATCGGGATGTCCACGCGCTCCTGGAGCTTGCGCTCGATCTCGAAGCAGCGGGGGGCGGAGATGTCCTCCAGGTTCACGCCGCCGAAGGAGGGGGCGAGCCGGACGACGGTGTCCACGATCTCGTCCACCCCGCGGCAGTCGAGGGCGATCGGCACCGCGTCGACCCCGCCGAACTGCTTGAAGAGGATGGCCTTGCCCTCCATCACCGGCAGGGAGGCCTCCGGGCCGATGTCGCCGAGCCCGAGCACCGCGCTGCCGTCCGTGACCACGGCGACGACCTGCGACTTCCAGGTGTACTCGTGGACCAGCTCGGGCTTTTCCGCGATGGCGGTGCAGACCCTGGCGACGCCCGGCGTGTAGGCGAGGGACAGGTCGTCCTTGTTGTGCACCGGCACGGTGGCCTCGATGGCCATCTTGCCGCCCCGGTGAAGGGCGAAGGCCGGATCGAAGGGCTCTCCGTCCCCGGCGCCTTCGGCGCTGCCGGCGCCGGTCGCGCCCTCGGCGCTCTCGTTCTTGCTGTCGCTGCGAGGATTCGCGATCTCCGCTGCCACTGTTGACCCCTTTGTCGTATTTCCGTTGAGGGTAGCCGCCCCTGGTTGAGGAGCGGACGGGCACCGCGTCCGGGGTCCCACGGAGTGGATATCCGCCGCGTGGGACCAGATACGAACGCCGGGCGCGCCGCACACGCGCCCTGAGCCCCGGGTGAGGGGGGTAACCGCCTGTTCTACCGGAAGGGCTCTTCCGAGAACGAGCGATTTCTTATCGCGGTCGTGTGTGTGGTGTTCGGATACGGTCGCGTAACCCGCGAAAGCGATTGAATCACTCCTGAACGTCCAACACTCGAGACGTTTCCGACGTGATGAAACGTGATGAACGTCTCGTTCCGCTTCTTGGCCGCGGTCTTCCGGCCCGGCGTTTCCGCCCCTGTGCACCACGGGGGTCGCCCGTTATCCGATTTTGACATGGCCGGACGTCCGATCGAGCCACTGCGGTGGCAAGATGCCCCAATCACACAGGGTCGCGACACCCACAAACGTGTTCCGACCCGGTCGGACACCCTCTCACCCCGCAGGAGGAACGAGCATGACCGCCAGCATCACGCGCCGCCGGGCCGGCACGAAGTCCAAGGCGGCCGCCGCCGGTGCTATCGCGGTCACCGGCGCCCTGCTCCTGACGGGCTGCGGCGACCAGCGGGACAAGACGGACACCGTCAGAGGCAGCGGCGCGGCCCCGCTCTTCAGCCTGCTGCCGAAGAAGATCCAGAGCGCCGGCGTGATCAAGGTCGGTTCGGACATCAACTACCCGCCGGTCGAGTTCAAGAAGGACGGCCAGGTCATAGGCCTGGACCCGGACCTCGCCGAGGCGATGGGCAAGGTCCTCGGCGTGAAGTTCGAGTTCAACAACGCCACCTTCGACACCCTGCTGACCGGTCTGCGCTCCAAGCGGTACGACATCGCCATGTCGGCCATGACCGACAACAAGAGCCGCCAGGAGGGCGTGAACCCCGACACCGGCAAGCCGGTCGGCGAGGGCGTGGACTTCGTCGACTACCTCACCGCGGGCGTGTCCATCTACACCAGGAAGGGCGACGACCAGGGGATCAAGACCTGGGACGACCTGTGCGGCAAGAAGATCGTCGTCCAGCGCTCCACCGTCTCCCACGACCTGGCCAAGGCCCAGTCCAAGAGCTGCGAGAAGGACCACAAGGGCAAGATCTCGATCGAGGCCTTCGGCAACGACACCGAGGCTCAGACCCGGCTGCGCGGTGGCGGCGGGGACGCCGGCGCCAGCGACTTCCCGGTCGCCGCCTATGCCGTGAAGACCTCGGGTGGCGGCAACGACTTCCAGATCGTCGGCGAGCAGGTGGAGGCGGCCCCGTACGGCATCGCCGTCGCCAAGAGCAACACCCAGCTGCGCGACGCGCTGCGGCAGGCGCTCGCCTTCATCATCGCGAACGGCGAATACGACAAGATCATCGCCAAGTGGGGCGTCAAGGACGGCGCGGTCCTGAAGGCCGTCATCAACGGCGGCAAGTGACCCGGCCCTCCCCTCGCTGACGCGCTCCCACCGAAAGGCTCTTTCCGTGACTGTTGAGATCGACAAGGCGGGCCCGAAGGACGCCCCGCCACCCCGCGCCCCGGAGACCATCAAGGCCATCCCGGTCCGCCACTACGGGCGCTGGGTCGCCGCGGTCGTCGTCATCGCCCTGTTGGCGTCGCTGGTGTACGCCTTCTCCCAGGGGAAGGTGAACTGGGGCGCCATCCCGGATTACTTCTTCAACGACGAGATCCTCAAGGGCGTCGGCAAGACCGTCTGGATCACGATCGCCGCCATGGCGCTGGGCGTCGTCCTCGGCGTCATCCTGGCGGTGATGCGGCTGTCCAAGAACCCGGTGACCGCCGCCATCGCCTGGGGCTACATCTGGTTCTTCCGCGGCACCCCGGTCTATGTGCAGCTGCTCCTCTGGTTCAACCTGGGGCTGATCTTCGACTACATCAACCTCGGCCCGATCTACCAGGACGAGTGGTCCGACTTCATGACCCCGTTCCTGGCCGCCCTGCTGGGCCTCGGCCTGAACGAGGCCGCGTACATGGCGGAGATCTGCCGCGCCGGCATCCAGGCGGTCGACGAGGGCCAGACCGAGGCCGCCCACGCGCTGGGCATGAGTCACGCCAAGACGCTGCGCCGGGTCGTGCTGCCGCAGGCCATGCGGGTGATCGTGCCGCCGACCGGCAACGAGTTCATCAACATGCTCAAGACCACCTCGCTGGTCATCGCGGTGCAGTACTGGGATCTGCTGCAAGCCGCGCAGGAGATCGGCCAGAACTCCGGCGCACCCGCCGAGATGCTCTTCCTGGCCGCCGCCTGGTATCTCATCCTCACCTCCGTCCTGAGCGTGGGCCAGTTCTACCTGGAGCGGTACTACGCCCGCGGCTCGAGCCGGAGCCTGCCCAAGACCCCGTTCCAGCGGATCCGGGCCAATCTGTTCTCCTTCTCCAACCGCTCCGCCGGAGGTGTGGGCACGTCATGACCGCCATGGTGAAGGCCGAGGGCGTCCACAAGTCCTTCGGCGCCGTGCAGGTCCTCAAGGGCATCGACCTGGAGGTCGCCCCCCGCGAGGTCTTCTGCCTGATCGGCCCGTCCGGCTCCGGCAAGTCCACCTTCCTGCGCTGCATCAACCACCTGGAGAAGATCAACTCCGGGCGGCTGTACGTGGACGGCGAGCTGGTCGGCTACCGGCAGAAGGGCGACAAGCTCTACGAGCTGAAGGACCGCGAGGTCGCCGCGAAGCGCCGCGACATCGGCATGGTCTTCCAGCGCTTCAACCTCTTCCCGCACATGACGGCGGTGGAGAACGTCATGGAGGCGCCGGTCCAGGTCAAGGGCGAGAGCAAGGCCGTCGCGCGGGAGCGCGCGCTGAAGCTGCTGGACCGGGTGGGCCTGTCCGACAAGGCGGGCAACTACCCCTCGCAGCTCTCCGGCGGCCAGCAGCAGCGCGTGGCCATCGCGCGGGCGTTGGCCATGGAGCCCAAGCTGATGCTCTTCGACGAGCCCACCTCGGCGCTCGACCCGGAGCTGGTCGGCGATGTGCTGGACGTGATGCGCGGGCTGGCCGAGGACGGCACGACGATGGTCGCGCTCACCCACGCGATGGGCTTCGCCCGGGAGGTCGGCGACTCGGTCGTCTTCATGGACGACGGGGTGGTCGTGGAGTCCGGGCACCCGCGTGAGGTGCTCACCAACCCCCGGCACGAGCGGACGAAGTCGTTCCTGTCCAAGGTGCTCTGAGGCGGTCCGACGGGCGGGCGGTACGGGCCGGATCAGGCCCGTACCGCCCTGTCGTCGCTCATGCGCGCACTATGTGGGTGAGTGGCTACTTGAGCCCGAGCACCATCGCGTCCGACGGGGAGCACCACACGGGCCGCGCCTCGGCGAACCCCGCCTCGCGCAGCGTGGCGGCGTGCCAGGTGACCGACTGGAACTCCTCGGCCACGCCGCTCGCGTGGTCCGGGCCGTCGGCCGGGTTACCGAAGATGGCGAACCGCTCGGCGGTGGGCGCGCCGAGCACCGGATCGGCGGCCGCCGTCTGCCACCACGCCACCCAGTCCTGCGCCCCCTCGGCCTTGGCCCGCTCCTGCCGCGCGTGCTCGAAGGCCCGCACGGCGGCGTCGATCCGGGGCGTGCCCTCCCACGGCATGTGGTCGGCGTTGAGGAACACCCCGCCGTCCCGCACCACCCCGGCCAGCCGCCCGTACAGCGCCCGCAGCGCGTCCCCGTCCAGCCAGTGCAGCGCGGTGGCGGTGAGGACGGCGTCGTACGAGCGGCGGGGCAGCTTCTCCGTCCAGCGCGGATCGCGCAGGTCCGCCGAGACGAACCGGACCCGGTCGTCCGCCGCGAAGTGCCCGCGCGCGATGGTCAGCAGCGCCGGGTCCAGGTCCACGCCCGTGCTGGTGGCTCGGGGGAACCGGCGCAGCACCCGGTCGGTGATGCTGCCCGTGCCGCAGGCCAGGTCCAGGATGGCGGGCTCCGGGCCGACCAGCGCCTCGACCGCGTCGAGCATCACCCGGAACCGCTCCTCGCGGTCGGGCATGTACCACTCCTGCTGCCGGTCCCAGCTCTTCTGCCACGCCCGCCAGTCCGAGGCGGCAACGGTGTCCACCATGGCACGTCTCCCCACTCGTAATACCCTCGTACCCAGATCAGCCATTACGGACCATAGACCCGCGCTCGTAAGGACCACAAGTGGAACTGGCTTATTACTCAGATCTCGCCGTGCGCCTGGTCAACAGCGAGGAGCCCGCACGCGGCACCGACAGCCTCACCTCGGTGGAGGCCGTGCGCGCGCTCTTCGGGGAGAGCCAGTCGGCCGCGCGACGCGCCACCGACGCCGACGTCACCCGCCTGAGGTCGGTGCGCGCCCGGCTGCGCGCCGTCTTCGAGGCGGCGGCGAGCGGGGACGAGGTCCTGGCCGTGGACCTGCTGAACGCGCTGCTCATCGAGTTCCCGGTCAGCCCGCAGATCTCCGGGCACGAGTTCCGGGACGAGGACGGCCGCCCCAAATGGCACATGCACATCGCCGACTACGCGGCCAACGCGGGCGCCGGCTACGCCGCGACCGCCTCCATGGGCCTGGCCTTCCACCTCACCGAGCTGGGCGCCGACCGCCTCGGCATCTGCGAGGCGCCGCCCTGCCGCAACGCCTATCTCGACACATCGACAAATCGATCCCGCCGCTACTGCTCCGACCGCTGCGCCACCCGCGCCAACGTCGCCGCCTACCGCGCCCGCAAGCGCCTGGACGCCGAGCGCTCCGCCAGCCCCCCGCGCCGCCCCAGCAGCGACCGCCCGGACCGCGGCGCCCGCACCGGCCGCACCGCCGACACCGCCCACGACAGCATCCCGGCCACCGACCGCTGACCCGGCAGCGGCCGCAGCCGCACCCAGACCCTGGCCACCACCAGCTCGTCCGGCACGACGCCGAACTCCCGGCTGTCGTTCTCCACGTACGGGTTGTCCCCCATCACCCACCAGCCGCCGTCGCGCCGCTCCACCGCGCGCTTGACGATCAGCAGATCCTGACGGAACGGATGCCGCAGCAGCACCACATCCCCCGCCCGGACGGCCGCCCCGTACCGGACGACGAGCTGGTCGCCGGGGTTCAGCGTCGGCACCATCGACGGGTTGTACACCTCGGCCAGCCCGATCCGCAGCAGCCCCCGCCCCTCGCGGTCCTGCTCCTGCCCGCGATCGTGCAGCTGCTCCCGCATCACGGCACCTCCGGTCACGTCCCCATTCAGCATCCCAGGCATCCCAGACTGCCACCGGACTTTTGACCTAAGCCCCCCGGGGCACCCGAGAAAAGCCTTCCCGCACGGAGTAATCTCGCACCTGAGAAGACGATCACTAAGGAAGGACGGCTCTATGCTCTCCCGCCTGTTCGCCCCCAAGGTCCGGGTCAGCGCCCACTGCGACCTGCCCTGCGGCGTGTACGACCCGGCCCAGGCCCGCATCGAGGCCGAGTCCGTCAAGGCCATCCAGGAGAAGTACCAGGCCAACGAGGACCCGCACTTCCGGGCTCGCGCCACCGTCATCAAGGAGCAGCGCGCGGAGCTCGCCAAGCACCACGTCTCGGTGCTGTGGAGCGACTACTTCAAGCCGCCGCACTTCGAGAAGTACCCGGAGCTGCACCAGCTGGTCAACGACACCCTCAAGGCCCTGAGCGCCGCCAAGGGCTCCACGGACCCGGCCACGGGCCAGAAGGCGCTGGACTACATCGCCCAGATCGACAAGATCTTCTGGGAGACCAAGAAGGCCTGATCTTCGGTCACGCCGCTTGACCTGCGGATCCCTTGATCCGCCGGTCTTGCGGTCCGCACCCGGTCCGCGGGCCGCCGCCCATGGCGGCTCTGCGGGGCCGGGTGCGGTCTTGGGTGGCCACCTGCTGGGGCCCTCGCTGCGCGTGGCAGCGAAGGCACCAGTCGTCAGGCGGCCCGGACTGTGGGTAACCGCGAGATCCACGTCATGACCTCGATCACGTGTTCGGGCTGCAGCCCGAGGTGTGGGTCGGGCTGCACGAGGGAGGTCGGCGTTCCCTTGGCGGTGCGCTCCGCCGCCCAGGCGTGGTCGAGGCTGGTGAAGTCGTCGTCGATCCAGACGGCGGGGGCGCCTGCCAGCCAGGCGTCGACGTGGTCGCGTTTCCACAGGTAGCCGTTGGGGTGGCTGGTGGTGATGCGGGGACGCGGCAGCTCGACGTGTGACAGAGGCGAGAGGCCGAGGAGCGGCCCGATCAGGGTGGTGGCGTCCTGCCGCCAACTGGTGCACCAGACGGGGGTGACCAGGCCGGTACGGATCACGTCCATGAGCATGGGGCCGTGGGCGGGGTCGAGCCAGACGGCGACCGGGTTGTCGGCGCTGCGGCCGGTGGGGACGACGTCGTGGCGGCTGTGGGTGGCCGGGGTCGAGCCGTCCGCGTCAGGGAAGGGAATGAGGACGCCGTCGATGTCGAGGAGAAGGTAGGGCGGGCGCATCGGTTCCTCCGAGGGGAAGCCGGGGCGAATGGCTGGTCAGAGCTTGCGGGAGCGGATCAGCAGGGTGGTGGGCCAGTGGCCCATGCGGGGGTCATGGAACTCCCGAGCTGAGGTGAGAGAGAAGCCCGCCTGGCTGAGGTGCTTCTCCCAGCGGTCCGTGGAGAACTCCCAGCGGGCAATGGGGAGCCGGGTGCGGTCGGGGAGGGTGACGAAGTCGCGGCGGGGACGGTCGTCGCCGGAGGGACTGCGGCCGCCGCGCTGCGGGTGCGGAACGGAGAAGGCGAGCACCCGGCCGGGCGTGAGGCGTTGAGCGATGGCCGGCAGCAGGAGCTCAGGAGCGACGAGCCCTACTGCACCGAATACGGAGTAGATCGCGTCGAACTGCTCGTCGGAAGCGTGCACGTAGTGCAAGGCGTGCCCGGCAACGAAGGTGAGGTTGTTCAGCCGTCCGTAGTGGGAGCGGGCGCGACGGACCTGGAGGCCGACCAGGTCGACGCCGGTGACGTGAGCCCCGTGGCGGGTGGCGAGGTGGGCGGCGTTGTGGCCGGGGCCGCAGCCGAGTTCCAGGAGTCGCTTGCCGCGCAGGTCGGGGCCGAGGATCTCGGCGCCGGGACCTTGGCCGGGTCTCGTGGTCCATTCCATCCGGGCGGGTACGGAGAGAGGTTCGGCGAGTCCGGTGGCGGTGCGTTGGAGGGCGTGGGCGTGCCATGGGGATGCCTGGGCGAGCACGTCAGATCTCCAGGAGGTGGAGGACATCGGTGAGGTGGCGGCGTACGGCCTTGAGGTAGGCGGGGTCGGTGGCCGGATCGTTGATCCAGCGGATGGACTGCTCCATGAACCACTCGACGGCCCACATGCGGTGCCAGCCCAGGGCCCAGTTCTCGGCGGTGAGCCCGCCTCGCGGGGCGAGGGCGTCGGGGGTGCCGCCGGCGGTGACGTACTGCTCCAGGAGGACGCGCAGGCGCACGGGGTGCGGGGGCTCGATGGTGCCGTGCCAGCTGGCGAGGTCGAGCAGGCCGGGGCCGGTGAAGGCGCGGGCGAAGTCGAGCAGCCGCCAGCCGCGCTCGCCGATGTGGAGGCTGGTGGGGTGGAACTCGGAGTGCACCCAGCCGAACGGTTCCAGCGTTGCTCCGGCCGAGCGGGCCTCGGCAGCCTGGGCGATCCGGTCGAGCGCGTCCTCGACGTCGTCGGCTTCCTGCCACCGGTCGGCCTTACGCAGCCGTTCGAGGTGCTCAAGCGCCCGGGTCGGCAGCGTGCGCAGTCGCTCCTGGTCGAGGACGGGCAATGGCGGGGCCGTACGGGTGCCGTGCAGGACCACGGCCGCGGCGACACCGTCAAGGTCGTCGGCCTCGCGGAGGGACGGTCCGAGGTCCTCCATGAGCATGCCGAGCCAGCCATCCAGGACGGCGGAGGCGTGGACCTCGGGGACGGGCACGCCGAGGGTGTGGGCGAGGCGGAGGGCCTGGTCCTCGCTGTCGAAGGGCTTCCTGGCGTACTTGAAGATGGCCGTGGTGCCGTCGGGGAAGGTGACGCGCTCGACTCCGGACATGGACCACACGCGCACCTCCTCCCGTACGGCGGTGGCGTGGCCGGCCACGGTGAGCAGGTTGTCGAGGAGTTCGGCGCTGGGGTTCGTGGTCACGTGAGGGCTCCGGAGGGGTGGTGGCGTCCGGGGCGGGCGGGAGATGCCGGCCCGCCCCGGAGCCTGATCGGTTGGGGTTACGCGGTCGGGTTCACGCGGTGGGCGTAGACCTGCTCGATCCAGTCGGCCTTGAACGCGGCGAGGTCGTCGCGGAAGTTCGCCATCGAGGCACCGTAGGGCGCGACCACGCCGCCGGCCTGGTCCGGCACGGACTGGCAACCGTGCACGAGCCGGCCGCCGAGTGCGGCGTGGGCCTTGATGGACTCGATCCGGCGGTGCTCGTTGAACCAACCGCCGTGGTAGACCTCGTCGAGCATCCCGCCCGTCTCGTCGTCCAGGTCGAAGACGACGGAGGTGGCGGCGGGGAAGAACCAGCACGGGCCGACATTGGAGATGTGCCCGTCCAGCTCGACCTTGTTGAGCGCCATGAACGTGGCGGCCTCCCGGAGCATCCGCAGGTGATCGGCGGTGATCTGCGGGAGTCCGAGGCCGACGAGGTGCTCGTCGCGGAAGAGGTAGGCGTACACCTCGTACGCGGTGGCCAGGACGCGGGCGGCGTCGGAGGTGGACTCACCGTGGTTCCTGACGAAGCTGAGCGCCAGCTGCTCGACCGCGCTCTCGGTCGTCTCGTCCACGCCGAGGAGCTGGGACTTGACCAGCTCCCAGTCGGCGACGAGCCAGGTGCTGGACTCGAAGCGGAAGAAGTACTCGGCCGGGTCGATCGTGACGCGCCGGTCGTCGACCTGAATGCCGGGCAGGCGGCTCCAGCGCGGGTCGAACGCCTCGGGCAGCTCGACCGTGATGGCCGTGGTGTCGATGGTGGTCACCGTGTCTCCGTCTCTGATCGGCCGGGTCCGGGCACAGGAATGCCCGAGCCCGGTGTGGGCGTACGGAACTTCGGGGAGCCGCCCGGACCAAGAGGGAGTCTGGTTCACGGTCGCGCCGTTCCGGGCGGCTGCTGATAAGTGAACCGGTGATTACGCTCAGTGGGTACGGTGGAAGGCAGTTGAAGCGGTATACGCGGTTTACAGCTCCGGAGTGGAGGCGATCGTGGCGGCGCAGAGAGAACCCAACTCCCGTCTGCGCGACATCATCGACACGGTCGACTGCACCTACGAGACTCTCGCCAGGGACGTGCGGCGCATCGCCGCCGAGAACGGCGAGATCCTCCAGACCAACAAGTCGGCTGTCTCCCACTGGGTGAACGGCAACCGCACCCCGTCGGGCCGGGTAGGCCAGTACCTGGCCGAGGCGTTGTCCCGCCGAGCGGGACGCACGATCACCCGGACCGAGATCGGCCTCCATGCCGGTGAGGGTGAAGAGCCGACAGAATCCGATCCCGTTCTCGCCGTCACCCATCTGGGGCGCGCCGACGTCGAGCGCCGCCGCTTCCTCGCCATCGCGGCCTTCACTACCGCCGGCGTGGCCATGCCGCTCGCCCATGACCATGAGGCAACCGCCCGCATGCTCCGTGCCCGTACCGGCACCTCCCTGGTCGGCGGAGAGGACGTGGACGTCGTTCGCCAGATCACCGTGGCCTTCAGCGCCGCCGACGAGCGTCTCGGCGGCGGACACGGTCTGACCACCGTCACCGCCTACCTCGCCGACACAGCCGCCCCCATGCTGCGCGGACGCTTCCCCAGCGAAGCCTTACGCCGGGCCGCCTTCGGCGCCGTCGCCGAACTCGCCTACCTCGCAGGGTGGAAGCACCACGACTTGGGCCAGGAGGGAGCCGCCCAGCGCTACTACCAGGTCGGCTACCAGCTCGCCTGCGAAGCCGACCCCCACGGCCACGCCGCATGGATGATGCGCGCCCTCGCCCACCAAGCCCTGAGCCTCAAACAGCCACACCACTGCGTCGACCTCGTCGAAGGCGCCCTGCAACGCGGCCTCGGTCACGTCGACGGCCGGACCGAGGCCCTCCTCCACATCACCCACGCCCGCGCCTACGCCGCCACCGAGGAGAACTCGTCGGCCGCACGCGCCCTGCTCTCCGCCGAGGACGCCCTTCTCCGCGACGACGGCCCCCAGCCCAGCTACTCCTGCGTAAGCGGTCCGGCCGCCGGCACCGTGGCCAGCCACACCGCCCGCACCCTGACCGACCTCGCCGACCACGTCGGCACCGAACAACAGCACCGCGACGCGCTCACCCGCTGGGACCCGGAGAAGTACAAGCGCGTCCACGCCCTCACCCACGCCGACCTCGGCGACAGCCTCGCCGCCCAGGCCCGCGCCGACGAGGCCGTCGCCGCCTGGACCCAGGCCGTGGTCCTCATGGAGGGGATGACCTCCGACCGCACCCGCAAGGCGATCACCTCGATGCGCTCCACCCTCGCGATCTACCAGCGGCGCAAAGTGCCCGGCGCCGCCGATCTCGCCCGCCGCGCCCGCGAGGCCCTCGCCTAACATGCCCGACAATCCGTCTGACGAAGGGAACCCCGTGACCCAGCAGACCGGCGACCAGCCGAAGGCCCTCGAGCCGGCGCTCGAATCGATGACCCTGCTGGTCGCGGCCGTCATCGTCCACGACAAGGCCACCAACCGCGTCGTCCTCCTCCAGCGCAGCGAGAATGCCAAATTCGCCCAGGGTATGTGGGACCTCCCCGTCGGCAAGAGCGAGCCAGGCGAACCCATCACCGAAACGGCGGTGCGCGAGCTCTACGAGGAGACGGGCCTCACCGTGAAGCCCGAGTCCCTCAAGGTCGCCCATATCATCCACGGCGCCTGGGGCGTGGAGGCCCCCAACGGCTTCCTCACCGTCGTCTTCGCCGCCCACGAATGGACCGGCGAACCCGAAAACCGCGAACCCCGCAAGCACAGCCAGGTTTGCTGGGTCGACGCCGACGCCGTCCCTGAAAACTTCGTGGACACCACCTCAAGCGCCCTCCACCGGTATCTCGCGGGAGGGCCGGAGGTATCTCTCGACGGCTGGCGGTAGGAACGCCGAATTCTTCTGGCTTACATTTATGTCCTGCCTGCTGTGGCAGGTATACACGGCGGTTCTTGCTGACTTCCCATTGGCGATCCACACTGCCAGAAAAAACCCAGGTCGACTACTCAGTCGAAAGCGCCCCTACTTACACTCGGACGCGAGGGGCTACCTGAAAGCCCAAATGCCCACTTAGCAGGCTGGAAATCCAGCATCAGACGCCTTTAGTTCGAAGGCGTAGTTGACCGCACACCCACTAGGGTCTCCAGCCTTTCAACAATGCTGCACCATTCATCAATTATCACGGCCGGGGCATCCACCATGCTCGATCTGCCGTGCAGGATATCCGATGCCCGGCCATAAACATGCCGGACCAGACGCACCAGCCCGGCCGCTTCCATAACTTCCTCCGGAGGCACTAGGCCGATTACGATGGAAAGCCTTCCCGGTACGTTATTGATGAACAGAAGTGGATTCTCTGGCTGGCAAACCCGATGATAAGCCTCAATAGTAGCCAACTCAATGCGCAGCCTCAGCTCAAACACCTCGATGCGACGACGAGATGCGGTGTTGAGCTTCACGAGAAGTCCCAAGCAGTGATCAATGCGCAAGCCTCACGCGCCTTTTCGATCTCTAGGTTAAGGTTCGCCTTCGCGTCGTCAGCCCCGTGAACCGCTTTGTTCCAGCCACGCAGATAATGCCCACAGATCTTGTTAAACTCATCGATCGGATTTCTCCCACTATGGGTCTGGCTGATCATTTTTTCCGCGAAGGCTACCCTCTTGAGGGTATTGTCGACCGCATCAATGGATGATACGTTGCACGTCACATCCTGCCTCTGCGCCAGTGAGTAGCGGACGACGCAAGAATGCAGGGCATGATCGACCGCCTGGCGGCACAGACCTCTAACGACCTGTGCTTCAGTCAAGTAAGCGGTAGGCGACGGTCGCGGAGCCCAAGTAACGATGTTTCTCGCATCATCCAGCAGAACTCTCCACATCTCATCCGTTGATTCGATGCTGATTTCCCCCTTCTCAACATCACGGCTTACCCTCCAGGCTTGACCGTTTGCTGCCCGAGCAAGGAGATGCTGCTTCAATCGCTCATCATGAGTAAAAACAATAACCCGCCGCTCGGAACTGAGATCGACCAAGACAGAGGCCAGACGGTCAACCCGAATCTCGTCAAATGCATGAACGGGGTCGTCCAGGATTAGAAAGGAGAACGGCCCTGACTCAGCGGTAGAGAGCAATGGGGCCAGCAGGAAGGCATTCCTTTGTCCAGCACTCAGCATGGATAGCTGCAACTCCTGACCGCTCGAATTACTCACGCTCACTTCGGCTCGGGTGGTTGTCAGGTGAATGCCGTTCAGATAGATCCCAACATCCTCAAGCAACTGCCTGACTCGCTTATCAGCCTTCTCCTTGAAGTGTTCAGTCCGCTCCTTGCGCAGTTTGTCGGCAAGAGTGCTGGCACACTTCTTGGTCTCTTGCCATAGAGCGCTCTCTTTAGCCTTTTCCTGCTCCGTCCGCCAGGTATGCAAAAATGCCTCAAGAGCTCCTCTACGCTCTCGAAGCCACCTCCTCGTGATCTCGCTTGCCTCCACTGCCGCGCCGCTTGCCGCGTACCAGTCCGCAGTGCTGATGGAGTTCCTCAGAGCCAGGAAACCTTCCCGTACCTCCAGTGCCGGCCGACTGCCGTGGAACCTCATCACTGCGCGAAGGCGCTCTGCGTTTGCCGCTGCGGTCGCAGATGCAGCCCTGCGGCCACTATCAGAATAGTTAATTAGTGCGATAATTTCCGCCACGTGATTCGCGACGACTGACGCATCCCTGAGTTCACTCAATGCGCGGCATGCCTCTTCGTGAATCGGCGACAGCACGGCATGCCGCTCCACGTTCTCCTGCAGGATTTCCACCCAGTCATCAACTACCGAATTGCAAACAGGGCACATTGAGCCCCGTGGAGTAATCTCGACAGCATCCTTGTAAAGAGCATCCAAGTGCTGGGCAATCCTCGGGCTAGTCAACGCGGAGGCGCTTTCCAGTTTCTGGAAGGCTGCATCCACAGTTGACAGTGCCAACCTCAGTCGTTGTACGTCTGCGCTCGTGACTTCGACCGTTGTCGAAGCGGCGTCCACAAGGTGATGGCGAGTTAGCCAGTCCTCAATATTATCGGTAATTGCCGGCCAGGAAATATCTCGGACCTCGACCGTCGGCTCGCTGAGTCGAAAGCGATGGTCAACCTCGGCCACTCTAGCTTTGCCGTCCTTGAGTGCGGCATCAATTTTCTTTTTACTCGCCGAAGCTGCTTCACTCAGCTCGGACACCAGCGCCTCTAGATACGTGAATGCCCCTCCCAGCGCGAGAAGGTTGGTAATATAGCGCTGCAAGTCATTACTCTGCTGAACACGCCGCTCCACCTCGGCGTACGAAAATACAGGAGGATGCCCTTCCAGTGCATGGCGCCAAGTGCTTCCCATATCGACAGTGCACACTTCACCGGAGGAGGTTCGCCATTCGCCATAGGCATCGCCGACCTCACCATCATCAGTGAGCACGCATTTCAGCATCAGCTCTTCGCCATTTCGCACCAGTGTGACCTCTGCCCAAGACTGCGCACTGTCACGCGCTCTGTTGATCTTTTCCCAGAGCGGATCATATTTGCTTCGCCCTGTCGGCGCGGTTACGTCAGTCCACCATCCCGTTTTCCCTGAGAGCGCGGTACGAATACCATCAGAAATAGTTGACTTGCCAGACCCGTTCGGTCCATGATAGATGCTGATTCCAGGAGAAGGGTCGATCTGCATCGAAAATTCGGCTGTAGTTCCCTGAAATCCGCAAAGGCGCAGCCCCTTTATACCCCACGCTTCACCCTGAGTGGGGTCAAGAACGCCCACGTTCTCACCTTGGAGCCGAGCAATCAGTGCTCGCAGATTCTCCCAGCCGGCCTTCGTCTTTGTCGCACCAGCCTGCATCCTCATAGCGGCCTCGGCCAGATCTGCATAGGTGAGCAGGGAGAGCTTCCCCTCCGCGTCGCTGTGTTCACCTTTACCCTTCGGGACTTCTCCATCAAGGGTTGGGTTGTCCGTGACCGTCATGCCGACTCCACTGCCATGGTGCTTGTGCCGCATGTAGGGGCGTAATGCTAGCCGTGGGGCGGGTCAGGAGTATGGGGTTTTTGGAGCCCGTCAGAACTCAGGGTGCCTTTATGCACTAAGTTCGCTATGTCCTAATTCCTAACGATAAGGACTGTAAGGTTCTGGTCATACCGGCCGTAGGGACATGACTAAGCAGCGGAGGACCACGTAGCGAGCGAAGCTCATACATCAACCGCATGGGTGGTGATGGGCTGCGACCAAGAGGGCTCCGGCTTCCCGTAAGTCCCGAGCGGCGGTAGCGTCCCGCGATGTGGTGTAAGGATGTGGAGTTCGCTATTCCGCAGCTCAGTGGGGCGGTGCAGTCGTTTCCGCGCCAGATGGCGGTGGTGACGCCCGTGAACAGCGCGGAGAACCGGGGAGCTGAGTCAGCTCGCCGCGGGGGCCACGGAGCTGAACGGAGCCGCAAGGTCCGGACAGCTACACCGCCCGGCGGGGCACCACCCGAGCGGCCATGGCGATGTGCTCGGGCAGGGTCATTCGTCGGCTGACTCACCCATCACGGAAAGGCCAGGTCAGCAACCTGCAGTGATCACCTCCGCAGGTCACCGAACGCCCCATTACTAGGAGACCAAGAAGGCCTGATCTTCGGTCACGCCGCTTGACCTGCGGATCCCTTGATCCGCTGGTCTTGCGGTCCGCACCCGGCCCGCAGGCCGCCGCCCATGGCGGCTCTGAGGGGCCGGGTGCGGTCCACGACGTCCGACACCTCGAGGCCGAGCAACTCCGCTTGGGCGCGAGCCGAAGCCGGCGAGCGTGACGATGGCCGCGCGGATGTACGGCGGCACTCATCACCCACCTCCGCCGGTCGGGAAGCCGGGACGGAGGAGCGGCTCCTGCTCCAGGACCTCCACCACCGCGATGTCGACGGCCGACACGGCCAGACCCAGGTCCTGTACGGCCGAGTGGAGAACCGCTCGGCGCACCTCATGGACGCGGTCGCGCAGCGGGCGGTCGAGAGCGGCGGCCAGGGTCATGATCACCCGAACGTCGGTGCCCTCACCCTCGGGTACGAGCCGGCAGGTCGCGGCCCTCGCGCCGTGGACCGTGTCCGCCGCCTGCCGCAGCACTTTCGCCGCGGCGTTCTCGGCGATCCGCAGGTCCCGGTCCGGGTCGGCCAGGGGCAGCAGCCGTCCGGGCCGTACCTCCGCCCCGACGATGCTCATGACGCGGTCGGCGAGGGCGTGGAGGCCGCGCGTGTCCTCGGTGCGCAGCGCCCGGGTGGCCGCGTTCACCGTGGCCAGCCCCTCGACGGCCTCGCGGCAGTGAGGACAGGAGGCGGTGCGCGGGTCGTCAGCCGGCGCCGCGTCGCGCGCCTGTTCCCAGACCCGGCTGAGCAGGCGGCCGCAGGGCAGCACCTCATCACCTGCGAACGGGGGGACATCGGCGGCCGCTGGGCCGCTATGGAGCCCGTGGGCTCTGTGGGGCCCGGAAGGCCGTGCGTGCGGGTCGCCTAGCGCCATGGGCCCATCGCCTCCTGCAGGGATCGGCGCGCCCTGAACAATCTGCCGCGCACCGTCGGCTCACTGGTCCGCGTCACATGGGCGATCTCTTTGTAGGGCAGGCCCTCCACTTCCCTCAGGATCCAGCAGATCCGCTGTCCGACATCCAGCTCGGCGAGCGCGCGGGACAGTGCGGCGGTGGCGGCGTCCTGCTCGGCGGACCGGGCGGGCTGGCTCCAGGCGTCTCCCGCCGCGGGCTCGACGACGACGTCCAGTGAGAGGGGCGGCGGCCGGCGCCGGCGCATGGTCAGGCAGCGGTTGACGGTGATCCGGTACATCCAGGTACGGAACTCCGCGCTGTGGCGGTATTCCGGCAGCCGCCGCCAAGCGCTGACGAAGGCGTCCTGCACGGCCTCCTCGGCGTCCTGGGGACTGCCGAGCATGCAGCGAGCCAGAGTAAGGAGGGACGAGCCGTGCCGCCGGACAAGAATGGCGAAGGAGTCCTCGTCCCCCTCGGCCGCCCGGACGGCCAGCAATCCGTCCGGCAGGTCACGTCCCAGCAGGTCGCCTTCCGGCGATGGGGAAACAGTGCGTTCGGTCATGGCGCCCCCGCACAAAGGCTCGGACCCTCTGGGTAACCAGGAAACCGCCTGTGATGCACGTCACATTAGATGTGTGTGAGAAACGCGGCCCCTGCTGTGTCCAATCTTTCGACGGGTGCCGCTCAGGTGCCCGACCGACCGATCGAGGCGACCGCCATGACGGAGAACATCACCAGCGGCGGCGGGGACAGCCGGGCCGATGCGGGCGTGAGCGCGCTGCAAGGCCGTACGGGGGCCGGGGCCCCGGCCGAGACACGGGGGAAGACCACCATCGCGGACGGTGTGGTGGCGAAGATCGCAGGCATGGCCGCCCGCGAGGTACCGGGGATCTACGGCCTGGGCGCAGGGATGGCCCGGGCGTTCGGCGCGGTCCGGGAACGCGTCCCCGGCGCGGGCGGAGGCGTCACGCGAGGAGTGAAGGTCGAGGTCGGCGAGCGTCAGACCGCGGTGGACCTGGACGTCGTCGTCGAGTACGGCGTCTCCATCGTCGAAGTCGCCGGCGGCGCACGCACCAACGTGATCAGCGCCGTGGAGCGGATGACAGGGCTGGAGGTCGTCGAGGTGAACATCGCCGTCGACGACGTCCACCTCCCCGACGAGGAGGAAGGCGCCGAACCGGCCGAGGGCCGCGTGAGGTGATCCACCGCCGGGCCCTGCACGGGCGCGGGAGATCGCGCGCACGGTGACGTATGTGCGCGGGACGGGTGAGTGCATGATGAACACGGCAACGACAGGCCTCGCGGCCGGCATGGCCCTGGGCTTCGCCGGTTACTTCGGCGGCTTCTGGGCGTTTCTGCTGGTTCTGGTCCTGGGCGCGGCGGGGCTGATCGTCGGCCTCGTCGTGCAGGGTGACCTCGACCTCTGGACACGGAAGCAGCGGCGGTGAAGACCCGGCCCGCATCCCCCGGCGAGGCGTCGGACCCACCGGCGCCGGCCGTCGGCCTGCCACCCCCGGCCGAACGGGGCGCCACCGTCATCCCGGACAGGGTGGTCGCCCGTATCGCCGCGCAGGTCGCACGCACGGCCCAGTCCAGGCGCGCCGCCGTACCACCGGACCGGGGCGGGCCGGCGGCACCCAGCGCCTCCGCCACCGTCCGTACCGGATCGGTGCGCCTGCATGTGGCCATGGACCTGCCCTACCCCACCGACATCGCCCGTGTCTGTGAGCGGATCCAGCGGGACGTCGCCGAACGGGTGGCCCAGCTGACCGGCTTGCGGGTGAGCGAGGTCACCCTCACCGTCCGGCGTCTGCTGACCGCCGCCGAAGCAGGCCGGGGGCGGGTCCGGTGAGCGGCCACGATGGTCCGGGCCGCCGGGCACGCCGGACCATCCACGCGGGAAGGGGAGCGCGATGACAACCGATCCCGGTCCTCCCGGCCGCGGCTCCGCGTCGTCCGCGCACCGTGCCCCGGTGCCGCCGGCGAAGGAGATAGAGCCACCCGAACGCGACATGTCCGGCTCTGATCTCAGGGCCGGTGAGCGCGACAGCGGACACCGGACCCACCGGCCGTGGGCGGCACGCCGTCTCCCGGCGATGCTGGTCGCCTCGGTGATCCTCGTGGCGGCGGTCGCGGCGCTGGTCGACGTCCTCGCCGTACGGGCCGGACGCCCGGCGGCAGCCTGGCGCCGGCACCTGGCCGACGAATTGGCCACCCGCTCCGTGGACGACGTGTGGATGCTCACAGGAGCGGCCGTGGCCGCCGCCATCGGTGTCTGGCTGATCGTCCTGGCCCTCACCCCCGGCCATCGCCACTGGCTGCCCCTGCGTTCACCCGCCGGCTGCCCCCGACTGCGTGCCTCGCTGGACCGTGACGGCGCCGCCCGCCTGCTGCGCGACGCCGCGATGCGGGTCCCCGGAGTCGGCGCGGCGCACGTCCGCGTACGCCGCCACCGCATCAGAGCGCGCGCGGACGTCCGCTTCCGCGACCCCCGACAGGTGAAGGACGACCTCACCGCCGTCCTCGACGAGGAACGCGGCCGGCTGACCCTGGCCCGTCCTCCCCGCATCGTCGTACGTGTGCGGCGACGCGCCGACTGACCGAAACCCCGCAGCACCGGAGCCCGCACCATGACGCCGCGATCCGTACTCAACCGCAGTCTGCTGGCCGTCGCCGGACTGGTCCTGCTCTGCGGCGGGCTGCTGATCCTCTTCGCCGGACTCGACCTCTACCGGCGACACGATCTGGTCCCGCCCGCGGGCTGGCCCCTGACCACCCCGAACGACGTCCTGCTCGGCTCCGCCGACCGGGCCCGCTGGAGCAGCCAGGGCTGGTGGTGGTGGCCGGCGGTCATCGCCGCCCTCGTCCTCGCCGCTCTGCTCGCCCTGTGGTGGCTGCTCGCCCAGGTGAGCCGACGCCGCCCCGGCTCACTGCCCGTGGGCGGCACACCCCCGCAGGAGGGCGTCGAACTACGCGACCACGCCCTCAGCGACGCGATCGCGACCCAAGCCGGCGCCCTGCCGGGGGTCGAGCACGCGGCCGTACGCATCACCGGCCGGCCTGCCCACCACCGCACCCGCGTCAGCCTCACCCTCACCCCCGAGGGCGCGCCCGGCGCCACTCTCGGTGCCCTCTGCGAAGGCCCGCTCCGCACCGCTCGTCAATGCACCGGCTCCCCGCACATGCCCACCGATGTCCGCCTACACGTCATCCGCCACAAGCCCCATCGGGCGGAGTAAGGAAGAAGGGACCGTTCCCAGGTTCAACGCCCTTGCGGCCTTTCGCGGTCCGCAGGGGAACCGGCACTACTCCCCACGGGAGAGATCATGATCGTCATCGGCATCATTCTGCTCGTCATCGGCTTCGTCACCGGGATATCCATCCTGTGGACCATCGGGATCATCGTGGCGGTCATAGGAGCTGTCCTGTGGCTCCTCGGGGCGATGGGACACGCCGTCGCCGGTCGCCGCCACTACTGGTGATCCACACCGTCGCCGGTCGACGCCACTCCTGGTGATCGGGGCGGCGGGAGTCCGCCGGGCAGATCGAGAGGTTCACCCCCGTCCTTCCGGTCGATGTCCGGAGGTCCGGTCTGCGACGGAAACGTCAGCTCGGCGGGGACGGCCGGTCGCCGACACGGGCGAGGTCGATGAGAATCTGTCCGGCCTCGCTGACGTTGTCGGCCCGGACGGCCCTGGCCATCGCGGCGCGTGCCGCCTCGGGCGCCGTGTCCGGCGGAACCAGCAGCAGGGAGAAGTGGTCCTGCTCGCCGCGGGTGACGAGGACGGTGTCGTCACCGACCGGGAAGGAGTCGATGTGCACGACCCGGCCGTCCACCGTCAGCCGTGTCGGCAGTTCGTCCCAGGCACTGCTGTCCAGACCCACGCGGGAGACGGGTCCGAGGTGCTCGGTCAGCGCGGAGATCAGCGGGGGCAGCTCGACACCGATGTCCCGCGACCGCGGCCACCAGGCACCGTCCAGGATTCCCTCGCGTGCGCGTGCCGTCTCCAGCCTCAGCAGGGCCGTCCCGGGTCCCACCGCCTTGTGGACGGCATCGGGCAGCAGCCTGGGAGGGCCGGGGGTCTCGGAGTCGGTCATGGTGCCGCCCGTCCTTCGCTGGGGGCAACGCCTTCCTCTTCTGTCTCCAGCCGCCGGATCCCCTGATGCGTCAACGTGATCATCTCAGGCGTATTGCCCCTCCCCCAGTCGACGACGACCCAGCCTTCGTCCGCCAGATACGTACAGGCAGCGGCCAGGTCCTCCTCGGGGATACCGAGGTCGTCCCGGAGCTTCGCCCCGTCGACCCCCAGGAGGCGATTGCCCTCGGCGGCTTGGTACAGAGCCCGCATGATCTTCTCGCGGTACCCCTTCCGCTCGCGCAATACGGCCATGATGTGCCCTCCTCCACCCCCCTCGGTCTCCCACGCCTCTTCCCTGCGTCGGGCATCGATCCCTTCGGCTGATACCTCCTGGCCGGGGGCATCGCCGGCGTCGCCGGCCATCAGAGGTGGCCACATGCCGTCCGGCCCGCCCGGCGCGGGTGTCAGGGACAGCCGGGTCGGCGGCGACGGCGCGCGCCTGATCGATGTCGTACGGCCAATGGTCCCGGGCATGTCACGACCCGTCCCCGGGCACGCGGAGGGCGGCCCGGCGTCGTCGATCACCGGAAACGGCACCCGCGGCGGAGCCGGTGCGCGAGGAACTCCCGGCCTCTTCACACTACTCCGCTCACCGGCCCGAGAAGCCGGGAATGACCAGGCATTTCCCGCCTTGGCGACCTGGTCGCCGGTGCCCGACGCCGGGGCGGGTCAGAGCCAGTCCTTGCGCTTGAACGTCAGATACAGCACGGCGGACAGGACCACGATGACGGCGGCGGAGGTGATGAATCCCGACTCGCGGCCGAACCCGGGATAGGGGAGGTTCTGACCGTAGTAGCCGGTGATCGCAGTGGGTACGGCGATGATCGCGGCCCAGCTCGTCACCTTCTTCATGACCAGGTTCATGCGATTGGCCTGGACCGAGAGGTTCGTCTCCATGACCGAGACCACCAGGTCCCGGAGTGATTCGGTCCATTCGGTGACGCGCAGCACATGGTCGTAGACGTCCTGGTAGTACGGGACGAGAGGGTCGGTGATCACGTGCAGGCCCGGCCGCATGAGCGCGTTCACCACCTCACGCATCGGAAGGACGACGCGCCGCAGACGGACGAGCGATTTGCGCAGTGCGAAAACCCGGCGCTGCACCGATTCGATCTGACGACGCCCGGCCGCGAAGAGCAGCCCTTCCAGTTCCTCGACGCTGTCGTCCAGTTGCTGGACCGCGGCGAAGTGGCCGTCCACGAGATGGTCGAGCAGGCCGTGCAGCAGGAATCCCACGCCGTGGCCGGCCAGGTCCGGGCTCTCGTCCCAGCGGGCGACGACGTTCTCGATGTCGAAACCCTCGTCGTTGCGGACGGTGATCATGGCCTGCCTGGTGAGGAACACGGCGATCTCGCTGTATGTGAGCTCGGCCCCGTCCGGACTGACGGTCACGGCGTAGGCGCTGAGGAACTCATGGGTGCGATAGCGGTCGAGTTTCGGCCGCTGCCCGCGCTGCGCGGCATCCTCCAGAGCGAGTTCGTGGATGCCGAACTCCTGGCCGAGCATGGTGAACTCGGCGGCTCCGGGCCGGTACAGGTCCAGCCACAGGACCGCCGCCGGATCGGCGAGATGCGCGGAGAGGTCCCTGGCGGGAAAGTCCTCCAGGAGCAGAGTGCCGTCGTGGTACAGCCGGGTGCGCGTCACCATGGCCCGAGGCTAGTCTTCCGCGCCTCGATGATCCCGCTTCGTCCCGATCGCCAGCGCGGCAGGCCGCGTAGATCACCAGGGGTCGGCTTTCCCGGGCAAAGTCGCCGGCACCACCAGCCGCCCCACCACGGTGGAGGAGGTCAAGGCGCGCGGTGCGAGGCGTCGGCGGGCCCGCGGAGGCGGCCGGGCGGGGTGGCCGGCCGCCTCGGCGGGGGTGCGGTCAGCCGGCCTCGGCGGTCGGCACGGCCGCCGCCGGGGCCGCCGGGGCCGCCGGTGCCGCCGGTGGGAAGGGGATCTCCGCCAGCGCGGGGAGCAGCCACTTCTCCTCGTCGTCGAGGTGTCGCGTCAGCTCCTCGGTCATCCGGTCCAGCTCGGCCCGGAAGCGTGCGGGGTCGGCGGTGGTGAGGTCGGCCAGCAGGGCGAGGAGCCGCTCCATGAGGCCTGCGAGCGTCCGGTGTTGCTCGCTGAGCCGGTCGAGGGACTCCCGCAGCTGGGGGTGGTGGGCCGCGAGGGCGGGGAAAACGGCCTTGTCCTCGCCGCCGTGGTGGTGGGTCAGGCCCTCGCAGAAGGCCAGGCAGTGCTGCCGGATCTGCAGGCCGAGCCCCGGCGGCGGCGGTTCGCCCGGGCCCTGGTGGGCGGCGCGGGCGGCGAGGTGGGCGGCGGCCTCCTCGCGTATGTGGCTGAGCTGGCCGCGCAGCCAGGTGTGGATCTCCAGGACCTTGTCGGCGAGCGTCCTGATCTCGCGGGGCGCCCCCGCCGTGTGGTCGGGCCGCTCCAGCGCCACAACCGGCAGGGTGCGCTCCGTACGGCTCTGATAGTCGCCGTACCCGGACGCCACCCGCACCACCCGCGCGAACAGCTCGTCCCGCCGCTCCCCCTCGGCGGGGACCGCGATCGCCTCGTACGCCTCGGTGCCGATCTCCACGCGCACCACGGGATGGGCGAGGAGGTTGTGGTACCAGGCGGGGTGGTGGGGCGCGCCGAGGTTGGACGCGACGACGAGCAGCAGGTCGCCGTCGCGGACGTAGCCGAGCGGGGTGGTGTGCGGCCTCCCCGACCTGGCGCCGGTGGTGGTGAGCAGCAGCAGGTCGCCACCCTCGAAGGGGCCGCCGACCTTTCCGCCGGCTGCTCGGAACTCCTCGATGATCTGCTGGTTGAAGGGTGTGGGCATGCGGTGTCGCATCTCCGGAAGAGGTGTGTGTGCGCCGCGAGCGAGGCCGCGGCGATGATCGACGGCGGTGAGGCGCGCGACCCTCGTCCGGAGGTGCGGAAGAAACCAACGGCCGAAGGCTTGAGGTCCTGAGGCGGTGGGACAAGGGACGGCGCGCGGAGGCGCCCAGGTCAGACGCAGGGCGCGGAGTACGTACTCATGGCGTGGTCCCTTGTGAAGGGTGCTCACCCGGCTGTCGGCCTGCCCACTGCTCTCTGGCCGACGCCACGTGGCACCGCGCGCCATTACAGCCGGATGATCATCCCCCTGTCAACGCGGGACACCGGCCCGGGCGGCCGCCCCGAGGCGCTCGGCGATGCGGCGCACGTCCTCCCCGGTGGTGCGCCAGTTGCTGAAGGCGGCCCGCAGCGCAGGGACCCCGGCGTAGACGGTCGGGGTGAGGAAGACCTCGTCGGCCAGTGCCCCGGCGAAGGCGGCGAGCCGTTCGGGGGTCGGGTCCTCGGCCAGGGTGAAGCAGACGACGTTCAGCCGGACCGGCGCGAGGAGCCGCAGCCCCGGGGTGGCGTCCACGGCCTCGCCCAGCGCGTGCGCGCAGTCCGCGCAGCGTTCGACGATGTCCCGGTGCCCCTCCCGGCCGTACGCGCGCAGCGTGAACCAGGCGGCGAGCGCGCGCAGGCGGCGGGAGTTCTCGGGGGTGAGGTGGACGAGGTCGGGCGTGTCGCCGAGCGGGCCGAGGTAGGCGGCCGCGTTCTGGAAGACGCGGGCCTGGAGGTCGCGGCGGCGGGTGAACTGGACGGCGCTGTCGTACGGCACGTTCAGCCACTTGTGGAGGTCCACGCAGACCGAGTCGGCCGCGTCCAGCCCGGCCACGAGGTGCGCGTGGCGCGGGGAGAGCGCGGCGAAGGCGCCGAAGGCGGCGTCGACGTGCAGCCAGAAGTCGTGGCGCTCCTTCAGCGCGGCGACGGCGCGCAGGTCGTCGAAGTCGACGGTGTTGACCGTGCCCGCGTTCGCGACGACCACGCAGGGGCCGTCCGCCTGGGCCAGCGCCTCGTCCAGCGCGGCCGGGTCGACCGCCTCCCGCCCGGGCAGGGTCCGCACCGGGACGAGGGCGGAGCGGCCGAGGCCGAGCACGGACAGGGCCTTGGCGACGCTGGAGTGCGGGGCGCCGGACAGCACCCGCACCGGCCCCAGGGCCGCGGCCCCCGCCTCGGCGACCGAGACGCCCCGGCGCTCCCCCAGCCACTCGCGGGCGATCGCCAGGCCGACCGTGTTGGACATCGTGGCGCCGCTGACGAACGCGCCGTCGTGTGCCGCGCCGAGGCCGAACAGCTCGCGCAGCCAGCCGACGGTCTGGCGCTCCAGGTGCTGCCCGGCGCCGTCGAGCGACGAGTTCGAGTTCTGGTCCACGGTCGCGGTCAGCCAGTCGCCGACCAGCGCGGCCGGGGTGCTGCCGCCGGTGACGAACCCCAGGTAGCGCGGCCCGGCGCTGGCCCCGAAGGCAGGCTCCCAGCGTTCGGCGAACTCCTCCAGCGCGGCCCGCAGTCCGGCTCCCTCGCCCGGCAGCGGTTCGGGCTCGGGCGGCCGTACGGAGGGGATGACCGGCCGCTCCGCCAGCTCGTCGAGCAGGCCCGTGGCGAGCAGCCGGGTGGCGTCCAGGGCGTCGGGCAGGTCGGCCAGGTCGTGGGCGAGTCGAGGGTCCATGTGGGTTCCGTTCCCGGTCTCGGTGGGGGGCTCGGGCCGAGAGTAGGCGCGCGGGCGATCAAGAAGCTCGGGCCAATCCCGAAAAACTGGACCCGCCCGTGGGCGACACGGACCTGCCGCGCACCCCGGTTGATGTGGTGCGGGATGTGCACGACGCTGGTTCTGCGGGCCCTTGCGACCGGCTACTCCCCGGAAACCGGGGCCAGGCGGTGGTGAAGTGGGACAGACGACGATGACAGGCCACGACAGCGCCCCTCCCTTCGACGGCGGACCCGGCGGCGGGCCAGGCGGACCCGGCGGATCCAGCGGATCCAGCGGATTCGACGACGGACCCGGCGGCGGTTCCGGCGGCGGGTTCGGCGGCCGAGGGCACGACCCGTTCGACGAGGCGGTCACGGCCAGGGCCACGATCAACGCTGACGCCGTCGTGACCAGCTGGAACGAGGGCGCCCGGCGGCTGCTCGGCCACCTTCCCGCGGAGGTGGTGGGCCGGGACGCCGCCGCCCTGCTCGCCGAGGAGGTCTCCCCCGACGCCGTACAGGCCGCGGCGGCCCTCCCCCGCTGGAACGGCACGCTGACCCTGCGGCACCGCGACGGCCACCCCGTACGCGTCCGGCTGCTGGCCCACCGCGGCGCGCCGAGCGCGGACGGGCCGGGCGACTGGCTGCTGGTCTCCCCGCTCCCGGGCCCTGACGAGCCCACCGGGAACCCCAAGGCCACCGGGGCCGCCGAGCCGACCAGGAACATCCAGGACGTCATCGAGCAGGCGGAGGACGAGGCCCTGCAGGCGCTGGCGTCCCAGCAGTCCCCCTGCCCGGTGGCGATCTACGACGACCTGCTGCGGCTGCGCAAGATCAACGACCAGATGGCCCAGGTCATCGGCCTGCCAGAGAAGGAGATCCGCGGCCTGCGGCTGTCGGAGATCGGCGGGCGGCTGGAGAGCGAAGAGCTCGAACGCCACATGGCCGAGGTGCTGCGCACCGGCGAGCGGCGCGTGGTGGAGACACACCGCCGCGTCGGCGGCGAGGCCCACGCCCACGCCTGGTCCGCCCGCCTCGCCCCGCTCAAGACCCCCGACGGCGAGGTGCACGGCGTCTGCCTGGCCGCCCACGACATCACCGAGCAGTACCTGGCCCGGCAGCGGCTGCTGCTGCTCAGCGAGGCCAGCGTCCGTATCGGCACCACGCTCGACGTCACGCGGACCGCCCAGGAGCTGGCCGACGTCGGCATCCCGGGCCTGGCCGACTTCGTCAGCGTCGACCTGCTGGAGCGCCTGGACCAGGACGAGCCGTTCGGCGAGCCGCCGCCCGGCCCGCTCACCGGCCCGGTGGTGCTGCGCCGCGCCGCCCATCAGTCCGTCCTCCCCGGCGCCCCGGAGGCCGTGGTCAAGCTGGGGCAGGTGGACACGTATCCGTCGTACTCCCCGCAGACCGTGTCCCTGACGGCGGGCCACCCCGTCATCATCCCGACGACGGACCCCGCCATGAGTCGCTGGGCGTCCGAGAGCGCCGCCCGCGCCACCACACTGCGCGTCCACGGCTTCCACTCGATCATGTCCGTGCCCATCCGGGCCCGCGGGGTCACCCTGGGCGTGGCCGTCTTCTCCCGCCACACCCGGCCCGACCCGTTCACCCAGGACGACATCCTGCTCGCGGAGGAGATCACCACCAGGGCGGCCGTCTGCCTGGACAACGCGCGCCGCTTCACCCGGGAGCGCGACACCGCCCTGGCCCTGCAGCGCAGCCTGCTGCCCCAGGCGCTGGCCGGACCCACCGCGGTGGAGGTCGCCTTCCGCTACCAGCCCGCCGGGCCGTACGCGGGGGTGGGCGGCGACTGGTTCGACGTCATCCCGCTCTCCGGGGCGCGGATCGCGCTGGTCGTCGGCGATGTGGTCGGCCACGGCATCCAGGCCTCGGCCACGATGGGCCGGCTGCGTACGGCGGTACGCACGCTCGCCGACGTCGATCTGCCGCCCGACGAGCTGCTCACCCACCTCGACGACCTCGTCATCCACCTCTCCGCCGAGGGCGGCGCGGGCGCGCCCACCGGGGACGTCGGCGCCACCTGCCTGTACGCGGTCTACGACCCGGTCGCCCACCGCTGCTCCGTGGCCCGGGCGGGCCATCCGCCGCCGGTCCTGCTGGACCCCGACGGCACCGTGAGCCCCGTCCATGTGCCGGCCGGCCCGCCGCTCGGCGTCGGCGGGCTCCCCTTCGAGGCGATCGAGCTCGACCTGCCCGAGGACACGGTGCTCGCCCTCTACACCGACGGTCTGATCGGCGGCCGGGGCCGGGACCTGGACGCCGGGCTCAGCACCCTCACCGAGGCGCTGGCCCGCCCCGCCCCCTCGCTGGACGCGCGGTGCGAATGCGTGCTGCGGGCGCTGCTCCCCGAGCAGGGCGCGCCCGACGACGTTGCCCTCCTCCTGGCCCGCACCCGCGGCCTCGACTCCTCGCGCGTGGCGACCTGGGACATCCCCGACGACCCCGCCCTCGTCGCCCGCGCCCGCCGGGACGTCACGGAGCGGCTGCTCGCCTGGGGGCTCGACGAGGCCGTCTTCACCACCGAACTGATCGTCAGCGAGCTGGTCACCAATGCCATGCGGCACGCCACCGCACCCATCCAGCTACGCCTGATCCACGACCGGACGCTCATCTGCGAGGTCTCCGACGGCAGCAACACCGCGCCCCATCTGCGCCGCGCCCGCGTCTTCGACGAGGGCGGCCGCGGACTGCTCCTGGTCGCCCAGCTCAGCCGCCGCTGGGGCAGCCGCCACTCGGCCACCGGCAAGACGATCTGGGCCGAACAGGCCCTCCCCCCGCCGTCGCCTGCCTGACCGCCCCTCGCCGCCGGGCCTTCCGGGCGTTCCTTCCAAGCGCCGCAAGGTTTCGGCAAGGGTCCGCCAAGGCTTTCGCCCGCGCGGCCGGGCATGCCCCTCGCGTAGCGGACCGCTCCGTAGCGGACCGCGAGACATACGACCGCGAGAGACGGGGGGACGGCATGTCCGTGATGGAAAGCCCAGCCGACGGGTTCGGGGCGCCCGGGCCGAAGCCCGTACACGCAACGGGGCCGGTTGGCGGCGGCGCGGCGATGGTCGTCGTACGGTCCGCTCTCGGCCCGTACCTGGCGCTGATCACCGAGAGCCCGGCGGGTTACCCGCCGGCCGACGGCCATCTGCGGGTCGACCTCGGCGGCGCCGCGGACGCGACAACGCTGACGTGCGCCGATGTGCTGTACGGCAGCGTGGGCGACCCCAGGCACGCGGCCCGCGTCCTGCGCCGGTACCCCGGATGCCTGCTCGCCACGGTCCGGGACGCGGACGGCGCGGACGGCGGCGGCCGGTGTGTCGCCCTGGCGCGCGGGGGCGGCGCGCCGGTCGCGGTGACGGCGGCCGGCGGGCCCCCGGTCTCCGGGCGGGAGCACGCGCTGATCGCCTCGGTGCTGCACGCGTGGGTGGAGGCGGGGCTGCCGCTCCCGGCGCTGGCCGGGGCGGAGTGGGCCTTCCCGTGGCCCGGTCGCGAGCCGGCGGGCGAGGCGCCCGGCGCACAGGGCGCGCGTTGGGCCGGCGTCGCGCTGTCCCCCTTGTCTCCCTTGTCCCCCCTTGCCTCCCCTGCCCCTCCTGCCCCTCCTGCCCCCGCTCGCCGCGAAGGCCATCTGGTGACCAAAGTTGTCCCGATGTCATGATGCCCTTACGGAGCGTTGCGGACCGGCGATATAGGGGAGCGCTGGTGGACTTCGAGATCTCGATCCTGGGGCCCGTAGAACTGCGTACGGAGGGCCGCCCCGACCCGCTCGGATCCGCCAAGATCGCCCTGATGCTCGCCGCCCTGGCCCTCGACGTGGGCAAACCGGTCGCCCTGGACACCCTGATCGAGCAGCTGTGGGACGGCGATCCGCCCGGCAAGCCACGGGCCAGCCTGCACTCCTGCGCGGCCAAGATCCGCCGGCGGCTGCCGCAGGCCGACGCGCCGGGCAGCCCGTCGCTGCTGGTGCAGCGGGCCCACACGTACACCCTGGCCGTGGATCCGGAGGCCGTCGACTGGCACCGCTTCAACCGGCTGGTCGCCCAGGCCCGGTCGCTTGCCGACAGCGGCGACGACGCCCAGGCCCTGGCACTGCTGCGGCAGGCGGAGGGCCTGTGGCGCGGCGAGCCGCTGGCCGGGCTCGGCGGCCTGTGGGCGGAGAACGTCCGCGCGACCCTGCTGGAGGGCCGGCTGGCCGCGACCCTCACCCGGATCGCCATCGAGTTCCGCCGGGGGTGCTTCGCGGAGCTGGTGGGCGAGCTGTCGGCGCTGGTCGCCCGGTACCCCACCGACGAGACCCTGATCCGCCATCTCATGGTGGCGGGGTACGGCAGCGGCCGGCAGGCCGACGCGCTGCGCACGTACGATCTCGCGCGGCGCCGCCTCAAGGAGGAGCTGGGCGCCGACCCGGGCGAGGCCCTGTCCCGCGCGCACCGGCTCATCCTGAACCGGGCCCCGGTGAGCGAGCTGCTCACCGACCACGCCCCGAACGCCACCGCCACCTCCACCGGGGCTGCCACCGCCGCCCCGAACAACCTGCCGGGCCACGCCGAACTCGTCGGCCGCCACGAGGAGATGGGCACGCTGCAGGCCGTGCTCCAGGCGCCCGAAGACGGGGGCGCGGTGATCGCGCTCCAGACCATCACCGGCATGGGCGGCGTCGGCAAGAGCCTGCTGGCCCTGCACGCCGCCCGCCGCCTCGCCAAGCGCTTCCCCGCAGGTCAGCTCTACATCGACCTCCAGGCCCACTCCGCCGGCCGCCACCCGCTGACTCCCGAGGCGGCCCTCACCACCCTGCTGCGCCTCCTCGGCGTCCCCGCCACCGCCGTCCCGCACGACCTGGACGAGCTGACGTCCCTGTGGCGCACCATGCTGGCCTCCCGCCGCGCCGTGATCGTGCTGGACGACGCCGCCGGCCCCGAGCAGGTACGTCCGCTGCTCCCCGGCAGCTCCTCCTCGCTGATCATCATCACCAGCCGCCGTCGCCTGGCCGGCCTCCCCGGCGTCCGCCCGCTCTTCCTCGACGTGCTGCCGACGGACGACGCGACCGCCCTCTTCCGGCGGCTGGTGGGGCCCGAACGCAGCCAGGACGCGAACGACGTGGCGAATATCGCCCGGCTGTGCGGCCATTTGCCACTCGCCCTCGAACTCGCCGCGGGCCGCATGGTCTCCCGTCCCTCCTGGACGACCTCCCACCTCATTCAACGCCTGTCCCGGGCCCACGGCCGGCTCAACGAAATCCGCGACGTATACACCGACATCGCCCGCGTGTTCGAGATGTCGTACAACACCCTCACGGCCGAGCAGCAAACCGTCTTCCGCCTCCTCGGCCTCCACCTCGCCCCCGAATTCGGCCCCCACTCCGCCGCCGCGCTCACCGGCCTGCCCCTGGAAGAGACCGAGCGGATCATCGAATCACTCCTGGACGCGCACCTTCTCTCCGAACCCGCGCCCGACCGCTACCGCTTCCACGATCTTCTGGGCGAATACGCCCTCACCCTCACGGTCGCCGAGGACACCGAAGAGGACCGCGATCGGGCGGTCCAGCGGCTCATCGATTTCCACCTCAACGCCGCCGCCCAGGCGGACCGCATGATCTACCCCCGCCGAGCCCGCCTCGACCTCCACCTCGCCCCCTCCCCCTGCCCCCTCCCCACCTGGCCCGACGCCCAGGACGCCAAGCGCTGGCTCACCGCCGAACGCACCGCCCTCGTCGCCGCCGAACGCCACGCCCGCACCCACCACCACCCCGCCCAGGCCGCCCAATTCGCCCACGTCCTGGCCGGTTTCCTGGACGCCGAGGGCTACTGGGCCGAAGCCCAGCGCATGCACGACCACGCGGCCACCCACTGGCGCACCACCAACAACCCCCGCGCGGAGGCCCGCGCCCTGATCGACCTCAGCGCCACCCTGGCCCACTCCGCGCGCTATCCACAGGCAGTGGACTGCGCCCGTCGGGCGCTGACACTCGCGCAGAACCTCCATGACCCAACAGCGGAGGCCGAAGCGGTCCACCTCTTGGGAGTCCTGCACTGGCATCTAGGCCGCCTGGACGAGGCCCTCACCTTTCAGCGGGAGGCTCTGGAAATCCGTTCGCGCTCAGGCGATCAGTGGCAAGTTGCTCGGTCGCAGAACAATCTGGGCATCACCCTCTTGCACCTGGCCAGCCACCTGTCCGCCAAGGATTCTTTCGAAGCCGCACTCAAAGGATTCCGGGAGGTCGGCGACCACCGAGAGGAATCGCACGTACTGAACAACATGTCGGATCTTTTTCTGAGCACCGGAGACCGGGAATCCGCTCGCCAGGCATTGGAGAACTCACTCCGGATCAGCACGGCGACCGGAAGCCGCTCGGATCAGGCGGTTGCCCAATGCAACCTGGCCAATATCCTCAACCTTCCGGAAGACCTTGAAGCGGCTCTGGACCTGTATAGGCAAGCCCTCTTCTCGTTCCGGCAGTTAGGTGACAGACGGAATGAATCCATCGCCCTGAACAGCATAGGATCCGCATTCCATGCGGCAGGAAGAGACCACGAAGCGGCAGTACACCACAGAAGCGCGCTCGCTTTGGCGAAGAGCATAGGAGCGGCGCTCGAAGAGACCCAGGCGTTGCGCTGCCTCGGGTTGACCGAACTCCGGCTGGGGGACCTGCAATCCGCGTCAGACCATCTCGAAGCAGCCCTCGACCTCGCCCGGCGACTCCGCTTCCCCGAGGAGCAGCGGCGCGCGCTCGACACCCTGACCGACATCCGCTTGCAGCTCAGCATGCGTGACCGCGCGACGGCCAGCGGGAAGTAAGCATTTGTGATCCCGAAGGCCAGTGGATCTTACCTCACCACGGCGCTCAACCGCCGCGCCACCAGCAAGTTTCACACCTACGAGTGATCCATTTTGGCAACTGGACGACCATGGTGTTCACTCCTCCGCATGAAGCAAGCGATCATGAAGCCCGCAGCCGCTCTGCTGACCGCGACCGCGGTTTTTCTTGTGACGGCAATCTGCATACCGTCCGCTCCGCCGCGCGCCGCACAGGCCGCCGTCGTCCATAATTCAATCATTTAACCTGTCAGTTCGTGTGTCCGCCGATGACCCGCCTCGCCTCCCGACCAGGCTTCCCTGCCAGTGCCGGAACGTTTACTCACGTCTCTCGCCCAGCCGGTCAGGAATGGCGATGCGGGTCGGCGGGAGGCGAAGGAGCAAAAGGCCGCCCCGCCGTGCAACGGCGGGTGCTGCCTCTACTCTTCACCATCCGCTGTGCCGGGATCGAGATCACGCACCCACGCCTGCGCCGCAGCGAGATCGGGAGCGGTACCGACCGGTTCGTACCCGAAACCGCTCCACTCTTCCAGAACCCTCGTTTCGCTGGGGTGGAGGTGGCCGGCGCCACCGTGCAGCGGGCGGTGGCGCCGGTACTGGTCCATGGGCGCACGTCGTCTCTTGACGTATGCAGCGAGCGGGTCGTCGGGGTCGAGACGTGCGGTGGTAAGGGATGGCTGGTTCGGTGGCCCGGGTCGGCGGTGCTTGCCCATGGTTCCGATGGTCTCAGGCCGCGACGGTCGTCGGCCTGGCACCGGCGAGGTCCTTCGCACGTCCCCGGACCTCTTCGACCGCCGGAGCTCGTCGGCAGGGTGAACTACAGAAAGAACCGCCGGGCGGCATGTTCACCGAGCCTGGTGATCACGGACTGGGACGCTTGCGGGGCGGGTTCACCACCAAGCTGCACCTGGCGGACGAGCAGGGCCAAAACCCCATGTCCATAGCATCCGCTGCACCATCCCGGACAAGGCCGACCAGGCGCGCAACCGCAAGAAGCGCGGCTCCCGCGGTGGTCGGCCGCCCAAGTTCAACGCCGAGGACCACAAGGCCCGGCATGCCGTCGAGTGCGGCATCAACCGCCTCAAAAGGAACCGAGCTGTGGCCACGAGATACGACAAGCTCGCGGGCCGCTACGAGGCCACTGTCCTCGTAGCGGCCATCAATGAGTGGCTGTGACCGGCCCATTCAGGGATGGCGAACGGACAGCCCGTGGAGTCTTGGCGGTCAGGGGGTGATGGCATGTTCGACGAACTGGCCGCAGGCGCGGAACCCCAGGCGGCGGTAGACGGGCTCGCCGTCGGCCGACGCCTGTAGGACCGCGATGCGGTGGTCTCGCTCGCGGGCCGTGCGGAGGGCCGCGAGCGTGATGGCACCGCCGTAGCCGCGCCGGCGGTGGGCGGCCAGGGTGGAGATGTTGTAGATGCCGGCGACTCCCGCGTGGTGGAACACCTCGGCGGAGCAGACCGGACGGTTTTCCACGTAGCCCACCAGGTACCGGGCCGGGCAGGTCGCGGCCAGTGCCTGCGGGGCGGCTCGAGCGAAGAAGCCGCGGACGGTTTCGGCGGGCGGGTTCCAGTTCGCGGCGAGGACCGTGGCGTAGTCGGCGAGCTGCTCGGGCGTGGTCACGATCCGGATGTCCAGTCCCGGGACGGCGGGAGGAGGCAGGGTGTCGTCCAGTTCGGCCCACATCGCCGTCTCGCGTTCAGACACCGGCAGACCGGCCGCCGTCAGGCGGGCGGTGAGGTCCAGCGGTGTCGAGGCCGGCCCCACCCACCAGGAGAAACGGCGGCCGGTGCCGGCCAGTGTCCCAGCGGTCTCGGTGATGCGGGCCGCGGCGCTGGCGGCGGTGAAGCGGGCCGAGGCAACGATGTTGAACGTGTCGTCGTCCAGGCCACTGTCCACGACCAGGAGGTCACCAGCCTCTGTGACGGTCGCGCCAGACATACTCCGGTGCAGATGACAGGCGTGTTCCGCCAGGTTCCGCTCCATCCTGTCCGTCAAGTCGGCTTCATCAAAGGAATGATCATCCATAGCGATTGATCCCAGCACGACCGGACATAGAGCGCATGTCATTTTAGGCGGTGCCACGCCGGTGACCAGCACTTTCGATACACGCCCCAGCCAGCGATGCTCGCCCTTCCAACGCGGCGTCACCCAGTGTAACTTTTATGCCACGATATGCGACACCTGCGCTACTGGTCAGGCCTGTGCGGTGGGCAGATTCTGATCAGGCGGGGCCGCCTGGCTACCCGCCGGATGTGAGGGAAGGGGATTCCGTATGGAGACGCTTGCACCCGAGGCTCCGTGGGCGATGCGGCTGGTCACCGACCGGCTGCCGGCGGCCCCGCCGGCGTACGCGACAGTGACGCTGGACGAGGCCACGCAGACCGCCCGCTACACCGACGCCGCCGGCCAAGTGGTGGAGATGGGCAAGCATGGCACCAACAAGACCAAGGGCACTGCCTCGGTGTCCGGCGGCGGCGACGGGCAGACCCCGCAGCCGCAGACCCAGGACGACAACACCACCGACTACGAGTCGGACTGATCAGTGGCTCCCCTCGTTCTGGTCGTCACGTCCCTGGAGGACGTCACCGCCGACCTCGTCATCACCGCGTTGAACGGGCGCGAGGTGCCCGTCGCCCGCATCGATCCGGCCGATATCGGATCCGACCTGACGTTCGGCGCCCACATCGGCGCCGGAGCACCGGTATGGGGCGGGCGGCTGCGTACGGCAAGCCGCGAGGTGGAGCTGGGGGATGTGGCGGCGGTGTACTACCGCCGCCCCACCCCGTACTCCGCCCGCTTCGCCCACCTTCCAGCCCGGCAACGCGACTTCGCCACCGCCGAGACCCGGCACGGCCTCGGCGGCATCCTGCACAACCTGCGCGGCGCGCGGTATGTGAACCACCCGGCCGCTGTCAGCCGTGCGGACTTCAAGCCCGCCCAACTGCAACGCTTCGCCGAACTCGGGCTCACCATCCCGGCGACGCTGGTCACCAACGATGCTGAGCAGGCGCGAAAGTTCGCCGCTGAGCACGAGCTCATCATCTACAAGCCGTTCCGCGGGCTGCCCGTGAGTGAGGACGGGCACGCTGGAGCGATCTGGGCCCAGCGCGTCGATCCGGGCACCTTCGACGACTCGCTCACCGTAATGCCGCACTTGTTCCAGGCCGAGATCCCCAAGAACGGCGACGCGCGGGTCACCGTGGTCGGGCGGCAGGTGTTCGCCAGCCGGATCGAGGCACCGGACGGCGCCCTGGACTGGCGCCGAGGCGACTGGAACGACCTCATCCACACACCCATCGGCGTCCCCGCCGCGATCGAGGCTGCGCTGCACAACTACCTGGCCTCGTTTGGCCTGGCCTTCGGTTGTTTCGACTTCGCCCTCACTGGCGACGAACACCTGCCCGAATCCTGGACAGCCCTTGAGTGCAATCCGAACGGGCAATGGGGCTGGCTGCCCGAAGCTCCGGCCATCACCGAGGCGTTCGCCGACATCCTGAGCGGAAAGGAGGCGACGGCCCATGACCACGCCCGCCAACATTGAGACCGACGCGGCCCGCCTGCGCGAGGCCATGACCAAGACTCTCACCACGGATGGCGTTCTCGCCGATCCCGCGTGGCATCACGCGACCGCGACGGTGCCCCGCCACCGGTTCGTGCCCGGCTTCTACCTGCCCGCCGACGAGCGCGACAGGCAAGGAATGACGGTGTGGGAGCCGGTTACCGCCGAGCTCGACTCCGGCCGGTGGCTGGCCGCCGCATACTCCGACACCACACTGATCACACAGCTCGACGGCGCCGAAGTGAACTGGAAACAACCGACCGTCCGGCACGGCGGGGCCCCGACCTCGTCTTCCACCCTGCCGTCGCTCGTGCTGCGGATGTGGGCGGACGCGGATGTCTCCGAGGATCACACGGTGCTGGAGATCGGCACCGGGACCGGCTACTCCACCGCGCTCGCGTGCGAACGCCTTGGTTCCGCCAACCTCACCAGCATCGAGGTGGACCCGCACCGCCTGGAGACGGCGGCGAACGCACTGTTCGGCCTGGGCTATACCCCCACCCTCGCGGTCGCCGACGGGCTCTACGGCTACTGGCCCGAGGCACCCTTCGACCGGATCATTGCCGCATGCTCTTTCCGCGCCGTCCCTCCGGCCCTTATCTCCCAGACCCGGCCGGGAGGGAAGATCCTGCTCACCCTCAGCGGCTGGCTCTACGGATACGCGCGTGTCCTGCTGACTGTCGAGGACGACCACACCGCCGAAGGCCAGTTGCTCAGCGGAACCGTCTCCTTCATGTCCGCCCGAACGCACGCCGCCCCCGCGTTCGGGAACCCCGCCCACTGGGCGGCTGGTCTTCCCAAGACGGGCCGCAAGGCGAAGCACAGCCCCGAGCGGATCACCGCCGTCACTGAGGAAGCCTTCCACCTGAGATTCCTCGCCCAAAGCGCCGTGCCGGACGCACAGATGACCACGGTCGGCGAGGCGATACTCCTCGCCGACGTCATCACCGGATCCGCCGCTACCCTCACCCCAGGCGACGGTACGTGGCAGGTGCGACAAAGCGGCCCCGTCAAGCTATGGGACCGCATTGAGACGGTCCTGAGCGCCTACGATGCGGCGGGGCGGCCGGGGCCGGAGACGTTTCGGCTGCACGTCCACGACGGCGGACAGCACCTGCGTCACCCGCACATGCCCGGCCTCCCTCTGCCGATGCCTTAGGCAGGCCGCAGCGTTCCAGGTCCCTCGTCAGCTCGTTGCCGTCCGGGCTGGCGGCGCAGGGCTGTCGTGACGGTGAAGGAGCTGGTGAACCTGGCGGAGCCTGTCGGCCGTGTCATGTCGTCGAACGTGCCGAGCTTCGCTTCCTGAATCAGGACCGGCTGCGTCTCTACCTCGACACGGAGGACACCCCCTGGGGTGATCGCCGCTGACGTGCGCCCATCCGGCGCCATTACCGCCTTGCTCGCAGCCCTGCCGTCCTTGATCACCGAGGAGGAGCGCATGACGACGGACGCCACTGACCCGCACTGCTCGTGCGTGATGGACCTCACCCATTGGTGATGGAAGAAGATGCGCTGGTCATGAGCCCGCGCCGCCGACCTGGAACCAGACCGCCTTCCCCGGGCCGGGCCCGTGGTGGCAGACGCCCCACTCGGTGGCGCAGTTGTCGATGAGAAAGAGTCCTCGCCCGTTTTCCGCCTCTGCTTCCGCCCTGGTAAGGGCGCGCGGCGACGGCATGCCGGGGGCGTCGTCGCTGACGAGGACGCGGAGGGTGCCGAGGGCGCCCCACTCGGCGTAGAGGGTGACGGGCGCCGCGCAACCGCTGCGCCGACAGGCGGTGACGGCGTTGGTGACGGCCTCCGAGGTGAGGAGGAGGGCCGTGTCGGCGAGGTCGGGGCGATCGGCGGTGTGCAGGGCGGTGCGTACGGCTTCGCGAGCGGTGCGGACCCAGCTCGGGTCGGGCGGGAAGACGAGGGAGAAGTCGGCACGGGGGTGCTCGGGGCTCGTGGGCATGATGCCTCCTTCGGCCAACGGCCGGATGGCGTGCGCCGGTTGGGCGATTGGTCTTCGACGGTAGAGTTGATGGTTTAGCTAGCACAACTTAATCGCGGGAATTAACCCTCCCGAGTGGACCCATCGCCCCAGAGGCGGGCAGACTGCGCCTGATCCACGAAGGGAGTCGCGCGATGGGGCTGCGGGCCAACCCGACCCAACGGCAACGACGGCTGGGCGAAGAGCTACGAAAGCTGCGCGAGGCGAGTGGGTTGTCCGCGACGGAAGCGGGTGCCCACGTGGGGCTGGGGCGAGCACACATGAGTCACATCGAGACGGGCCGGACGGCCATCCCCGAGGAGAAACTACGCGCACTCGCAGACGTATACGGTTGCACAAGCCATACCTTGATTGATGGGCTGTGCGAGATGGGCCGTGCCACAGGCCGGGGATGGTGGTCGGCCTACAAGGCAACCCATGACGCCCGGGCCTTCGACCTCGCGGAGTTGGAGGCGGGTGCCGCAGCACACCGCTCGTTCCAGTGGATGTACGTGCCCGGTCTGCTCCAGACCACCGACTACATGCGTTGCCTCTTCGAGGGAAGTCAGCCGAACAGTCCTGACGTAGTCGACAGCGCGGTGGAGTTCCGGCGGCGACGGCAGCAAGTACTCCTCGAAGGCTCGCAGCGGTTCCATGCGGTCATCCATGAGGCCGCTCTGCTCATGCAGTTCGTTCCTGCGGACGTGATGCGCCGCCAGATCGAGCATCTTGTCAAGGCGGCCGAGCTCCCTCACGTGCGCATTCAGTTGTTGCCGTTCAAGGCGGACCTCGATTCGGCCGCTACTCCCGGCGCCCCGTTCAGCATCTTGGACAGCCGGGTCCCAGAGCTGAGTACGGTCCACGTGGAGCATCCGGTCTCGTCCGTCTTCCTCGGCGACCGCGAGCATCTTGCCCAGTACAACGCCGCCTTCGAGCATCTCAGCGCGGTAGCGCTGTCGCCGATTGCCAGGAGGGGCGAGCACGAGTGCTATACGAAGAGAGACTCGCTCCAGCTCATCCAGCACTTGCTGTACGTACTGTGAAGGGAACCTCGTTCATGCCTTCGTGGCGGAAATCAAGCTTCAGCAGTGGGCAACCCAGTTCCGACTGCGTCGAGGTCGCGGCGTCGAGCGGAGACCTCATACTCCTGCGCGAGAGCGACGAACCGACCGCCGTCATCACCACCGTTCCGGCGCGGTGGGCCGCCTTCATACGAGGCGTCAAGCGGGGCGACTTCGACCGGCTCGTCCAGTAGCCGACCCGGACAACGGCCCCGGGCCGCGCGTTCACGCCGAGGCCTCACGGACCGGGGGCGGAGCGGAGGGCGCGGCGTCGCGGGTGGGCAGGAGCGGGCTGTCGTTGTGGAGGAGCCACTGGCGGTATGCCGTGCTCGACCAGGCCGCCTCGACGTAGGAGTCCCTGAGGTCGCGGAAGAGGGCGTCCGTGGTGGCTGGGTCGGCCCGGGAGGCCAGGGAGAGGCGGAGGGTGAGGGGGTCGTCGAGGAGGGGGCGGATGGCGAGGCCCGGGCGGGGGGCGGCGGTGGGGCGGCAGGGGGTGACGAGTTCGGCGGAGGCGACGAGGTCGGCGGCGGTGGGGTAGTCGCCGTAGACGATCCGGGGGGTGTGGCCCGCCGTGGTGAAGGCGCGGCGGAGGGCGGCTTCCTGGCCGTCGAGGGCGGGGTCGACCATCCACTGGTCGGCGGCGAGGTCGGTGAGGGGGACGACGGGGCGGGCGGCGGCGGGGTGGGTGGCGGGGAGGGCGACGAACTGGGGCTCGCGGGCGACGAGGATCCGTCTGTGGACGCCGTCGGGGACGCGCGGCGGGGCGTCTTCGGGCTCGTGGAGGAAGGCGACGTCCAGGTGGCCGTCGGAGACCATCCGGAGCAGCGAGTCGGCCCGGACGTCTATGTGGATGGTGGGGTCCGCGTCGGGGAAGCGGGCGCGGAGTCTGCGCAGCCATCCGGCCATGGCCTGGCTGCCGGTGCTGCCGACGCGCAGCCGAGTGCCCGTGGTCCGGCCGGCTTCCTGTCTGGCCTCGGTGACAAGGGCGTTCATTTCGGCCACGATGGGGCGGGCCCGGCACAGGACGGAGTGCCCCAGGGGGGTCGGTCGGCTGCCGGTGAGCTCCCGCCAGAACAGCCGGCCGCCGATGGCGTTCTCGATGCGCCTGAGCTGGGTGGTCAAGGAGGGCTGGCTCATGCCCAGCTGGCGTGCGGCCTTCCGTAAGCTGCCGGTGTCGGCGATGGCGCACAGTGCGCGAAGGTGCCTGACCTCGAGCTCCACGGCGTGAGCATAACGGCGGGTCAGGAGGTCACACCAGACACGCAACACCCACGAACCACACATCCCGGGCGCCCAATTGGCGTCGCGGGGGACGGCCGGAAAGGCACGGTTGTTCGGGGGTTATGTGATGGTGCTATCGCCAGTTGATATCTCCGCGTGGCGCCGGATCTCGCCAAGACTTCGGGGCACCAAGCGTTCATTCCACGGCCTCGGTCCGCCACCCCACCGGCGGCGGCCGGGGCCTGACGGACGATGAGGAGCCCCCCACATGAGATTCTCCACGTCGGCGCTCGTGGCGACGCTGGGCCTCGGCCTGGCCTCGACCCTGTCCGCCGTCCCCGCCTCCGCCGCCGCGCCCGACAGCGGCGCCGTCGGCCACACCGCCACGTCCGCGTACGTCTCCAGCGGCGAAAGCCGCGGCGACACCGACGCCTTCCTGAAGGCAGTGGTCAAGTCGGTGCTGGCCAAGCGCGGCGTGGTGCCCGGCGCGCAGGCCGTCACCGTCACCTACAGCACGAGCAAGGCGCCGACCTTCAAGTCCCAGATAGCCCGCTCCACCCAGATATGGAACTCCTCGGTGCGCAACGTGCAACTGCGGGAGGGCAGCAACGCGGACTTCGAGTACCGCGAGGGCAACGACCCCAGCGGCTCGTACGCGAGCACGGACGGCCACGGCAACGGCTACATCTTCCTGGACTACGCGCAGAACAAGCAGTACGACTCCACCCGCGTCACCGCGCACGAGACGGGCCATGTGCTCGGGCTGCCGGACCACTACTCGGGTCCGTGCAGCGAGCTGATGTCGGGCGGCGGGCCGGGGACGTCCTGCAAGAACGCCCAGCCCAACGCGGCCGAGATCAGCAGGGTGAACCAGCTGTGGGCCAACGGCCTCGCCGGCCTCGGCGAGACGCTCGAGGTGAACGCCCGGTAGGCCCCGCGCCCACCGACTCAACCACCGACTCGTCCAGCACCTCGCCCCACCTCGCCCAGCGACCCGTACCGCACCCGGCGCCCCGCTCCATGCCGGGTGCGGTCCGGTGTCCGCCGGGAGTACCGTAAAGGCCACGAGAGCATTTCGCCGCATACCGGCCGGATTCCCCCCGGGCTGGGATCCGGCCCCGTGGGAGTGATCACCATGGAGACCGTCGTCACCGTGGCCGTGATCGCCGCGCTGATCGCCGTGGGCGTCCTGGTGATCCACCGGCTCAACGCCCAGCACGGCAATCGGGTCTCCGCTCTCCGTTACGGCGACACTCCGCCCGGACAGCGCCCCCTGCGCCACCACCGCACCCTCGCCCGCTGGCGGCCCGGGCGCCGGGCGCACCCGGGCCGGGGGCGGCGGGGCTGACGCGGCGGAGCTGAGGCGGGCCGGAACTGAGGCGGGCGACCCAGCGGGAAGCGGCGGCCGCGGCCCCCGGGCGTCGCGTCAGTCCTCGCGCAGCGCGTCGGCCAGCGTCGGCACCGGGCACAGTACGTCGAGGAGCCCGCCCACCCGCAGCGTGCGCAGGATCAGGGGGCTGTCGCAGACCACCCACAGCCGGCCGCCGCGGTCCCGCACCCGGCGGTAGGCGCGGCACACCAGCTCGAGCCCGGAGCAGTCGAAGAAACGGGTCGGGGTCAGGTCGATGACGACGGCGGGGGCCGGCGGGGAGGTGACCCGGTCCAGCTCCAGCCCGATGGACTCCCGCCCGACGATGTCGATCTCGCCATGGAGCTCCACGACGGTGTACCCGCCGACGCCGTACGTGAAGGCGCGGGGCGCCGTGCCCCGGTCCGCGCGGACGCCCTCGGGGGCGATGGCGGCAAGCGGGGGCGCCTCCCGGCGGGGAGCGCCTTGCTGCGTCATCGGGAAATCACCTCGGAACGGCACACTGCCCCCTTTCACCATCGTTAGGGTCCCGGAAGCGGGCAGCGTCGGCATCGGGACGGATACCACCGGGGTCCTGGGTGACGTGCCGCGAGCGTAGAGGGGTGACCGCCGGTTACGGAGGTCGGGACCCGATTTTTCCCGGTGTAAATGCGCTCGTGCGAGTGAATTTCTGTTCTTCCTATTGACACCTGTTAGGGATGCGCTTCACGCGAGGGCGCCGTTGCCCCCTCCGGCGCTCACCTCTCCCGACCGCGCGACCGCCAGGGCCAGGTCGTCCACGACCTCGAAGGCGTCCTCGAGCCGGACCATCCGCAGCAGCCGGAGGAACCGCGGGTCGACGATCACCAGCCGCAGCCGCCCGCCCCGCTCCAGCACGCGATTGCGCAACCGGCACAGCAACGACACCCCGGAACAGTCCAGGAAGGTCACCATCCGCAGGTCCAGAACCAGGTTCGGGCGCACGGGGCGGGCGAGGGAGTCGAGACGGGCGGAGATCCTCGCCGCGGCCAGGATGTCCAGCTCGCCCGTGATCTCCGCCACCGTGACACCGCCGAGCACGCGCACCCGGACACCGAATGCGGGCCGATCGTCAAACATGAGAGAAGCCCCCTTGGGCTGAGGGAGGCGCGACCCTGTCAGTACATGACATACCCATCTATCCGCTCACCAGTCAACGAACGCGCGGGCAAGTGTCGTTGGCGTATTTACCCCGACTGTGTGAACAACCCCCGTCGGGGCCGGACACCCTCTAGGGATCCGGCCGCGCGGCTGGAAAGGTCGAAAGCTCCAGATCTCGGGGCGCAAGATTGGCATCTACCGGCGTGCCCGGCGCCCGTGCGCCCCCACAAGACTGGGGGTGACGTACCCCCGACCGGCCGCCCGCCTCGCCCGCACACCCGGGCAGCGGCCGTGGGGACACCCGCGCGAAGGGGCAGACAGCATGACGGGTTCACGCATAGCGGCCGTCGGTCACTACCAGCCCGCGAGGGTGCTCACCAACGACGACCTGGCGGCCGTCGTCGACACCAGCGACGAATGGATCCGCACCCGGGTCGGGATCCGCACCCGGCGCATCGCCCGCGCCGACGAGACGGTGGACGAGATGGCCGCCGCGGCGGCCGGCAAGGCGCTCGCCGCCAGCGGCCTCACCCCCGCCGACATCGACCTCGTGCTCGTCGCCACCTCCACGGCCATCGACCGCAGCCCCAACATGGCGGCCCGCGTCGCCGCCCGGCTCGGCCTCGGCTCCCCCGTCACCATGGACGTCAACGTGGTGTGCGCCGGCTTCACCCACGCCCTGGCCACCGCCGACCACACCATCCGGGCCGGGTCGGCCACCGCCGCCCTGGTCATCGGGGCCGACAAGTTCACCGACACGGCCGACTGGACCGACCGCTCCACCTGCGTCCTGCTCGGCGACGGCGCGGGCGCCGCCGTCGTGGTGGCCGACGAGCAGCCGGACGCGGAGCGCGTCCCGGGCATCGGGCCGGTGGTCTGGGGCTCGGTGCCCGAGATGGGCCACGCGGTGCGGATCGAGGGCACCCCGCCCCGCTTCGCGCAGGAGGGCCAGACCGTCTACCGCTGGGCCACCACCCAGCTGCCACCCATCGCGCGCGACGTGTGCGCGCGGGCCGGGATCGCGCCCGAGGAGCTGGCCGGGGTGGTGCTGCACCAGGCGAACCTGCGGATCATCGAGCCGGTCGCGCGCAAGCTCGGCGCGACGAACGCGGTCATCGCGCGCGATGTCGTCGAATCCGGCAACACCTCGGCGGCCAGCGTGCCCCTCGCGCTGTCCAAGCTGGTCGAGCGGGGGGAGATCGCTCCGGGCGAGCCGGTGCTGCTCTTCGCCTTCGGCGGCAACCTGTCGTACGCGGGGCAGGTCGTCCGCTGCCCCTGAGCCCCCGAGCCCCTGCCCCTGAGCCCCCGAAGCCCTGCCCTGAAGCCCCTGCCCCTGAGCCCGCTGGTCCCACCCGCGTACGAAGGGCGTGTCGCGTCCGATTCGTTCAAGACCCTCGGGGCCCCGCCTGCCTACGCTGCCCGCATGACAGCACGATTCGACGCGATCGGCCTGGTCGTGACCGACCTGGCCGCCTCACTCGCCTTCTACCGCCGGCTCGGTGTGGACATCCCCGCCGACGCCGACACCCAGCCGCATGTCGAAGCGACCCTGCCGGGCGGGCTGCGCCTGATGTGGGACCCCATCGAGACCGTCCGCTCCTTCGATCCGGACTGGACACCGGCGACGGGCGGGTCCGGGCGCATCGGGCTGGCCTTCGCGTGCGACAGCCCGGCGGACGTGGACAAGACGTACGCCGAACTCGTACGGTCCGGCGCGCGCGGCTACAAGGAGCCCTGGGACGCGTTCTGGGGGCACCGCTATGCCACCCTCCTCGACCCGGACGGCAACGGCGTCGACCTGTTCGCGCCCCTGCCGGACTGACCGGTTGACCGGGCTGACGGGCCGACCGGGCTGACGGGGCGACGGGCTGAACGCGGCCGCTACGCCAGCAGCCGGCCCAGCGGCACCCCGGTCAGCGCCTTGACCTCGCGCGCCAGGTGGGCCTGGTCGGCGTACCCGGCCAAGGCCGCGACCTCGGCGAAGGCGGTCCCCGCCCGCGCCGCGTCCAGCGCGCGGTTCAGCCGCAGGACCCGGGCCAGCGTCTTGGGGCCGTAGCCGAACGCGGCGAGCGACCGCCGGTGCAGCTGCCGCTGCCCGAGGCCCACCGCCGCGGCGACCTCCGCCACGCTCCGGCCACGGGTGAGCCCCGCGAGGACCGCACCGACCGCCGGGTCGGGCGGCTCCGCGCGGCGCAGCCGCTCCAGCGCGACGGCCTCCAGCGCCCGGCCCGGGCCGCCCGAGCGCCCGCCACCGCCCCGGCCCGGGACAGCGCCCTCGCCCGGGCCGGCGTCCCGGCCCGGGTCAGGGCGCCGGGCGGCCTCCTCCGCCAGCCGCTCGGCGAGCCGCCGCACCTCCGCGCCCGGCCACAGCGCGGCCAGGGGCACCCGCTGGTCCCGCAGTTCGTACGCGGGCACACCGAGCACCGCCGGGCCGGTGCCGGGGGCGAACCGCAGCCCGATCCAGCGGGTGCCCGGCGGGCCCTGCGCGAGATGGGCCCGGGTGTCGGGCCCGGCCACGAACAGCGCTCCGGCCGCGCCGCCGTCGCTCCCCGCGTCGCTCCAGATCACATCGGTGCAGCCGTCCGGCAGCACCCGCTGCGGCCCGGCCCCGGCGGTACGGGTCCACACCACCGCCCGGCCGCCCAGCGGCCGCGATCCCCACTCCTGGTACAGCACCTCGTTCAGGGCACCTCGCGCAGATACATCGCGCCACAGGAATGGCAGAAGGGCACCGAGTCGTCCGTGGCCCAGATCTCCGCCGACCGCGTCTCCGCGTCCGGGTCCAGCTCGCGCCCGCACATCGCGGTCGTTCCGCTGCCGCGGACCATGTGCCAGATCTTGACCGGCGCGCCCGCCACCCGCCCCGAGCTGCCCTCCTCGTACTCGGCGCGCATCTCGTGCTGCATGCCGTACACCTCCTGCTCCTCCATGGTCCCGCCCGCCCCGACCGGGCGCCACCGGGGCCCGGGTCCGTGAGTCGCCGGAGGCGGGGCGCGGCTAGAACACCGACCAGCCGGTCAGCGTCGTGAAGTGGTCCAGGGCCGCCAGCCCGGCGACCGAGTTGCCGCGTGCGTCGAGCCCCGGGCTCCAGACGCACAGCGTGCAGCGGCCCGGTATCACCGCGACGATGCCGCCGCCGACGCCGCTCTTGCCGGGCAGGCCGACGCGGTAGGCGAAGTCGCCCGCGGCGTCGTACGTACCGCAGGTGAGCATGACGGCGTTGATCCGCTTGGCCTGGCGCGGGGACAGCAGCCGGGAGCCGTCCGCGCGCAGCCCGTGGCGGGCCAGGAAGCCGCCGGCCAGGGCCAGGTCGCGGCAGCTCATCTCGATCGAGCACTGCCAGAAGTAGTGCTCCAGGACGGTGGGGACGGGGTTGTCGAGGTTGCCGTAGCTCGCCATGAAGTGCGCGAGGGCGGCGTTGCGGTCGCCGTGCTCGGCCTCGGAGGCGGCGACGACCTGGTCGAAGGCGACATCGGGGTTGCCGCTCTCGGCGCGCAGGAACTCCAGCATGGTGGTGCTGGCATCGCCGGTCAGGGTCTGCAGGCGGTCGGTGACGACCAGGGCACCGGCGTTGATGAACGGGTTGCGGGGGATGCCGTTCTCGTACTCCAGCTGCACCAGGGAGTTGAACGGGTTGCCCGAGGGCTCCCGGCCGACCCGCCGCCAGATCCGCTCGCCGTCCTGTTCGAGGACGAGCGCGAGGCTGAACGCCTTGGAGATGCTCTGCACGGAGAACGGGACCTCCCAGTCGCCGACGCCGGTCACCGTGCCGTCCACGTCGGCGAGGGCGATGCCGAACCGGCGCGGGTCCACCGAGGCCAGCGCGGGGATGTACTGGGCCGGCTCACCCTGTCCGATCTGTGGTGCGACGTGGGCCGCGACCTCCTCCAGCAAAGACTGGTAGTCCATGGTGCCGTGCTTCTCCTGCGCGTCGTCGAGCGGATCGAACGCACCATAACCGGAGCGGGTCATAACGCTTGCACCAGGGATTCATCACCGACTGTTCTGATGGGTATGCAGGGGGTGACAGTCGGGCCGCGGTGGGCGGCCCCGCACGACGCGAACGGAGGCGGCCATGGCGTCACCCATGTCCGCGGAGGACTTTCTGGCGGCCCTGCGGCGGGAGGGCCTGCGGGTGGTGGAGGTCGGGGACTGGCGGCACCACAACAGGAACCACAAGGGTCCCTGGGGCGAGGTGCACGGCGTGATGATCCACCACACGGTCACCTCCGGCACCGATCTGACCGTGCAGATCTGCCGGGACGGCTTCGAGGGGCTGCCCGGCCCGCTGTGCCACGGCGTGATCGCCAAGGACGGCGGTGTCCACCTGGTCGGGTACGGCCGGGCCAACCACGCGGGGCTCGGCGACGACGACGTGCTGCGCGCCGTGATCGCGGAGAAGGCCCTGCCGCCGGCCAACGAGGCGAACACCGACGGCAATCGCCATTTCTACGGCTTCGAGTGCGAAAACCTCGGGGACGGGCAGGACCCCTGGCCGGCGGCCCAGCTGGAGGCGGTCGAGCGGGCCGCGGCGGCGATCTGCCGCCATCACGGCTGGACCGAGCGCTCGGTGATCGGCCATCTCGAATGGCAGCCGGGCAAGACGGACCCGCGCGGCTTCACCATGGCCTCCATGCGCTCCCGTATCCACGAGCGGCTGAAGTGACCGACGGCCCTTATCCGTCCGCGCTCTCCTCGCGGTAGGCCGCCGCCTCCTCCAGGTCCAGCCTGCGCAGCAGCGTCCGCAGCATCTCGTCGTCGATCCGCCGGGCGTCGCGCAGCCTCACGAACACCTCCCGCTCGGCGCTGATCACCTCGCGGGCCAGTCTGCGGTAGATGTCGTCGGCCGACTCCCCCGTCGCCTCGCTCACCCCGCCCAGCCGCTCCCACACCGCGTTGCGCCGGCGCTCCAGGACCGTGCGCAGCCGGTCGGCGAGCGGCTGGGGCAGGGTGTTGCGCTCGTCGGCGAGGAGTTCTTCGAGCCGGGACTCGGCGGCTCGCGACGCCTCGTTCTGCGCCTGCGCCTCCACCAGGGTCTCGGCCTGGGCGTCCCGGCCGGGCAGCGGCAGCCGGCGGATCAGCGGGGGCAGGGTGAGCCCTTGGATGACGAGGGTGCCGATGACGGTGGTGAAGGTCAGGAAGAGGACGAGGTTGCGGGAGGGGAAGGGGTGTCCGCCGTGGACGGTCGCCGGGATGGAGAAGGCGATGGCCAGCGAGACCACGCCGCGCATCCCGGCCCAGCCGACGACGACCGGCGCCGTCCAGTCGGTCTCCGGTTCCCGCTCGCGGACCCGGCGGGACAGCGCCCGGGGCAGGAAGGTCGCGGGGAAGACCCAGAGGAAACGCACGCCGACCACGACGAGGAAGAGCATGACCGCGTACCAGGCCGCCTCGCCGGCCCCGTACTCCCCCAGGCCCCGCAGCACGACCGGCAGCTGCAGTCCGATCAGCGCGAACACCGCGGACTCCAGCACGAAGGCGATCATCTTCCACACCGCCGACTCCTGGAGCCTGGTGGCGAAGTCGACCTGCCAGGAGTGGTGCCCGAGGTAGAGGCCGACGACGACGACCGCCAGCACGCCCGAGGCGTGGACCTGCTCGGCCGCCCCGTAGGCGACGAAGGGGATGAGCAGCGAGAGGGTGTTCTGGAGCAGGGGGTCGCGCAGGTGGGTGCGCAGCCAGTGCAGCGGCACCATGAGGACGAGGCCGACACCGACGCCGCCGATGGCGGCGATGGCGAACTCCCGCAGGCCTCCGGTCCAGGTCGCCGCGGCGCCCACCGCCGCGGCGAGCGCCACCTTGTAGGCGGTGATCGCGGTGGCGTCGTTGACCAGGGACTCGCCCTGGAGCACGGTGGTCAGCCGGGAGGGCAGGCCGACCCGCCGGGCGATGGCCGTGGCCGCCACCGCGTCCGGCGGGGCGATGACCGCGCCGAGGACGAGCGCGGCGGTCAGCGGGAGGCCCGGGATCAGCAGATAGGCGATCCAGCCGACGGCGAGCGTCGCGAAGAGCACATACCCGATCGACAGCAGGGCGACGGGGCGGAGGTTGGCGCGCAGGTCCAGGTACGAGCTCTCCAGCGCGGCCGTGTGCAGCAGGGGCGGCAGTACGAGTGGCAGCACGATGTGCGGGTCGAGCGTGTACTCGGGCACCCCGGGCACGTACGAGGCGACCAGCCCGGCGGCGACCAGCAGCAGCGGGGCGGGCACCGGTGTGCGGCGGGCCGCGCCCGCGACGGCCGCGCTGCCCGCGACCAGCACCAACAGTGGCAATACGTCCATGAGCCCGGCCCGTCCCCGATAGCGTCTCGTCGGTTTAGTCTGGCAATCATGAACGAGTGTCCGCATGTTCCCGAGCTGCCGGTGCCCGAGCCGGAGCCGCGGTACGACACCTGCCCGGAGTGCCTTTCCGCCGACAGCCATCCGGTGCAGTTGCGGCTGTGTCTGTCCTGCGGCCACATCGGCTGTTGCGACTCTTCGCCGTTCCAGCACGCCACCGAGCACTTCAAGGAGACCGGACACCCCGTGATGCGCAGCTTCGAGCCGGGGGAGGCCTGGCGCTGGTGCTATGTGGACCAGATGATCGTATAAGAACTGCCGCACGGTGGGTGCGGCCCGCTAGCCTTCAGCAAGTGATCCGAGAAGCGCCGCCACAAGCGGGAAGAGAGGCGGAGAGGAGCCATGTCACCAGCGGTTCTCGCAACGAAGCGACATCTCTTTCGAATTGAGACCGCAAACCTCTAGCCACTGTGCGTACTCATGTGCTTACACTGAGTGATATCGCGGACCTTCGGGTCGGCGTTCACCCATGACGGGGGCCGTGCTTCGTCCGGGCGACACCGAACCGCAGATCGCGATAGCGTCGCAGCCGAACCACGTGCCGCGCCGGTCCGTTACCCCCTCCACCATAAGGGCTCGCGACCGGCGCTCCAATCAGCTCAGCTCAATCAGCTTGTGTCACCTTGGAGGTGAGGGTGTCCCAGATCGCAGGCGAGCCCGGGACCCAGGACTTCGTAGAAGTCCGGCTGCCCGCTGAGGGTGCCTACCTGTCGGTGCTGCGGACGGCCACGGCCGGCCTCGCAGCCCGCTTGGACTTCACCCTCGACGAGATCGAGGATCTGCGCATCGCGGTCGACGAGGCGTGCGCGATCCTGCTGCAGCAAGCCGTGCCCGGCAGTGTGCTGAGCTGCGTCTTCCGCCTGATCGACGACGCACTGCAGGTGACCGTCTCGGCTCCGACCACCGACGGACGCGCCCCCGAGCGCGACACCTTCGCCTGGACAGTGCTCTCCGCGCTCGCCGGCAAGGTCGACTCGACCGTCGCCGAGGACCGCGCGGTCAGTATCAGCCTGTACAAGGAGCGCGGCGCCGGCCCCGGACAGCCGTGACGGAAAGGGGGGCTCCGTGAGCACCGCATCATCGCGGGGAGTGCGTACCCCGGCCATCCCGCACCCGCAGGCCCGACCGCATCCCGCGGACCCGGAGCCGGCAGGAGACCGATCAGAGCGGGCGGACCACATGGATCAGCATCAGCACGAGCGGCACGAGCGGCTCGATCCGCACGACCGCAGCGGAGCGCGGGCGATGTTCGTCGAGCTGCGGCGGCTGCCGGAGGGCTCCGCGGAGCGCGCCGAGCTGCGCAACAACCTCGTGCGGATGCATCTGCCGCTGGTGGAGCACCTGGCGCGGCGCTTCCGCAACCGCGGCGAGCCGCTGGACGACCTCACCCAGGTCGCCACCATCGGGTTGATCAAGTCCGTGGATCGGTTCGACCCGGACCGCGGTGTGGAGTTCTCGACGTATGCGACGCCGACGGTCGTCGGCGAGATCAAGCGGCACTTCCGTGACAAGGGATGGGCGGTGCGGGTCCCGCGGCGGCTGCAGGAGCTGCGGCTCTCGCTGACCACGGCCACCGCCGAGCTGTCCCAGCGGCACGGCCGCGCCCCCACGGTCCACGAGCTGGCCGAGCATCTGTCCATCTCCGAGGAGGAGGTGCTGGAGGGCCTGGAGTCGGCCAACGCGTACTCCACGCTGTCCCTGGACGTGCCGGACACGGACGACGAGTCCCCGGCGGTCGCGGACACGCTCGGCGCGGAGGACGAGGCCCTGGAGGGCGTCGAGTACCGGGAGTCGCTCAAACCGCTGCTGGAGGATCTGCCGCCGCGTGAGAAGAAGATCCTGCTGCTGCGCTTCTTCGGCAATATGACCCAGTCGCAGATCGCGCAGGAGGTCGGCATCTCTCAGATGCACGTCTCGCGGCTGCTGGCCCGTACCCTCGCGCAGCTGCGGGAGCGGCTGCTGGTGGAGGAGTAGGAGAAGGGGTAGCCGCCAGGAGTAACGGAGTAGGGGGGTCAGGCGTCGCGCGGGCCGATGCCCAGCGCCTCCGTCGCCGTCGGGTTGATCAGCAGCGCCAGGACGGCGAGGGCCGCCACGGCGGTGGCCACCCCGACGGCGATCAGCCCGCCGCCGTTGCTCACCAGGGTCCAGGCCACGGGCAGCGCCATGAGCTGAGTGATCATCGCGGGCCCGCGGCTCCACCGCCGGCGCAGCCACAGCCCGCGCGCCGCGGCCAGCGGCAGGGCTGCCAGCGCCAGCACGGTCACCCCGAGCATCTCGGCCTGCCGCGGGCTGTCCGGGTCCCCGGTCAGCCCCATGATCAGCACATACACCCCCATGCCGACCAGCACCGCGGCCTCCACGGCGGCGAGCACCGCGGCCGCGGTCAGCCGGGTCGGCCGGGGGCCGGCCGGGACGGCGTCGGCGGCGGCCTGCGAGGCCGCCTTGGCCTGCGCCGCCTTGCCCGTCGTCTTGCCCGTTGCCATGGCCGTCGTCTTGCCCGTCGTCGCCTTGGGAGCGGTCCGGGGAGTCGGCTTCGCCTTGGCGGCCGGCTTTCCCTGGGCGGCCGTCTTCGCGGCCTGCGCGGGCCGTGCCTTCTTGGCGGGGGCGGACTTCTTACTGCTCACCCCAGCAGCCTAGCCGCAGCCGACTCGATCCCGGGCAGGGTCGCGGCCGGACAGGACCGGAGCGGGGCCGGGCCGGGGCCGGGGGCCGGGATTGTGGGCGGTTCACTACGAGTGGGTAGGCTGCTTCGCATGCGCGCGCTCATCGTGGTCAATCCGGCAGCAACCACCACCAGTGCCCGCACCCGCGACGTCCTGATCCACGCCCTCGCCAGCGATCTGAAGCTGGACGTGGCGACCACGGAGTACCGGGGGCACGCCCGCGACCTGGCCCGGCGGGCCGCGGAGGGGGGCACACACGAGCTGGTCGTCGCCCTCGGCGGGGACGGCACGGTCAACGAGGTGGTCAACGGGCTGCTGCACCACGGCCCCGATCCGGACGCGCTCCCCCGCCTGGCCGTCGTCCCGGGCGGTTCCACCAATGTCTTCGCCCGCGCCCTGGGCCTGCCCAACGATGTGGTGGAGGCCACCGGCGCCCTGCTGGACGCGCTGCGGGACGGCACCGAGCGCACCGTGGGCCTCGGGATCGCGGCGGGCACCCCGGGCACCGCGGACGAGTCGGTTCCCCCCCGCTGGTTCACCTTCTGCGCGGGCTTCGGCTTCGACGCGGGCGTCATCGGTCGAGTCGAACAACAGCGCGAACGCGGCAAGCGTTCGACTCACGCGCTTTATATACGCCAGGTGATGCGCCAGTTCCTCGGCGATCCGCACCGCAGGGACGGGACCATCACCCTCCAGCGCCCCGGCGAGGACCACGTCGAACGGCTCGTGGTGTCCATCGTCTGCAACACCGCCCCGTGGACGTATCTGGGCAACCGCCCGATCTACGCCCTGCCGGACGCGTCCTTCGACACCGCCCTTGACGTGCTGGGACTCTCCAAACTGTCCACCTCGGCGGCCACCCGCTACGTGTCCCAGCTGCTGACGTCCAGCCCCGAACGGGGGCCCCGCGGCAAGCACGCCGTCTCCCTGCACGACCTGACGGACTTCACCTTGCAATCGCAGGCGCCACTGCCGTTTCAGATGGACGGTGACCACCTGGGACTGCGTACGAGCGTGACGTTCACAGGCGTACGCCGTGCACTGCGTGTGATTGTGTGAGTGAGACCGCAAAAAGTCCTTCCAGTCGAACGTTTAGCCTGGCTTCCACCCAACGGAAGTAGGGCTGTGACAGAGCCGACACCAAGGAATCAAAAAAAACTTTCCGGAAGGGGTTGTATCCGCCGCCGAGGTTTGCGAGTCTCTTCTTGGCGATCGGGACGGCCCCCAGAAGGGCCCCCTTGAGAGCCCGAATCCCCCTCCTCATTCCATGGGACCAACCAGCCCCAACTGGTCGACGTCCCTACTGCTGTCGGGGGGTTCGTGAAAGCGTTCACATTCACAAGCAACCTTTCCGCAACACGAGGAGATGGAGCAGCCATGGACTGGCGTCACAACGCCGTTTGCCGCGAGGAAGACCCCGAGCTGTTCTTCCCCATCGGCAACACCGGTCCTGCGCTGCTGCAGATCGAGGAAGCCAAGGCCGTCTGCCGCCGCTGCCCCGTGATGGAGCAGTGCCTGCAGTGGGCGCTCGAGTCCGGCCAGGACTCCGGCGTCTGGGGTGGACTCAGCGAGGACGAGCGCCGCGCCATGAAGCGCCGTGCCGCTCGCAACCGGGCACGCAACGCCAGCGCCTGACGCCCCCACCCCGTGGCCCCCGAGCCGCAGCGCGCAGTAACCCCGATGCGCACAGCAACGTGAGCTTTGAGCCCCGGACCGGAAACGGTCCGGGGCTCAGTGCTGTGCGCGGCGCGTGAACTGTGCACGGTGTGTGAATGGTGCGCGGAGTGTGAGCCTGCTCCTAGGCGAATCCGCTTGTATGTGCGTCTGCTCGTAGGGGCGTTGGCCGTAGGAGCGCCTGTTCGGTATGTGAGACGGTGCTCAGTATGTGAGCGGTGTGCTCAAGGTCTCACCCCGGCATTCCCGGGATTCCCGGGGTTTCGGCGGCCCGGGTCAGTGCTTCTTCTCGGCCCGTACGGGGATGTCCAGGACGACACGGGTGCCGCGCTCGGGCGCGGGCACCATGTCGAACCTCCCGCCCAGCTCCCCCTCCACCAGCGTGCGCACGATCTGCAGCCCGAGGTTGCCCGCTCGCTGCGGGTCGAACCCCTCCGGCAGCCCGCGCCCGTCGTCCTGGACGGTGACCAGCAGCCGCCCGTCCGCGCCGGTGCCGCTGCGCACGGCCGCCACCTCGACGGTGCCCATCTCCCCCGGCCCGAAGCCGTGTTCCAGGGCGTTCTGCAACACCTCGGTCAGCACCATGGACAGCGGGGTGGCCACCTCGGCCTCCAGGATCCCGAAGCGGCCGGTGCGCCGGCCGGTGACCTTGCCCGGGGATATCTCGGCGACCATGGCCAGGACCCGGTCAGCTATGTCGTCGAACTCGACCCGCTCGTCCAGGTTCTGGGACAGGGTCTCGTGCACGATCGCGATCGAGCCGACCCTGCGCACCGCCTCGTTGAGCGCCTCCCTCCCCTGGTCGGAATCCATCCGGCGGGCCTGGAGGCGCAGCAGGGCGGCCACGGTCTGGAGGTTGTTCTTCACCCGGTGGTGGATCTCCCGGATGGTGGCGTCCTTGGTGATCAGCTCCCGCTCGCGGCGCCGCAGCTCGGTGACGTCCCGCAGGAGGACCAGCGAACCGATGTGGGTGCCCTTGGGCTTGAGCGGGATGGCCCGGAGCTGGATGACCCCCTCGTTGCCCTCCACCTCGAACTCCCGGGGCGCCCAGCCACTCGCCAGCTTGACCAGCGCCTCGTCCACCGGCCCGCGCACGGGGGCGAGTTCGGCGGTGGTCTGGCCGAGGTGGCAGCCGACCAGGTCGGCGGCCAGGCCGAGTCGGTGGTAGGCGGACAGGGCGTTGGGGCTGGCGTACTGGACGACGCCGTCCGCGTCGAGCCGGATCAGGCCGTCGCCCGCGCGGGGCGAGGCGTCCATGTCGACCTGCTGCTCGGGGAAGGGAAACGATCCGGCAGCGATCATCTGGGCGAGGTCGGAGGCGGACTGGAGGTAGGTGAGCTCCAGCCGGCTGGGGGTCCGTACGGTCAGCAGGTTGGTGTTGCGGGCGATCACGCCCAGCACCCGGCCCTCGCGCCGGACCGGGATGGACTCCACCCGGACCGGGACCTCCTCCCGCCACTCGGGGTCCCCCTCGCGGACGATCCGGCCCTCGTCGAGGGCGGCGTCGAGCATCGGGCGGCGGCCGCGCGGGGCGAGATGGCCGACCATGTCGTCCTGGTAGGAGGTGGGGCCGGTGTTGGGGCGCATCTGGGCCACCGACACATAGCGGGTGCCGTCGCGGGTGGGGACCCACAGGACGAGGTCGGCGAAGGACAGGTCGGAGAGCAGCTGCCACTCCGACACCAGCAGGTGGAGCCACTCGAGGTCGGAGTCGCTGAGCGCGGTGTGCTGGCGTACGAGGTCGTTCATGGAGGGCACGTTGTGAGCCTACCCGGACGGGGGTTTTCAGCCTTTCCCCACGGATCCGTGGACAGCCGATACTGGTCTAGTCCAGAATGGGGCGCACTGCGATCTTCCGCTCTCCCCGCACAGGAGGGTGGATCGAGGCACACGGCGCGCTCTGCCCTGACCGCGACGGGGGCCTCAGGTCGGCCGACAGCGGCCGATGCAACTCCGGGCTGCGGTGCCGGGTGGGTTGAGGGTCCCGCCCTGGCGCCGCGGCCCGCGGGTGCCTGTTTTCTTCGCCGCCCTCGCACTGCTCGGCCCCGGGGGGCCTCCCAGGCTTCGGGCGGCCGGCCGGCCTCCGACCGGCGCCCTCTCCCCCGAGCAGCTCTCTCCCGCCAGCTCTCGGCGCCGCAGCTCCCGGCATCTCCGAGCAGAAGGCTCCCGCGCTTCACGCGGAAGCGCGGGAGCCCGTGGGGGGTGGCGGCCCGTAAGGCAGAGGTCACCTGGTCTCGGTCACCTTCGCCAGCGCCCTGGGGGCGACCAAGCCCAGATGGCCGCCCTCGCATTGCTCAACCCCGGGGGGCCTCCCAAGCTTCGGGCGGCCGGTCGGCCTCCGGCCGGCGCCGTCGTTCAGCGGGTCTCGGTGACCTTCGCCAGCGCCCTCGGGGCATCCGGGTCCTGGCCGCGGGCGATGGTCACCTCGTAGGCGAGCATCTGGAGCGGGAGGATCTCCAGGATCGGCTGGACCTCCTCGGCCACGCCGTCCGTGGGGAGCGCGAAGCCCGCCGAGGCCTTGTCGACCTCGGCCTGGGTGCCGATGACGACCAGGTCCGCGCCGCGGCCGCGCAGCCGCTCCAGGACCGGCTGGAGCGCCTCGCCGCCCTTGCCCTCGGTGACGATCGCGATGACCGGGGAGATGTTGTCGACCATGGCGAGCGGGCCGTGCAGCAGGTCGGCGCCGGAGTAGGACAGGGCGGGGATGTAGCTGGTCTCCATCAGCTTCAGCGCCGCCTCCTTGGCCGTCGGGTAGCCGTAGCCGCGCGAGGTGATGACCATGCGCTCGGCGAAGCGGTAGCGGCCGGCGAGCTGCTTGACCTCGTCCTGGCGGTCCAGGATCTGCTGGGCCAGCTCGGGGAGGGCCTTGGCGGCCGCGCCGTCGCCGCCGCGGAGGCCCTCGACGAAGAGGTAGAGGGCGAGCAGCTCGGCGGTGTAGGTCTTGGTCGCGGGGAGCGCGTTCTCCGGGCCGGCCAGCACGTCGATGTGGAACTCGGAGACGGCGGCGAGCGGGGAGCCGGGGTTGTTGGTGACCGCGAGGGTGATCGCGCCGGCCTCGCGGGCGGCCTGGGTGGAGGCGACCAGGTCCGGGGAGCCGCCGGACTGGCTGACCGTGATCACGAGGACGTCGGTCAGGTCCTGCTTCGCCCCGTACGCGGTGGTGGTGGACATGGAGGTGAGGCCGCACGGCTTGCCCAGCACCACCTCGAGCAGGTACTTGGCGTACAGCGCCGCGTTGTCGGACGTGCCCCGGGCGGTGAGGAGCACGAAGCGCGGGTTGCGGGCGGCGATCCGCTCGGCGGTCTCGCGGATCCGGGGCGCGCCCTCGTCGAGGATCCGGCGCAGCACCGCGGGCTGCTCGGCCATCTCCCCGGACATGATCCGGCCCGGCTGGTCGCTGTGCTGGGCCGGAGTCGTGGCGGACATGCTGGGTGCCTCCAGTTGGCTGTGCTGTGCTGGGCCCGCGGTGCGGGACGAGCTGGGCGGTGGCGTCATCCCCCGGCCACGCCGCCGGTGATGACCTCCGCGGCGGCCAGCCCGCAGACCCGGGCGGCGCCGTGAGTCGCGATGTGCAGCGCTCCGCTCGGCGGTGCCTGGGGTACGCCCATCTCGACGACGACCGTGTCCGGCCGCGCGGCGAGCAGGGCGTCCAGGGCATCGGCCATCCAGGCGTGGCGGTGGACGTCGCGTACCACTGCGACGATCCTACGGTCCGCCGCGTCCGCGAGTACATTTGCGATCATTGCGGGCGCACCCCCGGCTCCGGGCGCACCCCCGTCAGCGGGCGCACCCCCATCGCCGGACGTACCCCCGTCACCCCGCATGTCCTCGCTGCCGTACGTGGCGGTGGCGGTGCCCGGGAGCAGCCGGGCGAGTTCGGCGGCGACGCCCCAGGGGGTCTCGTCACCGACGGCGATGTTGGCGACGGGGGTGAAGGCGGCGACGAACGCGGGCCCGGTGGGCGGCTCGTAGGGCTGGGCGCCGACGGTGATCCGCAGCGCGCGGCGGGCGGCGCGCAGCCCCGCCTCGGGGGCGGGTGCGATCCCCTCCGCCGCACCCGGCCCCCCGGCGTGGCGCGCCCAGTCGCCCAGGGCGCGCACCCGTGCCGCGGCGTCGGCGAGCCGGGCCTCGGGGAGTTCGCCGGCCCGCACGGCGGCGACCAGCGCGTCGCGCAGCCGCAGCACGGTGTCCTCGTCGGCGAGTCCGCCGCCGACGCAGATGGCGTCGGCGCCGGCGGCGATGGCGAGCACGCTGCCGCGCTCGATGCCGTACGCGGCGGAGATGGCCCGCATCTCCATGCCGTCGGTGACGACGAGCCCTTCGAAGCCGAGGCCGCCTTCGCTGACGGGGGCGCGCAGCAGGCCGTGGAGGGCGGCGGGGCTGAGGGTGGCGGGCCGGGCGGGGTCGAGGGCGGGCAGCAGGATGTGGGCGCTCATCACGGCCTTGGTGCCGGCGGCCACGGCGGCCCGGAAGGGGACCAGTTCACGGGTGGTGAGGGTGGCGAGGTCGGCGTCGATGCGGGGCAGGGCGTGGTGGGAGTCGACGGCGGTGTCGCCATGGCCGGGGAAGTGCTTGGTGCAGGCGGCGACCCCGGCGGCCTGGAGGCCCCGGACGTACGCGGCGGTGTGGCGGGCCACGAGGTGCGGGTCGGCGCCGAAGGAGCGTACGCCGATGACCGGGTTGTCGGGGTTGGAGTTGACGTCGGCGGACGGGGCCCAGTTGAGGTTGACCCCGCATTCGGCGAGCCGGCGACCCAGTTCGCGGGCGACGGTCTGGGTGAGAGCGGTGTCGTCGACGGCGCCGAGCGCCAGGTTGCCGGGGAAGGAGGAGCCGGTGCGCACCTCCATCCGGGTGACGTCGCCGCCCTCCTCGTCGATGGCGACGAGGACGTCGGCGCGCTCGGCCCGCAGCTGGGCGGTGAGGGCGGCGAGCTGCTCGGGTGAGGTGATGTTGCGGCCGAAGAGGCCGACGGAGGTGAGCCCCTCGCCGAGCCGCCGCAGCAGCCAGTCGGGGGCGGTGGTGCCGGTGAAGCCGGGCTGCAGAACGGCCAGGGCGTCCCTGGTGAGGGTGTCCGAGCCGCGTGCGAGGGTCGTCATGGGAAAAGGATCATCCCTTCACAGCGCCGGAAGTGAGACCGCCGACCGCCTTGCGTTGCAGGAACAGGAAGAGGAGCAGGATGGGGACGGCGAAGAGCGAGGCGGCCGCCATGGTGGCGCCCCAGTCGTCGCCGAAGACCGTCTGGAAGCTGGACAGCCACAGCGGGAGCGTCTGGGCCTCGGCGTCCTTGTTCAGAATGAGGACGAGCGGGAATTCGTTCCAGGCGGTGATGAAGCCGAACAGCGAGGTGGCCATCAGCCCGGGCGCCAGCAGCGGGAAGATCACCTTCAGGAACGCCTGCGGCCGGGTGCAGCCGTCGACCATCGCCGACTCCTCCAGTTCCCTGGGCACGGCGGCCACGAAGGAGCGGAGGGTGAGGACGGTGAACGGCAGCACCATGACCGTGTAGAAGAGGGTCATCGGGACCAGGCTGTTCAGCATCTCCCCATCGCGGACGATCATGTAGATCGCGATCGTCATGACCTCCCAGGGCGCCATCTGGGCGATCATGAAGACCACCACGAAGCCGCGGCGCCCCTTGAACCGCATCCGGGCGAGGGCGAAGGACGCGAGGAGCGCGATCGCCAGCGAGAGCGCCACCGCCGAGACGGTCACGGTGAAGGAGTTCCCCACCAGGGTCCAGAAGTTGGCGGCGTCCATGGCCGTCCGGAAGTGCTCCCAGGTGGCGTCGGTCGGGAACCAGACCGGGTCCTCGGAGACGATGTCCGACGTCGGCTTGAAGGCCGTGCTGAACATCCAGTAGACGGGGAAGGCGAAGACGACGAAGAGGATGACCGCCGTCGCGCCCGGCCACAGCCGTCCGGCCGCGGAGCGTTTCACTCGTCCTCCTCATGCTTGAGCACGATCCGAAGGTAGTAGGAGGTCAGGGCCAGCAGGATCACGATGGTCAGCAGCGAGATCGCCGCGCCCATGCCGTAGTGCTGGTTGCCCACGCCCTCGACGAAGGCATAGACGGGGAGGGTCTCGGTGAGCCGGTCGGGGCCGCCCTCGTTGATCACGAAGACCTGGGGGAAGGCCCGGAAGACCCAGATCACCTCGAGGAAGACGGTCGCGAGCAGGAACGGCTTGAGGAAGGGCAGGGTCACCGAGGTGAAGCGGCGCCAGCCGCCCGCGCCGTCCAGGGCCGCCGCCTCGTACAGCTCGGCGGGGATCGTGGTGGTGGCCGCGTAGAGGTTGATCGCCACGAAGGGGATCGACTGCCAGACGATCAGTACGGTGATGACGAAGAAGGTCGAGAACTGGCCGCCGGTCCAGTTGTAGTCGGCCATCGAGTGCCAGCCGAGCTTGTCCAGGACCCAGTTGACCACCCCGAAGCGGGAGGCGAAGAGCCACTGGAAGACGGTGGTGACCGCGATGACCGGCATGGCCCAGGCCAGCACCAGCCCGGTCGACAGCAGCAGCCGCATCTTCTTTCCGAGCCGCGCCAGCAGCAGCCCGATCAGGGTCCCCAGCACCATGATCAGGGCGACGTTGACGGCCGTGAAGACCACCGATCTGACCGTGACCCGCCAGAAGTCCTCGCTGGTCAGTACCTCGCGGTAGTTCTCGACGCCGTTCCACTCGGTGAGGTGCTGGATCAGCTGGCGCATGTTGAGGTTCTGGAACGACAGCATGCCGTCCTTCACCAGCGGCCAGCCCAGCAGCACCGCGGTGAACGCCAGCGCGGGCAGGAGCAGCAGATAGGGCGCGGCGCCGGTGAGCCGGCCGCGCCCCGGGGCCGCCCCCCGTCCGGTACGGGTCGGGGGCGCCGCGCGGCCGGGGACCCCGGCCGCCGCCGGGCGGCCGGGGTCCTTGCGTGTGGTCGCTACCGCCATGCCGCTACTGCTCCTGGCTGAGGCGCTTGTTCATCTCGTCCTCGACGGACTTGGCCGCCTCCGTCGGTGACTTGCCCTTCAATACGGCGGTCATATAGGTCTTGATCGGGTTCGGGGCGTTCTCCACCGGGGCCCACTCGGGGATCAGCGGGGTGGTGCCGCCGCCCGCGACGGCGGGTGCGGCGGCCTCGGCCGAGGCGTTGCCCTTGAGCTGGGACTGGAGCGACTCCTTGTTGGGGATCACGCCGCCCTCCTTGGCGAGCTGCCCCTCGTAGGTGTCCGACAGCGCGATCTTCAGGAACTCCTTCGCCAGCTCCTGCTTCTTGCTGCCCGCCGCAACCGCGAGGTTGGAGCCGCCGAGGAAGACGCCTTCCGGCTTGTCCGCGGTCTCCCCCGGGATGGTGAAGTAGCCGATGTCCTTCTCGATCTCCGGGTTGGCCTTGACGGCCACGGCCGCCTCATAGCCCATCCCGATGAAGGCGCCGGTCTTGCCCTTGGCGAAGACATCGGCCTGCTGCGGGGTGGCCTCGTCCTTGTCCTTGGGGGCCTTGCTGAAGGACTGGTACTGCTTGTAGATGTCCATGGCCTTGGCGACCTTGGCGTCGGCGAGGTTGGAGACCCACTTGTCGCCGTCCTTCTTGACCAGCTCGGCGCCGGTGCCGATGGCCAGCCCGTCGAAGAAGTACCAGTTCTGGCCGGGCAGGTAGAGCGGCTCGGCGTCCGTCTTCTTCCGGATGGTCTCGAGGTCCTGGAAGAACTCGGCCCGGGTCTTGGGAGTGCCCTTGATCCCGGCCTTGGCCCAGATCTTCTTGTTGTAGAGCACCACCCGGTTGACCGCGTACCAGGGGGCGGCGTACTGCTTGCCCTCGTAGACCGCGGACTTGTTGAGCGAGTCGGCCCAGTCGGCGCCGATCGACTCCTTGAGGTCGGTCAGCTCGGCCAGGCCGCCGGTCTGGGCGTACGCGGGGGTCTGGGTGTTGCCGATCTCGATGACGTCCGGCGGGTCGGACTCGGAGAGTGCGGTGGTCACCTTCTGCTGGATGCCGTTCCACTGCTGGATCTCCAGCTTCAGCTTGGCACCCGTCTTCTTCTCGAAGGCCGCCTTGACGTCCTTCGTCCAGCCGTCGGGGGTGGACCCGTCCATCGCCCAGACGGTCAGCGTCTCGCCCTTGAAGCCGTCCGCTCCGGCCTTCTCGTCGTCGTCGCCGGACCCGCAGGCCGCAACGGTCACCAGCATCGCCGCGACACCCGTCGCCGCTAACAGCCCACGCTTCACCAGCACACTCCTCAAAGGACCGGAAGAGAGGTTTAATGGTTTAGACCAGTGCCCGCAGCTTGGCCTAGACCTTTGGGGGTGTCAAGGGTGTCCGCGAAGCTCCCGTCGGCTCCGTTACCGGACCGACACCTGACGACATCCGGGCCGAGCAGCCGCCCGGGGCCAGGGCCGTGCCACGATGTGAGCCGCTGAAAACGGAGGAGCCGGTGACGGCAGCAGACCAGGAGTCGGAAGGGCGCGCGATGGAGACCGAGGGGGCAACGGCGGCCGTGGCCACGACGGCGGCCGAGGGCGGCAACAGCTCCGGCGCCACGCGCACCGCGCGCGTGCCCAAGTACTACCGCCTGAAGCGGCACTTGCTGGAAATCACCGAGACCCTGCCCCCCGGCACCCCGGTCCCCCCCGAACGCACCCTCGCCTCCGAGTTCGACACCTCCCGGACCACCGTGCGCCAGGCGCTCCAGGAACTGGTCGTCGAGGGACGGCTGGAGCGGATCCAGGGCAAGGGCACCTTCGTGGCCAAGCCCAAGGTCGCCCAGGCCCTCCAGCTCACCTCCTACACCGAGGACATGAAGGCCCAGGGCCTGGAACCCACCTCCCAGCTCCTCGACATCGGCTACGTCACCGCCGACGACCGGCTCGCCGGGCTCCTGGACATCGCGGCCGGCGGCCGGGTGCTGCGCATCGAGCGGCTGCGGCTGGCCAGCGGCGAGCCGATGGCCATCGAGACCACCCACCTGTCGGCCAAGCGCTTCCCCGCGCTGCGCCGCAGCCTGGTCAAGTACTCCTCCCTCTACACCGCCCTGGCCGAGGTGTACGGCGTCCACCTCGCGGAGGCCGAGGAGACCATCGAGACCTCGCTGGCCACCCCGCGCGAGGCGGGGCTGCTGGGCACGGACGTGGGGCTGCCGATGCTGATGCTCTCGCGCCACTCGCTGGACGCGGCCGGCGAGCCGGTGGAGTGGGTGCGCTCGGTCTACCGCGGGGACCGCTACAAGTTCGTGGCCCGGCTGAAGCGGCCGAACGACTGAGGCCGCACCACCCCGGTCACGCCCGGTGGCTCACGCCCGGCGGCCTCACGCCCGGTGGACGCCCGGTGGCCTCACGCACGGTGGCCTTATCTTTCCCATACCGATATACGGACGGGTAGTGACGTCCGCCGGACCTCTGGCTTAGATTTCCTGCGCATTAAGCAAACGATCAGTCTCGCTCGCAGGTGCTCAGCCGCGGGGACGGAGCAGAGCCCATGTCAGAAACATCCGGTACGCAAGGCAGGAGACCGGTCGTCACGCCCTCGCGCGTCGTGGCCGCTCTGTGCCTGATCGCCCCCTTTGTGGCGATGCTGTGGGTCGGCTCGTACGCCAAGATCGAGCCCACCTTCATCGGCATCCCGTTCTTCTACTGGTACCAGATGCTCTGGGTGCCCGTATCAGCGCTGCTGACGACGGTCGCGTACATCCTGGTCCGGCGTGAGAAGCGGGCCCTGAGCGCGGCGGAGCGGGCGGGCGCGGCCGACAACGGAGGTGCGGCGTAATGGACGGCGTGAACGGCGTCGCACTCGGCGTTTTCATCTTCTTCTTCCTGGCCGTCACGGTCATGGGCTTCATGGCCGCGCGCTGGCGGGCGGCCGAGAACGCCAACAACCTCGACGAGTGGGGCCTGGGCGGCCGCAGCTTCGGCACCTGGATCACCTGGTTCCTGCTCGGCGGCGACCTCTACACCGCGTACACCTTCGTCGCCGTCCCGGCGGCCATCTACGCGGCGGGCGCCTCCGGCTTCTTCGCCGTCCCGTACACCATCCTGGTCTACCCGCTGATCTTCCTCTTCCTGCCCCGGCTCTGGTCGGTGTCGCACAAGCACGGGTACGTCACCACCTCGGACTTCGTCCGCGGCCGATTCGGCTCCAAGGGCCTGTCCCTGGCCGTCGCGATCACCGGCATCCTCGCCACCATGCCGTACATCGCCCTCCAGCTCGTCGGCATCCAGGCCGTCCTGGACGTGATGGGCGTGGGCGGCGGCGAGAACACCAACTGGTTCATCAAGGACCTGCCGCTGCTGATCGCCTTCGGCGTGCTCGCCGCGTACACCTACTCCTCGGGTCTGCGCGCCCCCGCGCTCATCGCCTTCGTCAAGGACGCGCTGATCTACATCGTCATCGCGGTGGCGATCATCTACATCCCGATCAAGCTGGGCGGCTTCGACGACATCTTCGCCAAGGCCGGCGACTGGCTCTCCGGCGAGAACCCGAAGACCGGGGCGCCGCGCGGCGCGCTGGCCAGCGGGGAGAAGGCCCAGTGGGCGTACGCCACGCTCGCCCTCGGCTCGGCTTTCGCGCTGTTCATGTACCCGCACTCGATCACCGCGACGCTCTCCAGCCGCAGCCGCGAGGTGATCCGCCGCAACACCACGATCCTGCCGCTCTACTCCCTGATGCTGGGCCTGCTGGCGCTGCTCGGCTTCATGGCCATCGCGGCGGGGGTGAAGGTGCAGAACGGGCAGCTCGCCATTCCGCAGCTGTTCGAGAACATGTTCCCGGACTGGTTCACCGGCGTGGCCTTCGCGGCCATCGGCATCGGCGCGCTGGTCCCCGCGGCCATCATGTCCATCGCCGCGGCGAACCTCTTCACCCGCAACATCTACAAGGACTTCCTGAAGCCCGACGCCACGCCCGAGCAGGAGACCAAGGTCTCCAAGCTGGTCTCGCTGCTGGTCAAGGTCGGCGCGCTGATCTTCGTCCTCGGCATGGACAAGTCGGTCGCCATCAACTTCCAGCTGCTGGGCGGCGTCTGGATCCTCCAGACCTTCCCGGCCCTGGTGGGCGGCCTGTTCACCCGCTGGTTCCACCGCTGGGCGCTGCTGGCCGGCTGGGCCGTCGGCATGGTCTACGGCACCTGGAAGGCGTACGACACCCCGAGCGCCACCCAGAAGCACTTCGGCAACCTCGCGAACATTCCCGGCATCGGCGAGATCGGCTACATCGGCTTCACCGCCTTCGTGCTGAACGTCGTCGTGGTGGTCGTCCTCACCCTCGTCCTGCGGGCCGTCAAGGCCCCGGCCGGCATCGACGAGACCTCGCCGGCCGACTACAAGGCGGACGCGGGCGACCCGGGCGTCCAGGTCGAGCTGCCCCCGGCCACGGCGGGTGCCCCCGGCGGCCACTGACCCCCCGGCTTCCGCACCGCGACGGGCCGTCGTCCCCCTCATCGGGGGTCGGCGGCCCGTTCGTGTGGTCGCGGTACGCGGGGGTGCCGGCCGCGGGGTGCGGGGGCTTACGGGTGGTACTTCTCCTCGATCCTCTCGGCACCGGCGGACTTGGTGCTCAAGGTGACGCGGACGGTCACGCTGCCGGTCTTCGCGGCCTTCTCCACGTCGTCCACGGTGCACTTCGCGGTGCCGTAGCCGTCCTCGCCGAGGGACACCCTGCCGGGGTCGTCGGCGCAGATCGCGGCCGCGCCGCGGATCTGCGTGGCGTTGGAGACGAAGAATGCCTGGTCGGTGCTGCCGTCCTCGGGGTGGACGATCAGCTTGCCGGGCGCGAGGTACTGCAGCTTGCCGACGAACGTGCGGTGGTTGCCCGCGTTGGCGACGCCACCGCCGGTGGAGGCGGACCCGCCATCGGTGCCGCCGCCCTTCTGGCTCTGCGAGCCGGAGCCGTTCGAGGAGGAACCTCCCGTGGAGGAACCCCCCTTGGCCGAGCCGCCCGTGGACTGGTCCGTGGACCCGCCCGAGGCCGAGGTGTCCTGTGAGGTGTCCTGCGAGGCGTCCTGCGCGGCGGAGGAGGCCGGGGAACCGGCGGACTTCGAGTCCTCGGGACCGCAGGCCGTGGCCCCCAGCCCCAGCGCCGCGGCGGCGACGAGGGCGGCGGCGATGCGGCGGCCGGCGCGGCCGCGGAAGCGCTTGGTGGTGGTGGCGGTGTTCATGGTGTTGCTCCTGTTGTTCTGTTCTCGTGTCTCGCTCCCGGACAACATCAGCTTCGAAGATCGGATTGGCGTTCTGCTAACGGGCGGCTAATGCGGTGGTGGCAGGGGACAAATGGCCGCGCCCCCGCCCAGGTGAGCCCCGTCCGGGTGAGTACGGATACCTATGCCGTGATGGGCGACAGCGCGGATCCGGCCCGCCGGAACCGCGACCTACTGTCCCTTGCATGACCGAGAGCGAGGTTTCCGCCGGAAAGAACCGCGGCCGGTGGGGAGTCGGGTGTGCAGGTGTGCTGGGTCTGCTGCTGACCGTGGCCATGGGCGTGCTCGCGTACGCGAGCACGGATTCGACCTATCCCGACGTCGACCCGGAGAAGACGGCGCGCCGGCTCTCCGGCTACTCCCAGGACGCCTATGCCGCACTCGGCATCGACCGCACCCTCGAAGGCCGCTACGTCGACGCCTTCACCCACAACACCTTCGGGTCCAATGACTGCTACCCGGACGGCCTGTTCAGCTTCGCCGACCCGCCCGTGGACGGCGCGTACCGGCTGTACCAGGAGTGGACCCTGAGCAAGGTGCGCAAGCCGGACGCGCTTCCCGCCCTGCGCGGAGTGCGCGACCGCCTCAAGGCCAAGGGATGGCGCGTCACGGAGTACGGCGAGAACAAGCAGACCGAGGAGTGGAGCGTACGAGCGGAGCGCGACGGCGGCTACACGATCCACGTCACCTGGGAAGCGGAATTCCAGCGGCTTTCCGGCTTCGTCAGCGCGTCCTGTGCGATGGACCCCGGCTGGCCGGAGAAGAAGTGGGAACAGGAGCGGGAAGACGGGTACAGCGGCTCGTACGACGGGCCGACCCTGAACTTCCCCCCGGCGCTCACCCCGGCCTGACACCGGCACGTCACAGGTGGCCGGTCAGGAAGGTGACCGTCTCGGCGAGCGGAGCCCGGTGCGTACGGGCGAGGGGCGCGGTGGCGTCCTCGAATCCGATCGACATGCCGCAGAACAGGATGAGCCCTTCCGGGGGCGACACGACCCCCGCGACGGTCGCCCGGTACACCGACCACGCCATCTGCGCGCAGCTGTGCAGCCCTTCCGCCCGCAGGAGCAGCATCACGGTCTGCAGATACATGCCGGCGTCGGCCCACTGCGCCCGGCCCATCCGGCGGTCGAGGTAGCAGAGCAGGAGAGCCGGTGCGCCGAAACAGTCCCAGTTCGCGGCGACGGCCCGCGCGCGGGCCCGCTCGTCCCCCCGGGACACGCCGAGCGCGGCGTAGCGCTGCTCGGCGGCGGCGGCCCGACGCTCGCGGTACGGGCTCTCCAGCTCGGGCGGGTACATGGCGTATTCGCGCTCGTCCCCGGGATCGCCCGAGGCCACGCGCTCGGCGACACGCTTCTTGAGCCCGGCCAGGGGCGCGCCGGTCAGTACGTACGTGTTCCACGGCTGCAGATTCCCTCCGGACGGTGATCGGGCAGCGGCGTGCAGTACGCGTTCGAGCACCTCCCTCGGTACGGGCTCGTCCGTGAACCCGCGTACCGCCCGTCGGCTCGCGACCGCCTCGTAGACGTCCACCAGCGATGTCCTCCCATGTCGTGGGGCTCCTCTACTGTGTTGACGGACGAGGACGGGGAAAGGTGACCGGTGCACGCGCAGGACGAACCCGCGGACGGACCCGCGGACGAACTCGCGCTCGGACTCGCCGACCGATTCGAGGCGCATCGCGACCGTCTGCGATCGGTCGCCCATCGCATGCTCGGATCGTTCAGCGAGGCGGAGGACGCTGTTCAGGAAGCGTGGCTGCGGCTGACCCGTGGCGGCACCGACGACGTGGAGAACCTGGGCGGCTGGCTGACGACCGTCGTGTCCCGGATCTGCCTCGACATGCTGCGCTCCCGGGCCTCGCGGCGGGAGGACCTCGCCGGCCACCCGGTGCCTGACGAGACCCCGGACCCGGACCGGGGCGGCGACCCGGAGCAAGAGGCTCTGCTGGTCGACTCGGTCGGCCGCGCCCTGCTGGTCGTACTGGACAGACTGGGCCCCGCGGAGCGGGCCGCTTTCGTGCTGCACGACATGTTCGCCGTGCCGTTCGACGAGATCGCGCCCATCGTCGACCGCTCCCCCGCCACCACCAAGAAGCTCGCCAGCCGCGCCCGCCAGAAAGTGCGGGGGGCCGCTCCCACCCTCCCCGGCACGGAGCTCGCCCGGCAGCGGCGCGTGGTCGAGGCGTTCCTGACCGCTTCGCGCGCCGGCGACATCGACGGCGTCCTCGCGGTCCTGGCCCCCGATGTCGTACGCCGCGCCGACCGGGCCGCCGTTCCCCCGGACCGGCCCGGCGAGATCCGTGGCGCGCGGGCCGTGGCGGAGGAGATCGCCGCCTTCGGCCGGAACTCCCGCTTCGCGGAGCCGGCGCTGGTGGGCGGCCGCGTGGGGATCGTCGTCGCGCCACAGGGCCGACTGCGGCTCGTGGTTGCCGTCACCGTCGTCGGCGAGCGGATCACCGCGTACGAGCTCATCGCCGATCCGGCCCGGCTTCATCGGCTCGACCTGGCGGTCCTCGACGCGGTGCTCCCCCTCGGCGGTTGATCGGCAGCCGGTCAGGCGGCGATCTCGTGGGCGGCACAGGGCGGCGGCGCGAGCTCGAACCAGAGCAGCTTGCCGCTGATCCCGAAGAGCCCGTCCGCGAGGGTGTAGCCGCCCCAGTTGTCCGCGCAGATCCGCACGATGAGCAGCCCGCGCCCGTACGTGGCCTCGGTGTTCGCGGACGCCTCGGCGAGGGCGGCCGAGCGGTCGAAGAGGGCCGGGGGCTTGTCGAAGGGTGGCGGGATGTCCGGGTTGTTGTCCCAGACGCTGATGCGGAGACGGCCCTCTTCGATGGCACGGATGCGCATTTCCGCCGGGCCGGTGGTGTGGCGGTAGGCGTTGGTGACCATCTCGCTGGCCACGAGGGTGGCGGGGTCGGTGAGTTCGCCCATGCCGTGGCGGGCGAGGACGGCCCGCAGGGTGGTGCGGGCGATGGCGGCGGCACGGGGGTCGTGGGGCAGGCGGAGCGAGTACGACCAGGGGTTTTCCAGGCTTTCCTCGGACGCGATGGACACGGAAGGCTCCCGTCTTGGGGTGGGGTTCGCGTCTCCAACCGTACGACCCCCCGATGGCCTATATTCCATTAGCTCGCAGAAATAAGGGCCAAGTTGCCCTGTGTGGGTGACGCGTGCACACTGTGTGCCGACCGGGAGGAATACATGCCGTCGAGCAACACCCCGACCCTGCGTCAGCAACGACTGGGCGCTGAGCTGCGCAAACTGCGGGAGCGCGCAGGGCTGTCGACCACTGCGGCCGCCTCACTTCTCGGCGTCAACCAGTCCCGCATCAGCAACATCGAGGCCGGGCGGTACGCCGTGGGCGCCGATCGCGTCCGCACCATGGCGCGCAACTACACCTGCGCCGACGGGAGACTTGTCGAGGCGTTGGCGGGCATGACCGGAGGTCGCACTCGTGGCTGGTGGGAGGAGTACCGGGACATCCTCGTTCCCGGCTTGCTCGACCTCGCCGAACTCGAACATCACGCCACGGCACTGCGCATCGCGTCGGTGGTCCACATGCCTGGTGTGCTCCAGACGACGCAACACGCGCGCACCATCTTCAGCGAGGCGATTCCACCCCTCGCCGGGTACGAGGTGGAGCACCGGGTCTCGTTCCGCATCAAGCGGCAGGCCATCCTCTACGGCGACCAGCCGACCCCGCTGACCGCGATCCTCCACGAGGCCGCCCTGCGGATGGGTTTCGGCGGACCGGAAATCATGCGCGGCCAGCTTGAGCACCTCGTCGAGATGAGCGAACACGAGCACATCACCATCCTGGTGATTCCTTTCGGAGGCGGCACTTTCCCCGGCTCCGGGCAGCCCATCGTCTATGCTCACGGCCCGGTGCCACAGCTCGACACCGTTCAGTTGGACACGGACCACGGGTGCGAGTTCATCGACGCGGAGGCCAAGTTGGTGATGTATCGCTCCGTGCTGGAGCGGATGGAGAGCTGCGCCCTGGACCCCGCGAAGTCACGCGATCTGATTCATGGCATCGCACAGGACGCCTGAGAGGGAATTCATGCCCACACTCCGCTGGCGGAAGTCGTCGTACAGCTCCCAAGGGGCCAACTGCCTCTACGTCTCCTCCACCGACGACGCCACCGTCCGACTCCGCGAGAGCGACGACCCCGACACCATCCTCACCACCACCCCCACCACCCTCCGCACCTTCATACGCAGCGCCAAAGCAGGCCACCTCGACCACCTCGCCGAGGGCTGAGCGAGGCTGTCACCCGCGTGCGGCACACTGCCGATATGGACATCATCATCAGGCGGGCGCGGGGCGAGGAGCTGGACAGTGTCGGGGAGCTGACCGCGCAGGCGTACCTCGGGGACGGGCTGCTGACCTTCAAGGACAGCGACGCGTATCTGGCCGAGCTGCGCGACGCCCGGCGGCGGGCCGAGCTGGCGGAGGTGCTGGTCGCGGCCGACGCCGGGAGTGACGAGGTGCTGGGGGCGGTGGCGTTCGCGGTGCACGGTGGGGCGTACGCGGAGCTGGCGCGGGAGGGGGAGGGGGAGTTCCGGATGCTCGCCGTGCGGCCCGAGGCGCGGCGGCGGGGGGTGGCGGAGGCGCTGGTGCGGGCGTGTCTGGAGCGGGGGCGGCAGCTGGGGCTCGCGCGGATCGTCATATCCAGCCAGCAGCAGATGGCCGCCGCCCACCGGCTGTACCGGCGGCTGGGGTTCGTACGGGCCCCCGAGCGGGACTGGGAGCCGGTACCGGGGATCACACTGTGGGCGTTCCGCGTGGAGCTGGGAGCGCCGGCCTCCCGCACCTCCCCCGCCAACAGCGACGAAGGCGGCACCGGCGGTGTCACCGATCGGTGACATCCCCGAGGTGACTTCGAGGTCAGAAGCCCCTTAGGGTGGCGCGTACTCATCAAAGCCAGTTCGGCTTGAATCTGCCTTTCCCACGGGGGTAATCCATGCATCGCCACTCCGTGCGCCTCGTCGCCGTCGCCGCGGTCGGACTGTTGGCCCTGACCGGCTGCGGGAAGAAGGGCAGGCACAGCGACGGGGGTGGCTTTGTCTCCGGTGGCCTCGGTGGCGGTGTGCCGTCCGGGGCCAGCGGGGTGCCGACCGACCTGCCCTCGGGTATGCCCAGCGGTCTCCCCACGGACCTGCCGTCGGGCGCCCCCTCGGGCGCCCCGTCGTACGGGACCCCGTCGTCCTCCCCCACCACGCTGGGCCCCTACGACCCGGAAGGGCTTGATGAGGTCGACGGGAGCAACTGCTACTTCGACCCGTCGGCCGGTCAGCTCTCGTACGGCGTCACCGTCACCAACGACGACACGGCGCGGAACTACAGCTACAGCATCGCGGTGAGCTGGAACGATCCGTCCGGCGGCCTCATCGGATACCGCCACAAGTACGTGACGGTGCTCGCGAACTCCACCAAGAAGATCACCATGACGGACACCACCAGCTACACCAAGCGGACGTCCATCACCTGCCAGATCAGCGCGGCGGACAAGACCCCCGCGTCCTGAGCCGAGGAGCCAAGCAGCCTCAGGAGGCCGGGTTGTCGGCGTGGGTGAGGGTCTCCCAGGCGACGAAGAGGTTGTTCGTGCCGGCGGGGCGCTGCTGTTCGGTGAGCTTCTGGGTGTTGTCCATGGGGTAGCCGAGGCGGTTGTGCAGGGCGTTGAAGCCGACCTCGGTGACCGGGCCCAGGCCGCGCTTCACCGTACCGCCGCACAGCCAGGAGGGCACGGCGGTGCCGAGTTCGTACTTGGCCTGGAAGCCCAGCGCCTGGCGGAGGCGTTCGCCGACCTTCGGGTAGAGGTCCTCGCCCTGGATGCGGGAGGTCTCCGCGATGTGTGAGATCGAGGAGATGCCGTAGCCGGTGTGGGTGAAGTCCCGGCAGGTCTCCTGGGTCAGGCCGGTCACGAATGTGGACTGGCCCTGCCAGTACTTGACGATCTCGTCCTTGGTGTCCAGGCCGCTGCCCGGGACGGTCTTGGGGAGGGCGCCGTCGGACTCGAGGTAGACGTAGGCCTGGGTCCGGTTCAGATAGCGGGCGACCGCCTTGTCGTAGCTGGTGCGGTCGTCGAGGAAGACGGAGATGCCGACGGCGGCCTCCATCATGGACAGCTCCCAGTTGCCGTTGCTGTGGGAGCCGTTGATCACCTTCGGGAGGTAGACGTTGCGCAGCATGGTCGCGAAGCGGTTCACGTTCGGCCAGCCGGTGTAGGTGTAGCGGATGATCTCGGCCGCCCGTGGCCACACGGAGCCGGCCCAGCCGGTCTGGAGAGGCGCGTTGCTGTTGGTGTGGTCGGTGATCGTGGCCGACCAGGCGTCCATGATCTGGATCGCCTTCTTCGCGTAGCGGTCGTCGCGGGTGATGTACCAGGCCAGGGCGTGGGTGTAGGCGGCGATGGCGTCCTGCCGCTCGTCGGTGCAGCCCTTGTTGGGGTCGGAGTACGAGCCGCACTCCACCACGGCCCACGGCTTGGGGGTGTAGGAGAGCGAGCCGTACTTGCTCGCCATCATCGCGTCGTACGCGCCCTTCCAGGGCGCCGCGCCCGCCTGCACCTTGCCCCGGATGAAGTCCAGTTGGGAGCGGCCGACCAGGACCCCGGGGTGGGTGAAGGCGGCGGGAGCGGTGGCCGTGGTTCCGGAGTGCGGCTGCGCCTGGGCCGGGCCGACGAGGGCTCCGGCCAGGCAGGCGGCGGACAGGGCGGCGGCGGTGAGCGGGAGGATCCTTCGCTGGGACATCGGCGGTTCCCATCTGTTTGTGGACCCGGACGTCAGTCACATATGTGATGACGGAACGGCTGATGAGACGTTAGGTATGGACCAACTCGCCGTCAAGAGACCCCGTCAGAACTTGAGCGGGGAAGGGATCCGGCCAGAGGGAAGGGCCGAGCCGGGTGGTTCCGGGGCGCCCTACGCGATCCAGCCGCGCTCGCGCAGGGCGGCGGTGAAGGCGGCGTACGACTCGTCGAGCGCCGCGCGCTCCGTCTCGTCCGGCTCGATGTCCCGGCCGGTGCGGACCATGGCGGTGGCGGCCGCCGCGAGGTCGGGGTGGAGGGTGCCGGAGGCGGCGAGGAGCGCGGCGCCGAAGGCGGTCTCGGCGCGGTCGGCGACGCGCAGCGGCATGCCGAGGGCGGTGGCGCGGATCCGGGTCCACAGGGGGCTGCGGCTGCCGCCGCCCGCCGCCCACAGGGGGCCCTCGACGGGCACTCCCAGCTCCCGGACGCGCTCGATCGCGAGGCGTTCCAGGAAGGCGACGCCCTCCAGCTCGGCGCGGTGGCGGTCGGCCTCGTCGGCCGGGGTGCCGAGGAGGAAGCCGCGGGCCTCGCCACTGACGAAGGGGAAGCGCTCGCCCTCGCGGCGCAGCGGGTACGCGACGACGGAGGCGGGGCCCCGGGCGGCGGCGGCGCGGTCGAGGGCGGGGAGCCGGTCGGCGGGGACGTGCGCGAGGGCCTCGCCGCCGGTGTTGGAGGCGCCGCCCGGCAGCCACCAGCCGTCGGGGTGGCGATGGCTGTAGAGCGCGCCGCTCGGGTCGGTGACCAGCTCGCGGGTGACGCCCTTGAGAACGTACGTGGTACCGAGGACCCCGACGAACTGGCCGGGGCGGACGGCCCCGGTGGCGATCTGCCCGGCGCAGCCGTCCGTCATGCCCAGGCGCACCGGGCAGCCGACCGGCAGCCCGGTCTCGCTCGCGGCGGCGGCGCACACCGTGCCGGCCTCGGTCGCGGGCGCCTGGACCGGCGGCAGCCAGGCGGTCGGTACGCCCAGGGCGTCCAGGACCTCGTCGGGCCACTCGCCGAGGCGCGCGTCGTATCCGGTCTTGAGGGCGTGGCTCCAGTCGGTGGCGACCGGGCCGCCGGTGAGCCGCCATCCGATGAGGTCGGGGGTGTGGAGGAGGTGGCGGGGGCCACCGGCGGGGCCCTCCTCCCCTGCCAGCCAGGCGAGGCGGCCGAGGGCCGCCGTCGGGCCGACCGCGAGGCCGAGGGCCTGCCAGCGGGGGGCGCCGAGCCGCTGGGCGCGGGCGTTGAGTCCGGCCGCGCGGCGGTCGTCGTACATGAGGGCGGGGCCGACCGGCTCGCCCGTGCCGTCCGCCAGGACGACCGTGCCGGAGGTCGCGGAGGTGGCGACGGCCACCACCTCCCGGCCGCCCGCCGGGAGCGCCGCGGTCGCCTCCCGCAGAGCGGCGGCGACGGCGGGCCACCAGGCCCGCGCGTCCTGCTCGCTGCGCCCGCCGGCGCCGCGCCGGGGAGCCGGCAGCGGGACGCGGCCCTCCGCGAGGACCCGGCCCCGCGCGTCGACGCACACCGCGCGGACCGCCGCCGTGGCGATGTCGATCCCCACCACGACCTCGGGGGAACCCGCCACGACCTGAGGGGAACCCTCCACGGCCTCGGGGGAAGGGGACGCGGTGCTCATGGCGATCGGCTCCTTCGGTCGCGGCGCGCCCGTACCCCGGGGGCGGCTCAGCGGCAGGCGGGACGGACAGGGCTGGCTGGGCTGACTGGGCTGACTGGGTAGGGCTGCGCCAACCGGGCCGGCCGGGCAGCACAACGGTGGGTCTTGGAGCTCCCCGGTGCGCCCAAGACCCACCGGCCCCATGTGCGAAGTGAAGTTAACACGCGAGACGTTAAGAGCGCGCCCCCGCCGTCTTCGCCACCCTCACGTCCGTGCGCTCCCGCAGCTCCGCCAGCAGCCGCCGGTCCACCCCGTCGTCCACCACCAGGTGGTCGAACTCCTCCACGGGGCAGAGCCGGTGCAGGGCCGTGCGCCGGGTCTTCGACGCGTCCATGAGGAGGACCTTGCGGCTTCCTGCTGCGAGCATCGCCCGCTTCACCAGCACCACGTCCTGCTCCTGGTGGTAGGTGGTGTGCGCGTCCACCGCCGAGGTGGAGACCAGCACCATGTCCACCGACAGCGCCTCGATCGCGGCCACACAGGGCACACCGAGGAAGGAGTCGTGGGTGTGCGAGTACTCCCCGCCCAGGCCGATCAGCCGGGTCTGCGGCACCCCCGCGAAGACCTCCTCCACCCGCCGGGCGTTGGTCACCACGGTCAGCGGCGCGGCGTCGACCAGCAGCCGGGCCAGGGCGAGGGCGGTCGTGGAGTCGTCCAGGATGATCGACATGCCGGGCTCGACCAGCTCCGCGGCGGCCGCGGCCACCGCCTCCTTCTCGGCCCGGTTCACGCCCATCCGGTAGTCCAGACTGGACTCGAAGACCGACGACGGCAGCGCCGAGACCCCGCCCCGGAACTTCCGCAGCACGCCGAGCCTGGCCAGCTCGTCCAGGTCCCGGTGCACGGTCATGAGGCTGACGCCGGTCAGCTCGGCCAGCTCGGCCGCGGTGGCGGTGGAGTGTTCGAGCACGTACTCGGTGATGGTCTGCCTGCGGGCGGCCTGGGAGCGGGGCGGGACGTCGGACGCGCCGGTCGTGGTCATGGGGCGGATTCTCCCCCACGAGCGGCGCCACCGTCCCGCGTACCCGCGCCCCCCTCGGACAGGTCCCCCGTGGGCACGTTCAGCGACCGCAGCGCCGTCCGCTCCCCGGCCACCTGGATCTCACTCACCGCCGCGTTGTCCAGGCGCGGGAAGACGTGCCGGTAGCGGCCGACGGGGATGCCCAGGAGGGCGCACAGCGCCATCCGCAGCAGGGAGTTGTGCGCCACGACCAGCACCGTGCGGTCCGGGTGCGCGGCGGCCAGGCCGCGCAGCGCGGCCGCGGCGCGCGCCGCCGCGGCGCCGGGCGGCTCCGAGCCGGGGAACGCGCCCGCCTCCGCGTCCGCCCTGAAGGCCCGTACGGCCTCCGGGTCCTCCGCCTCCATCTCGGCGATGGTGCGGCCCTCGCCCCAGCCGAAGTCGACCTCGCGCAGGTCCTCGACGACTTCGGGGACGAGGCCGAGCGCGTCGGCGGCGGGGCGCGCGGTCAGCCGGGCGCGGCTCAGCGGGGAGCAGGCGACCGCGTCCACTCCGCGTTTCGTCACCCAATGGGCGAGCGCTTCCGCCTGCCGGAATCCCCGTTCCGTCAGGGGGACGTCCGAGATGCCGGCGTACCGGTTCTCCGCGTGCCACACCGTCTCGCCGTGGCGGACGAGCAGTAGACGAGCCGTCACAGGAAGTTCCTCTCCTCGGACCGTGCCTCGGGCCGTGCCTTCGAGCCGCAATAGCGCGCGAACCGACGCACGCGCCATTGCTTTGTCACGTCAACGATGTTAAATCTAGCGTCGCCTCTGTGATGGAACGCCGATCGCCGAACTCCGCCGACCTCGTAACGCCGAAGAAAGGCCACCCATGCGCGTCCTCGCCGCCGGAGACCACTTCGTACGCCCCGACCTCATCATCGCCGCGCTCCGCGACGAGCCGGGGCTCGCGGACGTCGATGTCGCCGAGCTGACGCTGCCGTGGCCACACGAGCCCTTCGGGCCGGTGGGCGGCCCGGCGAGCCGGGTGAACGAGGCCAGCGGCACCGAGGAGCAGCTGATCGAGGCGCTGGCGGGGGCGGAGGTGTGCGTGACGCAGATGGCGCCGTTCACCGCCGAGGTCTTCGCCGCCCGCCCCGAGCTGCGGATGGTCGCGGTCTCGCGCGGCGGCCCGGTCAACGTCGACCTGGCGGCGGCCACCCGCGCGGGCGTCGCCGTCAGCTTCGCGCCCGGCCGCAACGCCACCGCCGCCGCCGAGTTCGCCGTCGGCATGATGCTCGCCGCGATGCGCCGCATCCCCACTGCCGACGCGGAGCTGCGCGCCGGCCGCTGGCGCGGGGACTTCTTCGCGTACGAGGAGAGCGGCATCGAGCTGGACGGCGCGACCGTCGGCCTGGTCGGCTACGGGGCGATCGGCCGGATCGTCGCCCGCGTGCTGCGCGCCTTCGGCGCCCACGTGCTGATCGCCGACCCGTACACCGACCCCGAGGCCGCCCGCGCGGACGGCGTCGAGCCGGTCGGCCTCGACGAACTCCTCACCCGCTCCTCCGTGGTGAGCCTGCACGCCCGGCTCACCCCCGAGACCAAGGGGCTGATCAACGCCGACCGGCTCGCCCTGATGCGCCCCGGCGCGGTCCTGGTGAACACCGCGCGCGGCGGCCTGCTGGACTACGCCCCGCTGCCGGACGCGCTGCGCAGCGGCCGCCTGGGGGCCCTCGCCCTCGACGTGTACGACATCGAACCGCCGCCCGCCGACTGGCCGCTGCACTCCGCGCCCAATGTCGTCACCACCCCGCACCTCGCCGGCGCCACCCGGCAGACCGCTCACCGCGCGGCCACCATCACCGCCGCCGAGGTCGGCCGCTACGCGCGCGGCGAGAAGCTCGCGCACCCGGCGAACCAGCCGGCTCCCGGAGCTGGTGGCGCGGAGCGCAACCGAGCCGCTACAGTACGTGTCGCGCCATCAGGCGCCGGTCAGGGCTTGACCGTCACGAGGCCGTCACGGCGGCCAAGTGAGAAGCCCCCTCTCTCGGGAGGGAGCGGAGTCACGAGCATCGTCCTCGGAGTCGATGTTGGCACCTCCGTCACCAAGGCCGTGGCTTTCGGCCGGGACGGCAGGTCACTGGCGGCCGCGAGCCGCCGCAGTCGGCTCACCCGCCTGCCCGGCGGGCGGGTCGAGCAGGACCTGGAGGACGTGCTGCGCACGGTCGCCGAGGTGGTCCGCGAGGTGACCGCCGCCCTGGCCGGGGCGGGCCACGCGGCCCCGGTCGCGCTCGCGCTCACCGGGCAGGGCGACGGGCTGTGGCTGCGCGACGCGGCGGGCCGCGCCGTGCGCCCGCCGATCTCCTGGATGGACGGGCGGGCGGGCGACACCGTGGCCCGCTGGGGCGAGGACGGCACGATCCGCGAGCTGTACCGGCTCACCGGCTCCGGGGTGTTCCCCGGCTGCCACGCGCCCCTGCTGCGCTGGCTGGCGGACCACGAACCGGAGGCGCTGGCGCGCGCCGAGGTCGCGGGCTACTGCGTGGACGCGGTGGCCCAGCGGCTCACCGGCGTGATCGGCGTGGACGCCTCGGACGCCTCCATGCCCTTCATGGACGTGACCACCCGCCACTACGTCCCGAAGGCCCTGGAAGCGTGCGGAATCGCCGAACACGCCCGGTTGTTGCCGCCGCCCGCCGCGCCCGGCACCGTCCTGGCGCTGGACGAGGCGGGCGCGGAACTGCTCGGGCTGCCGGCCGGACTGCCCGTCACGGCGGGCCCGTACGACCTTCCGGCCTGCGCGATCGGCAGCGGGGTCGAGGAGGTCGGGGACGGCCTGCTGATCGTCGGCACGACCCTCGCCAGCCAGGTCCTCACCGGCAGCGCCGTGATCGACCCGGCCGCCGACCCGGCGGGCATGTGGCTGTGCACGCCCGACCGGGACCGCTGGCTGCGCGGCATGCCCGCGATGGTGGGCACGGCGGCCCTGGAGTGGGTCCTGGAGTTCACCGGCGCCACCACCGCGGACCTGGACGCGCTGCTCGCCGGGAGCCCGCCGGGGGCGCGCGGGGTGACCGCCCTGCCCTTCCTCTCCGACGCGGGCGAGCGGGCCCCGTTCGTCGAACCGGCGGCCCGGGGCCGGCTGGACGGCCTGACCCTCGCCGCGACCCGCGCGGACGCCGTACGGGCCGCCTGCGAGGCCGTCGCGTACGCCGCCCGCCACTGCCTGGAGGCGGCGGGGCTGAGCGCGAGCCTCGCGGCCTGCGGGGGCGGCACCCGGTCCGCCGCCTGGACCCAGCTGTTCGCGGACGTCCTCGGGCGGCCCGTGCGCCTTCCCGACGAGCCCGAGGTGGGGGCGCGCGGCGCGGTCGCGGTCGCCTGGCGCGCTCTCGGTGACCCCGTGGACGCGGCACAATGGCGAGCCGATTCGCGTACTGTCGTACCGGACCCGGAGCGTGCCGAGACCTATGAGCGCGGCTACGCCGACTACCGGGCCCGGCTGGCCCGCGCCCTCACCGAGTGGCGGGCGACGACGCCCGCTTGAGGCACCCCCGGCACCGCGCCAAGCGCCCGCGCCAGGCCGCCAGGCGCCCGCGCCGGGCCGCCAGACGGCCGCGCCACGGGCGTGCCGAGGCCGCCTGCAGACCGCGCGCCGAGCGCGCGTAGACCGCGCCAAGTCCGGCACTGAATAGCACATTCGTACGAAACACTCCACCTCACGACACAACATGTGGGGGCAGGTGCGCCCGCCACCACAAGATGTATGCTCATGCTCGCTGTCGCCGCAGGGGAATCCGGTGCGAATCCGGAACTGTCCCGCAACGGTGTACGCGTACGCTTTTGCGTACCCGCGAGTCCGAGGACCTGCCGACGGCCGTCTCATACGTCCGGGCCTCGCGGGTTGGGCCGGTGGACGCTGCGCGGTATGCCGTTCGCGGTTTCGGCATGCCCGTACGCGCCCATCGCGTACCTCCCGCCCGGCCCAAGCCGAGCGAGGGAGAGCACTTCAGTGACCATCGCGCCCGCCGATCCGGTTTCAGAGGCAGCGGCTGCACAGGCAGCGGAGGACGCGCCCGGGACCGCCCTGCTGCGGACCCTGACCACGCTCACCGCCGACCTGCCCGCCACCGACCCCGGCAAGGTCGCGGCCGCCGCCCTGCGCGGCCGCCATCCCGGCTCGGACGAGGCGGAGTTGCGCACCCTCGCGACCGAGGCGGCGGCCGGCCTGATCGCCGAGGAGCCGCAGTACTCGAAGCTGGCCGCGCGGCTGCTCACCCTCGCCATCCGGGAGGAGGCGGCCGGGCAGGGAGCGGTCTCCTTCTCCGCCTCGGTGGCCGTGGGGCACCGCGAGGGCCTGATCGCGGACGGCACGGCCGAGTTCGTGACCACCCACGCCGCCCGCCTGGACGCCCTGGTCGAGCAGGCGCTGGCCGACGGCGCCGACGACCGCTTCGGCTACTTCGGGCTGCGTACGCTCCACAGCCGCTACCTGCTCCGCCACCCCCTCACCCGCCAGGTGATCGAGACCCCGCAGCACTTCCTGCTGCGGGTGGCCTGCGGGCTCGCCGAGGACCACTCGACGCGCGCGCTGGACGACGTGGCCGAGCTGTACCGGCTCACCAGCACGCTGTCCTACCTGCCCAGCTCCCCCACCCTGTTCAACTCCGGCACCCGCCACCCGCAGATGTCGTCCTGCTATCTGCTGGACTCGCCGCTGGACGAGCTGGACTCGATCTACAACCGCTACCACCAGGTCGCGCGGCTCTCCAAGCACGCGGGCGGCATCGGCCTCTCGTACTCGCGCATCCGCGCCCGCGGTTCGCTGATCCGCGGCACCAACGGCCACTCCAACGGCATCGTGCCGTTCCTGCGCACCCTCGACGCCTCCGTCGCCGCCGTCAACCAGGGCGGCCGGCGCAAGGGCGCGGCCTGCGTCTACCTGGAGACCTGGCACGCGGACATCGAGGAGTTCCTGGAGCTGCGGGACAACACGGGCGAGGAGGCCCGCCGCACCCACAACCTCAACATCGCGCACTGGATCCCGGACGAGTTCATGCGCCGGGTCGAGGCCGACGCCGACTGGTCGCTGTTCTCGCCGGTCGACGCGCCCAAGCTGGTGGACCTGTGGGGCGAGGAGTTCGACGCCGCGTACCGGAAGGCCGAGGCCGACGGCCTGGCCGTCAAGACCGTCCCGGCCCGCCAGCTCTACGCCCGGATGATGCGCACCCTGGCGCAGACCGGCAACGGCTGGATGACCTTCAAGGACGCCGCCAACCGCACCGCCAACCAGACCGCCGAGCCCGGCCGGGTCGTGCACTCCTCCAACCTGTGCACCGAGATCCTGGAGGTCACGGACGACGGTGAGACGGCCGTGTGCAACCTGGGTTCGGTCAACCTGGCCGCGCACCTGGGCGAGGACGGCCGGATGGACTGGGAGAAGCTGGACGCGACCGTCCGTACCGCCGTCACCTTCCTCGACCGCGTGGTGGACATCAACTTCTACCCGACCCAGGAGGCCGGGGCGTCGAACTCCCGCTGGCGGCCGGTGGGGCTCGGCCTGATGGGCCTCCAGGACGTCTTCTTCCGGCTGCGGCTGCCCTTCGACTCGCCCGAGGCCGAGCGGCTGTCCACCCAGATCTCCGAGCGCATCATGCTCGCGGCGTACGAGGCGTCCTGCGCGCTCGCCGAGCGCCACGGCCCCCACCCGGCCTGGTCCGCCACCCGCACCGCGCGCGGCGTGCTGCACCCGGACCACTACACGGACGCGGTGGCGACCTGGCCCGAGCGGTGGCAGGCGCTGCGCGAGCGGATGGCGAAGTCCGGCATGCGCAACTCGCTGCTGCTGGCCATCGCCCCGACCGCGACCATCGCCTCGATCGCGGGCGTGTACGAGTGCATCGAGCCGCAGGTCTCCAACCTGTTCAAGCGCGAGACGCTCAGCGGGGAGTTCCTCCAGGTCAACTCCTACCTGGTCGACGACCTGAAGAAGCTCGGCGTGTGGGACGCCCAGAGCCGTGAGGCGCTGCGCGAGTCCAACGGCTCGGTGCAGGACTTCTCCTGGGTGCCCGAGGACGTGCGGCGGCTCTACCGGACGGCGTGGGAGATCCCGCAGCGCGCCCTGATCGACATGGCCGCCGCCCGCACCCCGTACCTGGACCAGAGCCAGTCGCTGAACCTCTTCATGGCATCGCCCACCATCGGCAAGCTCAGCTCGATGTACGCGTACGCCTGGAAGCGCGGCATCAAGACCACGTACTACCTGCGCTCGCGCCCGGCGACCCGGATCGCACAGTCGGCTCGCGCCGCCGCGCCCGCCACCGTCCCCGTCCAGCAGGCGGCCACCGACCCCGAGGTCATCGCCTGCTCCCTGGAAAACCCCGAGTCCTGCGAGGCCTGCCAGTAATGACCACCGCACCCGAACGTCCCAAGAACCTCCTGGATCCCGGGTTCGAGCTCACCCTGCGGCCCATGCGGTACCCGGACTTCTACGACCGCTACCGCGACGCGATCAAGAACACCTGGACCGTGGAGGAGGTGGACCTCCACTCCGACGTCGCCGACCTGGCCAAGCTCTCCCCGGGCGAGCAGCACCTGATCGGCCGCCTGGTCGCCTTCTTCGCGACCGGTGACTCGATCGTCGCGAACAACCTGGTGCTCACCCTCTACAAGCACATCAACTCGCCCGAGGCGCGGCTGTATCTGTCCCGGCAGCTCTTCGAGGAGGCCGTGCACGTCCAGTTCTATCTGACGCTGCTGGACACCTACCTCCCCGACCCGGACGACCGGGCCGCCGCGTTCGCCGCGGTGGAGAACATCCCCTCCATCAGGGAGAAGGCGGAATTCTGCTTCCGCTGGATCGACTCGGTCGACAAGATCGACCGGCTGGAGACCAGGGAGGAGCGCCGCCGCTTCCTCCTCAACCTGATCTGCTTCGCGGCGTGCATCGAGGGCCTGTTCTTCTACGGCGCCTTCGCCTACGTCTACTGGTTCCGCTCCCGCGGCCTGCTGCACGGCCTGGCGACGGGCACCAACTGGGTGTTCCGCGACGAGACCATGCACATGAACTTCGCGTTCCAGGTGGTGGACACGGTCCGCGAGGAGGAGCCCGACCTCTTCGACGACGAACTCCAGCAGCAGGTCACCGACATGCTGCGGGAGGCCGTCGAGGCCGAGCTGCAGTTCGCCCGCGACCTGTGCGGCGAGGGGCTGCCGGGCATGAACACCGAGTCGATGCGCGAGTACCTGGAGTGCGTGGCCGACCAGCGGCTCGCCCGCCTCGGCTTCGCCCCGGTCTACGGCTCGGAGAACCCGTTCTCCTTCATGGAGCTGCAGAACGTCCAGGAGCTGACCAACTTCTTCGAGCGCCGCGCCTCCGCGTACCAGGTGGCGGTCGAGGGCTCGGTCTCCTTCGACGACGACTTCTGAGCCATTTCTGATCCAAACCCGATACGGCGCGGCGCCCCCGGGACTTCCCGGGGGCGCCGCGCCGTATGCCGTGGCGTGTCAGTGGTCAGTCGTTGGGCACCGTCTCGTAGCGCGGCGTGCCCTCGGCCATCTGCCGCAGCACGTCCTTGCGGTCGCGCTTGGAGAGGCGGTCGATGTAGAGCCGGCCGTAGAGGTGGTCGGTCTCGTGCTGCAGGCAGCGCGCGAAGTAGCCGGTGCCGCGCACCGCGATCGGCTTGCCCTGGGCGTCCTGGCCGCGCACCACCGCGTAGTCGGGGCGGGCCAGCGGGGCGTAGGCGGTGGGCACCGACAGGCAGCCCTCGTTGGAGTCGTCCAGCACCCGGCGGTCCGCCGGCAGCTCCTCCAGCACCGGGTTGCAGACCACCCCGACGTGGCGGACGCCGTCGTCGTCCGGGCAGTCGTAGACGAAGACCTTGAGGTCCACGCCGATCTGGTTCGCGGCCAGGCCCACGCCCTCCGCCGCCTTCTGGCTGGCGAACATGTCGTCGATCAGCGCGGCGAGCTTGTCGTCGAACTCCGTGACCTCCCGGCACTCCTTGTGCAGCACCGGATTGCCGACGACCGTGATCGGACGGGCCGTGCCGCGCTCGCGATACGCGCGCTCGCGCTCCTCACAGTCCTCCGTGTCCACGATGAACTCGTCGTCCACCTGCTGGTCAGTCCCTTGCTGCGCCATCGTCCGCCGCACGCCTTCCTCAAAACCGGGCTCGTCGCCCTACAGGGTAAGGCCCGCGCCGGACCGGCGGGGATTTCAGCAGGGATATCAGGGGGCAAGGGAGGGCAGGGGAAGACCGGCGGCTGCGACCGCCGGGCGCCGGCCCTCAGCAGACCTCTTCCAGGTCCCGCCACTCCCGGGTGTCCGGGCTGTCCGCGACCCAGCCGTCCAGCAGCCCGCGCACCAGCCCGCTGGGCGCGGCGATCCCGCACTCCCGCTCCGCCACCCACAGCGAGCCGGAGCCCGCCATGCGATGGCCCAGCGGGCCGGGCTGACCGGGCTCGCTGTGGTCGTGCGGGTCCAGGTGCTCGCCCTCGCCCTCGTCACTGGGCATCCGGCTCTCCGAACACGAGCGGCACAGCAGCCGCACCGAGGACGACCAGTCCTCGGCGGCGAAGCCGGCGTCCGCCGCGAGCCGCTCCAGCGCGTCCCGGTCGGCCTCCGTCGCGGCCTCCAGCAGCACCACCCAGGTCGGCACCGGGGACGGCGCCCACAGCTCGATCTCGTCGAAGACCGGATACGCGGCGCCCGCGGAGGTGACGCGCTCGCCGTGCGGCACGCCGTCGTGCAGCACCACCTCACCCCAGCGCCGCCCGGAGGACGGCAGCGGGATCGACAGCACCTCGAGCCGGGCCGGGTCCAGCCGGCGGCCCCACACGACCTCCGACTCGCCCTCCGGCGACAGCCGCACCGCCGCGCTGCCCAGCTCCATGCCGAGCGGCTCACCGGACGCGGACGCCTCGCCGGGCACCTTCAGGCCGTACGCCTGCCAGGCCCGGCGCGCCAGCGGCCAGTCCTGCAACGCGGTCGCGGCGATCCCCACGTTCCACCAGTCAGGGGCGCCGGTCTCGCGGTCCAGCAGCGCGACCGCGCGCAGCCCCGCCGCGCGCGCCTGCTCCCAGTCGTGCCGGAACTTGTGCAGCAGCGCCAGGTTGAACCAGGACTCCGACAGCCACGGCTCCAGGTCGGCGGCGCGAGTCAGCAGCGCCCCCGCGTCCTCGTACCGGCCGTCGCCGATGAGCGTGAACGCGCGGTCCGTGGCCTGCCGCCATGAGGCGGACGGCCGGTGCCGCACCTTGCCGAAGATCTTCACGATTCCCGCCTGCCGGTATCGAAGTAGTACCGCACCAGATGCCTTCGCGGACGGCTTGGCCCTCCCTCGACGACAACCTGCCACACATTCGCGGACATCTCAGCCCGGCCCCTCATGGTTCGGCCCGGGGACGATGCCCACCACACCTCCTTGCCGCCGGCCATAGGCCCGACACCCCCTCTCTTCGCATCCAACCATGCCTCTCGGGGCAGCCGCTCATTACCCGCGAGTTCTCACCTCGGGCGGCCTCGCACCGGGCGCGACACCACCCTGGCCAGGGCCTCCACCACCGCCGGGTCGAAGTCGCGGGAGGTGGAGCGCCGCAGCCGCGCCAGGGCGCGCGGCGCGGCCGCCGCGCGGTCTTCCTGAGGGCTTCCCCCCGAACCGGCCGAAGAACCTCCGACCAGTTCGACGTACGCGTTCACGGCACGCACGATACGGGCCGGGAGTGGCTGCTCCCGGTACGGGTCCGCCTGCCGCTCCACGACCTCCGCGACCTCCTCCGGCACCCCCGTCCGCCGCACGACCGCGCCGCCCAGCCGCGCTATCCGCCGCCGCTCCGCCTCGGGCAGCGGCTCGGTGGCCCCCGCCGGCACCGGGTCCACGAGAGACAGCTGCCCGAGGTCGTGCATCAGCCCCGCGTACTCCAGCACGGACAGCGACGGCCCCGGAAGCCGCAGCTCCCGGCCCACGGCGCGGCTGAGCCGGGCGACCTGGCGGGCGTGGCCGGCGGGGGTGTGACCGGCGATCTCCGTCGTCCTGGCCAGCGAGGCGACGGTCTGGCGGCGGGCGGCCCGTATCCCCGCACAGCGGCGGAACGAGAGCTGGACCAGCAGCAGCGGCGCGCAGACCACCGGCAGCGCCCACGCCCCGGCCACGGCCACCGCCGGCCCGGTCGCCGCCGCCGTCACGCAGACCGCGACCCTCACGGCGACCTCCATGGCGGTCGCCGCGCGCGGCTCTTCGCCCGGCTTTTCGCCCGGCTCTTCGCGGGCCCGGGTCAGGGCCGAGGCCAGGGCGGCGTCGGCGAGCGCGGCCGACGCGCAGGCGAGGAGCAGATATGCGACGAGGAAGGGGCCGTCGCCGACGCTGACCGAGCGGAGCGGTTGGCAGCAGAGCGCGGCGAGGGCGACGATGAGCACCCGGCGGGCGGCGCGATCAGGGCCGACCGGGCGGCCCGACACGGCGCGGGGCACCAGCACCATCAGGGAAGCAGCCGCGACCACGGCGACGGCCTGAAGGACGCCGTGCGTGGCCGGCTCGCCTCCCACCCGCAGCACCACGGCGTACCCGAGCGCACCGGCGGCGGCGACGGGCGCCGGCTCGCACGCCCGGCCCCCCGGCTCGTACGGCCCCTCGTACGCCTCCCCCACCGCCCCGCCCTCGCGGCCGCCCGCGCCCGCGCGTCCACCCCCGCCCTCGCGGCCCCCCGCGCCCTCGCGTCCACCCCCGCCCGCCTCCGCGTGCACGCCCCCGGCGTCGCCCGCGCGCCTGGCGTCGGAGCCGCCCGTGCCCCAGGTGTAGCCCTCGCCCGCGCGCCGGGGGTCGTCCTCGCCCGCACCCTGGCCCCCGCAGCCGACCTCGCCTGCGTCCGCGTGCACGCTCTCGGCGTCGCCCGCGCACCCGGCGTCGCCCGAGCCCGCGTACCTGAGCTCGCCGTGGCCCGCGTCCTCGCCCGCGTGTCCGGCCTCGGCGGCGCCCCCTCGCCTCGCCTCATCCTCGTCCTCGTCCGCGCGCGGGGTCTGGGACCCGTCCCAGGCGAGGGTCTCTCCCAGGGCGATCAGCGCGCCGAAGGCGAGCGCCGTCTCCGGGTCGCGCACGCCTCGCCATTGGGTCCATGCGAAGGCGGCTATGGCCAGGGCCCCGGCCGCGCCGTAGACCACGGCGGCGGTGAGCGCTCCCCGCCCGCCGGGGCCGGGATCCCGGGCGGTGCGGCGCCACGGGGTCATGCGCCGCCGCCCGGTCCGGGCCGCCAGGGGCTCGGCCCCTGGCCCGCCTTCGGCACCGCGTCCGGCACCGACACGGTCTCGGGAGGGCTCGTGGGCGGGGGCGCGGGAGGGGGCGCAGGCGGGACGTTTCCGCGCTGATCCGGCGCGCGGTCCGGCACCTGGCCCTGCGCGCGGTCCGGCGCGCGGCCCCGCGCCTGGCCCCGCGCGCGCTCCGGCGGGCGGTCCGGCTTGCGCTCCCGCGCCTCGCCCCGCACGGGGTCCGCCGTGCGCCGGCGGCCCACTGGGGTGAGGGGGCGGGGCTCCGGCGGGGCGGAGGTGTGCCATCCGTGGCGGTCGAGGGCGCGGGTCAGGGCGTCCACCATGCGCGGGTCGAACTGCGCCCCCGCGCACCGCCTGAGTTCCTCCACCGCCGCGGGCACCGGCCGCGCCCGCCGGTACGCGCGGGTGGAGGTCATCGCGTCGAAGGCGTCCGCGACCGCCACCACCCGCGCAGCCTCCGGAATGTCCGCGCCCGCGAGCCCGTGGGGGTAGCCGCTCCCGTCCAGCCGCTCGTGGTGGTGCAGGATGGCGTCCCGCGCCTCCCCCAGGAAGCCGATGCCGCGCACCATCTCGTGCCCGTACTCGGGGTGGAGCTCGATGACGCGGCGCTCCTCGGGGGTCAGCGGACCGTTTTTGCGCAGCACACGGGTCGGGACGCCGAGCTTGCCCAGGTCGTGCAGGACGCCCGCGACGCGCAGCGCCTCGATCCGGTCCCCGCCCATCCCCAGCTCGCGGGCGATCATGACGGAGGCGCGGCCGACCCGCTCGCTGTGGCCGCGCGTATAGCGGTCCTTGATGTCGACGGCCTGGACGAGGGCGCGGACCGTGGCCTGGTGGGCGGCCCGCTCCTGGTGGCAGAGGGCGAAGACGCGGGCGCAGACGTACATCGGCGGCAGCGCGAGGAGCGCCGCGGTCGGGCCGTACGGGCTGCGCCACAGGACGGCCATGGTCAGCCCGGACAGGCCGTGCGCCAGATGGGGGACGAGCGAGCACAGCGTCCGCCCGCGCCAGGCGAGGCGGGGCGAGCGGCCCTCGGCGGTGACCAGCACGCCGCCTTCCAGGGCGGCGGAGGTCAGGCCCAGGACGAGCGCGGCGCCGACCGCGGGCGCCAGGGCGTGGGGGAAGCCGGGACAGCCGGACACGGCGGGGACATGGGAGGTCGCGAGGGCGTCCCGGCCGCCGCCGAGCCCGAAGGCGTACGAGGCGGCGTACGCGGCGAGGGCCGACCGGGCCACCCGCCACAGCCGCCGCACGCCGGCGGGCCGCCGCTCGACGGGCCCGAGCAGCGCCGCGGGCACCGCGACGAGCGCGGCGGCGGGCGCGGGCAGCAGAAAGGCCCCGGCCAGGAGCACGGGGCCACACCCGTCCGGCCCGGCCGCGGCCCGGCCCAGCGGTAGCCGGGGAAGAGCCGAGCCCCACACCACAGCCAACGCGGCGAGGAGCCCGACCGTGGGCCAGGGCACGTCGGCCGCGGGGCTCAGGGCCGGGGCGGCGCAGAGCGCGGACAGGAGCGCGGCACCCAGGATGTAGACGCGCGCCGTCAGAGGGACCGCCCGCATGCCCCCTCCTCCCCGTCCGTCGGCGGCCCCGGTCGGGCCGTCGGATCAGATTGGGGAGGATAGAGCCGGACACGCGGGGTTGGTCCGTATGGCCCGCCCGATTGCACACCTTCGGGTGATGATCGGGCGGCAAGCCGTACGAGCAGGTGACACTCCGCGTGGGGGCGGGGCGCGGCCGGCTGCCGGTTCCGGCCGGGAGGGGACTGCCCAGGTGGGTGAGGCTAGTCCTGCGCGGGCGTCGGCGCGTTCGCCTCCGCCGTCGTGACCTCCCGCTCGGGCACACCTTCGCCGGAGCGGATCAGCTCGATGCGGCTCATGACCTTCGAGCGCAGGTCGCTGGGCACGTCGTCATGGCCGCAGCACCGCTTGACCAGCTTCTTCACGGCCTGCTCAAGACCGTACTTCTCCAGGCAGGGGGAGCACTCGTGGAAGTGCACCTCCAGCTTGGCGCGGTCGACGTCGGGCATCTCGCGATCGAGGAACTCGTAGAGGTGGTCGAGGACCTCGGAGCAATCCGTCTCGTGCGGCTCTCCGCAGCTCATGAGTCCGCGCCTTTCCGATCGTGCGACTCGTCCGCCGCCGCGGGCGCGCCCGCCGGGACCAGCCCGCGTCCACGGGCGTAGTCCTCCAGCAGACCGCGCAGCTGGCGGCGCCCACGGTGCAGCCGCGACATCACGGTACCGATGGGTGTCCCCATGATGTCCGCGATCTCCTTGTAGGCAAACCCCTCGACGTCCGCGAGATAGACCGCTATCCGGAACTCCTCGGGAATCGCCTGGAGCGCCTCCTTGACGTCGGAGTCGGGGAGATGGTCGAGCGCCTGCGACTCGGCGGAGCGCAGACCGGTCGACATGTGCGACTCGGCGCGCGCGAGCTGCCAGTCCTCGATCTCCTCGGCCGCGCTGCGCTGGGGCTCCCGCTGCTTCTTGCGGTAGGAGTTGATGAAGGTGTTGGTCAGGATCCGGTACAGCCACGCCTTGAGGTTCGTGCCCTCGCGGAACTGGTGGAAGGATCCGTAGGCCTTCGCGTACGTCTCCTGGACGAGGTCCTCGGCGTCGGCCGGATTGCGCGTCATACGCAATGCGGCTGAATACATCTGGTCGAGGAAGGTGAGGGCGTCCCGCTCGAAGCGCGCGTTGCGCTCGATGTCCGTCTCCTGCGGCTGCCCGTCCGGCCGGCCCTCGGTCACGCCGTCGGTCCCCGCGTCGGTGCCAGTGACCTGACCCACCTCCTCCGCCTTCGTGACGGGCTCGCCGAATGCGGACCCGCTCGAATCGGAGAATAGACGACGATCCGGTCCGCCCGCCGCCTCGTTCCGGGCGGTCCACCCCGACTGCGGCTGCGACCAGTCCAGGTCGGCGGCGCGTGGGCGGGCCGGGCAAGCGAGCGAACCCATACTGGGAACCCCTTCTTCTGGTGCGTGTACCTGAGCCTGTGCCGTGTCCTGTTTCATATCGACGCCGGGTACAACACACGGCCTCCGCAGCGCATTCCCGGCCCGTTTTCTCTCTCGATGCCGTACGTCCGCGCTGGTCAGCGCGGTACGCGGGCCAGCCAGTCGACGACGGCGCCGGTGATCCGCGCCAGCGCCTCCTCCTGGCCGATGTCCGCCTTCTTGGGCACGGCGAAGCCGTGGTCGCCGTGCGGGACGGCGACCAGCTCGATGCCGGCGGGCAGCTCGGGGAACTCCTCGGGGCGGCCGAAGGGGTCGCGGCCGCCTTGGACGACGAGGGTGGGCAGGCCGGCGCCGAGCAGTTCCCCGGCCCGGGACCGCTCCGGCTTGCCCGGCGGGTGCAGCGGGAAGGACAGCGCGAGCACGGCGCCGGCGCCCAGCTCGCGCGCCGTACGGCAGGCCACCCGGGCCCCGGCGCTGCGGCCGCCCGCGACGACCGGCAGCCCGGGCTTCTCCAGGGCGGGCCACAGCGCGCGCCATGCGAGGTCCAGCGTCTTCGGCGCGGGCGCGACCTTCTTGCCCGCCACCCGCCACGGCTGCTCGACCAGCGCCACGCTGACGCCCTGGGACGGCAGCGCGGCGGCCAGCGCCGCGAGGTCGCGCGCCTCGATGCCGCCCCCGGCGCCGTGGCCGACGGCCAGCACGGTGCGGGCGTCGGCGGCGCGGTGCCAGGTGACGCGGGCGTCGCCGACGGGCGTCGGCACGATCTCGCTGGTCCGCCGGGCCTGCTCGGTCTGCTGGGCCTGGTTGGCCTGCCGGGGCTGGTTGCTCTGCTGGGGCTGCTGGGTCCGCTGGGCACTCACGGGCCCATCCTGCCTCGTGGCGGCGCCGGGACGGGGGAGGCGGCTCAGAAGAGCGTGCCCACCTCGGGGGCCTCCAGCTCGGTCACCAGCTCCGGGCCGTTGTTGCGTACGTCACTGACGGCCGTGGCGACCGGGTAGGCGCGCAGCAGCCCGGTGGGCGGCGGGGCGAGGAGGGGGCGCAGGTCCTCGGGGTCGGTGCGGGAGGGGTCCAGCCAGTCCGCCCAGCGGTCCTCGGTGAGCACCAGCGGCATCCGGGGGTGGATCTCGGCCAGCGACCGCGGCCCCGCGCCGCCCTCCTCCGCGCCCCCGGCCGGCTGGGGAAACGGCTCCTTCTCCGCCTCTGTGGTGATGACCGTGCAGGTCACCCACCAGGCCCGCGGATGGTCGTCCGGCAGCGTCCGGTCCCGCCAGAACTCGTACAGCCCGGCCATGGCCATGACGGAGCCGTCGACCGGGGTCACGAAGTACGGCTGCTTGCGCGGCCGCTTGCGCTTCCCCTGCTCCTCCAGCTGCCGCTCCCCCGAGGCGGTGACCCACTCGTAGTAGCCGTCGGCGGGCAGCAGACAGCGCCGTGAGGCGAAGGGGCGGCGGTACGAGGGCTTCTCGTGCACCGTCTCCGCCCGCGCGTTGATCATCTTCACGCCGGTGTCCGGTGTCTTGGCCCAGGACGGGACCAGCCCCCACTTCAGCGCCCTCAACTGGCGAACCGGGCTCGGGTCCTCGGCGTCCTTGAGGGGGCGCTCGAGCACCGCGTACACGTCCTTGGTGGGCGCGACGTTCCAGTCCTGGGCCAGCGTCTCCTCCGGCTCCCACTTCCGCACCCCGAAGAGGCCGACGAGGTCCTCGGGCTTCCGGCTCGCTGCGTATCGACCGCACATAGGTGCCACACTGCCACGACGCCCAGGCCCGGTGACGCCGGGCCGAGGAAACCGAGCGGCGGAGAAGAACGTACTGAACAACGTACGGACCGACGCACGGACCGCCGTACGGAAGAGAACGAGCCCCGAGACGGACGCGAGGAGCCTCCCGCACATGGACAGCACGAACGCCGCCGATCTGTGGGACCGCGTCGTCGGCACCCAGCCGGACCCCACCACCTGGCTGGTCGCCGCCACCGGGCTCGTCGCGCTCTCCGTCGTGGTGTCGCAGACCGCCTGGCGGATAGCCCGCAACGCCATCACCATCGCCCACGAGGGCGGCCACGGCCTGGTGGCGCTGCTCAGCGGCCGGCGGCTGGACGGCATACGGCTGCACTCGGACACCTCGGGGCTGACCGTCTCGCGCGGCAAGCCCACCGGCCTCGGCATGATCCTCACCGCGGCCGCCGGGTACACCGCGCCGTCACTGCTGGGGCTCGCCGGGGCGTGGCTGCTGGCGGCGGGCCACATCACCGCGCTGCTGTGGGGGACCACGGCCCTGCTCGCCGCGATGCTCATCATGATCCGCAACGCGTACGGCGTGCTGACCGTCGTCGTCTCCGGGGGCGCCTTCTTCCTGGTGTCCTGGCTGACCGAGCCGGACGTCCAGGCGGCCTTCGCGTACGTCGTGGTGTGGTTCCTGCTGCTGGGCGGCGTCCGCCCGCCGTTCGAGCTCCAGCGCAAGCGCCGCTACTCGGGGGCGTACGACTCCGACCCCGACCAGCTGGCCCGGCTGACCAACGTCCCGGCCGCGGTCTGGCTGCTGCTCTTCCACGTCGTCTCGGTGAGTTCGCTGATCGGCGGCGGCCGCTGGCTGCTGGGGGTGTGACCGGGAAGCGTTTCGATCGGGTTTCGCCGTTTTTGATCGAGAATCCCACTCTCGGCGAGCCACTAAAGTGAGAGCCATGACCGGCATTGAGACCTCCTCGGGCGCGCACACCGCCCTCTGGCCCGCTCCGCTCGCCGACGGAGCGGTCGACGCGACCGTCACCGTGCCCGGATCCAAGTCGGTCACCAACCGCGGCCTGATCCTGGCCGCGCTCGCCGCCGAGCCCGGCTGGCTGCGCCGCCCGCTGCGCTCCCGCGACACCCTGCTGATGGCCGAGGCGCTGCGCGCCCTCGGCGTGGGCATCGAGGAGACGGTGCCCGACCGCTCCCCCGGCGCCCTGGGCGCCCCGGGCTCCGCGGGCAGCGGCGAGGCCTGGCGGGTCATCCCGGCCGGCCTGCACGGCCCCGCCACCGTGGACGTCGGCAACGCGGGCACGGTGATGCGCTTCCTGCCGCCGGTCGCGGCGCTGGCCGACGGCCCGGTCCGGTTCGACGGCGACCCGCGCTCCCACGAGCGCCCGCTGCACGGCGTGATCGACGCGCTGCGCGCGCTCGGCGCCCGGATCGACGACGACGGGCGCGGCGCGCTGCCGATGACCGTGCACGGCGGCGGCGCGCTGGACGGCGGCCCGGTGGAGGTCGACGCCTCCTCCTCCTCACAGTTCGTCAGCGCCCTGCTGCTGTCCGCGCCGCGGTTCAACCAGGGCGTGGAGCTGCGCCACGTGGGCGCCGCGCTGCCCTCGCTGCCCCACATCCGGATGACCGTCGACATGCTGCGGGCCGCGGGCGCCGCCGTGGACGCCCCGGAGGCGGGCGGCGAGCCGAACGTGTGGCGGGTGGCGCCCAGCGCCCTGCTGGGCCGCGACCTGGTGGTCGAGCCCGACCTGTCCAACGCGGCGCCGTTCCTGGCGGCCGCCCTGGTCACCGGCGGCCGGGTGACTATCCCCGACTGGCCGGAGCGCACCACCCAGCCCGGCGACGCGCTGCGCCGGATCTTCACCGACATGGGCGGCTCCTGCGAGCTCACCGACGCCGGCCTGACCTTCACCGGCACCGGCCGGATCACCGGCATCGACGCCGATCTGCACGAGGTGGGCGAGCTGACCCCGGTGATCGCGGCGGTGGCGGCCCTGGCCGACTCCGAGTCCTCGCTGCACGGCATCGCGCATCTGCGGCTGCACGAGACCGACCGGCTGGCGGCCCTCGCCAAGGAGATCAACGAGCTGGGCGGCGATGTCACCGAGACCGCCGACGGGCTGCGGATCCGCCCGCGCCCGCTGCACGGCGGGGTCTTCCACACCTACGAGGACCACCGGCTGGCCACGGCCGCCGCCGTCATCGGCCTGGTCGTCGAGGGCGTCCAGGTGGAGAACGTGGCCACCACGGCCAAGACCCTGCCCGACTTCCCCGGGCTGTGGACCGGCATGCTCGACGCGGCGACGGCCCCCGCGCGGAGAGCCTGAGGCGCCGCCGCCATGCGCCGCTACGGCAAGCACACCGACGAGGACGACGTCCGGGTCCGCCCCAACCGCCGGGGCAACCGCCCGCGCACCAGCATCCGCCCCAAGCACGAGGACGCCGCCGAGGGCTTCGTGGTGACCGTCGACCGCGGCCGGCTGACCGTCCTGGTCGAGGACCGCACGATCACCGCCATGAAGGCCCGCGAGCTGGGCCGCAAGGGCGTGGTGGTCGGGGACCGGGTGGCGGTCGTCGGGGACCTGTCGGGCGCCAAGGACACCCTCGCGCGGATCGTCCGCGTCGAGGAGCGCTCGTCGGTGCTGCGCCGTACCGCCGATGACGACGACCCCTTCGAGCGGGTCGTCGTGGCCAACGCCGACCAACTGGCCATCGTCACCGCGCTCGCCGATCCGGAGCCGCGCCCGCGGCTGATCGACCGCTGTCTGGTCGCCGCCTTCGACGCCGGTCTTTCCCCGCTGCTGGTCCTCACCAAGTCCGACCTCGCCCCGGCGGAATCCCTCCTGGAGTCCTACGGGCCGCTCGGCGTCCCCTATGTCGTCACCAACCGCGAGGAACTCGCCGACGGCGCCGTGGCCGACCGGGTGCGCGAGCGGCTCACGGACAAGATGACGGTCTTCGTCGGGCATTCGGGTGTCGGCAAGACGACTCTGGTCAACGCCCTGGTGCCGGACCGCAAGCGGGCCACCGGCCGGGTCAACACGGTCACCGGCCGCGGCCGGCACACCACCACCTCCGCGCTCGCGCTGCCGCTGCCCGACGGCGACGGCTGGGTCATCGACACCCCGGGCGTACGGTCCTTCGGGCTGCACCACGTGGACCCCGCGCGGGTCATCCACGCCTTCCCGGACCTGGAGCCGGGCACCGAGGGCTGCCCGCGCGCCTGCAGCCACGACGAGCCGGACTGCGCGCTCGACCAGTGGGTCGCCGACGGCCACGCCGACCCGGCCCGGCTCTACTCGCTGCGGCGGCTGCTGGCGACGCGCGAGCGGCGCGAGGGCGACTGATCCGCGGCTGCCCCTGTCCGACCCGCCGAAGGACGGTGACGTTTGCCACCCACCGCGGGCGGTAAATGGATAATCACACGATCGAGGCGGAAGCAGCCGACACCGGCGCGGGAGGACTTGTATGGCGTGGCTGCTGGTCGTGGTCGCCGGGCTACTCGAAACGGGCTTCGCCGTCTGTCTCAAGCTCTCGCACGGCTTCACCAGACTCTGGCCGACGATCGCCTTCTGCGCCTTCGCGCTGGGCAGCTTCGGCCTGCTGACGCTCTCTCTGAAGAAGCTGGACGTGGGTCCGGCGTATGCGGTGTGGACGGGTATCGGGGCGGCCGGGACCGCCATCTACGGCATGGTCTTCCTGGGCGACCTGGTCTCCACGCTCAAGATCGTCTCCATCACGCTGGTGATCGTCGGCGTGATCGGGCTCCAGCTCTCCGGCTCGGCGCACTAGTCGCACTGGGCGCACTGGGCGCGCCGGGCTCACTCTGCGCACTAGGCCAGCGCCCCGCGCACCAGGCTCTCCACCTCGCTCTCCCCCCGCTCCTCCGCCACCGGCGCGACCACGTACGACAGCGCCAGGCGCGCGGCCGTCTCGCAGGCCCGGCCGAGTTCCGCCGCCCCGTCCTGCGGCCAGTCGCCCGCCAGCAGGCGCACCGCGCGGTCCCTGACCTGCCCCAGGAGTTCGACGGGCGAGGGCAGTGGGTCGGGGCCGCCCCCGCGCCGGGGCGGGCGGGCCGCGGCGCGTACGGGCGAGGGGAGCCGCTCGTTCCAGCAGCCGGTGAGCACCGCCCGCACCAGGGGGTTGGCGGCCGCGGCCCGTACGGTCCAGCCCGCCGCGGCCGCCAGCCGCTCGTTCGGGGCGACGGCGCCGGAGGCCCCGGACAGGGCCCGTTCGACGCCGGTCAGATACGCCTCGGCCTCGCGGCGCACCAGAGCGCGCGCGAGGCCGTCCTTGCTGCCGAACTCGTTGTAGAGCGTCTGCCGCGAGACCCCGGCCGCCATGGCCACATCGACCATCCGGACCCCCGCCCACGGGCGCTCGGCGAGCGCGGTGAAGGCCGCGTCGAGCAAGGATTCACGTGCTGCGGGCATCGTCGCCTCCCAGGCCATGCGTCCGTCTTGGGCGGCACGTGCGGACAGAATTGACGCACCGCCAGGTGGTGTCAATAGCTCCGGCGTGCGCCCCGGGCGCCCCCGTCCGGCCGCGGTCGTGTGGATCGGCCGATTCCGTGTCGATACTGTTCGGCCATGCCCGACTACCACGATGACCTGCGGCTCGCCCACGTACTCGCCGATACCGCCGACGCCGCCACCATGGAGCGATTCAAGGCGCTCGACCTCAAGGTCGAGACGAAACCCGATATGACGCCGGTGAGCGAGGCCGACAAGGCCGCCGAGGAACTGATCCGCACCTCGCTCCAGCGCGCCCGGCCGCGGGACGCGGTGCTGGGCGAGGAGTTCGGCAGCGAGGGCAGCGGGCCGCGCCGCTGGGTCGTGGACCCGATCGACGGCACCAAGAACTATGTGCGCGGGGTGCCGGTATGGGCCACGCTGATCGCGCTCATGGAGCGCGGCGAGGGCGGCGACCGGCCGGTGGTCGGGGTGGTGTCGGCGCCGGCGCTCGGCCGCCGCTGGTGGGCGGCCGAGGGCCTGGGGGCGTACACCGGCCGGAGCCTGTCCTCCGCGACCCGGCTGGCGGTGTCGCGGGTGGCGCGGCTGGAGGACGCGTCGTTCGCGTACTCCTCGCTGAGCGGCTGGGAGGAGCGCGGCAGGCTGAACGGCTTCCTGGAGCTGACGAGGGCCTGCTGGCGGACGCGCGGCTACGGCGACTTCTGGCCGTACATGATGGTCGCCGAGGGGTCGGTGGACATCTGCGCCGAGCCGGAGTTGTCGCTGTGGGACATGGCGGCGAACGCGATCATCGTGCAGGAGGCGGGCGGCCGCTTCACGGGGCTCGACGGGGTACCGGGGCCGCTCAGCGGTGACGCGGCGGCCTCGAACGGCCTGCTGCACGACGAACTGCTGAGCCACCTGGGCGGTTAGGGGGTGTCTTGTGGATCAGGCTGGATCAGCGAGCGGCGTCAGGGGGCACCGCCCAGCGGTAGCTGGGGGAGCGTCCAGCCGCAAGGCGGAGGAGGAGAGCGCAGCGGCGCTGCGTGCGACGACGACAACGCAGCCGGGGGCACCTCCCAGCGGTAGCTGGGGGCGGGCGTGCCAGGCGTCGGGAGCACAGCATGATCCACAAGACACCCCCTAGGGCCCGCTCTGGGCGGGGACCGGCTCGTGCGGTCCGGGGCACGGGGGCGCGGCATGCGGCGGATCGGCTTCCGCGCGCCCCTTGTGAGCGTCCACGCCCTCATGTGAGCATGTGAATCCGCGCGCTTGTGAACTTGTGCATCCCAGCAGCGCGTCTGCGCCATGAGGAGTCGCAGCAAGGACCCACCGTCGCAGTAAGGATTCACCAAGGAGGGCTCATGACCCTGTCCCCGCCCATGTTCGTCCGCGACGCCATGAGCTCGGTCGTCCTCACCATCGGCCCCGCCCATACGCTGCGTCAGGCCGCCCGGTTGATGTCCGCCCGGCGGGTCGGCTCGGCGATCGTGCTGGACCCGGATACCAGCGGGCTCGGCATCCTGACCGAGCGCGACGTCCTCAACTCACTGGGCGCGGGCGAGGACCCGGACCGCGAGCGGGCCCACGCCCACACCACCTCCGACGTCGTCTTCGCCGCCCCGCAGTGGACGCTCGACGAGGCGGCGCACGCGATGGCCCGGGGCGGCTTCCGGCACCTGATAGTCCTCGACGCGGGCGACCCCGTGGGCGTGGTGTCGGTGCGCGACATCATCCGCTGCTGGACCGGCGCGCGGCGGCCCGCGCCGGCGCTCGCGGGGTGAACCCGGCGCCCGGGCGTGCGAGGGGTTTGGACGTCGTCTAAGTCAAGAAGGCATGGAGAGTGATACCGGTTCTGATCATGGACCGGCCCACTGCTACCCTTGCCTTATCTGACTGATAGGTGAATTGGCATGAGCGACCTTCTCGAACGACTCCGGGGACGCGGCTGGCGGCTGACGGCCCAGCGGCGTGTCGTCGCCGAGGTCCTCGACGGGGACCACGTGCACTACACCGCCGACGAGGTACACGCCCTGGCGACCGAGCGCCTGCCGGAGATCTCCCGCGCGACCGTGTACAACACCCTCGGCGAGCTGGTCTCGCTCGGCGAGGTGATCGAGGTCAGCACGGACGGGCGGGCCAAGCGGTACGACCCCAACGCCCACCACGCGCACCAGCACCTGGTGTGCGCCTCGTGCGGCACCATCCGCGACGTCCACCCCTCCGGCGACCCGCTGGCCGACCTTCCGGCGGAGGAGCGCTTCGGCTTCGCGGTCTCCACGGTCCAGGTCACCTACCGCGGGCTCTGCCCGGCCTGCGCGAGCGCCTGAGCACACCGCCCCGAAGGGCGCTGATCACACCGCCGGAAAGGCCCGGGTGCCACGCCCAAGGCTCTGAGGCTGCACGAAGGGCCCGGATCCTGGAGGATCCGGGCCCTTCGCCTTGGTAGCGGGGACAGGATTTGAACCTGCGACCTCTGGGTTATGAGCCCAGCGAGCTACCGAGCTGCTCCACCCCGCGTCGATGTGACGCAATAGTAACCACACGTCGACGGCTGGGGCAAATCGCGAGAACAGGGCCCGCTGAGCCCGGGGCGCTGGGGCCGGGGCGCTGAGCCCGGGGCGCAGGGCGCGCGGGCGGGGGCGCGGCTCAGGCCGTGAGCTCCTGCTGGAGGGCGTCCCGCAGCCGCGCCGCGCGCTCGGCGACCTCCGCCGGGCCCAGCTCGACGGCCCGGGCGCACCAGCGCTGGCCCTCGGAGAGCGCGCCCCGGCGGGCCGCGAGCAGCGCCAGCCGCAGGGCGGCCCGGCCGTGGCCCGCCTCGGCCGCGCGGGTCCACCACAGGGCGGCCTCCGGCTCGCTGCCCTCGCGGGCGAGCAGCAGGCCCAGGTTGAAGGCGCCGTTGCTGCTGCCGGCCTCGGCTGCCTCGCGGTACCAGCGCGCGGCCTCCACCACATCGCCCCGGCCCGCCGCGAGCATCCCCATGCGCACCTGGGCGCGCCGGTGGCCCTGCCGGGCGGCGCGCTCGTACCACTCCTCGTACTCCGGTACGACCGGCTCCATCTCGGCGCGCCCGAGGGAGCCGCGCGGGGAGGCCCCGTCGGCGGAGGGCCGGTCCAGCAGCGCGCCCAGCCGGAAGGCGGCCTCCGCGCTGCCGCCCCCCGCCGCGCAGCGCAGGTGGCGCTCGGCCTCGCGGTCGTCGCCCTCGCGCAGCAGGGCGATGCCGACCTGAAGCGCGGCCTCGGTGTGCCCGGCGGCGGCGGCCCGCTCGTACCACTGCTGCGCGGCCCGCTCCTCGCCCCGCCCGGCGTGCAGGATGCCCAGGTTGAACGCTGCGTCCACGCTTCCGGCCTCGGCGGCCTTGGAGAACCACGGCTCGGCGCCGGCCGCGTCGCCGCGCTGCAGCAGCATGACGGCCACGGCGTTGGCGGCCTCGCGGTGGCCGGCGTAGGCGGCGCGGCGGTACCACTGCTCGGCCTGCGCGGTGCGGCCCTGCTCGGCGCAGAGCAGCCCCAGGTTGTACGCGCCGTTGATGTCCCCGGCGTCCAGGGCGGTGCGGTACCAGCGCTCGGCGGTCTGGGTCTCGCCGCGGTCGGCGTGCAGCGCGCCCAGCGCGTTGGCCGCGTTGCCGTCGCCCTCCTGGGCGGCGCGGTGCCACCAGACGGCGGCGCTGTCGGTGTCGCCCGCGTCGCGCAGCAGGAAGCCGAGCGCGCAGGCCGCGCGGGGCTCGCCGTCCTTGGCGGACGTCAGGTACCAGCGGCCCGCCTCCTGGGTCTCGCCGCGCTTCTCCAGGAGCGTGCCGAGGTGCAGGGCGGCGCGCCGGTGGCCGCGCGCGGCGGCCTGGCGGTACCACTTCTCGGCCTCCGACTCGGCGCCGGGACCGGCCCGGCCTCGGGCGGCCTCGCCCTCGCGCTTGTCCAGGATGCGGGCGAGACGGTACGAGGCCTCTCGGTGGCCGCGCTCGGCGGCGGCCCGGAACCAGCGCTCGGCGCCGATGTCGCTGCGGTGCTCCAGCAGGTCGCCGAGGGCGTACGCGCCCAGGGTGTGGCCGGACTCGGCGGACTGGCGCAGCCAGTACTCGGCGGCGGGCTCGTCCCCGCGCTCGCGGTGGTGACGGCCGAGGGCGTGGGCCGCGGCGGCGGAGCCGGCGACGGCGGCGACGCGCCACCAGCCGGCCGCCTCCTCGGCGTAGCCGCGCTGGTGGAGGAGGACGCCGAGGTTGTTGGCCGCGGCGCGGTCGCCGGCCGCGGTGGCGGCGCGCAGATGGGGCTCGGCGCCGTCGAGGTCGCCGCGGCGCAGCAGCAGCGCGCCCAGGGCGCTCATCGACGCGATGTCGCCGGACTCGGCGGCCCGGCGGTGCCGGGTCTCTTCCTCGGCATCGTCGTGCGACTGCGCAAAACGCCCTGTCTCCAACAGACTGACCCTGTCCCCCATAAATTCCATCGTGGCATCACCTGCAACCCGGGTACACCTTGGTATACCCCAGCCGATGAGGTCACTTCAGCGTTTTGTCGACATGCCCACAGAGAGACAACCCAAACGCTTGTATCTCGATTCCTTGGGTGGACGTCCCCGGTGGACACACGACAAGGCCCGGATCCTTGCGGATCCGGGCCTTGTCTGTCAGTAGCGGGGACAGGATTTGAACCTGCGACCTCTGGGTTATGAGCCCACTACCGAGCTGCTCCACCCCGCGCCGTTGTGCCTCTACGTTACCACGGCGCGGAGTGGTGGCCGCTCAGGCGTTCGCCCGAGCGACCCGGGCGGCCTGGGCCGCCCGGGCCGTGCCTCAGCTGCCTTCTCGCCGGGCCTTGTCGTCCGGGGCCTGGTCCTGCTTCTGGTCCGGCTGCTTGCCGTCCTGGCTCTGGCCCTTCTTCCCGGCGCCGTTCTCCTGGGCCTTGGCGGCCCGGTCCAGGGCGTCCTTGAGGGCCTGCTGGGCCTTGCCGTAGGCCTCCCAGTCCTGCGGGTCCTTCTTGAGCGCGTCCTGGGCGTCCTCGTACGCCTTCTCGGCGTCCTTCAGGGCCTGCTCCACGGTCGAGTCACCGGCCGGCGGCTTGGCCGTGTCACCACCGCCGCCACCGCCGCCGTTGTCCTGGCCGCCGTTGTCCTGCCCGCCGTCCTGGCCGTCACTCGGGGCGTCCGATGGCTCGCTCTGGCCGAAGACCACGTCCAACGCCTTGCTGAGCGAGCTCTCGAAGGCGGTCTTGTTCCCGTAGCTGACCAGCACCTGCCGCAGCAGCGGAAGGTCGGTACTGGCGCCGCGCAGATAGACCGGTTCGACGTACAGCAGGCCGTCCCCGAGCGGGACGGTGAGCAGATTGCCGTACTCGATCTCCGAATCGCCTCTCTTGAGGATGTTGAGCTTTCCGGCGATCTGGTCATCGGAGTTGAAGTTGGCCTGCACCAACTGAGGGCCTGGCACACCGGTGTCGGACGGCAGTTTGAGGATTCTGATCTTGCCGTAGCTGCTGCTCTCCGAGTCCGCGTCCACCGCCACGAACGCGCCGAGGTTGTCCCGGCCCTTGGGGGTGAGCGTGGTCGTCAGCGAGAAGGTCTGCTCCTTCTGGTCCGGCATCCGCATGCTCAGGTAGTACGGCGGCACGGAGTTGCCCTTGTTGGTCGGGTCGTCCGGGACCTGCCACACCTCACTGCCGCTGTAGAACGTCACCGGATTGGTGACGTGGTAGCGGGTGAGCAGCTCGCGCTGCACCTTGAACAGGTCCTGCGGGTAGCGCAGGTGCTGCATCAGGTCGTCGCTGATCGCGCTCTTCGGCTTGACCGTGCCCGGGAACGCCTTCTTCCAGGTCTTCAGCACCGGGTCCTTGGTGTCCCACTCGTAGAGCGTGACCTTGCCGTCGTAGGCGTCGACGGTCGCCTTCACCGAGTTCCGGATGTAGTTGACCTTGTTCTGCTGCGCGACCACCGACCGCTCGCCGTCGCTGTCGTTGAGCGAGTCGGCCGTCGTGTCGCCCAACGTCGTCCGGGACGCGTACGGATAGCCGTCCGTCGTCGTGTAGGCGTCGATTATCCACTTGATCCGGCCGTCGACCACCGCGGGGTAGGCGTCGCCGTCGATGGTCAGCCACGGCGCGACCGCCTCGACGCGCTCCTTGGGCGTGCGGTTGTACAGGATCCGCGAACCGTCCCCTATGGCCCCGGAGTACAGGATCTGGGGCTCGCTGAAGGTGAGCGCGTAGGCGGCGCGGGTGATCGGGTTGGACAGCTTGACGCCGCTGTCGCCCTGGTAGCGGTAGGTCTTCTCACCCTTGTCGGTGGAGCGGTCGAGCTCCTTCTGCGGTCCGCCGACGATCGAGTACTGGGTGGTCTTCTCGCCGTAGTAGATCCGCTGCTCGTACGGCGGGAGCTGGCCCTTGGCGGGCAGGTCCTCCTCTATGAAGTCCGGCGCGCCGCGCCGGGTCTTGGAGGTCGTGGTGCCCTTGGCCGCGACCACGCCGTACCCATGGGTGTACTTGAAGTGGTCGTTGATCCAGTTGTGCTCGGGGATGCCGCTGGCGTTCAGCTCGCGCAGGCCGATGACGGTGTCCTGCTCCTTGCCGTCCTTGGTCTTGTAGCGGTCCACGTCCAAGGTGTGGGGGAAGCCGTAGTAGTCCTTGACCTTCTGAAGCTGCTGGAAGGTCGGTGAGACCACGTTCGGGTCGAGCAGGCGCAGGCTCGCCGTGGTCTCGGCCTCGGCGCGCAGCTTCTTGCGGTCCGCGTCCTTGGGCGCCTCGCCCTTGTAGTCCGTCACCTCGGAGTCGTCGAGGCCGTACGCCTTGCGCGTGGCCTCGATGTTCTTCTCGATGTACGGCGCTTCCTTGGCCTGCTCGTTGGGCTGGACCTGGAACTTCTGCACGATCGCCGGGTAGAGCCCGCCGATCAGGATCGCCGACAGCACCATCAGGCCGAAGCCGATGACGGGCAGCTGCCAGGTGCGCCGCCACAGCGTGGCGAAGAACAGCACGGCGCAGATCACCGCGATGCAGAACAGGATCGTCTTCGCGGGCAGATAGGCGTGGGCGTCCACATAGCGCAGACCCGTCCAGCTGCTCGTCGCCTTGAAGTCGCTCGACTTCACCGCCAGGCCGTACCGGTCGAGCCAGTACGCCACGGCCTTGAGGGCGACGAAAACGCCCATCAGCACCGACAGATGGCCGGTGGCGGCGCCGGTCGCGCGGGCGCCCGGGCTGGTGACGCGCAGCCCCCCGTACAGGTAGTGCACCAGGGCGGCGGCGACCAGCGACAGCACCGTCGCCGCGAAGCCGAAGCTCAGCAGGAAGCGGTACCAGGGCAGATCGAACGCGTAGAACGACACGTCCTTGTGGAACTGCGGATCCTGCTGGTGGAACGGCACCCCGTTGACCCACAGCAGCCAGGTGCGCCACTGGCCGGACGCGGACGCGCCCGCGATCAGCCCGACCAGGACGGTGACCGCCAGCAGCACCCACTTCTTGTAGGGCGCGATGCCCATGCGGTAGCGGTCCAGGCTCTGCTGCTCCAGCGACATCGCGCTCAGCGGCGGCCGCAGCCGGTGCGCCAGCCAGATGTTGATCCCCACGGCCAGGGCCATCAGGAAGCCGAAGACGAAGAACAGTCCGATCTTGGTCCACAGGGTGGTGGTGAAGACCGAGGAGTAGTGGACCGAGCGGTACCAGAGCCAGTCGGTCCAGTACCCCGCGAACATGACGAAGAGCATGGCCAGCACGGCCAGCACACCCAGGGTCATGAGCAGGGTCCGGGCTCGCCGGGACGGTCGGCCGACTCTGATCCGCGGCCCCGTCGGGCCTCCGCCGCGGTCCGGCATCTGGAAAGCCAAGGTGCGCACCTCGAAGTTCGCTGTCGACTAGAGCGGGTCCGGGCAGTAGGACCCAATGGAGCAACTTACTCAGGCTTTACTCAGTTCCCGTTTCCGGGTCCGATCAGGGCACGATATGACCCATGTCGAACGTTCCCCCGCCCTCCGGGCCCCTGGCCGCCAATCCGCTGACCCGCGCCGTGCTCGAGATCGACGAGTACGCCTCGGGGCTCGGCTGGGACCGCCCGGCCCGCCTCTTCGCCCTCGTCGACACCGCGCGCCTGCGCGAGCAGGAGCCGGGCCTCGCCGCCCAGCTCGGGCTCGACGAGGAGGCCGACGCCACCGCCGCGGCCTCGCTCACCCCCATCGAGCAGGACGAGCTGCCCGCCGGCACCCCCCTGGACGAGTTCCTGGCCACCATCGCCTGGCCCGACGCGGTCACCGGCTGCGCGCTGACCGTCGAGCGCCTGATGCTGCCGCCGTCCGCCGAGGGCTCCGTGCCCGACGGCCTGGACGAGAAGCAGCTCGCCGCGTGGGTCGCGAAGCACCCGGAGCGCCAGGAGGTCCGCATGACGGTCGCGGTGCTGCGGGACGGGTCGCGGGAGGCGGCGGTGCGGCTGCGCGAGAAGGACTCGCCCACCGAGGTGCTCACCGGCGCCGGCCTGGTGCCGGGGCTGGCGGAGGCGCTGTCCGCCACCTTCGCCGAGTGACCGCGGCGGGGCGGTGTGACCGCCCCGCGCTCACCGGACCCGGGAGGCCGGACCCGGGGAGGCAGAGCCCGGGAAACCCGCCCCGGGCCGCCGGGCCGCCGGGCCGCCGGGAGCCGCCGCTCAGCCCTTGGCGCACTTGGGCAGGGCCGCGGTGTCCCCGGCGCGGATCTGCTTCAGCGCCTTCAGCGCCCCGTCGAGGGTGTGCACCTTGACCAGCGTGAGGCCGTCGGGCACATCCGCGGCGGCCGCCTTGCAGTTCTCCTGCGGTGTGAGGAAGTACCGCGCGCCCTCCTTCCGCGCGCCGATGGTCTTCATCTGGATCCCGCCGATCGGGCCGACGAGACCCTTCTCGTCGATCGTGCCCGTGCCCGCGATGAACTTCCCGCCGGTCAGGTCGCCCGGCGACAACCGGTCCACGATCCCCAGCGCGAACATCAGCCCGGCGCTCGGCCCGCCCACGTCCGCCAGCTTGATGTCGATCTTCAGCGGGAAGGTGTAGTCGACCCCGGCCTGGATGCCGACGATCGCCCGGCCGTCCTCCGCCTTCGCGGTGGTGACGGTGACCGTCTTCTGCCGCGTGGGCTCCTGGTTCTTCCGCTCGGCCGCGGCCGCCTCCTTGGCCGGGACGAGCGAGAAGGAGACCTTCTCCCCCGGCTTGTGCTTGGTGATCAGCTTGGCCACGTCCTCGGGCCCGCGCACCGCCGTGCCGTCCACCGCCTTGATCACATCGCCCGCGTGCAGCCGGCCCTGGGCGGGCTTGTCCCGCTGCACCACGGCCACGATCACATGGGACGTGACCTTCTTGCCCAGCGCCCTGAGCGCCGCCACCTTGGCGCTCTCCTGGGACTGGGTGAACTCCTCGGCGTTCTCCTGGCTCACCTCGTCCGGCGTCTTGTCGTCCGGGTAGAGGGTGCTGTGCGGCACCACCACGTCGTCGTGGGCCAGCCAGCCGTAGACCGCCTCGACGAGGTTCATCTTGTACTCGGAGCCGGTGACGCGCACCGTCGTCATGTTCAGATGCCCGCCGGTGCCCTCGCAGCCCTTCTGACCGGAGATCTGCAGCACGCACTCGCCCTGGTGGGTACCCAGCGTGTTGTAGCTCGGCCCCGGCGACATCTCCGCGTACGGCACCGGCATGAGCGCCCCTGCGCAGAGCAGCGCGATCAGCATCAGGAGGGAGGCGAGCATCGTCGCAGTGCGGCGTGGCATGGAACGACAGTACGGGACGCGTGTGTCAGTCCACCGCCCGGGCCGCCCGTCCGAGCCGGCGACGCCTAGGCCGCATCCGAATCGGAATGCGCGCGCTCCATCGCCTCACGGAACCGCGCGTACCCGGCGAGTTCGGCGACGTCCCCGGTCTTGCGGGTGCGCAGGGCCCAGCCCGAATAGAGCACGGCGGCCAACGCGGCGAGAACCGGAATGAGCAACCACAGAAGCACACCCACGGCGGCCTCCCATCCCCTGACACAACCGCGACTGACAGATGAGCAGATTAATCCTCCGCCAGGTCAACGCTCCGGGCAGGGTACGGGTTACGCAATCGGAGGACACCCTTCCGGGTTACCTGCGGCGCTACGCGCCCGCCCGCCCCTTGCCTAAACCCCCACCCGCCCTCCCGTCGCCCGACCACCACCCCTCAACGCGGCGCTACGCGCCCACCCATTCCTCCGTACCGTCCGTGAAGGTCTGGTGCTTCCAGATGGGGACCTCGCTCTTGAGGTCGTCGATCAGGCGGCGGCACGCCTCGAAGGCCTCGGCGCGGTGGGGGCAGGACACCGCCACGACCACCGCCAGGTCCCCCACCGCGAGGTCCCCCACCCGGTGCACCGCGGCGAGCGCCCGCACCGGGAAGTCCGCCGCGACCTTCTCCGCGACCCGGCGCAGCTCCGCCTCGGCGGTGGGGTGGGCGGAGTAGCCGAGGGCGCCCACGTCGGCGCCTCCGTCGTGGTCGCGCACCGTGCCGACGAACAGCGCGGTGCCCCCGGCCGAGGCGTCGCCGACCGCCCCGAACACCTCGTCGACGGACAGGGGGGTGTCACGGATCGCGAGCAGGCGGATCGGATCGGCGGCCGCGAGCTCACCCGGATGGTCGTGCGTACGTCCCATGCGCCCCATCGTGCCCCACCGCGCTCCCTCCGCGGAATACCGGATCGCGGAACGCGGCTTCCGCTCAGGCCCTGCGGCGCGCCTTACGGGCGCGGCGGACGATCGCCGCGGTGCCCACCAGGGCCACCGTGGCGCCGGCGGCGCCCAGCGTGGTGGCGTCCTTGCGGCCGAGCCGCCGCCCGGCGAGCGTGTGGCGGCCGGAGACCTCCTCCAGCAGCTCGGCGAGGACCTCCTCGTTCGTCCACCGCGGCCGCCAGCCCGCCTCGTGCAGCCTGCTGCCGCTGACCGCCCAGGGGTGCATGGTGTACGCCAGGTCGCCCGCCGGGGACGGGGTGAGGCCCAGCCGGTGCAGCCGGGAGGCCGCGCCCAGCGCGACCGCCGAGGGCAGCTCCATGCGCCGGATGCCCGACAGCTCCTCGACCTCCTCCTGCTCCAGCCAGCCGTCGCAGCCGACCGCCAGCTCGCCCTCGGCCTTCTCCAGGGCGGCGTACTCCAGCGCGCTGACCAGGTCCTCGACATGGCAGAACTGCCAGGTGGGCCGGGAGCCGGCGACCACCAGGAGGCGCGGTGACTCGAAGTAGCGGGTGAGCGCGGTGTCGGTGCCGCCGACCAGGATGGCGGGGCGTACGACGGTGACGTTCAGGCCGGGGTGGGCCCGGGGCGCCCGCTCGGCGAGCCGCTCGATCTCCAGCAGGTCCCCCACGCCGGTGGCCTCCGCCGTGGCGCGCAGCTCGGCGTCCTCGGCGAGCGGCACGTCGTTGTCGGGCAGCGCCCCGTAGACCATCGCGGAGGTGCACAGCACCACGCGGCGCACCCCGGCGGCCGCGGCGGCGGTCAGGACGGTCTGGGTGCCGCGCACGTTGTAGGCCGTACGGGCGGCCGGGTCGGTGCCCAGGTCGAGGTCGACGGCCAGGTGGACGACGACGTCGGCGCCGCGCAGCTTCTCCGCGATGGCCGGATCGCGCACGTCCAGGACGTGCCATTGCGCCTCGGTCACATCGCCGCGGCGCTCGTCGATGGCCAGGACGTGCTTGATCTCGTCGGATTCGGCGAGCCGCTGCGTGAGCAGGGCTCCGGCGCCCGACGCGGCGCCGGTGACCGCGACGACAGGGCGTCGTGCGGTGCGCGGCGTATCGTTTCGCGCTGCGCGAACTTCTCGGTCTGGGGAACTCACCGGGCGTCTCCAGCGGTTGTCTTCAGTACGCAGCGCACTGACGCATACGTACCAGGTGACGTCCATCCTGCCGCAGGCCCGCTATCAGCGAAGCACCGAGCCCGCAAACCGGCGAGGTGTCTAGGCTGGGTGGTGATGCAAGGGCATTCGCCGCCGGCCCGGGCCGGCGGCCCTACGAGCCGAGGGAACCCGTGAGTGACACCCCATTCGGATTCGGCCTCCCGCCGGAGGAGCCGGACGACGGCGACGACGGCAAGAAGAAGGGCGGCCACGGCGGCAGTCAGGGCCCCGCGAATCCGTTCGGGTTCGGCGCGGGCGGCCCGGGCGGGGAGAACCCGTTCGCGGCGATGTTCGGGTCGCTGAACCCGAGCGACCTGGGCGCGGCCTTCCAGCAGCTGGGCCAGATGCTCTCCTATGAGGGCGGCCCGGTGAACTGGGACATGGCCAAGGACATCGCCCGGCAGACGGTCGCGCGCGGCACCGCCGACGGCACCAAGGACGCGAGCGTCGGCCCCGCCGAGCGCGCCGCGGTCCAGGAGGCGCTCCGCCTCGCCGACCTGTGGCTGGACGGCGTCACCTCGCTGCCCTCGGGCTCGGGCACGGCGGTGGCCTGGAGCCGCGCCGAGTGGGTCGAGGCGACGCTGCCGGTGTGGAAGGACCTGGTGGACCCGGTCGCCGAGCGGGTCGGCGCCGCCATGGGCGATGTGCTCCCCGAGGAGATGCAGGCCATGGCCGGCCCGCTGCTCGGGATGATGCGCTCCATGGGCGGCGCGATGTTCGGCACCCAGATCGGGCAGGCGGTGGGCGTGCTGGCCGGCGAGGTCGTGGGCTCCACGGACATCGGGCTGCCGCTGGGCCCCGCCGGCAAGGCGGCCCTGCTCCCGGTCAACATCGCGGCGTTCGGCTCCGGCCTCGGCGTCCCCGAGGAGGAGGTCCGGCTGTACCTGGCGCTGCGCGAGGCCGCCCATCAGCGGCTGTTCGCGCATGTGCCGTGGCTGCGCTCGCACCTGTTCGGCGCGGTCGAGGGGTACGCCCGGGGGATCAAGGTCGACACGGCGAAGCTGGAGGACGCGGTCGGCCAGCTGGACCCGACCCACCCCGAGCAGCTTCAGGAGGCCCTGCAGCAGGGCATGTTCCAGCCGGAGGACACCCCGGCCCAGAAGGCCGCGCTGGCCCGTCTGGAGACCGCTCTGGCGCTCGTCGAGGGCTGGGTGGACGCCGTGGTGCACGCCGCCGCCGCGCCCCACCTGCCGTCCGCCGACGCCCTGCGCGAGACGCTGCGGCGGCGCCGGGCGAGCGGTGGCCCCGCCGAGCAGACCTTCGCCACGCTGATCGGCCTGGAGCTGCGGCCGCGGCGGCTGCGCGACGCCGCGCGGCTGTGGGCCTCGCTGACCGACGCGCGCGGCCTGGACGGGCGCGATGGGCTGTGGGCGCACCCCGACATGCTGCCGACCGCCGACGACCTCGACGACCCCGACGGCTTCGTCCACCGCGAGCAGCTGGACTTCTCCGAGCTGGACAAGATGCTCGGCGAGGCCGCGGGCGGAGAAGCCGCGGAGGGTGAGAAGGGCGGCGACAAGGGCCGTGACAAGGGCGGCGAGGAAGACGGCGGCAAGGGCGAGACCGGCCGGTGAGTCTCCACGAGGACGCGGCGCGGGTGCTGCGCGAGTGGCCCGCGCCGGACGCCGCCCAGGACCGGCTGCGGCTGGAGTACGGCGACCACCTGGCCACGTACCCGGACGGCGTGTGGAAGGCGTGCCGGGACGGGCACATCACGGCCAGCGCGCTGGTGATCGACCCGTCCCGGGGCCGCGTGCTGCTCACACTCCACCGCAAGTTGAAGATGTGGCTCCAGATGGGCGGCCACTGCGAGCCCGAGGACGCCACCTTGGCGGACGCGGCGCTGCGCGAGGCCACGGAGGAGTCCGGCATCGAGGGGCTGACGCTGCTGCCGGCCGGCCCGGTGCGCCTCGACCGCCATCTGACGCCGTGCGCCTGGCATCTGGATGTGCAGTACGCGGCGCTGGCCCCGCGGGACGCGGTGGCGGCGATCAGCGAGGAGTCGCTGGACCTGCGCTGGTTCGGCTACGACGAGGTGGCGGGCGTGGCCGACGGCTCGGTCGCCCGCCTGGTGACCCGTACCCGCGCGCTGGTGTGAGGGAGGCGCGCGGGTACGGCAGACCCGGCCGGCAGGGTGGGCGGCAGCGGCCGTCGGCCGGGCTCAGTTGCTGAAGATGTTGCCCTGGTTCTGCCCGCGGGCGCCCTGCTGGCCCATGCCGAACTGTGCGGCCGCCCCGCCGCCGATCACCGCGTTCTGCGGCGGCAGCAGCTCGCTGGGCTGCACCAGCGCGTAGCCCTGGCCGAGGAAGCTGAGCTCCCAGCCCTCCCCCGTGTTGCCGCGGCGCCGCCACACGCCGCTGGAGTGCGTCTGGGCCTGCATCTGGACCCGCAGCGAGGTGGACCAGGCGACGATGGCGTCCGCGTCCACGTTGACGTACTTGTCGGGAGTGACCTGGAGCATCAGCGGCTGTCCCGAGGTCATCAGGGCGACCTTGCCGTGGCCCGAGATGTTGAGGTTGTACTTCCCGGAGCCGGAGATGCCGTACTGGCTGTCGACCGCGATCGACTCCCAGTGCAGGGTGGAGTCGAGGGCGAGCACATAGGCGCTGTCGACGGTCAGCCCGTCGTGGTCCACGTCCACGATGTGCACGTGCTGGGCCAGGTTGGCCAGGTAGACCGTGCCCTGGCCGGAGCAGCGCATCAGGTCGAGCGCCTCGCCGGTGCGGGCGCGGGCGCGCTGCTGCCCCTGCGTCTGGTACTCGCCGTCGAACTCGATCAGCCCCTGGTAGGCGACCATGCTGCCCTTGCGGGCGAGCACGTCCTGGTGGCCTTCGAGGGCGACCCGCAGCAGCTGCGGGTTCTGGAGCGCGTAGCGGTCCTGGGTCTGGGTCTCGGTGAAGCCGAAAAGCGGGCTCTGCATGATGTCTTCGCTCCCCCTCAGCCCCGGGCCCGGAGCCGGTCAGTGCTGTCCTCGCTGGGCTGGACGACCACGAAGCCCTGCCCGGAGAAGCCGAGCTGGTAGGCCTCGCCGCTGCCCCGGCCGATCAGGGACGACGCCTTGAAGCTGCGCTTCCCCTTGACCTTGAGGTTGGTGGACCAGGCGACGAGCGCGTCGGGGTCGACATAGGTCTCGTCCTCGCCGCGGCCGCAGTCGACGACGATCGGGGTGCCGCGGGAGGTCAGGGCGACCCAGCCGGTGCCGGAGACGCCCACGTTGAACAGGCCCTGCCCGGCGAACTTGGCGATGCCCTTGACCCGCTCCACGCCCCACTGGAGGTGGGCGTCGAAGGCGAGCAGATTGGTCCCGTTGACCGACAGGGAGTCGCCGTTCAGGTTGACGCACACCACGTCCGCGCCGTAGTCGGCGAGGTAGAGCAGGCCGTCGCCGCTGCACCGCATGAGCGGGGCGCCCTCGCCGGTGAGCCACTGGGAGGCCATCTGGCGCACCGCGGGCGGGTTGGGCTCGTACTGGACGAAGCCCTCGTAGGCGACCATCGAGCCGGTGCGGGCGAAGAGGTCCTGGCCGCTTTGCATGGCGACCTTGAGCATGCTGCTGCCGTGGTTCTCCATCCGGGCGGAGACCGGGGCCGGCGCGTAACCGGTGATCAGTTGCTGGTCCATGGCGGTCCCTTTAGACCTCGTAGGGCTGGACGACGATGAAGTTGCCGGGCGCACCGCGGAACTGGAGGTTCACGGTCTCCCCGCTGTGGCCGGGGTAGGCGTTGCGGCGCAGCCGCACCTGGCTGGAGATGATCACCTGCGAGGCGGCGGACCAGGCGACGATGGCGTTGGAGTCGGCGAAGGTCGTCGGGGTGACCGGCAGCACGACGGGCGTCCCGTGGGTCTTCACGACGACCGTGCCGGTGCCCTGGAACTGCATGGTGAACAGCGCGCCGCCGGGGATCCCGTGGCCCTCGATCCGGCGCACCTCGTGGTGCAGCCCCTCGTCGAAGGCCAGCACGCTCTCGGCGGACACGCAGATCGCGTCGCCCTGTAGCTCGATCGGGTGAAGTTCGGCGGCGTTCTCCGCGAGGAAGACCTGGCCCTGGCCGGAGCAGCGCATCAGCTGCATCTCCTGGCCGGTGGCGTTGCCCACGATCCGGCCGCGGAAGCCCGCGCCCTTGTAGCTGAAGTCGACCTTGCCCTGGTAGAGCACCATCGAGCCCTGGCGGGCGAGGAACGGCTGACCGCCGACGCCGAGGTCGGCCCGGATGAGCCGGGGGTTCTGCGGCGTCCAGCGCTGGCCGGTGGGCGCCTCCCGGTACTTGGCGAGCGCGGCCTGGACGCCGGGGGCGGCGCCGCCCTGCGGCTGGCCTGGTTGACCGTACGGGCTCGCGGGCGGCTGGCCGTACGGGCTGGCTGGCGGCTGGCCGGGCTGACCGTAGGGGGCCGGGGCGGGCTGTCCGTACGGGGCGGGGGGCGTCTGGCCGTACGGGGCGGGGGCGGGGGGCGTCTGGGCCGGTGGCCGGCCGAACTGCGGCTGCTGGCCGGGGAACTGACCCGGCTGGCCCGGCTGACCGGGCGGCGGCACCTGGCCGGGGGGCGCGATCGGCGCGGCGATCGTCGGCGCCCCGTGCACCTGCGGCGCGGCGGGGGCCGAAGGCGGGGGCGTGCTGCCGGGCGGCGGCGCGAAGCCCTGCGCGGGCGCGGGCTGCGGGGCCTGCGGCGCGGCGGGGGCCGGGGCCGCGCCCGCCGGAGGCGCGAAGCCCGGCGCGGCGGCGGCCTGGCCGGGGGGCGCGAAACCGGGGGCAGCGCCCTGGGCCGGGGCCGGGGCGGGCTCCTCCTCCGCGACCTCCCCACCGAAGTTCCTGAGCAGCGCCTCCAGGCCGCCGTCGAAACCCTGGCCGACCGCGGCGAACCGCCACACGTCCTTGAGGTAGAAGTCGCCGAGCATCACGGCGCGCTCGGTGCTGAACTCCGCCCCGGTGAAGGAGTACCGGACGACCTCCTCGCCGCCCGCGACGACCCGGATGTAGCCGGGGCCGACCTGGGACATCTGGCCCGCGCCGTCGAGGGTGGCCGTGAAGGAGAGCTTGTGGATGTGGGACGGGATGCGGTCGAGGGTGACGCGGAACGACTCGGTGTCCCCGGCCTGCGGGCCGAGCTGCTGGATCGCTTCCTCGGGGGACTTGGGCTGGTTGAAGAAGATGAAATAGCGGTCGTCGGAGAGCCGCTCGTCCGCGTCGAGGCCGAAGCAGCTGATGTCGAAGGTCAGCCCGGGCCCGGCGATCTGCACGCCGACGTACAGGTCCCTCCCCGCCGTCAGATCACTGAGCTTGGCCTTGTGGCCGCGTTGGAATTCCCTGGCCATACGTAACGACCGTCCCCCATCCCGATAGCGGAGAATGCATTGCGCGCCAGGCTAACCGCTGCCGCTGAGAAGGAGCGACGCCGGGGAGCGGGGTGTGGTTCCGGTGTCTGCTCGGCCGGGCCTGCTCGGCCGGTGTCTGCTCGGCCGGGCCTGCTCGGCCGGTGTCCACTCGGCCGGTGTCCACTCGGCCGGTGTCTACTCGGCCGGGGCCGGGGAGAGGTGCGGCAGCCGTGCGGCGGCCACCACGCCCTCCAGGTACCCCCGGGCCCGCTCGGTCCGCGGATACGACTCGAGGAGCCGCCAGAAGCGCGGGCCGTGACCGGGCACCAGCAGATGGGCGAGCTCGTGGACGAGGACGTAGTCCACCACGTACTCCGGCATCCCCTGCAGCCGGTGCGAGAGCCGGATGCTGCCCTCGGACGGGGTGCACGACCCCCAGCGGGTGTTCTGGTTGGTGACCCAGCGAACGCTGACGGGGCGGGCCCGGCCGCCCAGGTACTGCTCGGACAGCCACTCGGCGCGGGCCGCGAGCTCCGCGTCGCCGAGCATCCGCTTGCTCTCCTGCGCGGCGAGCTTGTCGAGCATGACCCGCACCCAGCGCTGCTCCTCCGCCTCGGACATCCGGGCGGGGATCAGGACGATGGTGCGGTCCCCCTCGCGGTAGGCCGAGACCGTCCTGCGGCGCCGCGTGCTCCGGCGGACCTCGACCGCGCCCGGGCCCCGGCCCAGCGGGCCCGGGACGCCGCGCGGGGGTCTGGCGGCGCCGTGCGGGGGCCTGGCGGCGCTGTGGGGCGGGGTCTCCCCGGCGAGGCTGGCGGAACGGTCGGCGGACACGCCTTGACGTTACCCGCTCGCACCCGGGGAAGTCCTGCCGCGCACCGGGGCACGGGGCGAACACGCCCCGGTAGTCGCCGCTTGTACGACTATCGCCGTCGCCTGTGGACAACTTTCGGCGGCGGCGGGGCGGGGCGCGCATGCTGGGGTCAGTTCGGCGCTGGGACCGGCCAGGGCGCCGGGACCGGGATCGGACCGGCGCGCCCGGGACCGGCAGGGCGCCGGGATGGGGACAGGGGGATCCATGACGGGGTGGCTCGATGACGGGGGTGGTGATGCATCCGATGCTCAAGCCCGCGCTGCGGCGCGGCTGGCGGAGCCGGGACACCGTGCAGTTCGGGGTGGCCCGGGCCCATGCGGTGGTGCTGGGGCCGGTGGACACGGCGACGGGCAGCTTTCTGGAGCTGCTGGACGGCACGCGCGGTATGCCGCTGCTCCGCCAGGAGGCCAGGGCCCTGGGATTGCCCGAGGGGCGGGCCGACGCTCTGGTGGACCGGCTGACGGCGGCCGGGCTGCTCGACGACCCGGTGGAGGGCGCCGAGCGGGCGGCCGCCGCCTGGGGCCGTGGTGCGGCCCTCGACCGGCTGCGGCCCGATCTGGCGGCGCTGTCGGTGCTGTGTCCCGAGCCGGGGGCCGCGGCGCGGCTGTTGGCGACGCGCGGCGCGATGCGCGTGCAGGTGAGGGGCGCGGGCCGGGTCGGGGCGGCGGTGGCGGCGCTGTTGTCGGCCTCGGGGGTAGGTCAGGTCGATGTGGTGGACGGCGGCCGTGTCGAGCCGTGGGATGTGATGCCGGGCGGGCTGCCGGCCGAGCGGATCGGGGAGCGTCGGGACGCGGCGGCGCGCGGGCTGGTGCGGCGGTCCGCGCCGGGCCCGCGGCCGCGCCGGCCGGCGGCGGAGGCCGCGGGGTCCGGTTCGGGGTCCGCGCCGTCCGCGGGGTTCGTGTCGGGGTCCGCGCGGTCCGGTTCGGGGTCCTCCGGGGAGCCGGGGCTGACCCTGGTGGTGATCGCCCCGCGCGACGGACTCGCGGCATACGCGCCGGACCCGGAGGAGGCCGAGCCGCTGCTGGCCTCGGGCACGCCTCATCTGTACGCGGGGGTCCTGGAGGCCACGGGCGTGCTGGGTCCGCTGGTGCTGCCGGGGATCACCCCGTGCGCGGGATGCGCCGCCGCGGGGCGCGCCGAGCGGGAGCCGACCTGGCCCAGGATGCTCGCGCAGTGGCGGTCCGGCCGCCGCCGGGCCGGCTGGGCCTGCGACGCCGCCTTGGCCACGGTGGTCGCGGGGGTCACGGCCGCGCATGCGCTGGGATATCTGGACGGGCGGCTGCCGCCCAGCGCCGGAGCCCGGCTGGAGGCGGCGCTGCCGTCTCTCGCCTGGGAGACGCGGCGGATCGAGCCCCATCCGGCATGCCGCTGCGGGGCGGCCGGGCGGACTGATGCGGTATATGCCTCGGTTGTCGAAGCGCCGCACGCCACAATGGCCGGGTGACCGACGTCCGCCAAGTGGGCGACGGGGGTCCGGGGGTCACCCCCGGGAATGGCTCAGCTGTAGTTGGAGGGGCGCATGTCCGATCTGCCGCGCAAGGCGATCACCCGTACCGCCAAGCTGGCGACGCTGCCCTTGGGATTCGCCGGGCGCGCCACCTGGGGGCTCGGGAAGCGGATAGGGGGGCGACCGGCCGAGATCGTCGCGCGTGAGGTGCAGCAGCGCACCGCCGAGCAGATGTTCAAGGTGCTCGGCGAGCTCAAGGGCGGGGCGATGAAGCTCGGACAGGCCATGTCGGTCTTCGAGTCGGCGCTGCCGGAAGAGATCGCCAAACCGTATCGGGCGGCGCTGACCAAGCTCCAGGAAGCGGCGCCGCCCATGCCGACCCGCACGGTGCACGCGGCGCTGGAGCAGCGGCTGGGGGCGGACTGGCGGGAGCTGTTCGTCGAGTTCGACGACAAGCCCGCGGCGTCCGCCTCGATCGGGCAGGTGCACCGGGCGGTGTGGCACGACGGGCGCGGTGTCGCCGTCAAGGTGCAGTACCCGGGCGCGGGCGAGGCACTGATCTCCGACCTGAACCAATTGAGTCGGTTTGCCCGGGTTTTGGGGCCGCTGGTGCCGGGCCTTGACGTCAAGCCGCTGATCGCCGAGCTGCGCGACCGGGTGTCGGAGGAGCTGGACTACGAGCTGGAGGCCGAGGCCCAGCGCATCCACGCGGAGGAGTACGCCAACGATCCGGATGTGGTGGTCCCGCAGGTGGTGCACCAGAGCGATCAGGTGCTGATCACGGAATGGCTGGACGGGATACCGCTCTCCGAGGTGATAGCCGAGGGCGGACCCGAGCAGCGGGACCGGGCCGGACAGCTGCTCGCGCGCTTCCTGTTCTCGGGCGCCTCCCGCACCGGGCTGCTGCACGCCGACCCGCACCCGGGCAACTTCCGGCTGCTGACCGGCGACGCCCCGGACGGGCCGCCGGAGAAGTGGAAGCTGGGGGTCCTGGACTTCGGTTCGGTGGACCGCCTCCCGGACGGGCTCCCCGAGCCCATCGGCATCGCGCTGCGGATGGCGCTGGCTGGGGACGCCGAGGGGGTCTATGAGCTGTTGCGCGGCGAGGGGTTCGTGAAGCCGACCATCGAGCTCGATCCGGAAGCGCTGCTGGACTTCCTGCTGCCGATGCTGGAGCCGGCCCAGGTGGAGGAGTTCACGTTCGACCGGCAGTGGCTGCGGCGCCAGGCGGCGCGGGTGGCGGATCGCCGCTCGCCGGTCTACGAGCTGGGCAATCAGCTCAATCTGCCGCCCGCCTATCTGCTCATCCACCGCGTGTGCCTGAGCACGATAGGGGTGCTGTGCCAGTTGGGCGCGGAGGTGCGGCTGCGCGATGAACTCGAGGACTGGGTGCCCGGCTTCCTCGAGCCGGAAGATGAGGCAGCAGAGGTGGACGAGGCGGAAGAGGCAGCGGTAGAGGCGGAAGAGGCGGCGGTGGAGGCGGCCGATGGGAAGCCCGAGAAGGCGGCCGAAGCATCTGCCTGACGGGCGGCCTCCCGCGGCGGACAGCCGAAGGGGGCCGGCCCCTTCGGACCGGCCCCCGGTGATTCCCTCTTGCCCCCCTTTACCGCGTGACGACTGTCACGGCGTGACGGCTGTCACCCCGCGACCGCCGTCATCGCGGGGCCACCGTCACCACGTGACGGCTGTCACTGCATGACCGCCATGGCCAGGGCGCGGCGGGCGCGGAGCGAGGCGCGCTCCGCGCGGCGCTGCATCCGCCGGGCGGCGGCCAGCCGGAGGGCCCTGCGTTGAGACTCGGCCTCGTGGAGTCGTTCGTGCATATGCGCACGGGCCAGGGCTTCTGGGATGAGTTGCATTTCACGGGTCCTGTTCTGGCGCGACTCGGTCGCACCGGAGGTGTCGCGGGCTGGGTTCTCGGAGACGGATGGGGTCATCGTCGGGACCTGCTTCATCGGGTCGTGCGTCGCTGGGCGATCGATCGTTCCGGGGGTGTTCATGCCACAACCGGGTTCTTGCGCGGGCGACCACGCGGCCGCTTCCGGGCGACGACCACACCCTGGATGAAGAGCTCGCCACCCCAGACGCCCCAGGGCTCACGGCGGTCCTTGGCCCCGGCGAGACAGGCCTCGCGCAGCGGGCAGGTCTGGCAGAGCGACTTGGCGTACTCGACGTCGGCCGGCGACTCGGCGAAGAAGACCTCCGGGTCGTAGGAGCGGCACGGCACGGCCACACCGAGGTTGTCGATGGCCTCATCCAGTTCGGTGAGGGCGGTGAGCGGGCTCAAGGAGTCCTCCGAGGGGTCAGGCGGGGGGATCAGGTCGGTGGCTACGGACGGGGTGTGTGCCTTGAGTTGCACGGTCGTCTGTTCCTCGTCTTTTCGGTCCGGCGGTGGCCGGGCGCTGGCAAATCAAAAGGGCCGCGGATCCCGATGTGGGTTCCGCGGCCCTGGAGGGTGCCGACCTGATCCTGGATCAGGCTGGATAACTCCAGGGTCCAAGCCCGCGGAGGGCCCACTTCTGGTGGTACTGCTGCGTCGTCCGGGATCCGGCACCATTGGCCGCAAACGCATAGGCAATCGCCCGCGCGGTCGCTGCTACCGCAGGTGCCTGGATCGGTCGCTCGCTGAGACGCGCCTCATTGGCGCCGGTGGACACACCGGTGCCACGCAGCTCGAAGCCGAGCGGGCAGGTGGCGAGGACCGAACGATCGGTCATTTTGATGGTGTTCATGAAGCTGATCATTGGGTTCGCCTCCTCTCGGCGTCTCAGGGGGCCGGTCGAAACCGGTCCGGGCTAGTTAGTACAACACGGATTCCTCGGATCCCGGAAGGGCCGTTGTCTCCGTGCTCGGAAGGCTATGGGTATGCGCTCCGCGCGCGCAAACTATTTTTCCGTCGAGTTTCGCGCGGGTTCTTCAGGACCGCTTCCACCGTCCTGATCGGCGCCCTCCGTACGGGTGAGTTCCCGCCCGGAGCAGAGCGCGAGGACGTCGGCACCGAACTTGTCGAGCTTCCGCCTCCCCACTCCAGGGATGCCCGCCAGCTCCCCTTCGGTTCCCGGCACGGCCTCGGCGATCGCCAGCAGCGTCTTGTCGGTGAAGACGCAGTAGGCCGGCTGGCCGAGCTGCCCGGCCTGCTCGGCCCGCCACTCCCGCAGCCGCTCGTACAGCGCCTCGTCCAGCTCCGAGGGGCAGTCCTCGCAGCGCATCAGCTTCATCTCGCCCGCGTCGGTCAGCGTCCTGCCGCACACCCGGCAGTGGACCGGGCCACGCCGCTTGCGGACCGGGCCACTCGCGCCGCCGCGCTCGATGCCGCCGCCCCCGCCCGGCGTGCGGACGACGGAGGCCGCGGAGCCGGGACGCAGCCCGTTCAGAAAGCGGCTGGGGCGGCGGTTCGGCCGGCCTCCGGGAGAGCGCGAGAGCGCCCAGGAGAGGGACAGATGGCGGCGGGCGCGGGTCACCCCCACATAGAGCAGCCGGCGCTCCTCCTCCACCTGGGGGTCGGTCTTGGCGTAGGTGATGGGCACCATGCCCTCGGTGAGCCCGACCAGGAAGACCGCGTCCCACTCCAGGCCCTTGGCGGCGTGCAGCGAGGCGAGCGTCACACCCTCGACGGTCGGGGCGTGCTGGGCCGCCGCCCGCTCGTCGAGCTCCGCCACCAGATCCGCGAGGGTGACCTGCCGGCCCGCCGCGAGCCGGCCCGCGCAGAACTGCTCGGCGAGCCGCACCAGCGCCGTGAGGGATTCCCAGCGGTCGCGCACCGCCCCCGACCCCGCCGGGGGCTCGGGCGTCCAGCCGCGGGTGGAGAGCACGGCCCGCACCTGGGCGGGGACGTCCGCGTCCGCCAGCGCGGGGTCGGCGCTTCCGGCGCGGGCCGCGCCGCGCAGCAGCAGCCCCGCCTCGCGCACCTCGGGGCGCTCGAAGAACCGCTCGGCGCCGCGCAGCTGATAGGGCACCTGTGCGTCGGCCAGCGCCTGCTCATAGACCTCCGACTGCGCGTTGATCCGGTAGAGGATCGCGACCTCGCTCGGCGGGACCCCCCCGCCGCCCTGCTCCACGGGGGTGATCAGCTCGCGGATCCGGCGGGCCACGCCCTCCGCCTCGGCCGGCTCGTCCGCGTATGCCGCGTAGACCGGGTCGGGGCCCGGTTCGCGCTGCGAGACCAGCTCCAGGCGGTGCTCGGCCGCCCGGCCGCGGGCCTGGGCCAGCACCCCGTTGGCCAGGTGCACGACCTGGGGGGTGGAGCGGTAGTCGCGGACCAGCTTGACGACCGTGGCTCCCGGGTGCCGGGTGCGGAAGTTCAGCAGGTGGTCCGGGGTGGCTCCGGTGAAGGAGTAGATGGTCTGGCTGGCGTCGCCGACCACGCACAGGCTCTCCCGGTCGCCGAGCCACAGCTCGAGCAGCCGCTGCTGCAGCGGGCTGACGTCCTGGTACTCGTCGACCACGAAGTGCTGGTACTGCCGGCGCACCTGGTCGGCGATGTCATGCCGCTCTTCGAGCACCCCGACCGTCAGCAGCAGCACATCCTCGAAGTCGATCACTCCACGCTCACGCTTGAGCTGCTCGTACCCGGCGTAGATCCGGGCGATCTCGGCGGCGTCCCGCGGGGCCTCCCGGCCGGACTTGGCGGCCGCGGCCGGATAGTCCTCGGGCACGGTCTGGGTGACCTTCGACCACTCGATCTCACCCGTCACATCGCGCAGCTCATTGCGGTCCAGCCGGACCCGGCAGCGCGCCGCGGCCTCGGCGACCAGCTGCGCCTTGCGCTCGACCAGGCGCGGCACCTCGCCGCCCACCGCCTTGGGCCAGAAGTACTGCAACTGGCGCAGCGCGGCCGAGTGGAAGGTGCGCGCCTGCACCCCGCCCGCGCCCAGCTGCCGCAGCCGCCCGCGCATCTCCCCCGCCGCGCGGTTGGTGAAGGTGACGGCGAGCACACTCGCGGGCTGGAAGACCCCCGCGCGCACCCCGTAGGCGATCCGGTGGGTGATGGCGCGGGTCTTGCCGGTCCCGGCTCCGGCCAGCACGCACACCGGGCCGTGGAGGACCGTGGCCACCTCGCGCTGCTCGGGGTCGAGCCCTTCGAGCACCGCGTCGGCGTCGCGCGGGACCGCCGCGTACTCGGCCGGTGTGGAGACCCGCGGGAAGAGAGGGAAGGGCGTTGCTGCTGTCACCCCGCCATGCTGCCAGGTCCGCTGAGACGGCCGGGGCGGTTGTCCACAGCCGCGCCCGTGCGGTCATCCCATCCGATTGTCGGACTTCTCATCCGGCTCCTTCTCCTCGGCTCTCATCGGCCTGCCGGCGCGGGAAGCGGGAATGCGCCGGAGCGGGCAGATGTTCCACCACTGCCCGTACGCCGAGCCTCAAGGAGCGTAAGACCGATGTCCGGCACTGTGACGATGTACAGCACCACCTGGTGCGGCTACTGCCGCCGCCTGAAGAGCCAGATGGACCGCGAGGGAATCGCGTACACCGAGGTCAACATCGAGCAGGACCCGGAGTCGGCCGCCTTCGTCGAGAAGGCGAACGGGGGCAACCAGACCGTGCCGACCGTGCTCTTCCCCGACGGCTCGACCCTGACCAACCCCTCCCTCGCCCAGGTCAAGGCGAAGATCGGCGCCTGAGCCCGAGCTCCCGCCCGGGCCGGCGTCGCCCCCGGGCTCAGGAGCGGGGCAGCGGTTCGCCGTACCAGAGCTCTATGAGCCGGGCCGCGATCGAGATGCCGGAGGGAGGGAGCACCTCCCCGGACTTGAACGCGGCCCGCAGGTCTTCCCGCGAGAACCAGCGCGCCTCGTGGATCTCCTCCCCGTCCACCTGGATGTGGGAGGAGATGGCGCGCGCCATGAAGCCCAGCATCAGGCTGGAGGGGAACGGCCAGGGCTGGCTGGCCACGTACTCGACCTCCCCGACCGTGACGCCCGCCTCCTCCGCCACCTCGCGGACCACGGCCTGCTCGATCGACTCGCCCGGCTCGACGAAGCCCGCGAGCGTCGAGAAACGCCCCTCGGGCCAGTGCATCTGGCGGCCCAGCAGAGCCCGGTCCTGGTCGTCGGTCACCAGCATGATCACGGCCGGGTCGGTCCGCGGGTAGTGCTCGGCCCCGCAGGCCGGGCAGCGGCGGATGTGCCCCGCCGCCGCGATCACCGTGCGCTCGCCGCAGCGCGAGCAGAACCGGTGCAGCCGCTGCCAGTTCTCCAGCGCCACCGCGTGGACCAGCAGTCCGGCGTCCCGCGCCGACAGCAGCGCGCCCGCCTCCCGCAGCCCCGCCGGGCGGGCCGACTGGTCGATCCGGCCCGGGAGCGCGTCCTTCTGCAGCGCGAAGTAGCGGACCCCGTCCGCGTCTATGCCCAGGAAGTAGCGGTGGGTCTCGGTGGGCGGGGCCTCGAAGGACGGGGTCATGACGAGTTCGGTGCGCCCGTCCGGCGTGTCGTCGACCAGGGCCTGGCCGCCGGAGACCACGAAGACCCGCGTCGTCGGGTGGCTCCACGCCGCGGCCAGCCACGCCTCGTCCAAGCGGTGGTGCGCGGCGCGGTCGATGCCGCTCGCGCCGCTGAGCGTGATCGGCTGGGCGGCGGTGCGATCGGTCCGGGTGGTCACGGCAGCTTCCAACTCCCCCTGGGAAACGGGTGGTTTACATACATCGTGCGCGCTATACGGGCCGCTGCTCCGCGAGATCGCCCCACAGGTAGGCGGCCGTCTCGGCGCCCTTGAGGAGGAGGTCGAGCTCGACCTTCTCGTTCGGCGCGTGCCAGCCGTCGGAGGGCACCGAGATGCCCAGGAAGAGCACCGGCACGCCGAGCACGTCCTGGAGGTCGGCGGCCGGGCCCGAGCCGCCCTCCCGGGTGAAGCGGATCTTCGTGCCGAACGCCCGCTCCATGGCCCGCGCCAGCGACTGGAGCGCGGGGTGGTCGAGGGGGGTCAGACAGGGGCGGGTCGCGCCACTGAAGGTGATCTCGTGGCGGATGCCGGCCGGGAGCCGGGCCGCGACCCACTCCCGCACCGCCGACTGGACCCGGTCCGCGTCCTGGCCCGCCACCAGCCGGAAGGAGAGCTTCAGCTGGGCGTACGACGGCACGATCGTCTTGCCGCCCGGCCCCTGGTAGCCCCCGCCGATCCCGTTGACCTCCGCGGTCGGGCGGGCCCAGATCCGCTCCAGGGTGGTGAAGCCCGCCTCGCCGAGCGCGGCGTGCGAGTGCGCGGAGCGCAGCCAGGCGTCCTCGTCGAAGGGCAGCTCGGCGAACAGCTCGCGGTCGCGGTCGGTCAGCTCCACGACGCCGTCGTAGAAGCCGGGGATCGCGACGCGGCGGTCGGCGTCGTGCAGGGCGGCGGCCAGCCGGGCGGCCTCGGTGGCCGGGTTGGGGACCGCGCCGCCGAAGGAGCCGGAGTGGATGTCCTGGTCCGGCCCGTAGAGGTCGATCTGGCACTCCGCGAGCCCGCGCATGCCGGTGCAGACCGTCGGGGTGTCCTCGGACCACATCCCGGTGTCGGAGACGATCACGGTGTCGCAGGCCAGCCGGTCGGCGTGGGCCCGGATCAGCTCGGTGAAGTGCGGTGAGCCGGACTCCTCCTCGCCCTCGACGATCAGCTTCAGATTGACCGCGGGAGCGGCACGGCCGGTCGCCGCGAGGTGGGCCCGGACGCCCAGGGTGTGGAAGAACACCTGCCCCTTGTCGTCGGCCGCGCCGCGCGCGTACAGCCTGCCGTCCTTGATCGTCGGCTCGAAGGGGTCGGTGTGCCAGCCGTCCTCGCGGGCGGCGGGCTGGACGTCGTGGTGCCCGTAGACCAGCACCGTCGCGGCGTCCGGGTCCCCGGACGGCCACTCGGCGAAGACGGCCGGCGCCCCGGCCGTCGGCCAGACCTCGACCACCGGGAAGCCCGTGGCGGTCAGGCTCGCCGCCAGCCACTCCGCGCTGCGCCGGACGTCGTCGGCGCGGGCGGGGTCGGCAGACACGGACGGGATGCGCAGCCACTCGGCGAGGTCGTCGAGGAACGCGGCGCGGTGACCGTCCACATAGGCGCGGACGGCGATGTCCGGGTCCGGGGTGTTGCTCATGGACTTGAGCCTATCCGGCCCGGAAGGGTGCCAGGGCCGGGGTCCGCGGGCGCCCACCGCTGTTGTGTGTTCTCGGTCACGGTGTTTTCGCTCAGGGTCCGCTCCGTGTCCGGGTGTGATCACCAGCGGGCTCTGGATCGGCGGGGTCCGGGCCAGCCGACTCCGCATCGGCGGGCTCCGCATCGGCGGGGTCCCGATCGGGCTCGCCGAGCAGGATGCGCTCGAGTTCGGCCCGGCCCGGCAGGCCGGCCGGGCGGACGACCTCGCCGCTGCGCACATAGAGGAAGGCCGCCGAGACGGCCGACAGGGGCAGACCGCGCTGTTCCGCCCAGGCCAGGCGGTAGATCGCCAGCTGTAGCGGATCGGCGTCCTGCGACCGGCCGGTCTTCCAGTCGACGATCTCGTACCGCACGCCCTCCCCGACCCCCTCGGCCCGCTCCTCGCGGTACACCGCGTCGATCCGGCCCCGGATCGTCCGGCCCGCCAGGGCCAGCTGGAACGGCGCTTCGACGCGGTAGGGGGTGCGATGCGCGTACGGGGTGCGCGCGAACGCCTCCTTGAGCTCCGCCAGGTCCCGCTCGTCCGCGATCTCCGCCTCGTCGTCCTCGCCGCCCGGCAGCTCGTCCGGGCCCAGGAACGGGAGCGGCAGCGCCTCGAAGCGCGACTCGACCCAGGCGTGGAAGCGGGTGCCGCGGCGCGCGGCGGGGCGCGGCGGGCGCGGCATGGGGCGGGCCAGCTCCCGCGCGAAGCCCTCGGGGTCGGCGGCGAGGCGCATCAGCTGCGAGGCGGTGAGGGTGTACGGCATCGGCACGTCGTGGACCGTGGCGCGGGCGCGCCGCAGCTCTCCGGCGAGCGCGTCCAGGTCCCGGTCCCAGGAGGCGACCAGCCGCGCCTCCTCGGGCGCGAGGGCCTCGCCGGCGGGGCCCTCGCGGGTTTCCGGCGGCTCGGGCCCGGCGGGGTCGTCGGCGTACGGCTGCTCAGCGTACGGGTCCTCGGGGTGCGTCTCATCGGCGTAGGGGTCCGCGTACGGGTCCGCGTGCGCGTCGTCGGCGTACGCGTCCTCGGCGTACGGGTCGTCAGACGGGTCGCCGTACGGATCCGCGTACGGGTCGTCGTACGCCTCGTCGGGCGGCTCGGGCCAGAGCGGGTCGTCCCCGGGGGCGGTCCCGGCCTCGGGCGCCCCGTCCGCCGAGGGATGGCCCTCGTCGTGCGCGGCGGGGCCGCCGCGCGGGCGCGCTGCGGCGGGCGCGGGGGGCATGGTGCGCGCGGGGGGCGCGTCAGGTGTGGCGGGCGCGGGGGGCGGGGGCGCCTCGCTGCCCGCCGCCTCCAGCCGGTCCAGGTGGGCGAGTACCACGTCCGCCGCGCGGCGGCGGCGGGCCAGGGCGTCCGGGTCCAGGGGCAGCGGCCAGGCGCGGTCGGCGGCCGCGGCCTCCAGGGCCGGGTTCCGCTCGTCCTCCTCCGGCGGCGGGGCCCACGCCTCCACCTCGCCGTGGCCCGCCTCACAGTGCTCGCGCAAGGCCTCCAGGAAGGCCGAAGGGCCGCGCGGCTTCTTCTGGGTGGGCCCCCACCAGTGGCCCGAGCCGAGCAGCAGGGAGCGGGGGCGGGTGAAGGTCACATAGCCGAGCCGCAGTTCCTCGGTCCGCTGATGGGCCTTCATGGCCTCCTTGAAGGCGGCCAGCCCCTTGGCGCTCCAGTCGCCGATCTCCGGCAGGGTCTCCGCGTCGCCGCGCAGCGCGTGCGGCAGCACCCGGGCGTTCGCCGTCCACGACTCACGGGCCTGGTCGCTCGGGAACTGCTTGTCGACGAGGCCGGGCACCGCGACCACGTCCCACTCGAGACCCTTGGACTTGTGGGCGGTGAGCACCTTGACCGTGTTCTCCCCGCCGGGGAGGGAGTTGTCGAGCCCCTTCTCGTACTGCGCGGCCGTGCGCAGGAAGCCGAGGAACGCCAGCAGGGTGGCCTCGCCGTCCAGGGCCGCGAAGCCGGCGGCGACGTCGAGGAAGTTGCCGAGGGTCTCGCGGCGGCGGGCGGCGAGGGCCTGGGGCGAGGCGGACAGCTCGACTTCCAGGCCGGTGGTGGTCAGCACGCGGTGGAGCACGTCCATGAGCGGGTCGGCCAGCGAGCGGCGCAGGTCGCGCAGTTCGGCGGCGAGCCGGGCGAAGCGGACCCGGGCCTCGGCCGAGAACGGCAGCCCGTCGTCCGGGCCGTCGGGGGTGAGGAAGGTGTCCAGGGCGTCGGCGAGCGAGACGACCTCGGCCGGGTCCACGCCCTCGACGGCCTCGGCGAGACGGCGGTCGGGGTCCTCGCCCGCCGCCGGCCCCGCCGAGGAGCGTACGAGGGCGCGGGCGCGGCGGCCGAGCAGCGCCAGGTCGCGGGGGCCGATCCGCCAGCGGGGGCCGGTCAGCAGGCGCACCAGGGCCGCGTTGGCGCCCGGGTCCTGGAGCACCTCGCAGACGGCCACCAGGTCGGCGACCTCCGGCAGGTGCAGCAGCCCGGAGAGGCCGACGACCTCCACCGGGACCTCCCGCTCCACCAGGGCGCCCTGGATCCGGGCGAAGTCACCGGCCGTACGGCACAGCACCGCGATCTCGCCGGGCGGGGTGCCGGTGCGCACCAGGTGGGCGATGGAGTCGGCGAGCCAGGCCAGCTCCTCGGCGTGGGTGGGCAGCAGGGCGCAGCGCACCACGCCGTCCCGCTCCGCGCCGGGGGCGGGGCGCAGCGCCTCGACGCCCTCGTGCATGGCGCGCAGGGGGGCGGCGAGCCCGTTGGCGAGGTCCAGGAGGCGGCCGCCGCTGCGCCGGTTCTCGCTGAGCGCGAAGCGGCGCGCAGGGCTGCCGTCGGCGTGCGGGAAGTGCTCGGGGAAGTCGTCCAGGTTGGCGACGGAGGCGCCGCGCCAGCCGTAGATGGCCTGGCAGGGGTCGCCGACGGCGGTGACGGCATGGCCCGTGCCGCCGCCGAAGAGGCCGGAGAGCAGCAGCCGCTGGGCGACCGAGGTGTCCTGGTACTCGTCCAGGAGGACGACCGCGTACTGCTCGCGCAGGATCCGGCCGACCTCCGGGCGGGTGCGGGCCAAGGTGGCCGAGAGCGCGATCTGGTCGCCGAAGTCGAGCAGGTCACGGCCGCGCTTGTCGGCGCGGTAGCTCTCGACGAGGCCCAGGAGCTCCAGCCGGGCGCGGGCGGCCTCGGGCACCTTGCGCAGCTCGGCGTTGGTCAGCTTCACCTCCTCCAGGGCGCGCAGCAGCTCGGTGTCGTACGCGCGCAGCCGCTCGGCGGGGACCAGGTGCTCGGCCAGCTCGGCGTCGAGCGCGAGCAGGTCGGTGACCAGGTCCGCGAAGGGGCGGGTGAGCGCCGGGAAGGGCCCGGGGGCGGTGCGCAGCACCCGCGCGGCGAGCTGGAAGCGGGTGGCGTCCGCGAGCAGCCGGGCGCCCGGCTCCAGGCCGATGCGCAGCCCGTGCTCCTTGAGGAGCTGCCCGGCGAAGGCGTGGTAGGTGGAGATCTGCGGCTCACCGGCGACGGCCTCGCCCGGCACGGCCTCTCCCTGCACGGCCCCGTCCGCGACGGCCCCGCCCGTCGGGGCGGCCCCCGGCGCCGCCGGGGCGGGGGGCGCCGGGTCGGGGTCGGTCACCCCCGCCTTGACGAGCGCCTTCCGGACCCGCTCGGACAGCTCCCCGGCCGCCTTGTTGGTGAAGGTGAGCCCGAGCACCTGCTCGGGGGCGACCTGGCCGGTGCCGACCAGCCACACCACGCGGGCCGCCATCACCGTGGTCTTGCCCGAGCCCGCCCCGGCCACGATCACCTGCGGGGCGGGCGGCGCGGTGACGCACGCGAGCTGCTCCGGGGTGAACGGAATGCCAAGGAGCTCCTTGAGCTGCTCGGGGTCGGTGATGCGGGCGGACATTCCAGTGAGGCTATCCGGGCCCGCTGACACCGGCGTCAACACCGAGGTCCGCGCCGGTGTCGCGAACGCCACCTCACCCGGCCCGCGTCACTCGACGACCTGCCGCCCCTCGGCCCGGGCGCTGCACGCGCCCCGGAAGGAGCAGCGGTCGCAGTGCGCGCCCGCGCTCGGCGAGAAGCGCTCGTCGAGGACACGCCCGGCCGCATCGGCCAGCAGCTCGCCCACCCAGTCCCCCTCCAGCGGCTCCTGCGCCTGCACCTTGGGGACGGCGTCCCCGCCGTCCTTGCGGGCGGCGCCCTGGCGCAGCTGTACGAGCTCGGCGCCGCCCGGCTCGGGGCGGCCGTCGGGGAAGAGGTCGTCCACCGCGCCCTCGCGCACCGCGAGCTGGTACACGGCCAGCTGAGGGTGGTGGGCGACGGCGTCGCGGGTCACGGTGCCCTTGCCGGTCTTGAAGTCGACGACATAGGCGCGGCCGTCGCCGTCGGCCTCGACCCGGTCCATGCTGCCCCGGATCCGCACCTGGTAGGCGTCCGCCTCCAAGGTGACGTCGAAGGCGTGCTCGGTGGCCACCGGGGTGCGGCCGCCGCGCTCCATCACATGCCAGCGCAGGAAGCGCTCGAGCGCCGCCCGCGCGTGCTCCTTCTCCTGCCGCGACTTCCAGGGCGCGTCGAAGGACAGCGCGTCCCATACGGAGTCCAGCCGCTCCATGAGGACCGCGAGGTCGGCCGGGGTGCGTCCGGAGGCCACCTCGTCGGCCAGGACGTGGACCACGTTGCCGAAGCCCTGGGCGGCCGTCGACGGCGTGTCGGCCTTCACCTCCCGGCCCAGGAACCACTGCAGCGAGCAGGTGTTGACGAGCTGGTCCAGGGCGCTTCCGGACAGCGCCACGGGGCGGTCGCGGTCGCGCAGCGGGACCTCACTGTGGGTCGGCTCGTACAGGCCCCACCAGCGGTACGGATGCGCCGCCGGGACCAGCGGCTGGCCCTCGTCGTCGCGCAGCGCGGCGAGCCGGGCCAGGCGGCGGGCGGCGGCGTCCCGCAGCTCCTCGGAGGCCGCCGGGTCGACGGTGGTGGCGCGCAACTCGGCGACCAGCGCCGCGACGGACAGCGGGCGGCGCGGGCGCTGGGTGACGTCCACCGGCTCGACGCCCAGCTCGCCCAGGAAGCGGGAGGGCTGGTCCCCGTCATCGGCCGCGGCCTTGACGGCGGTGACCACGAGCCGCTCCTTGGCGCGCGTCGTCGCGACGTAGAACAGCCGCCGCTCCTCGGCCAGCAGCGCGCCCGGGGACAGCGGCTCGGCCAGTCCGTCCCGGCCGATCCGGTCCGCCTCCAGGAGCGAGCCGCGGCGCCGCAGATCCGGCCACAGCCCCTCCTGCACCCCCGCCACCACGACCAGCCGCCACTCCAGGCCCTTGGAGCGGTGCGCGGTCATCAGCCGTACGGCGTCGGGCCTGACCACCCGGCGGGAGAGGGTGTCGGCCGCGATGTCCTGCGCGTCGATCTCGTCGAGGAAGTTGAGCGCGCCCCGGCCGCCGACCCGCTCCTCGGCGCGCGCGGCGGTCTCGAACAGCGCGCACACCGCGTCCAGGTCGCGGTCCGCGTTGCGCCCGGCGGCCCCGCCGCGCCGGGCGGCCCGCTCCAGCCGCTGTGGCCAGGACGTGCCGTCCCACAGCTCCCACAGCGCCTGCTCGGCGGTGCCGCCGCCCGCGAGCAGCTCGCGGGCCTTGCGCAGCAGCAGACCGAGCCGCTGCGCGCCCCGCGCGTACGCCGGGTCGTGCGCGACCAGCCGCTCGGGCTCGGCGAGCGCCTCGGCGAGCAGTACGTCGGAGGGGCGCGGCACGGCCCGCCCCGCCGCCCGCTCCTCCTCGCGCAGCGCCCGGCCGAGCCGCCGCAGATCGGCGGCGTCCATGCCCCCGAGGGGCGAGGCGAGCAGGGTCAGCGCGGTCTCCACGTCGAGCCCGGCGGCCCCACCGCCGGCGGCAGCCGGTTCGGCGGCGGAGTCGGCGCCGGGCTCGGCCGTGGGTGCGGCAGCGGGGTCGGCCGAGGTCTCGTCTGTGTTCTCGGCGGTGGGCCCGGCCGGGGTCTCGGCGCCGGGCTCGGCGGTGGGGTCGGCCGTGGGCCCGGCGGTGGGCTCGGCCGTGGGCTCGGCAGCGGGGTCGGCCGTGGGCTCGGCGCTCGGCCGTGGGCTCGGCGATGGGCCCGGCGCCGGGGGCTTCCCGGCCGGAGGGCGCTCGCAGGGCGGCCGTCGCGGCGGCGCGCAGGGCCGTCAGGAGGGGCGCCACGGCGGGCTCGTGGCGCAGCGGGATGTCGTCCCCGTCCACCTCCACGGGCACGCCCGCCGAGGTCAGCGCGCGGCGCACGCCGGGGAGCGAGCGGCCGCCGGCGCGCACCAGGACGGCCATGTCGCGCCAGGGCACCCCGTCCTCCAGATGGGCGCGGCGCAGGACGTCCGCGATGTTGTCGAGCTCGGAGCCCGCGGTCGGGTACGTGTACACCTCCACGCGCCCGCCCTCGCGGACGGCCGACAGCTCCCGGTGGGCGCGCACGGCGGCCGCCGGGAGGCGGGTGAGCGGCATCCGATGGGTGATCAGGCGGGTGGCCGCGAGGAGGGCGGCGCCCGAGCGGCGGGAGGTGGTGAGGACCTCGACCGGCGCCGGTGCGCCGTCCCGCCGGCGGAAGGCGCGCGGGAACTCGAGGATGCCGCCCACGTCGGCGCCGCGGAAGGCGTAGATCGACTGGTCCGGGTCGCCGAAGGCGACCAGCGTCCTGCCGTCGCCCGCAAGCGCGCGCAGCAGCCGCAGCTGGGCCACGTCCGTGTCCTGGTACTCGTCGACGAAGACGGCGTCGTAGCGCGCGGCCAGCTCCGCCGCCACCTCCGGCCGCTCGGCGAGCAGCACCGCCCGGTGGACCAGCTCCGCGTAGTCCAGCACGCCCTGCGCGTCCAGCACGTCCAGGTACTCGGCGAGGAAGGCCGCCGCCGCGCGCCAGTCCGGCCGCCCCTGCCGCGCCGCGAAGTCCCCCAGCGCCCGCGGGTCGAGCCCCAGCTCCCGGCTGCGCGCGAGCACGGCGCGCACCTCGTCGGCGAAGCCGCGGGTGGTCAGGCAGGCGCGCAGCTCGTCCGGCCAGCGGACCGCGGCGCGACCCTCCCGCTCCAGCTCCGCCTCTCCGGCGAGCAGCTCACGGACCACGACGTCCTGCTCGGGGCCCGACAGCAAACGCAGCGGATCGGCGAAAATGTCCATGTCCTGGTGGGCGCGAACCAGGGCATAACAGAATGAGTGGAAGGTCGTGGCCTGCGGGCCGCGGGCGCCCCCCAGGCGTGCCGCCATCCGATCGCGCAGCTCGACCGCCGCCTTGCGGCTGAAGGTGAGCACGAGGATCCGCTCGGGGTCCGCACCGCCCCGCACCCGCTCGGTCACGGCCTCCACGAGCGTCGTGGTCTTGCCCGTGCCCGGTCCCGCGAGCACCAGCAGCGGACCGCCCGGGTGGTCGACCACGGCGCGCTGCCGCGCGTCCAGGGCAGGAGCGGCCACCGGGTCCGGCCGGGTGCGGACCAGGCGGTACGGGCCCGGGGACGGCTGCCGGGTGAACGGCTGCCGGGCCTGCCGCTGGCGCGGAAGGGACGAGGAGGAGGAGCTCACGTGGATCGCCGGTCCTGGTGGGTGTGCTGGGTGCGGCACAGCCTCTCATGTGACGCGGGGCGTCACCCGAATGGCTGTGGATACGGCCGCGGGCGCGCCGCGCCGCCTGGGCATGGGCCCGCTCGTGACGGGCCCTCTCGGCATGAGCCCCTTCGGCATGAGCCCCTTCGGCATGAGCCCCTTCGGCATGAGCCCCTTCAGCGCGGCCCCCTTCGGCACGGGCCCGGCCGCGCGGGGTGCGGCGGACCGGCTCCCCGGTGGTCAGCCCCCGTCGGACCCGCCGCCCTGGCCTGGCCCGCCGGTCCCGCCGTCCTGGCCGTCCCACCGGGCCCGGGCCATGTCGAGCCGCGGCAGATGGCCCTCGGCCGACCGCCCCGCCTCGCGCAGCGGCGTGCCCTCCTCCCGGTAGTGGTCGAGCGCCCGCAGCTCATGGCCCGGCAGCAGCACCCCGTCCGCGCGCACCACCCGCCACCAGGGCACCGCGCCCCCGTACAGCGCCATGACGCGGCCCACCTGACGCGGGCCGCCCTCGTCCAGCCATTCGGCAACATCCCCGTAGGTCATCACCCGGCCGGGCGGAATCAGCTCGGCGACCTCCAGCACTCGCTCCGCGTACTCGGGCAGCTGGTCCACGGCGCCCGGCCGCTCGCCCTCGGGACGCGCACCGCTCTGATCGGGAATCCGGCTCATCCCGCCCATCCTGCCGCACCCCTCCGACAGCCCGGCCGGCGATCCACAAGGCCGTCCCCCGATCCGCTCACCGAGCGTGCACGGCACCCGTACACGACGTACGATCCGAATTTCACGTCCCCGAAATGCACCCTGATGCCCACCTCCCCAGCCCGGGCATGCCACCATCTTCCGGGCGGTGACTGGTGATACGAGATCAAGAAGAGAAGGCCGAGCAGCAGGGTGCGCAGCCTCCGGAAGGGGAGGCCCGCTCCCCCAAAGCGCTGCCCGGCGCCCAGAAGCGCGAGCCGTCCCAGCCCAGGTCGCCCCAGGAGCCTCAGCAGGACTCCCAGCAGCACGAGGGTCCGCAGCACGAGACCCCGCGGCAGGAAGCCCCTGAGCCCGCGGACGACGACCGGGCCGCCGGGGCCCGCGACTGCGACGCCCCCCAGCCGCACGTCGACCGGGTGTCCGGCGACGAGCCGCTGCTGCCCGCCCGCGTCCACCGCCCCCTCGACCTGCTCCGGCTGCTCCTGGGCATGCTCGGCATCGGCACCGTGCTGGCCATCGCGGCCTTCGCGCACGGCACCACCGCCGGGCTGGAGAAGGACATCGGCAACGGCGCCGACCAGGCGCCCCCGCTGCTGATCGACTTCGCGGGCCTGGCGGCCGGTGTGGCGGTGCTGCTGCTCCCCATGGCGTTCGCCATCGAGCGGCTGATCAAACGCGACGGGCTGCGGATCGCGGACGGCGTGCTGGCCGCCGTCCTCGCCCACGGGGTGTCCCTGGCCACCGACCTGTGGGTGGCCCGCGGCGCCCCCGAATCGATCCGCGAGGCGCTCACCCAGCCGGCGCCCGGCGGCACCCTCAGCGACCCCGTCCACGGCTATCTCGCCCCCGTCATCGCCTATATGACGGCCGTCGGCATGGCCCGCCGCCCGCGCTGGCGGGTGGCCATGTGGTTCGTCCTGCTGCTCGACGCCTTCGCGGTGCTGGTGGGCGGCTACACCACACCGTTCTCGATCATCATCACGGTGCTGATCGGCTGGACCGTGGCCTACGGCACGCTCTACGCCGTCGGCTCCCCGAACGTGCGGCCGACCGGCCAGCACCTGCTCGCCGGGCTGCGCCACGTCGGCTTCGCGCCGGTCAGCGCGCTCCGGTACGAGGACTCCGCGGACGGCGAGCCCGGAGCCCGGGCCGACCGGACCGGCCACAAAGGCCACCTGGGCCACAAAGGCCACCCCGGCCCCAAAGGCCACCTGGGCCATAACGGCCACACCGGCCACACCGGCCAGTCCGACAGAGGCCGCCGCTATCTGGTCACCCTCGAGGACGGCCCGCCCCTGGACGTCACCGTCGTGGACCGCGAGCAGCAGGCCCAGGGCTTCTTCTACCGCGTCTGGCAGCGGCTGACGCTGCGCACCATCACCCCGCCGCGCAGCCTCCAGTCGCTGCGCCAGGCCCTGGAGCAGGAGGCGCTGCTGGCCTACGCGGCCATCGCGGCCGGCGCCCGCGCGCCGAAGCTGATCGCGACCTCCGAGCTCGGCCCGGACGCCGTGATGCTGGTCTACGAGCACATCGGCGGCCGCCCGCTCAACGCGCTGCCCGACGAGGCGATCACCGATGAACTGCTGGCGAGCGCCTGGCGCCAGGTCAAGGCGCTCCAGTCGCGCCGGATCGCCCACCGCCGGCTGGACGGAGACGCGCTGCTGGTGGACCGCTCCGGCCGGGTCGTGCTGACCGATCTGCGCGGCGGCGAGATCGCGGCCGGCGACGTGGTGCTGCGGATGGACGTCGCGCAACTGCTGACCACGCTCGGCCTGCGGGTCGGGGCGGAGCGGTCCGTCGCCGCCGCGGTCGAGGTGCTCGGCCCGGACGCGGTCGCCGACAGCCTCCCGCTGCTGCAGCCCCTCGCCCTCAACCGCGGCACCCGCGCCACGCTGCGCGCCCTCGCGCGAGAGCGCGCGCAGCGGCAGCGGGAAGCCGTGCTGGAGGCCTCGCGCGCCGCGAAGGAGGCGCGGCAGGCCGAGGCGGCCGGAGAGGCCGCCGAGGAGGCGGCCGAGGCCGAGGAGAAGGCGGGCGGCCGGCGCCGGGTGGACGCGGCCGCGGTCGACCGCAAGGCGCTCAAGGCCGAGAAGCAGGCGGAGAAGCGGGCGATGGACGAGGCCCTGGAGGACGCCCGCGAGGAGGACCTGCTCTCCCAGATCCGCCGGCAGGTGCTGCTGATCCGGCCGCAGGCGCCGATAGAGCCGGTGCGGCTGGAGCGCATCAAGCCGCGCACCCTGGTCAGCTTCTGCGCGGGCGCCTTCGCCGCGTACTTCCTGCTGTCCCAGTTCACCCACATCAAGCTGGGCACGGTGGTCGGCGAGGCCAATTGGCTGTGGGTCGTGGCCACCCTGCTGTTCTCGGCGCTGACGTACGTCGCGGCGGCGCTGAGCCTGCTCGGCTTCGTGCCGGAGAAGGTGCCGTTCGGGCGGACCGTGCTGGCGCAGGTCGCCGCGTCGTTCGTGAAGCTGGTGGCCCCGGCCGCGGTCGGCGGGGTCGCGCTCAACGCCCGCTTCCTCCAGCGGGCGGGGGTGCGGCCCGGCCTGGCGGTGGCCAGCGTGGGCGCCTCCCAGCTGTTCGGCCTCGCCAGCCACATCCTGCTGCTGCTGACCTTCGGCTACATCACCGGGACCGAGCGCACCCCGACGCTCTCGCCGTCCCGCACGGTGATCGCCGGGCTGCTGACGGCCGCGGTGCTCGCGCTCGTGGTGGCCGCCATCCCCGCCCTGCGGAAGTTCGTGTCCACCCGTCTGCGGTCCCTGTTCGCGGGCGTCGTCCCGCGCATGCTGGACGTGTTGCAGCGGCCCAGGAAGCTGCTCGCCGGAATCGGCGGCATGCTGCTGCTGACCGGCGCCAACGTGCTGTGCCTCGACTCCTCGATCCGGGCGTTCGGCGGCGACATGAGCTACGCGAGCATCGCGGTGGTCTTCCTCGCGGGCAACGCCCTGGGGTCCGCGGCGCCCACCCCCGGCGGTGTGGGAGCCGTCGAGGCGGCGCTGATCGCGGGTCTGACGCTGGCCGGGCTGCCGTACGAGACGGCGGCGCCCGCGGTGCTCCTCTTCCGGCTGATGGTCTTCTGGCTGCCGGTGCTGCCGGGCTGGCTGGCCTTCACCCACCTCACCCGCAAAGAGGCCCTTTAGGGGCGCCCGTAAGGCGCTCGCCTCACCCGTACGCCCGGAGCTCACCTTCGTACGCCCGCGGTCCGCCTTCGTACGCCCTGGCGCTCGCCTCACCCGTACGCCCGGAGCTCACCTTCGTACGCCCGCGGTCCGCCTTCGTACGCCCTGGCGCTCGCCTCACCCGTACGCCCGCACCGCGCGCGCCGGGACCGCGCGCCCCGCAGGATGGCAGTACGCCCCCACCTCCCGGAGAGCCGCCGTGTCCCGACCCGTACGCGCCGGTGCGTCGGCCGCCGTCGCCCTGCTGCTGGCCGCCGCCGTGGGCTGCGGCGGGGGCGGCGGGCGGCCGGACACCTCGGCCCACCAGAAGCTGAAGTGGTCCGCCTGCCCCGCCCCCGACGCCAGCCAGGACGGGGCCACCACGGCCCCCGGCAAGCAGTGGGAGTGCGCGACGCTCCACGTCCCGCTGGACTACCGCCGGCCGCACGGGGAGACCCTCGGCATCGCCATGATCCGCGCCAAGGCCACCGACCGGCGCCACCGCATCGGCTCGCTCATCTTCAACTTCGGCGGCCCCGGCGGCTCGGGCGTGGCGACCCTGCCCGCCCTCGCGGCCAGCTATAAGGAGCTGCGCACCCGCTACGACCTGGTCAGCTTCGACCCGCGCGGGGTCGGCCGCAGCAGCGGGGTGCGCTGCCTGGGCGACAAGCAGCTCGACGCCTACTACGCGGCCGACTCGACCCCGGACGACAGCGCCGAAGTGAAGGCCCTGGTGGGCCGCGTCAAGCAGTACGCCGCCGCCTGTGAGAAGAACTCCGGAAAGGTACTTCCCTATGTCGGCACCGCCAACGCCGCCCGCGACATGGATCTGATGCGCGGCGTCCTCGGCGACGACAAGCTCCACTACTTCGGCGTCTCCTACGGCACCGAACTCGGCGGCGTCTACGCCCATCTGTTCCCCCAGAAGGTTGGACGGGCGCTCTTCGACGGCGTCGTCGACCCGGCACAGGACCCGGAGCAGGGCGCCCTCGCCCAGGCGAAGGGCTTTCAGCTGGCGCTGGGCGACTACATGAAGGCGTGCGGCGGCGGCAACGGCTACAGCTGCCCCACCCAGGCGGAGATCCGCGCGCTGCTGAAGAAGCTCGACCGGCGCCCGCTGCCCGGCATCGGCGCGCGCCGGCTGACCGAGTCGCTGGCCGGCGGGGGCATCGCGCAGTCCCTGTACTCGCGGGACTTCTGGCAGTACCTCACCCAGGGCGTCTCGGACGCCCAACAGGGCGACGGGAAGATCCTCCTGGCCCTCGGCGACGCCATGAACGGCCGCGCCCCGGACGGCCGCTACAGCACGCTCCAGGCCTCCCTCACCGCCATCACGTGCGCCGACTTCAAGCAGCGCTACACGGTCCCCGACATCGAGAAGAAGCTGCCCGAGTTCCGCAAGGCGTCCCCGGTCTTCGGCGACATGCTGGCCTGGAGCCTCACCCAGTGCACCGACTGGCCGGTGGGCGGCGCCTGGCGCACCCCGGACGTCAGCGCGCCGGGCGCCGCGCCGATCCTGGTCGTCGGCAACACCGGCGACCCGGCCACCCCGTACGCGGGCGCCCGGAAGATGGCGCAGGAGCTGGGCCCGGGCGTCGGGGTGGAGCTGACGTACAAGGGCGAGGGGCACGGCGCGTACGACAGCGGGGACGCCTGTGTGCGCCGTACGGTCAACGACTACCTGCTACGGGGCAAGGTGCCCGCGTCGGGCAAGGTCTGCGGCTAGCGAACCGCGACCAGGGGGAGCCTCCCGCACGAAACCCACCGTCCACGTTGCGACATTTGTGACCGAACTGAGAAGAGTCCTGAACGTTCCCGCTCATAGCGTGCACTTAGGATCACCGGCTATGTCGAGCTCCATACGCACCAAACGAGCCAGGGCGCTGGTCTCCGCGGCCGTCGTGGTCGCACTCACCGGCGTCGCCGGTTGTAACGACGACAACGGCGGCTCGGAGGGCAAGGGCAAGGAGTCCCCCTCCTCGTCGGCCCCCGGCGCGCCGTCGGACTCCGGCGCGCCGTCGGACTCCGGCCTGCCCGGCTCGCTCACCGGGCAGAAGCTGAGCTGGAAGTCCTGCCCGGCGCCCAGCACGCTGCAGGGCGGCGACGGCAAGGCCCCGGGCAGCGCGTGGCAGTGCACGACGATGCGCGTCCCGCTGGACTACGCCAAGCCGGACGGCGAGACGATCGACCTCGCCCTGATCCGCTCCAAGGCCACCGAGCCCAGCAAGCGGATCGGCTCGCTCATCTTCAACTTCGGCGGCCCGGGCGGCTCCGGCGTGTCCACCCTCCCCGCCTTCGGCTCGGACTACCAGCGGCTGCGCGCCCGCTACGACCTGGTGAGCTTCGATCCGCGCGGGGTCGGCGAGAGCGCGGGCGTGAAGTGCCAGAGCGACAAGGAACTCGACGCGTCCGACTCCGTGGACGGCTCGCCCGACGACGCCGCCGAGCTCGCGGCCGCGACGGCGGACCAGAAGAACTTCGTCGCCGCCTGCGAGAAGAACTCCGGCAAGGTGCTCCCGCACGTGGACACCGTCAGCGCCGCCCGTGACATGGATCTCATGCGCGGCGTCCTCGGCGACAAGAAGCTGTACTACTTCGGCATCTCGTACGGCACCGAACTGGGCGGCGTCTACGCCCACCTGTACCCCAAGAACGTGGGGCGCGTCGTGCTCGACGCCGTCGTCGACCCGACCGAGGACCCGGAGCGGGGCAACCTCGGCCAGGCGAAGGGCTTCCAGCTCGCCCTCGACAACTACCTCAAGGACTGCACCGCGAACGCGCTGACCTGCCCGCTCGGCAGCGACCCCGACAAGGCCGAACAGAAGATCGTCTCGCTGCTGAAGAAGCTCGACAAGCAGCCGCTGCCCACCAAGAGCGGCCGCGAACTCACCCAGGACCAGGCCGTCAGCGGCATCGCCGCCGCGCTGTACAGCAAGGACACCTGGCAGTACCTGACGATGGGGCTGACGGAGGCCCTGCACGCGGGGCGCGGCAATCTGCTGCTCCTGCTGGCGGACTCCTTGTCCGGCCGCGACCGGAACGGCCACTACAGCAACCAGGGACCCGCCAGCGTCGCGATCAACTGTGTGGACGACAAGCAGCGCTACACGGTCGCCGACGTGAAGGCGAAGTTGCCCGAGTACCGCAAGGCGTCCCCCGTCTTCGGCGAGTTCCTGGCCTGGGGCATGCTCGCGTGCACCGACTGGCCGGTGGCGGGCAGGACCGACCACCCCGAGGTCAGCGCCCCCGGCTCGGCGCCGATCCTGGTCGTGGGCAACACCGGTGACCCGGCCACGCCGTACGAGGGCGCCCGGAAGATGGTCAAGGCGCTGGGCAAGAGCGTCGGGGTGGAGCTCACCAACAAGGGTGAGGGCCACGGCGCGTACAACGGCGGCAACGACTGCACCACGAAGACCGTGGACGACTACCTGCTGAGGGGGAAGGTGCCGGCGGACGGCAAGGTCTGCTCGTAACCCTCCCCCGCCCGGCATAGCGCGAGGGCCCCGGGACCGCTCCGATCGGAGGAACGGTCCCGGGGCCCTCGACGCTCCCGCGTCAGCGCCGGGGAACGCGTCAGTAGACGGGCTTCTCCGGCTCGATCTGGTTGACCCAGCCGATGACACCGCCGCCCACGTGGACCGCGTCCGCGAAGCCCGCGGACTTCAGGACGGCGAGGACTTCCGCGGACCGGACACCCGTCTTGCAATGCAAGACGATCTTCTTGTCCTGCGGAAGGTCCTGGAGGGCGGTGCCCATCAGGAACTCGTTCTTCGGGATCAGCCGGGCGCCCGGGATCGAGACGATCTCGTACTCGTTGGGCTCGCGGACATCGATGATGTCGATGTTCTCGCCGTCGTCGATCCACTCCTTGAGCTGCTTGGGAGTGATCGTCGAACCGGCCGCCGCCTCCTGGGCCTCCTCCGACACGACGCCGCAGAAGGCCTCGTAGTCGATCAGCTCGGTGACGGTGGGGTTCTCGCCGCAGACCGCGCAGTCGGGGTCCTTGCGGACCTTGACCTGGCGGTAGGTCATCTCCAGGGCGTCGTAGATCATCAGGCGGCCGACCAGCGGCTCGCCGGTGCCGGTGAGCACCTTGATGGCCTCGGTGACCTGGATCGACCCGATGGAGGCGCACAGCACGCCGAGCACGCCGCCCTCGGCGCAGGAGGGGACCATGCCGGGCGGCGGGGGCTCCGGGTACAGGCAGCGGTAGCAGGGACCGTGCTCCGACCAGAAGACCGAGGCCTGGCCGTCGAAGCGGTAGATCGACCCCCACACGTACGGCTTGTTCAGCAGCACGCACGCGTCGTTGACCAGATAGCGGGTGGCGAAGTTGTCCGTGCCGTCCACGATCAGGTCGTACTGGGAGAAGATCTCCATCACGTTGTCCGCTTCGAGGCGCTCCTCGTGCAGCACGACGTTGACATACGGGTTGATGCCGAGCACCGAGTCGCGGGCGGACTCCGCCTTGGAGCGGCCGACGTCCGACTGGCTGTGGATGATCTGGCGCTGCAGGTTGGACTCGTCGACCTCGTCGAACTCGACGATGCCGAGGGTGCCGACACCGGCCGCGGCGAGGTACATCAGCGCGGGCGAGCCGAGACCGCCCGCGCCGACGCACAGCACCTTGGCGTTCTTCAGCCGCTTCTGGCCGTCCATCCCCACATCAGGGATGATCAGATGGCGTGAATACCTGCGGACCTCGTCGACGGTGAGCTCGGCGGCCGGCTCGACCAGGGGTGGCAGCGACACGGGGACTCCGTAGTGGGTGGGAGCAGGGTTCTTCTCCTGGTAACACTGCCATGGCCCATCTCATTCCGAGACGGGCGGTCCGGCCAGCGAGACAGAACCGTCCCATCACCCGGGCAGCGCCCCCGGCCCCCGGCCCCGCCGCCGGCCCGCTCCTCAGATACGGCACGCCGCCTCCATCCAGATGTCGGCCAGCGACTCCTCCAGCGCGATCCTGGAGCGCCAGCCGAGCCGGTCCCGGGCGGTCCGCACATCCGCCTGCTGCCAGCTGCCGCAGCCGTCCGGATACGGATACCCGGCGGCGCCGGCCACGTGCTCGACCGGCGGCCCGGCCGGGCCCGGCACCACCGCGTGGTGCGGCCCGCGCCCCGGCGGGGTGTCCACCTCGTGCAGCGTGCCGCCGAAACCGGCCACCCGGGCCAGCACGGCGGCCGCGTCGCGCAGCCGTACGGCGCGGCCGCTGCCGATGTTGACGACCCCCTGCGCGGCCGAGAGCGAGGCCGCGTGGACCGCCCGCGCCACGTCCCGGACGTCCACGAAGTCGCGCTGCACGCCCAGGCCGCTCAGCTTCAGCTCCCCGTCGCCCGCCTGCATCGCGCGGCGCATCGCCTCGGCCAGCCGGCCCAGCGGCGACCCGGCCGGGGTGCCGGGCCCGACCGGGGAGAACACCCGCAGCACCACCGCGTCCAGGCCCGACCCCAGCACCAGCTCGGTCGCGGCCAGCTTGCTCACCCCGTACGGGCCGCCGGGGCGCGGCACGGCGTCCTCGGCCGTCGAGGAGCCGGGCTGGGACGGCCCGTACTCGGAGGAACAGCCGAGCTGGACCAGGCGGGCGCCGCAGCCGCTGCGCCGCAGCGACTCGCAGATCGTCGCGACCGCCACGGTGTTGTGCCGGGTCAGCTCGCGCGCCCCGCCGCGGGTCGCGCCCGCGCAGTTGATCACCACCCCGGGGTGGACGGCGTTCAGGAAGCGGGTCAGCGCGCCGGGGCTGCCGGTGGACAGGTCGAACCGCACGTCGGCGTCGTCGCCGCGGCCGAGCGCGGTGAGCTGGACGGCGGGGTCGGCGAGCAGGTGTTCGGCGACGTAGCGGCCGAGATATCCCCCGGAGCCGAGCAGCAGGACCCTCATCGGTCACGCTCCTGGGGCTGGGGGGCGGTCATGCCGTCGCTCATGTCATGTGCTCCTTGTCGTGGTGGGCGGAGGGGGGCGGCGGGTTCGGAGGCGGTGGGGCGGTCGGTGCCCGGGCCGTGGGCCGAGGCGCGGGAGAGCGCGGCGAACGCGTAGGCCAGCAGCGCGAGGGCGGTGGCCCCGCAGACCGCGGCCGGGACGGTGACGGGCCCGCAGGCGGCCGACGCCCGCGCCACGGCCTCGCCGACCCTCTCGCCTCCCGGCAGCCGGCCGGTCGCGGTACCGCACACCACCGCGGCCTCGGCCAGGCAGGCGGCGGCGGTGCCGAGCGCGGCGGCCCGGCGGTAGCCGTGGACGGCGAGCAGCCGGGCCACGAACAGCACGACGCACAGGGCGACGACGGCCCCGGCGGCGGCGTCGGCCGTGGGGAGGGCGCCGGCGGCGGTTCTCGGGGCCGGCTCGGGCGGGCGGCCGGGCAGGGCGAGCCGCACCCCGGACACCAGCGGCGGCAGGGCGCACAGGAACAGCGCCACCGTGCCGGCGAGCAGCGGCCGCACACCCGCCGCGAACTCCGCCAGCCCCCGGCTGCCCGCCAGCCTGCGGCGCGCCCGCCGGGCGAACCACCGCGCGCACCAGGCGGCCGGCGCGAGCGCGAGCGCCAGTACGACCGCGGCCCCGGCGGCGGCCTCGGCGCCGAACGGCCGCCATACGCCGGTCCGCACCCCGGCGAGCAGCCAGTCACCGCCGAGGGCGAACGCGACGAGCCAGCCGACCCGGCACACCCCGGTCAGCCGCGCGGCGACCCCGCCGCCCCGCGCCTTCAGCGGCCCACGGGCCAGGCACAGCCACAGCGCGGCGGCCACCAGCACGGCGCCCCCCGCCCCGGCGGCGACCCGCGCCCCGGGCGCCGCGGCCCCCGCCCTGGCGAGCCCGACGGCGGTCGCCGCGCACAGCGCCCCGGGCACCAGGTGCAGCGCGCCCAGCGCCAGCCGGCCGCCCAGGCGCCCGCGCGGCGGCCCGGCCGGCGGATCGGTCTGCGTGTCGGTCGGCGGGGCGGGCGGGCCGCCGCTCTCGCGGGGGACCCGCGCGTACAGCTCCTCGGCGAGCGCGAAGACGTCACGGTGCCGGAAGCGGGCGGCGGTACGGTCCGTCATGCCCTGGGCCTCGAGCCCGGCCGCGATCTCCAGCGGATCGACCGCGCGGGCGCACAGGTCGCGGTGACGGTGCAGCAACACCCGCACCGGGTCCGCGGACCCCCGTCCCACGAACACCGCACCGGCGGCCCGCGGCTGCGGCTTCCCCTCCGGCCGCGCCCCGGCCGGGTCCCTCTCGGCCGCGTTCCCCTCCTCCGAGGGCCCGGCGACCTCCTCCGACGGCCCGGCGACCTCCTCCGACGGCTCGGCGACCTCCTCCGACGGCCCGGCGACGAGCACGCGGGACGGCGCGTTCCACCCGCCGGGGCTTCGGGGAGTGCGCGAGGCGTCCGGCTGAGGGGCGGGGTGTGGGACGGGATCCGCTCCGGGCGGGCCGGGCGGGGTCATGGGCGGGCCTCTTCCGGCAGCCGCGGGCCCACTCCCAAGGGTTCGGGGTCGGGTGGGGCGGTGGCCCAGGTGGGGGTGTGGTCGGCCGTCGCGTGGGCCTCGCCGCGGCGCCCCGCCCAGCGGCCGGGGATGTGGGCCTCGGCCGGGCGGGCGAAAGGCACGGGCTCGCCGTCCTCGTCGGTCTCGTCCCGGCGCACCGGGCAGTGCGACATGAGCTCCAGATAGATGCCCCGGAACGCCGCCACGTTCTGCTCGGTGGTGAACAGCTCCAGCGCGCGGGCGCGCGCCGCGGCGCCCAGGCGCGCGCGGCGCTCGGGGTCGCCGAGCAGTGCGAGACAGGCGTCGCCGAGCGCGCGCGGGTTGCGCGGCGGGACGACGAGGCCCGTGCCGCCGATGACCTCGCACACCGCGCCGACGTCCGTCGACACCGTGGCGCGCCCGCAGAACATCGCCTCGACGAGTCCGACCGGGAAGCCCTCGACCACGCTGGACAGCACCACGACGCCGGCCGCCGCGTACGCCTCGGCGGCGGACGGCAGCTCCGGGCCGCCGAGGCGCTCGAAGGACACCGGATTGTCGCCGACCGTATGGGCGTCGGCGGCCTCGTCGGGGAAGAGGTGGGCGGCGAGGGCGCGGCAGTGGGCCGGGTAGTCGGCGGCGCCCGGGGCGGGGCGCCCGGTCTCGACGAGGCGCAGCCGCGCGCGGGGCACCGCCCGCCGCACCTGGGCGAAGGCGTGCAGCAGCGCCACCACGTCCCTGGCGGGCTCGAGGCGGCCCAGCCACACCAGCGTGCGGCCGTCGTCGGCCGCCGCGCCGGCGCCGGCCACGCCACCGAGCCCGCCGGCGCGGCCGGCACCGCCCGCCCCGCGCTCGCCCACCTCCGCGAAGCGGCTCGCGTCCATGCCCGGGTAGACGGTGCGCAGCCGCTCCGGGGCGGCACCGCAGCGCTCCTGCCAGCGGCGCACATGGGTGTTGCCGGGGGTGACCAGCGCCGCCCGGGCGTAGGCCTCGGCGGCCAGCCGCCCCTGGAACGAGGCGAGCAGCGTCCGCACCGGCCCGGAGTGCGCCGCGCTCCTGGGCGCGGCGGGGCGGGCGGCGCTCGCCAGGTAGTACTCGCGCAGCCGTACGCCGTACTCGGTGACCAGGAGGGGGGTGCCGAAGAAGCGCCGGGCCAGCAGCCCCGGGAGCGCGGCCGGGCCCGCCGAGGCGGCGTGGCACAGGTCCACACCGGACAGGCCGGGTCCGGCCGTGGCGCCGGGGCCCTCGCCGTGGCCCTCGCCGTACCAGTCGAGCGACAGCGGGCGCAGCGCGCGCTCCAGCGCTCCGGCCAGGGTCAGCAGGTCGGCGACCCGCGCCTGGTGCGCGCCGTGGAGGGCGCCTGGGGTGTGGCAGGCGCGCTCGAGGGCGCGTACGGCGGTCTCGGAGCGCAGCGCGGCGGGCAGCCCGCCGTGCTCCCGGGCCAGGTCGGCGAGCCCGTACAGCCCACTGGCGAAACGGTCCGCCTGGCGTCCGTCGGCGTAGCCCGTGCTGTCGGTACCGCCGGCCCACTCGGCCCGGTCCGGCTCGGGGACAGCGGGGGCAGCGGGGGCGTCGAGGGAAGCGGGGACAGCGGGGGCGACCGGGCTCCCGGGGCCGCCCGGCGCGCTGATCGCCGCCGCCAGCTCCCCGAAGCACTCGGCGAACCGGCGCCGCTCGCGCCGCCCGTACGACTCCCGTCCCCGGCGCGGCGTCCCCGCGACCTCCCCCCACAGCGGCGCGGTGCGGACCCGCCGGACCGCGCCGGGCAGCTCCATGAAGCCCCCTGACGCCTGGCGGGGGCTCCGGCTGAGTGCGTAGACCTCGAACTCGTGCTGGTCGAGCCCCCGCACCAGCCGGTCGCACCACACTCTCGCCTCACCGGTCGCGTATGGATACCCACCCTCCGTGAGCAGTCCCACGCGCATGAGCGCACCCCCGATCTCCCCTGTCGGCAAGCAGTCGCGCCGCCGTCCGGCAGCGGCAGCACGTTATGCGGGCGGGGTGGTGGCGCGACGGACGGTTGTCCGTCGCGCCACCGGAAGGGGTGAACGCCCGTGACTTTCCCGGGGGTCAGGCGTTGCGGGGCGGTACGGGCCGCGCGTCGGCGGCAGGGCGGCCGCCGTTCAAGGGCGCGTGGCTGTGGGTGACGGGCGCGCGCCCGTGGTTGACGGGCGCGCGTGGGGAAGGCGGGGGACGGTGCGCGGGGCGCCTACTTGGGGTACGGCCAGGCGTTCGGCCGACAGGTCGCCCCGTCCGTCGTCAGGAACTTGGTCTGCTGCATCATCACCGGCGCCAGCGCGCCCTGCCGCGAGCAGTACTCGTGGTTGTGCCCGAGCCGGTGGCCCACCTCGTGGTTGATGAGCATCTGCCGGTACGCGTGCATCCTGTCGTCGCCGAAGGTCCGCGCGCCCTGCGCCCACCGAAAGGCGTTGATCATCACGCGCTCGGTGGAGGCCGAGTCGCAGGAGACGTTGTCCTGGGTGATGTCCAGGCCGGACTTCGCGCACCACTTCGCGGTGGTGCCGGGGCTGGCCAGCGTGATCACGAAGTCGGCCCGGCCGGAGGAGACCCGGTCGAAGGAGCGGGTCCCGCCGTGTCCCCAGCTGCGGTCGTCGTTCAGCGTCTTGTGCACGGCCTTCGCGAACAGCTCGCCGTCCAGCGGCAGCCCCTTCTCGACGTCCACGCGATAGCGCCACACCCGGCCCCGGCCGGTTCCCTTGTCATGTCCGGGGATGGCCTTGAACGCCCCGGATCCGCTCAGCTTGGGGTCCAGCGGGAACTTGAGCGCCATCAGCGCGTCGTACGAGGTGGCCGTGGGGGCGGGGTTGGCCGAGGCGGAGGCGGTCGCCTTGCCGCCGCGCCCGTCGTCGTGGTCGCCCGGCGCGTCGGAGCGCCCGGCGCCGCCCGGGGACCGCGCGGTGTTGCCCTCGTCCTGCGGCCCGCCCGCCACCTGTCCGGCGACCACCACCGCCAGCACGGTGGTCACGGCCGCGGCGGCCACACCGGTGAACGTCCGCGTCCTGCCGCCCTTGGCGTGCCCGCCCGCCTCCCGGGGCTCCTCCGCGCCCTCGGCGGTGTCGGTGCCGCTGCCGCCGTCGTGCGCCCCGCCCGCGTCGGCGCCCGTACGGCGCCGCGCCCGCGCCGCGCCCGGGGCGCCTGCGGCGAAGAGGTCCTCGCCGTCGCAGTCGAGGGCGTCGGGGGTGTCGAATGCCTCGACGTACTCCTTGCGTGGACCGGGCATCAGGCCGCCCGCCGCCACGCCGGACGGCGCGCTCACCGTCCGCGCCCCGAACGACGCCCGCGCGCCGCCGGGAGCGGCCCCCGGACCACCCCGCCGCGCCGGCCCGCCGGGGCCGGCGAAACCACCGGGCCCACCGGGACCGAGTCCACCACGGCCGCCAGGCCCACCGGGACCGCCGAAACCACCGGGGCCCGCGGGAACGCCGGGCCCATCGGGACCGAGACCACCACGACCGCCGGGGCCACCAGGACCCCCTCGGGCCCCGGAACCCCCGGGTCCGCCACGACCGCCGCCCCCAGCAGGACCGCCCGGCCCGCCCGGACCAGCCAGTCCGCCCGGCCCGCCCGGACCAGCCAGTCCGCCCGGCCCGCCCGGGCCGCCCAGGGCACCCCAGCCGCCTCCCTGCTCGCGGTGTTCCGGGTGCCCGCTGCGGGCCCGGGGCACGGCGGGCTCCTGCGGACGCATGCGCGGCACGCCCTGCGGCGGTGTCACCGCGGGATCCGCGCCCGGCCCCGGCACCACCCGCCGCCTGCGGCCGGTGCCCGGGGCCGCGGCCGCGCCGGGCGCCACGTGCTCCACGAACTCGGGACCGGAACCGGGCCCGGCACCCGCGCCGGGGCCGGCCTGCCCGGACCGGCGGTCGCGGCCCTCCTGGCCGCCACGTGCGCTGTGTTTACCCACGCGCCGCACCGCTCCCGTCCACGCCGGGCACCGGGGCGACCCATTCGTCCGGGTCGCCCCGGCGGCCGCCGTACTCCCGGCCCTCCCGGCCCTCTCGTCCTGCCACGTCGTCAAGCAGCTCGCGCATGCCCTGCGCCACTGCTTCCGGATACTCCATCATCGCGACGTGCCCCGCGTCCACCAGCGTCAACAGCCGCGAGTCGCGGAAGGCCGCGCCGGCCCGCCGCGCCACCCGGAAGGACACCAGCTGGTCGCGCATGCCGTAGACCAGCAGCGTCGGCGCCAGCACCCGCTCGGCCTGCCGCCACATCGAGTGCTGGCCGCCCAGCGTGTACGAGTCCACGAGGCCGCGCGCCGAGCGCGTGAGCGCGTCCCAGAAGTACGGGAGGGCCAGCCGCCGCTCGAACTCCTCGACCGCCAGCGCGAAGTTCTCCGCGCTGACCCGGCCCGGGTCGCCGTAGGTGAGCGCCATGACCTCGCGGGTGCGCCGCTCCGCGTCCCAGTCCTTGGTCAGCCGGGTGAACAGCCGTGTGACGCCGGGGATCGCGAGCAGGCCGGTGGGGATCGCGGTGCGCTGCGGGCGCAGTTCGGGCAGCGCGGGCGAGACGAGCGTGAGGGTCCGCACCAGGTCCGGGCGCAGCGCGGCGACGCGGGTGGAGACCGTGGCGCCCATCGAGTTGCCCACCAGGTGCACGGGGCCGCGACCGCTCGCGTCGAGGTAGCGGATCACGGCACGGGCGTGGCCGGCTATGGAGTAGTCGCCGTCGTCCGGCGGGGGCGAGTCGCCGAAGCCGGGCAGGTCGAGGGCCTCGCTGTCCAGCCGGTCGGCGAGCGGTTCCATCAGGAGGGACCAGTTCTGCGAGGAGCCGCCGAGCCCGTGCACATACAGCGCGGGGGGCAGCCCGTCCCGGACCGGCCGGCGGGACCGTACGGTGAGAGTGAGACCCGGGAGGCGCGCGGTGCGCAGCTTCTCCCCCGCGCCGACGCGGACGGGCCGGGCGGGTGGTACCGCTGGGACGATGCGGGCATCCGGCGGCTCGGGCAAAGACATGCGGCAATGTTACGAGACCATCACGCAGGGAACCCTGTGTTGGCCCTCACAGACCACGTAGCGTCCGAAAGTGAGCTCTCCTAGGCTCGTATTACACAGGGACGATCACCGGGACCAGGGCCGCGGGACGAGCGGCCCGGACCCGGGCACCTGAGGAAGGGGAGAAATGACCGTCGACCCCAGCGACCCCGAGACCTTCGAGGAAACCGAGGCCACCGAATTCGCCGTGGAGGACGTCGAGGCTCCGGAAGTGGATGCCGCGGAGCAGCGCCAGGACCTCCTTCCCCGGCGCGACGAGCCCGTGAACGGCGACGGATCGATCGAGGTGAACGAGGCGGACCGGCTGGAACAGGCCCGGGTCGTCGAGGTGGACGAGGACGACTACCCATGACCTGCGCCATTTGTCAGCTTTTCATGGAGTCCGGTACGTGAAATTCTCCGTACGGACCGCGCGCGGGCCTGTTACCCAAAAGTACGATGGCGGGCGCGGTGGACACCGTGTACGGAACACTCATTGGGAGGCGGCGTGACAGCCATCGAGCAGACCGAGGCGCGCCCGCGGGGCACGCGCCTGCCGCGCCGAGCCCGACGGAATCAGCTCCTGGGGGCGGCCCAGGAGGTCTTCGTGGCGCAGGGCTATCACGCGGCGGCCATGGACGACATCGCCGAGCGCGCCGGGGTCAGCAAACCCGTGCTCTACCAGCACTTCCCCGGCAAGCTGGACCTTTACCTGGCCCTTTTGGACCAGCACTGCGAGTCGCTGCTCCAGGCGGTGCGCACCGCGCTGGCGTCCACGACCGAGAACAAGCAGCGGGTCGCCGCCACCATGGACGCCTACTTCGCGTACGTGGAGAACGAGGGCGGCGCCTTCCGCCTGGTCTTCGAGTCCGACCTGACCAACGAGCCGGCCGTGCGCGAGCGCGTGGACCGGGTCGCCCTGCAGTGCGCCGAGGCGATCAGCGAGGTCATCGCCGAGGACACCGGTCTGTCGAAGGACGAGTCGATGCTGCTGGCGGTCGGCCTCGGCGGGGTCTCGCAGGTCGTCGCGCGCTACTGGCTCTCCAGCGAGAGCGCCGTCCCCCGGGACACGGCGGTGCAGCTGCTCACCTCGCTCGCCTGGCGGGGCATCGCGGGCTTCCCGCTGCACGGGGCCGACGGCGGCCACTGAGCCGCGGGGGCGGCTGGGAGCGGCCGGGGCGCGTGTTCGCTGCGGGCGTGCGCCCGGGCGGCCCGGCCGGTCTCCGCGCCCGGCTAATGTGTGCTGCGTACGGCGCGGCTGGCCGCGCACCCAACTGACCGTCGGAGGGACAAAGCCGTGGAGGTCAAGATCGGCGTGCAGCACGCGCCCCGCGAGATCACCTTGGAGAGCGAGCAGTCTGCCGAGGAGGTCGAGCGTGCGGTGGCCGACGCGCTCGCCGGCAAGGCGCAGCTGCTGACCCTGGTGGACGACCACGGCCGCAAGGTCCTGGTCCCGGCCGACCGGCTCGCGTACGTCGAGATCGGCGAGCCGACCGTCCGCAAGGTCGGCTTCAGCGCGCTCTGAGCGTCCGCGCCGAAGCCAACAGCCGCGGGGCCCGGTGGATCCTCCACCGGGCCCCGCGGCTTTCGCATGCCACGTTTCGATGTTTCGCATGTTTCGCATGCGGCCTTCAGGGCCACGCCCGGGTACGGAGGACCCCCTTCGGGTGTGGGTGGGGCCGCGCAGGGTTGCCCACCCCCGGGCGGGGGTAGTACGGCCTCGACCGGGGCTCGGCACCGATGTATCAGCAGGCCGCGGTCCCGATCCGCTCACGGGAAGGACGCACCATGATCTTGGAAGCGCTCGGCTCCGTACTGATCGGTCTCGCCATCGCGTACGGGGCAGGCCGCTGGCAGCCCCGGAGGTTCCACTCCAGGCGTCTGCTGCTGTCCACCGGCCCGGCCGCCGCGCTGCTCGGCGCCCTGCTCAGCCACACCGTGCTGGGCGCGGGCCACACGCCGACGGTGCTGGTCGTCGCGCTGGGATTCGCGGTGGCGCTGCTGTCGCTGCTGGTCCGCCCGGCCGGCAGGGTCCGCCGCTCCGCGCCGGCCTGAAGCCGGGCCGCACGACATGTGCGCGCGCCGCGGCCCGCACCCCCGGGGGTGCGGGCCGCGCGCCGCCGCCGCTGTGCTTGAGGGCTCAGGACGCCAGGCCGAGCGCGGCCATCCGCTTGGTGTGCGCCTCGGTGATCCGGGAGAACATCCGGCCGACCTCCGCCAGGTCGAAGCCGTCCGCCACCCCGCCCACCAGCATCGTGGACAGCGCGTCCCGCTCCGCGACCACGCGCTGCGCCTGCGAGAGCGCCTCGCCCATCAGCCGCCGCGCCCACAGCGCCAGCCGCCCGCCGACCCTCGGGTCCGCCTCGATGGCCGCCCGCACCTTCTCCACCGCGAACGAGGCGTGGCCGGTGTCGTCGAGGACCCCCAGCACCAGGGCGCGGGTGTCCGAGTCCAGCCGGGCCGCCACCTCGCGGTAGAAGTCGCTGGCGATCGAGTCGCCCACGTACGCCTTGACCAGGCCCTCCAGCCAGTCCGACGGCGCGGTCTGGCGGTGGAACCCGTCCAGCGCCGCCGCGAAGGGCTCCATGGCCGCCGTCGGCTGCTCGCCCACCTCCGCCAGCCGGTCCCTGAGCTGCTGGAAGTGGTGGAACTCGGCGGACGCCATCTTCGCCAGCTCCGCCTTGTCCTCCAGCGTGGGCGCCAGCTTGGCGTCCTCGGCCAGGCGCTCGAAGGCGGCCAGCTCGCCGTAGGCGAGGGCGCCGAGCAGGTCCACCACGGCGGCGCGGTACTGCGGGTCGGCGGCCGCCCGCGCCCAGTCCTGGGCGGCGATTCCGGCGGGCTCCCCGTCGGCGTGTCCCTCGGTGCGCTCCCCGGCGGCGGGGCCGTTCTCCGGTGTGTCAGACGTCTCCATGGTGCGCACAATAGCCCGCTGGGCGCCCCGGGGAGGGCCCTGGTCAGCCATGGCCGACCGGCGGGCGTACCCGGCATCACGGTCACAGATGCGCGCTCACGGGGTACAGTGGTAAAGGCGCCCGCCGAGTATCGGCGGGTCGTTCCACGCATACGGATGCCCGGTCGGTGGCCCGATCGGCTCCAAACCGACCGCCCTCCGCGCGGCGCGCACGGAATCGTGCGCACGGCAGGAGGGACCCGCTCGCGGTATGAGCGCTCGAGCGAGGGCAGTGGTCCCGCGCCGGACCGGCCACCCCAAGGCCGGTCGTACTCGGGGCGCCGTGCGACCCCCTTCGCCGCCTCACGCCGCGTCTCACAGAAGAGGCAAGCATCCTGACCACATTCCGAGACCTCGGGATCCTTCCCGAGACGGCCGAGGCCCTCGAGGCCGTCGGCATCACGTCCCCGTTCCCCATCCAAGAGATGACCCTCCCGGTGGCCCTCTCGGGCTCCGACGTCATCGGCCAGGCCAAGACCGGCACCGGCAAGACGCTGGGCTTCGGCCTCCCGCTGCTGGAGCGCGTCACCGTCCCCGCGGACGTCGAGGCGGGCCGGGCCGAGCCCGAGCTGCTGACCGACGCCCCGCAGGCGCTCGTGGTCGTCCCCACCCGCGAGCTGTGCCAGCAGGTCACCAACGATCTGCTCACCGCCGGCAAGGTGCGCGCCGTGCGCGTCCTGGCGATCTACGGCGGCCGCGCGTACGAACCGCAGGTCGAGGCCCTGAAGAAGGGCGTCGACGTGGTGGTCGGCACCCCTGGCCGGCTGCTCGACCTGGCGGGCCAGAAGAAGCTGCGGCTCTCCGCCGTGAAGAGCCTCGTCCTCGACGAGGCCGACGAGATGCTCGACCTGGGCTTCCTGCCCGATGTCGAGAAGATCATCCAGATGCTGCCGGCGAAACGCCAGACGATGCTCTTCTCGGCGACCATGCCGGGCCAGGTCATCTCGCTGGCCCGGCGCTATATGTCGCAGCCCACCCATATCCGCGCCACCGCGCCGGACGACGAGGGCGCGACCGTCGCCAACATCACCCAGCATGTCTTCCGCGCCCACTCCATGGACAAGCCGGAGGTCGTGGCGCGCGTGCTGCAGGCCGAGGGCCGCGGCCTGGCCATGATCTTCTGCCGTACGAAGCGGACCGCCGCCGACATCGCCGACCAGCTCTCCCAGCGCGGCTTCGCCGCGGGCTCGGTCCACGGCGACCTCGGCCAGGGGGCGCGCGAGCAGGCGCTGCGCGCCTTCCGCAACGGCAAGGTCGATGTGCTGGTGTGCACCGACGTCGCCGCGCGCGGCATCGACGTCGAGGGCGTCACGCATGTGATCAACTACCAGTCCCCCGAGGACGAGAAGACCTACCTGCACCGCATCGGCCGCACCGGCCGCGCGGGCGCGTCGGGCACCGCCGTCACCCTCGTCGACTGGGACGACATCCCGCGCTGGCAGCTGATCAACAAGGCGCTCGACCTGCCGTTCAGCGACCCGGAGGAGACCTACTCCACCTCCGAGCACCTGTACGAGCTGCTGAACATCCCCGAGGGCATCACCGGCATCCTGCCCCGCGCGGAGCGGACCCGGGCCGGCCTGGACGCCGAGGAGATCGAAGACCTCGGCGAGACCGGCCCCCGCGGCGCCCGGGGCGGCCGCGGCCGCCGCGCGGCGGCCCCCGCCGAGGAGCGCCCCGCCCGCACCCGCACCCAGCGCCAGCGGCGCCGGCTGCGCGGTGGCGTGGTGATCGACGGCGAAGCCGGTGACTCGCCGCAGTCGGCCGAGACCGCCGTGACCACGGCGGAGGGCCCGGCGACGGTCACGACCGACCCCGCCACCCCGGCCGACCCGGCCGACCCGGCCGCCGAGCCGAGGCAGCCCCGCCGCCGTCGCCGCACCCGCGGCGGCGTCACGGCGAAGGCGGAGGCGGCGGCCGCGGAGGCAGCAGGCAAGGAAACGGCGGGCGCGGAGACGGCAGCGGCCAAGGCGGAGACGGCCGTGGCCACCGCCGAGGGCCCGGCGACGGTCGTGACCGACCCCGCCCAGCCCCAGCCGGAAGCCGCCCCCGCGGAGACCGAGGCCCCCGCCAAGCCGCGCCGCCGCCGCACCCGCGGCGCGTCGACCGCCAAGGCGGCGGAGGCCGCGAAGGCGTCCGAGCCGGCGGCGGCAGCGCCGTCCGCCGAGGCCGAGCCGGCCACGGCTCCGGCCGAGGAAGGCGAGGCCAAGCCGGTCCGCCGCCGTCGCCGCACCCGCAGCGCGGCCGCGAAGGCCGACACGGAAACCGGCTGACGACATCAGCCCCTCGCCGAGGGCCCGGCCCGCCCACCCGCGGACCGGGCCCTCGGCGTCTCGCCAGTCGTCACCCGGCCGCGCGCGGCGCGGGCGGCGCGCGTCATGGGGGGTTAGCCAGGATTTTCCGTGTACGCGCTAGCCTCGGCGCATGAGCAGGCCGCCGTTCCTCACGCTGCCCGGGTGTGCCCGGGCGTACCGTCTTCGCACCGTGCGCGGGGAGTTCGCCGTGCATGACGCGCGCCCGGAGGGGGCGGCGCGGGGGGCGGTGTTGCTGGTGCCGGGGTTCACGGGGAGCAAGGAGGACTTCATCGCGCTGCTGGAGCCCCTGGTCCGGGCCGGGTTCCGGGCCGTCGCGGTGGATGGGCGGGGGCAGCACGAGACGGAGGGGCCGCGGGACGAGGCGGCGTACGCGCAGGAGGAGCTGGCCCAGGACGTGCTGGCGCAGGCGGCCGCGCTGGAGGCCGGAGCCGGCGGCGGCGCAGGTGAGCGGGGTGTGCCGCTGCATGTGCTCGGTCACTCGCTCGGGGGGCTGATCGTGCGGGCCGCGGTGATGCGGGCCCCGGAGACGTTCGCCTCGCTGACGCTGATGAGTTCCGGCCCGGCCGCCATCTCCGAGCCGCAGCAGGCCCGCACCAAGCTGCTGATCGACGCGCTGACCGTGAGCGACATGGAGTCCGTCTGGCAGGCGATGCGCGAGCTGGACCCGCCGGAGGCGCCCGAGGAGTCGACGTCGCCCGCGGTGGAGGACTTCCTCCACAAGCGGTGGCTCGCCACCGTGCCCGAGCAGTTGATGGCCACCGGGCGGCAGCTGAACCGGGAGCCTGACCGGGTCGCGGAGCTGGCCGCGGTGCCGCTGCCCAAGCATGTGCTGTCGGGGGTGCTGGACTACGCCTGGCCGGTGCCGCTGATGGACGAGATGGCCGAGCGGCTCGCCGCCCACCGTACGGTGATCAAGGGTGCCGGGCACTCCCCCAACGCCGAGCGGCCGCAATCCACCGCCGAAGCGCTGATCGCCTTCTGGGACGGCCTCGCCCAGCAGTAGCCTCGCCCAGCGGCCGCGCCAACGCCTAGTACTGGGCCTGCAGGTGCTCCCAGAAGCCGTCCCGCAGCGCCCGCCGCAGATCGGCGTGCGTGCGCAGCGACAGCCGCAGCAGGGCCTCGGCGTCGATCAGCAGCTCCTGGTCGACCGAGCCGGGCAGATAGGGGTGGCCGGGCAGCAGCTCGGCGAGGGACTCCCGGCCGCGTGAGGACAGCCATCGCGCGGCGATCTGGGCCCCGACGAAGCGCACGTCGTCGCGGCTGGGCGCGGGCCCGCACTGCCCCGGGTCGGCGCCGTACGGTTCGAAGCCCGCCGGGCGGCGGGTGACGTACGGCTTGCAGAAGTCGAGGTCGAAGGTGCGCTGGCTGTCGACCTCCCACAGCAGCGGCTCGGCCTGGTTGCGCCCCTCGACGGCCTCGATGCCCCACAGGTGCACCCGCGCGCCGTATCCCTGCGCGGCCTCGACCGCGGAGACCAGGTCCTCGTCCCCGCCGATCAGCGCCGCGTCGCCGATGGCGCGGTGCCGGGCGAGTGACTCCAGGTCGGTGCGGATGAGCGAGTCGACGCCCTTCTGCTGGTTGTTCGCGTTGAGGTTGCCGAGGCGGACCTTGACGTCGGGCAGCTCGGCGATGCTCTGCTGTTCGGAGGTGTGGATCCGGCGCCGGGCGCCGTCGTACCAGTAGACGCGCAGCAGTCTGCTGTCCGGGAAGATCGTCCGGGCCTTGTCGATGAACGCCTCGATGAGCCCTTCGGCGTCGAGCTCGAAGGCCCTGCGGTCCTCCGTCCCGGCGACCAGCCGGCCGGCGGCCGCGTAGACATACCCGGCGTCGACGAATATCGCGTGGGTGGAGGGTGTGGTCGCGACCTCGGCGAGCACGCGCTGCAGCAGCTCGTTGGTGCGCTCGATGCCGGCGGCGATCGAGGCGAGGTCTGGTTGGCCCGGAGGCGTTGCGTCACTCATACGCGGTTCATTCTCCGGGCCCGTGCGGCGAGGGCACAACCGGACCTGGTACGAGACGGTAATTAGACTCCCGAAAATTTTCTTTAGCGTAGGGAATGTTTTCCGGGGCACCCGCTGTTGAACCGTACGGATGCTCGCGGCACAGGCGCCGCAGGCGTCCGTTTCACATCACAGTTCTCCTCAGGAGGATCAGACGAAGGGAGAAGCCATGCGCTTCGAGATCATGCGCCTTGACGACGTCGACGGCACCGCCGTGGACAGCACCGTTGTGGACGCCGCCTCCGTCAACCGGATCGTGCAGCAGGCCGCCGCGATCGGCCAGCGCATCTACATCCGCCCCGCCGAAAGCTCCGCCCGGTAACGCCCCGCCCGTGGATGCGTAGCTATACGTAGCTTGTCGTTATCGTTCATTCTTGTTCGCTACCGTTCGTTACGGTACGTTACGTCGCTGATCCACACGCCGTAGTCAGCTCACACGCCGCGCCCCCGTGCCTCATCGCACGGGGGCGCACGTGCGTCCGGGCGCCCCGCTCAGCCGCCGTTGATCACCTGGGTGACCCCGTTGATGATCTGCTGCACGGCCAGGGCGGAGAGCATCATCCCGGCCAGCCGGGTGACCAGCACCACCCCTCCGTCCTTGATCAGCCGGATGATCAGCAGCGAGTAGCGCATGGTCAGCCAGAGCACCACATGCATGGCCGCGATCGCGGTCCACACCGAGACCTGACCGCCGAGCCCGTCCGCGTGCTGCACGGCCAGGATCACCGAGACGATGGCCCCGGGCCCGGCCAGCAGCGGCATGCCGAGCGGCACGAGGGCGACGTTCACGTCCTTGGTCTGGGTGGGCTCGTCGTTCTTGCCGGTCAGCAGGTCGAGCGCGATCAGCAGGAGCAGCAGCCCGCCCGAGATCATCAGCGCGGGGACCGAGACATGCAGATAGTCGAGGATCTGCTGGCCGCAGACCCCGAAGACGGCGATGACCCCGAAGGCGACGAGGGCCGCCTGGCCGGCCATCCGGCGCTGGACCTTGACGGGCCGGCCGGAGGTGAGCGCCAGGAATATCGGGGTGATGCCCGGCGGGTCCATGATCACGAACAGGGTGAGAAAGAGCGAGCCGAAGACGGCGAGGTCGAACACGGTGATGGGGCCTTGCGCAAGAGAGAGCGGAGATCGTGGAAAGAGAAGGGGGTGGGGTCGGCGCCAGGAGGCCGGCATCGCGCGGACGGGCGGCGCCCGCTCAGCCCCCCGTGCCCGGCACCGGGAAGGCCCCGGTCGCCCGGCGGACGATCTCTCCGTAGACCTCGGGATCCGTCGTGTACTCACCGAGCCGACAGGTCTTACGACTGCCGTGGTAGTCGCTGGAGCCGGTGGTGAGCAGACTCAGCTCCGCGGCGAGCCCGCGCAGCCGCGCGCGGGTGGCCTCGTCGTGGTCCATGTGGTCCACCTCGATGCCGTCGAGCCCCGCGGCGGCCAGCTCCGCGATGGCGCTCTCGGGCACGCACTGCCCGCGCTTGAGGGCCAGCGGATGCGCGAAGACGGTCACCCCGCCGGCCGCCTTGACCAGCCGGATCGCCTCGAAGGGGTCGAGCTCGTGCTTCTCGACGTAGGCCCGGCCGCCGTTGGCCAGCCACTGCGGTGTGAAGGCGTCCGAGACGCTGTCGACGACGCCCAGCTCGACCATCGCGGTGGCCACGTGCGGCCGCCCCACGGCCCCGTCGCCGGCGATCCGCGCCACCTGCTCCCAGGTGATCGGCACGCCCAGCTCGCGCAGCTTGTCGACCATGGCCCGGGCGCGCGGCACCCGGTCGTCGCGTACGAGCTCGCGCTCGCGGGCCAGCTCCGGCTCGGCCGGGTCGAAGAGATACGCCAGCATGTGCAGGCTCACACCCGCCGAGTCGCCCCCGGAAGCCGCGGCATCCTCGAAAGCCCCGGGCTCCGAGGCCGCCGTCAGCCGGCACGACAGCTCGGCGCCGGTGACCAGGGTCAGCCCCGCGGGCAGCGCCCGCTTCGCTTCCGCGTAGCCGCCGACGGTGTCGTGGTCGGTGAGCGCGACGACGTCCAGCCCGGCCGCGGCGGCGTTGCGCACCAGCTCGGCGGGGGTGTCCGTGCCGTCGGACGCAGTGGAGTGGGTGTGCAGATCGATGCGCACGACACGGACTCCAAGCTGCGGCGGTGGGACGGAGGGGACGCTTCAGGATAACCGCCCGCCGGATTTGCCCTCGCGCGCCGGGTCGCCGGCCCAGGAGCCGCCGGCCCAGGATGCGGTCAGCCCAGGAGCCGCCGGCCCAGGAACGGTCAGCCCAGGAGCCGTCAGCCCAGGATGCGGGGCGACAGCGCCCCGCAGGGCACCAGGTCCACCTCGGCCCCCGCGTCCCGCAGATCGGTGAGCACCATCTCGTCGTACATCATCAGACCGGTCTGCTCGGGCCATACGATCGCCCACAGCCACAGCCCGCACGCCTCGCCCGCGAACACCGCCCGGTCCTCCGGGGTGCCCTCGACCAGCCACAGCGGGGTGGGCCGCCCGGCGGCCAACACCTTGACCTGCGGGGCCCGGTCGACCCGCATGCCCGGACCGGGGTCGGGGCCGCGGATCCCGGCGTACCGCGCGCCGAGCCCCACCCCCAGCTCCTCCGCGACCAGCAGCAGCTCGCCGGGGCCGCCCAGCGGGCCGGGGCCGGAGCAGGCCACGGCGGTGGCCCGGCCGCCGCTGCGATCGTCGCCCGCGCACGCGACGCCGGTGAACAGCCAGCCGACCGGCAGCGGCCATGGCATCCACACGGGCACCCGGGCGCGGTTGGTCACCACCACGAGCGCCTCGACGCTCGGCGGGACGACCGGCTGGAGAGGGTGCACCGTACCGTGCACCGCGCACTGCCAGGAGTCGGCGAAGAGACCGGGCGCCCGCACCCGGCCACCGCACTTCGGGCAACTGGGTTCGCCCCTCATAGGGCCCCACGGTCCTACCCGCGCGCCCCCGCGTCAAGGACGATCACCCGTCCGGATGCGACGCGGGCCGCGCGGGAACCCTTCAGTTCGCCAGCGGTACGCCCGAGCGGGTGGGGTCCCGCAGATCCGTGCCGTGCCGGAGCCAGCGGTCCTGGAGCGCCCCCGCCCCGTGCACCCGCTTCCACGCCGCCTCGTTGCCGGTCATGGGCAGCAGCGGCAGAAACCGGACCGGGTCCCTGGGCGGGTCGAGCTCCAAGTCCTCGACCAGTCCGCCCGGTTCGGCCACCAGGACGGAGGTGAAGGGCGCCCCCGACCACAGCGGCCCGCCCAGGTCCAGCGACGCGCCCGGCGTCACCACCACGCCCTCGACCTGGGGGGAGGCGGCCAGTACCGCGAGCGGGCGGAGCACCTCGTCCAGCACGGGCAGCTCGGGGCCGGCGCCGCCGATCCGCACCGTCAGCACCAGCTCGGCGCGCGGGCCGCGCAGCGGGTCGGCGAGGACGGCGGTCGGGTCGGTCATCGGCCGGTCGGACATGCCGGGCGTGGCGTAGCGGACCACGTCGCCGTCGAGGAAGCGCAGCACCTCGATGCGGTCCGTGCCCACGAAGGTGACGGCCGCGCGGGCGTCCGGCTCGCCCAGCGCCGTGCGCAGCCGGGTCTCGACCAGCTGAAGAACGTCTGACATGCGGCGAGCATAGATCGCGTATCGAACAGGCAAAGCGACGTCTTGTCGCGTCAACCGGCTGATAGCCTTGGCCCCTGCCCGAGGAGTTACACGTCATCCCTCAAGGGGGACCGACCGGAGGAGGTGGGGCTGCAGTGGATCCTAGTCGACCGTGCAGTACCGCCAGTTCTCCCGTCCTCTTCCCCTTGGTATGCGGCTGTTCGTGATCTGAAACCTTCCGTACCCCACCGCCTCGCGGTGAAACACGTGAAGTCTTCTCGCATCCGGGGCACTTGACGGTAGAGCGCCTTCGCAACGCTTCAGAACCTTTTGTCCAGCGTTTCCCCGCGAACTCCCGTCAGCGCCAGCGCACGGAGTGCCGCCCGCTTTGCGGACGTAGGGCCGTCGAACCCGTACGTCCACCTTCCGGGCCGCGCTGCGCCGCGCGCCCGCCGCTGACGGCCGGCCCGTGAAGGAGCCCGTCATGTCGATGATCCGTGACCTGCGCGCAGCCGTCCGCCCCGCCCTGCGCCGCACCCGCACCACCAGCAACTACGACACCACCCGCGACCCGTCCGTCTCCACGGCGGTGATCGACTGCGCCGTCTACCGCGAGGGACGGCGGGTCAGCGACCACCTGAGCCCGGCCGAGGCCATGAAGCGGGTGCGCGCGGAGGGCGGCTTCGCCTGGATCGGGCTGCACGAGCCGACGGAGCGCGAGTTCTCGGGCATCGCACAGGAGTTCGGGCTCCACCCGCTGGCCGTGGAGGACGCGGTGCAGGCGCACCAGCGGCCGAAGCTGGAGCGGTACGACGACTCGCTGTTCACCGTCTTCAAGACGATCCACTACGTGGACCACGCCGAACTCACCGCGACCAGCGAGGTGGTGGAGACCGGCGAGGTGATGTGCTTCACCGGCCGGAACTTCATCGTGACCGTCCGGCACGGCGGCCAGGGCTCGCTGCGCGCGCTGCGCCACCGCCTCCAGCAGGACCCCGAGCTGCTCGCCACGGGTCCCTCGGCGGTGCTGCACGCGATCGCCGACCAGGTCGTGGACGGCTATCTGGCGGTCGCCGACGCCCTCCAGGACGACATCGACGAGGTCGAGATCGACGTCTTCTCGGCGGCCAGCTCCCGGCGGGGCGGTGACGCGGGGCGGATCTACCAGCTCAAGCGCGAGGTGCTGGAGTTCAAGCGGGCCGTCTCGCCGCTGCTGCGGCCGATGCAGCTGCTGAGCGAGCGGCCGATGCGGGTGGTGGACCCGGACATCCAGAAGTACTTCCGGGACGTCGCGGACCACCTGGCCCGGGTCAACGAGCAGGTGCTGGCCTTCGACGACCTGCTCAACTCGATCCTCCAGGCGAACCTGGCGCAGGCCACCGTCGCCCAGAACGAGGACATGCGCAAGATCACTTCCTGGGCGGCGATCTTCGCCGTGCCCACGATGATCGCCGGGATCTACGGCATGAACTTCGACTACATGCCGGAGCTGCGCTGGAAGTTCGGCTACCCGGCGGTGCTGCTGGTCACGGTCGGGATCTGCTTCGTGATCCACCGCGGCTTCAAGCGCAACGGCTGGCTCTGACCCCCCGGGCCCGGTGGGCCCCCGGTGGGCCACCGGGCGCCCTCAGCCGGGCCGTCTGCGGTCCGCCAGGACCACCAGCGCCAGCCCGACGAGGATCACCGCGAGCGCCGGGTAGGCGATCGCCTGCGGCGTCTGACCCAGCCAGAGCGCGGCGATCAGGGCCGCGCCCGGCGTCTCCAGCAGCAGCGCGGTCGAGGTGACGGACGGCCCCAGCCCCTTGACCACGCGGTTGATCATCGAGTGGCCGAGGAGCTGGGCGGTGACCGTCAGCGCGGCCAGCTTCAGCCACGTGGCGCCGCTGTAGCCGCCCAGGGCCGTGCCACTGGCCAGGCAGGTGAGCAGCAGGAGCACGCTGGTGGTGCCGTAGCAGACGTAGGTGTACGCCGTCGTGGACGCCGTCCGCCGCACCTCGGCGCCGAGCACCACGTACCCCGCCGCCGCGATGCCGCCGACCAGCGCGAGCGCGTCGCCCGCGAGCGCGCGGGGGGAGAGCGCCAGGTCGACGCCGGTCAGCATGACCACGCCGAGGACGGCGACCGCCATGCCGGCCCAGGCCAGGGCGGGCGGGCGCTGCCCGCGCAGCCGCAGCAGCAGCGCGGTCCAGATGGGGGTGGTGGTGGCGAGCGCGGTCGACGAGGCGACGGAGGTCATGTGCAGGCTGGGCAGCCACGCCCCGAAGTGCAGCGCGAGCAGCACCCCGGCCCCGGCGGACAACAGCACCCCGCGGCGCCCCATCCCGCGCAGCTCCCGGCGGTGGCGCAGCAGCGCCAGGGGGGTGAGGGCGCCGACGGCCATGGCGTTGCGCCAGAACGCGACCGCGAGCGCCGGGGCGGCCGTCGCCGCGATCAGGGGCGCGGAGAACGAGACCGAGGCGACGGCGAGCGCCAGCAGCGCGACGTCGAGGGGGCCGCCGGGGTGCCCGGCGGGCGGCTTCCGCTCGGGACCCCGCCCAGGACTCCGCTCGGACCTCGGAGTGGGCTTCGGGGCAGGGGTGACGGGCCCGGCCTGACCGGCCGGAGCGACTCCGGGGGAGCTTCCGCGGCGGCTGGAGCTGGCACTGGACACCGCATCAGCGTAGGGGGCACGGGCCGCCCGGGGAACCGCGCGCCCACGTGGTGGAACGGCTGTCCGTCAGGCGGTCGGCGGCGGTCCCGCGACCGTCCTGTCGCCGTGGTCATAGGGTGTCCGCATGACGCAGACCCCCATGGACCGCGCGCTCGTCGAGGAGGCGACCAAGAAGTCCGCCCTCATCTGGGTCCGGGGCGCGGGCCCCGCCCCGGCCGCCGACCGCGCGCTGTGGCACGTGTGGCACGAGGGCGCGGTCTGCCTGGTCGGGGACGGCCCCGGGGAGCAGCCGCTGAACGGGCTCGGGCTGGTGGACGGCGGCGCGGCCACCGTCACCGTACGCAGCAAGGACAAGGGCGGCCGGCTCGTCACCTGGCCCGCCCGGGTGGCCGAGCTCCCGCCCGGCGGCGATGCGTGGACGGCCGCCGTGGAGGAGCTCAAGGGCAAGCGGCTGAACGCGCCGGACGCCGAGCGGATCGCCGAGCGCTGGGCCCGGGAGTGCCGGGTGCTGCGCCTCGAGCCGGCCCCCGGCCCGCTGGAGGAGCCGCCGTCCGGCTCCCTCGCCGCGCCCCCTCGGCCGAGCCCCGCCCTCACCCGCCGCCCCATGCCCGCCGGCCTGCCCAAACTCCTCGCCCGCCGCGGCCGCCCCCGCCGGAGCGGCTGAGCCGCCGAGGGCAGCCCCCTCCCCCTACGTACCGCTGGGGATCTGCTGCCCGTAGTCGACCACCTCGTCCTTCGCGGGGGCGGTCAGGGGGAAGTCCTTGTCCCAGTCGGCGAGCCGGATGACGCCCGCGCCGCCCGCGCGCTGGAGCCGCAGCGGGTACGGCTTCCCCTCCAGGGAGACGTCGAGCGTCCCACCGCTCCCCTGGCCGCCGCGGATCCGGATGGTGCGTACGCCGCCGACCGTGCCACGGTCGCCGGTGGAGATCCCGCCGTGCAGGCCGAGGAGCCCGTCGAGCAGCAGGGTCTTGTCGGTCAGTCCGCTGAGCCGTTTGTACGAGGGGTCGCGGACCGGCACCTTGACGTACTTGTCGTCGAGCTTGTCGCCCACGCCGGCGCCGTTCTGCCCGGCGCTGTTCTGCCCGGCGCCGCTCCCCGCGTGGCCGCCGGTCTTGTGCGTCCAGAAGCCCGCGTCGGCCTTGAGGTAGAGGTCCTTGCCGACGCGCAGCAGCTCGAAGGTGCTGCCCTCGGTGGAGACCTGGCCGGTGCCGCCGTCCGCCTTGAGCCGCATGTCGACCTTGTAGGTGCGCCCCTTGGTGACGAGCTGGCCGGACAGGCGTACCGCCTCGGCCGCGCCGGCGGCCTTCCTGGCTCTGCTCTCGATCTTGGTGGCGGGGAGCTTGCCCACGCCGTTGGTGCCCGCGTCGGGGTCCTCGCCGCCGCCGCCGTCGCCGCCACATCCGGCGAGCGCCGCGGCCAACCCCGCGCACATCGCCGCCACGAGAGCCGTGTTCCGGGTGCGCACGTCTGCTCTGCCTCCTGAAGCCGGTGCAGGGGCAGCGTACCGGTGCCGTCCGGAGGTGTCGGCACAGTCCCGGAGGACCACTGGTCCGGCGGCACGGCGGGGCCGGGCGCGCTAGCCTGAACCCGGCATCAAGCATCAAAAGCCGCATACGGCGGCAGGCCGGCACAGAAGGACTCTTGGCACAGGGAGGCGCATGACATGCCCGCAGGCGCCCCCAGGGTGTTCGTCTCACACCTCGCGGGTGTTCCCGTCTTCGACCCGAACGGCGACCAGGTGGGCCGGGTCCGCGACCTGGTGGCCATGCTGCGCCTGGGCGGCCGGCCGCCGCGCGTCCTGGGGCTCGTCGTCGAGGTGGTCACCCGCCGCCGGATCTTCCTGCCCATGACCCGGGTGACGGGCGTGGAGTCCGGGCAGGTCATCACCACCGGCGTGGTCAACATGCGGCGCTTCGCGCAGCGCCCGACCGAGACGCTGGTCCTCGGCGAGCTGCTGGACCGGACCGTACGGCTGGTGGAGACCGGCGAGGAGGTCACCGTCCTCGACGTGGCCATGGGACAGCTGCCCGCGCGCCGCGAGTGGGAGATCAACAAGGTCTTCGTACGCCGCGGCAGGTCCCGCGCGCTGCGGCGGCGCGGGGAGACGCTGACCGTCGACTGGTCCGCGGTCACCGGCTTCTCCCTGGAGGAGCACGGGCAGGGCGCGGAGAGCCTGCTGGCCACCTTCGAGCAGCTGCGCCCCGCGGACCTCGCCAACGTGCTGCACCACCTCTCGGAGAAGCGGCGCGGCGAGGTGGCCGCGGCGCTGGACGACGAGCGGCTCGCCGACGTCCTGGAGGAGCTGCCGGACGACGACCAGGTCGAGATCCTCGGCAAGCTCCAGGAGGAGCGCGCCGCCGACGTGCTGGAGGCGATGGACCCCGACGACGCGGCCGACCTGCTCTCCGAGCTCCCCGAGGAGGACAAGGAGCGGCTGCTGGCCCTGATGCGCCCCCGGGACGCGGCGGACATGCGGCGCCTGATGTCGTACGAGGAGGGCTCGGCGGGCGGGCTGATGACGCCCGACCCGATCGTGCTGCGCCCCGACGCGACGGTCGCGGACGCCCTCGCGCGGGTGCGCGACCAGGACCTGACCCCGGCGCTGGCCGCGCAGGTGTACGTCTGCCGGCCGCCCGACGAGACGCCGACCGGCCGCTACCTGGGCCTGGTCCACTTCCAGCGGCTGCTGCGCGAGCCGCCGTACACGCTCGTCGGCTCGGTCGTCGACACCGATCTGCGGCCGCTGCCGCCCGAGGCCCCGCTGCCCGGGGTGACCAGCTATCTGGCCACCTACAACCTGGTCACGGCGCCGGTGGTGGACGAGGGCGGCTCGCTGCTCGGCGCGGTGACCGTGGACGACGTGCTGGACCACCTGCTGCCGCCGGACTGGCGGGAGCGGGAGCTGTACGGCATGGCGCTGCCGCCGGTCGCCGGCCGCGCGCCCCAGGTCCCCGCCGGCCGGCCGGAGGCGCCCGATGTCCGGTGACGGAACCCGGCTCGACCGGCCCCGGGAGCGCCGCCGCGTGCGACTGCCGCGGTGGGACCCGGAGGCGTTCGGCAAGGCGTCGGAGCACATCGCCCGCTTCCTGGGCACCGGGCGCTTCATCGCCTGGATGACGGTCTTCGTCGCCGTGTGGCTCGGCTGGAACATCCTGGCCCCGGAGCGGCTGCGGTTCGACTCCTACCCGTTCATCTTCCTGACGTTGATGCTCTCGCTCCAGGCCTCCTACTCGGCCCCGCTGATCCTCCTCTCCCAGTACCGGCAGGCCGACCGGGACCGCGTCACCCTCGAGCAGGACCGCGCCCGGGACGAGCGGTCCATCGCCGACACCGAGTTCCTGGCCCGGGAGATCGCGGCGCTGCGGATGGGCATGGGCGAGGTGGCCACCCGTGACTGGATCCGCTCGGAGTTCCAGGACCTGGTCAGGGAGATGGAGCGGGAGAGGGGGCGGGCCGCCCCGTCCCCCGCCCCCCAGGAGGAACGGGACCGCTGACGCGCCTTACCGCTGAGTACCCCGCGCGCCGTACCATCTCCCTATGGCTACCGACACTGCCCCCACACCGACCGAGGACGCGGTGCGCGCCGCGCTCGCGACGGTCAACGACCCGGAGATCCACAAGCCGATCACGGACCTCGGCATGGTGAAATCCGTCGAGATCGCGGCGGACGGTACGGTCGCGGTGGCGGTCTATCTGACGGTCTCCGGCTGCCCCATGCGCGAGACGATCACCGCCCGGGTGCGGGAGGCGGTGGCCCAGGTCGCCGGGGTGACCGGCGTCACCGTCGAGCTGGATGTGATGAGCGACGAGCAGCGGCGCGAGCTGGCCGCCTCGCTGCGCGGCGGCCAGGCCGAGCGCGAGGTGCCCTTCGCCAAGCCCGGCTCGCTGACCCGGGTCTACGCGGTGGCGTCCGGCAAGGGCGGCGTCGGCAAGTCGTCGGTGACGGTCAACCTGGCCGCGGCGATGGCCGCCGACGGCCTGAAGGTCGGCGTGGTCGACGCCGACATCTACGGCCACTCGGTCCCCCGCATGCTGGGCGCCGACGGCAGCCCCACCCAGGTCGAGAACATGATCATGCCGCCGTCCGCCCACGGCGTGAAGGTCATCTCCATCGGCATGTTCACGCCGGGCAACACGCCGGTGGTGTGGCGCGGGCCGATGCTGCACCGCGCGCTCCAGCAGTTCCTGGCCGATGTCTACTGGGGCGACCTGGACGTGCTGCTGCTCGACCTGCCGCCGGGCACCGGGGACATCGCGATCTCCGTGGCCCAGCTGGTGCCCAACGCCGAGATCCTGGTCGTCACCACGCCGCAGCAGGCCGCCGCCGAGGTCGCCGAGCGGGCGGGGTCGATCGCGGTCCAGACCCACCAGAAGATCGTCGGCGTGGTCGAGAACATGTCCGGGCTGCCCTGCCCGCACTGCGACGAGATGGTGGACGTCTTCGGCACGGGCGGCGGCCAGACGGTCGCCGACGGGCTGACCCGGGCCACCGGGGCCACCGTGCCGGTGCTCGGGGCCATCCCCATCGACGTGCGGCTGCGCGAGGGCGGCGACGAGGGCAAGCCGGTCGTGCTGAGCGACCCCGACTCCCCGGCGGGCAGCGCGCTGCGGGCCATCGCGGGCAAGCTCGGCGGGCGGCAGCGCGGGCTGGCGGGCATGTCGCTGGGGATCACGCCGCGCAACAAGTTCTGACGGCCTGAGGGCCCGACCGCGCCCGGTGAGGGCGGTGGGCGACGGGCGGCCTCCCCAGGGGGCCGCCCCCGACTCTTTCCCCGCGTCCCGGCCGTACGCGGTTCTGCCTACTCGTACGCGGTGATGTCCTTGACCACCGCGAAGCCCAGCCCGTACGCGCTCATCCCGCGCCCGTACGCGCCGATGTGCACGCCCTCGCGGGCGGATCCGGCCAGCACCCAGCCGTACTCCGACTCGCGGTAGTGGAAGTCGGTCGGCACCCCGTCCACCGGCAGGGAGAGCTGCGACCAGCTCGGGCCGTCGAGGTCGTCCGCCAGCTCCCAGGCGATCGCCGTCTGCTGGTCCAGCCAGTCCTGGCGCAGCGCCCGCTCCATGCGCGTCGGCCAGGTGGACGACAGCAGGCCGGACCCGGCCAGCCAGGCTGCGGAGGAGACCGAGGTGGCCTCCAGCACGCCGGTGCCGTCCGCGCTGTCCCGCACCGGGCGGCTGGCCACGGTCACCACGACCGCGAAGCGCTGCTGGTCCGGTTCGGTCTCCGCGCGCAGCGACGGCTCGTCGCCGTGGCCGGTGGAGCCGTGCTCGACCGTCCCGTCCGCGGCCGCGCCCACCTGCATCAGCCAGCGCCGCCCCGTGAACGCCTCGTCAAGGCCGTACCACGGGAAGGCGGCCAGCAGATAGCCGTCGACCTTCCGCCGAGCGTCGGCGGGGATGCCGTGCGCGGCCGCCCCGGCGTCGCCGCCGGGCGCGCCCGATCCACCGGCGGCCCCTTCCGTCCCCAGCCGACTCGTCGTCTCCATCTGCGCGGAGCCTCCTCGTTGCCCTGCGTCGTGGGCGGCCCGCCCCCCTCAGGCGACCTCACCCCGGACAAAGGGAGGATAGCCATACGGGTCAACCAGCCCGGGCATACGGGGGGGATCAAGTGGCGTCGGAGTCGAAGGGCGGACGGTCCTCCCGCCCCGGCTCCTCACGCTTGCGCAGCAGGTCAGGGGTGCTGGAGCCGCCGCCGGACCCGGAGCCGCCACCGGACCGCGAGCCCGGGGAAGAACCTGAAGAGCCCTGCGCGGAGTCACTCTCCCGGCCGTTCACCGCGTCCGCGACCTCGGCCATCTCCTTGCGGAGGTCGAAGCCGTTGCGGATCTCCTTGAGGCCCAGGTCGTCCGAGTCCAGCACGTGCTTGCGGACGAAGTTCTTCGGATTCAGGTCCTCGAACTCGAAGTCCTTGAACTCCGGGCCCAGCTCGGAGCGGATGTCCTCCTTGGCGTTGTCGGAGAACTCCCTGACCTTCCGTATGAACCGCGACACATCCTGGATGACCTTCGGGAGCTTCTCGGGACCGAAGACGAGCACCGCAAGGATGACGAGCGCGATCAGCTCGAGGGGTCCTATGTCGAAGAACACCTTGCAGCTCCTAGAGACGTCTGAGGCCACGGTCCAGGCCACAGAACACGGTACCTGCCCGTAGGGGCGGGGCGGGAGACGCCCGGACCAACATCGGGCGTCGTCCGCGGTCCCCGCCGCCGGACGGTCTCAGCCGCCGCCCCCGGCCGAACCGAGCGTCAGCTCCACGGTCCGCTCCCCGCCGTCCCGGTGCAGCGTCAGCCGGAGCCGGTCGCCGGGCCGGTGGCTGCGGATCTTGACGATCAACTCCTGGCCGCTGTGCACCCGGACGCCGTCCACCTCGGTGATCACATCGCCGGCCTCGATCCCGGCCTTGTCACCCGGGCCGCCCGGGTTGACCGGCGGGCCGCCGGCGCCCCGGGTGTGCACCCGCGCGCCGTCCCCCGTGTACTCCATGTCGAGCGTGACGCCGATCACAGGGTGGGTGGCCTTGCCGGTGTTGATCAGCTCCTCGGCGACCCGCTTGCCCTGGTTGATCGGGATCGCGAAGCCCAGGCCGATGCTGCCGCCCTGGCCGCCGTCGACCCCCGAGCCGTCGTCGGCCGCCCGGATGGCGCTGTTGATGCCGATCACCCGCCCCTTGGAATCCACCAGCGGGCCGCCGGAGTTGCCCGGGTTGATCGGGGCGTCGGTCTGCAGCGCGTCGACATAGCTGATGTCGCTGCCGTCGCCCTGCTCGCCGCCCGCGGTGATGGGGCGCTCCTTGGCGCTGATGATCCCGGAGGTCACGGTGCCCGCCAGGTCGTACGGGGCGCCGATGGCCACGACGGGGTCGCCGACGCGCACCGAGTCGGAGTTGCCGAGGGGCAGCGGGTGCAGCCCGGAGACGCCCTCGACCTTGATGACCGCCAGATCGTAGCCGCTGTCCCGGCCGACGACCTTCGCGTCCGCCACCTCGCCGCCGCTGAACGTCACCGATATGTCGCCGCCGGCCCCGGCGGGCTCCACGACATGGTTGTTGGTGAGGATGTGGCCCTGCTTGTCGAGCACGAAGCCGGTGCCGGTGGCCTGCTCGGTGCCGCCGCTGACATGGATGGTCACCACGCCCGGCAGGGCGCTGGCGGCGATGCCCGCGACGCTGTCCGGGTCTCGTGGCTCGTCCTCGGCGGGCGCCTGCGGCAGGTGGATCGCGCTGCCCTCGCCGGCCCTCTCGTGCTCCAGATACGCGCCGATGCCGCCGCCGAGGCAGCCCGCGATCAGCGCGATCAGCACGGCCCCGGCCAGACCGCGGCGCCGGGGGGCCTTCCGCGGCGCGTCCGGCGACGGGGCCGAGGTCCACGGGTCGTAGTGCTGCCACTGCGCGGCCTGGCCCGGCTGGGCCGGCAGGGGCCCGCCGGGTTGGGGCCCGCCGGGTTGGGGCGGGTTGGGGCCCGCCGGGTTGGGGCTGCAGGGGCTGGCCGGGTTGGGCTTGGCCCGGCTGGGGTTGGGACTGCAGGGGCTGGCCGGGCTGCTGCGGGAGCTGGGCGGTGGCGGCGCCCGGGTCCGTCGGCGCGCCCGGCGGGAGCTGGGTGCCATGGGCCGGGGTCATCCCGGGCGGCGGCACGGCCTGGGGCGCGGCGGCGGGCGGAAGGTGGGTGCCGTGGGCGGGCGTCGCGGCCGGGGGGAGGCCGGGTGGAAGGTGGGTGCCGTGGGCCGGGGTCGGCATCGGCCGCTGCACGGGAGGGGCCGGGGCCCAGGGGCCGGGGCCGCCGTAGGGCGGGGTGCTGTACGGATCGGGTTCGTGCAGCGGATGGACGGCGGCCTGCGCGCCCGGCGCGCTCTCGGGGCCCGGCGTGCTCTCGGCGCCCGGCGCGCTCTCGGCGCCCGACCGGCCCGCCTCGGGCCGGTTCCCGGCCGCGTGCTGACTGTCCGCCGCTTGCCGACTGCCCACCGCGTCCGCGTCTGCCGCTGCGGTGCCGGACTCGCTTGCCGCGTCTGCCGCTGCCGCGTCGGCTTGTGCCCCGGTGCGTTCGGCGGGCTCCGCCGGCCGGTCCGACGCACCGTCACGGTCGCCTCCGGAGACAGCGTCACCGACAGCGTTGTCGGCGGGGCTTCGGGCCCCCGCCGACGGAACCGATGGAGCTGACGGAACCGACGTGCCGTCAGCCGCGCCCGGCGCCACGGAGTCCCCTGCCGTGGCGTCTTCCGCGGGCTTCGGCTCGGCCTCGGATGACGACCGGCCGACGGGTCGTGTGACCGGGCGGTTCCACCACTTCGGCTTGGGCCCGGTGGCCTTTCCCTCGTCCATGATCTCCCCAGGTATCCCGCGACACGACGCGGACTGCGCCGCCTCGGGACGGCCCCCACCGCCACCGGGTGGCGCCGCCCGGAAGCGATTCAATCAGGTCCGCCACCACAGCGCGGCTCGCTTCCTCCCCACAGGCTCGCCAGACGTATGCCGGGGAGCCGCGCCGGGGCGGGGCCTACTCCGGCGGGGCGGCCACCCCGTGGTACGGCGGGGTCCGGGACGCCGACTGGGAGGGGCCCACCATCTCGGTCGGCGCGGGGGCCGGGGGCGTGGACGTCGCGGCGCGCAGCAGCCGGGTGGCCGCCAGGATCGGCTGGATCAGCGGATCCGGGACGCTGCCGGAGAACTCACTGAGGGTCTGGGATCCTGTGAAGCTCGGCGACGGCGTGCCCTGGGAGGCCGCCGCGTCCATCAGGCCCAGGTCGCGGCGGGTGCGCTCCCACACCCCTACGGCGTCCTCCACCTTGGTGCTCGCACCGACCGGGCTCACCGCGCTGTCCGAGCCCTCCGCCTGGCTGCCGGGCGACTCGACCGCCGCGTCCAGCGGAAGCGCTCCGCCGAGCGCGAACGCGGCCAGGGACACCGCCCCCGCCGCCGCGAAGGCGAACCGTCGGCGCGGGGCGGAGCGCCCGACCTCATGGATGCGGAAGCCGCGCTCACGCGAGGCGGCGACACGCGCGGCGGCCGGGCCGGCCGGCCCGGCCGTCGGCAGATACGCGAAGGGCTGCTCCCGCGGCTCGTGCGCACCGCGCACGCCCGGGGTGTCCCGGGCGCCGAAGACGCCGGAGCCGCCGAACGGCGAGCCGTCGCTCCCGGCGCCGTCGCCGTCGGGCCCGTCGGCCGACGACAGGCCCGGCAGGCCCTGGAGCCGCGCCAGGAAGCCCTCCGAGGGAGCGGGGGGCGCCGTCTGCGCGAACACGTTCTTCAGCCGCCGCTGAGCGTCGGCCTCCGCCTTGCACTTGCAGCACGTCGCGAGGTGCGCGAGTACGCGCTCGCGCGCGTCGTGCCCCAGCTCGCCATCGACCAGAGCTGCAAGGCGGTCGCCGAGATGCTGCTCGGCGGGGGACTGACCGCCTGACCGGGTCACGCGATTCCGACCTCCCCGCTCAGCCTGGGCGCGGCGACGCGGCGGGGCACCGCGGTCACCGTGCGCTGCTCGGCCCGGGCCTCGGGCGAGCGGTGCTTCAGGGCCTTGCGCAGGTGCGAGCGGCCGCGGTGGATCCGGCTGCGCACCGTGCCGAGCTTCACACCGAGGGTGGCGGCGATCTCCTCGTACGACAGCCCCTCGATGTCGCAGAGCACCACGGCGGCGCGGAACTCCGGCGCGAGGGTGTCGAGGGCCTGCTGCACATCGGCGTCGAAGTGGGTGTCGTTGAAATGCTGCTGGGGAGAGGGCTCACGGCTGGGGAGCCGCTCGGCCGCGTCCTCACCGAGCGCGTCGAAGCGGATGCGCTGCCGGCGGCGGACCATGTCGAGGAAGAGGTTGGTGGTGATGCGGTGCAGCCACCCCTCGAAGGTGCCGGGGCTGTACGTGGACAGCGAGCGGAAGACGCGGACGAAGACCTCCTGGGTGAGGTCCTCGGCGTCGTGCTGGTTCCCGGTGAGGCGGTACGCGAGGCGGTAGACCCGTGCACTGTGCGTGCTGACGATCTCCTCCCAGGTAGGAGGCGTCCACGCCGGGGCGTCCGCAGCGGTGGCGAAGGTCGCGGTCGTAGCGGAATCGGCGGAACGAGGACGGTCAGCAATGTCGGTCACGGATTTCGGCTCGCCCGCTGACCTGCGAAAGCGCCTCAGCACTCCCCGGTCACCGGCCGCAGCCGCACCTCCCCTGTCGGCTCTGGTGGTGTCCAGTAGAGCCCCTACCATATCCACCTCGCCCGTTAGCTCCGGATAAGCATTTTTGACCTGCATTTGTTCGTGGTCCACAAGCTCCCCCTTCCTCTTCCAACGCCCGGTCCCATCTGCGGGTTCCCGGGCGCAGCGGCTACAGTCACGCTTGCGTCAACTACGGGGACAGGAGAGGGCCATTACCGGCAACCGGCAGACGAGCTGGGCGTTCGCCGACGCGTACGTAGCCGAGGACGCAGCCCTGCGCTGGGCCCGTGAGCGGGCCCGGGAGGCGGGGATGCGCTCGGTGTCGTCCGGCACGGGCGCGGCGCTGCGCCTGCTCGCCGCCGCCGCGGACGCCAAGGCCGTCGCCGAGATCGGCACCGGGACCGGCGTCTCGGGCATCCACCTGCTGCACGGCATGCGGCCCGACGGCGTGCTGACCACCGTGGACTCCGAACCGGAGATGCAGCAGCTGGCCCGGCAGGCGTTCCGCGCCGCGGGCTTCACCGGGAACCGGGCGCGCTTCATCCCCGGCCGGGCGCTCGACGTCCTCCCCCGGCTCGCCGACGGCGGCTACGACCTGGTGTTCTGCGACGGCGACCGCTCCGAGTGCCTCGACTACCTCGGTGAATCGTTGCGCCTGCTGCGGCCTGGCGGGCTGGTGTGCTTCGAGGGCGTCTTCGCGAACGGGCGGACCGTGGACTCCGCGGTGCAGCCGGCCGAGGTGCTGCGCCTGCGCGAGCTGCTGCGCACCGTGCGGGAGTCCACCGTGCTCCAGTCGTCGCTGCTGCCGGTGGGCGACGGGCTGCTCTGCGCGGTCAAGCGCAGGTGAGGGCGGCGCGGGCGGCGGCGGGCGTAAAAGCACCGCCCCGGCGGCCGGTATGGACATACCGGCCGCCGGGGCGGCACACGGGTGGTGGTGGGACCGATGGCTTCAGCCGACGACCTTCTTCAGGGCATCGCCGAGCGCGTCGGCCTCGTCCGGGGTCAGCTCGACGACGAGCCGACCGCCGCCTTCGAGCGGAACGCGCATGACGATGCCCCGCCCCTCCTTGGTCACCTCGAGCGGGCCGTCGCCCGTCCGCGGCTTCATGGCCGCCATGCTCGTTCCCCTTCCTGAAACCAGCTCATCGCAGCCGACAACCCAGGTGTCACCGGCATCGAACACGTTGCTTCCCTGTCATTATCCCGCATGGCACGACCCGATGACCAACATCGGTCGGCAACCCCTGCGCAACGCGCTCACCCAAAACCGCCCAATTCGGGGAGGGGTCGCGATACCGTACGGCGCCGACGCCCGAGGTGCCTCCCCGCGGCGGCCCGGAAGGGGCCGGTTGTTTGACGCAGGTCACAGGTCGGGCACAGTCATACGCCGAACACGGTCGCATGTCGGCCGCGGTCACATCTCGGGCACGGTCGCGTGTCGCCCCGCGCCGATCTCCGGCATGCTGTGCGCTGACCGCCGCGCCGGGCCCCGACCGGGCCGCCGGTGCGGCGCACCGAGCCGCGACCCAGCCGCACCGGAGGACCCACCATGGCCGACACCGTGCTCTACGAGCTGACCGACGGACTCGCGACGATCACCCTGAATCGTCCCGACGCCATGAACTCGCTCAACATCGACGCCAAGGTCGCGCTGCGCGACACCCTGCGGCAGGCCGCCGGGGACCCGGCCGTGCGGGCCGTGCTGCTCACCGGCAGCGGCCGCGCCTTCTGTGTGGGCCAGGACCTCAAGGAGCACATCGGACTGCTGGCGGCCGAACGGGCGGGCCAGGGCGAGGGCTCGACGATGAGCACCGTCGCGCTGCACTACAACCCGATCGTGACCACCATCGCGGGGATGCCGAAGCCGGTCGTCGCCGCGGTCAACGGGGTCGCGGCGGGCGCGGGCGCGGGCTTCGCCCTCGCCGCCGACTACCGCGTCGTCGCCGACACGGCCTCCTTCAACACCTCCTTCGCCGGGGTCGCCCTCACCGCCGACTCCGGCATCTCCTGGACCCTGCAGCGCCTGGTCGGCCACGGCCGCGCCGCCGACCTGCTCCTCTTCCCGCGCTCTGTGGGCGCCCAGGAGGCCTACGAGCTGGGCATCGCGAACAAGGTCGTCCCGGCCGCGGAGCTGGCCGCCGAGGCGGCGGCGGTGGCCCGGCGGCTGGCGGAGGGCCCCACCGGGGCCTATGCGGCGATCAAGGAATCCCTCGCCTACGCGGCCGGGCACAGCCTGACCGAGGCGCTGTCCAAGGAGGACGAGCTGCAGCGGCGCGCGGGCGCCTCGGAGGACCACCTCGCCGCGGTGGACGCCTTCGTCAAGAAGGAGAAGCCCCGCTTCACCGGCCGCTGAGTGCCGCCCCCGAGCCCCGGGCGTGGCAGTCGGCCAGGTGGTCGTCGACCAGGCCGCAGGCCTGCATCAGGGCGTACGCCGTGGTCGGGCCCACGAAACGGAAGCCTCGCTTCTTGAGGTCGCGGGCCAGCGCCGTCGACTCCGGGGTGATCGCGGGGACGTCGGCGAAGGTCCGCGGCGCCGGGCGGGCGGCCGGGTCCGGGGCGTGCGACCAGATCAGCTCGTCCAGCTCGCCCGCCGCCAGCTCGGCGGCCGCCCGCGCGTTGGCCACCACGGCGGAGATCTTGGCCCGGTTGCGGATGATGCGGGAGTCGCCGAGCAGCCGCTGCTCGTCCGCCGCCGTGAACTCCGCGACCGCCGCGATCTTGAAGTCGGCAAAGGCGGCGCGGAAGCCCTCGCGGCGGCGCAGGATCGTCAGCCAGGACAGGCCGGACTGGAACGCCTCCAGGGAGATCCGCTCGAACAGGGCGTCGTCGCCGTGGACCGGGCGGCCCCACTCGGTGTCGTGGTAGACGCGGTAGTCGGCCATGGTCTCGGCCTCGAGGCCCCACGGGCAGCGCGCCAGCCCGTCCGGACCCGGAACCGCTCCCCCGGCGCTCACGCCCCCTCCCCGTCGGGTCGGCGCGGCGGGGTGCCGGGCAGAGGCGGATGGTGCGGGGGCGGGTCGTGCGGGGACAGATCGTGGGTCGGCAGGTCATGGGCGGGCGGCCCGGGCGGCGGCAGGTCGCGCGGCAGGCCGGGCGGGGCGGTGTCGTGGGGCGGCAGACCCGGCGCGGCGGTGTCCCCCGGCGGGAAGCCGCCGGGCCGCTCCAGCGGGCCGGCCCCGCCGTGCGCCGACGCCCGCGCCCCGGCCAGGGCCGTCTCCAGCTCGGCGATCCGGGCGTCGCGCTCGGCCAGCTCGGCGCCGAGCCGGCCCAGCACATCGTCCACATCGGCCATGCGGTACCCCCGCACGGTCATCGGAAGCCGCAGGGCCTCCACATCGGCCCGGCCCAGCGGCCGGTCGGCGGGCAGCGCGTCGTCGAGCCGGTCGGGGGGCGCCTCGGCCAGCGCGCCGCCGTCACCGCCCCCGACGACCGCGAGCGTGACCGCGCCGACCACCACGACCAGCGCGATCAGCAAGAACCAAAACACGACGACCGTCTCCCCGGGGTGCGCGCGTACGTCCTACCCGTACGTCCTATCAGTCTGCCTCGATCGTGCCATGCCCCACCGACAGTTATCGTCGCTGAAGCCCTCTGAAGACGAAGCGAGAGGAAGTACGGAATGCTGCGGCTCGGACGGCGTGAGTTCGGCGAGAACGAACAGGTGATCATGGCGATCGTGAACCGGACGCCGGACTCCTTCTATGACCAGGGGGCCACCTTCCGCGACGAGCCGGCCCTGGCCCGGGTCGAGCAGGCGGTGGCGGAGGGCGCGGCCATCATCGACATCGGCGGGGTGAAGGCCGGTCCCGGGGAAGAGGTGAGCGCCGCCGAGGAGGCGCGCCGCACGGTCGGCTTCGTCGCCGAGGTGCGCCGGCGCCACCCCGACGTGGTGATCAGTGTGGACACCTGGCGCCATGAGGTCGGGGAGGCGGTCTGCGAGGCGGGCGCGGATCTGCTCAATGACGCGTGGGGCGGGGTGGACCCGAAGCTGGCCGAGGTCGCGGCCCGGCACGGCGTCGGCCTGGTGTGCACCCACGCGGGCGGCGCCGAGCCGCGCACCCGGCCGCACCGGGTCGCGTACGACGACGTGGTGGCCGACATCCTGCGGGTCACGCTCGGGCTGGCGCGGCGCGCCCTCGAGCTGGGCGTGGAGCGCGAGTCGATCCTGATCGACCCGGGCCACGACTTCGGCAAGAACACCCGGCACTCGCTGGAGGCGACCCGGCGGCTGGGCGAGCTGGCGGAGACCGGCTGGCCCGTGCTGGTCTCGCTGTCCAACAAGGACTTCGTCGGCGAGACGCTCGACCGCCCGGTCAAGGAGCGGCTGCTGGGCACCCTGGCGACGACCGCGGTCTCGGCCTGGCTCGGCGCGCGGGTCTACCGGGTGCATGAGGTGGCCGAGACCCGCCAGGTGCTGGACATGGTCTCGGCCATCGCCGGCCACCGGCCCCCGGCGGTCGCCCGGCGCGGACTGGCCTGACGGCTCCGGGCGGCTGGGCCGGCGGCGCCGGACGGGGCCCGACGGCGCCGGGCGGGGGCGGCTGGTCCGGCGGTCGGTCAGCCGCCGGACTCCTTGGTCATCAGCTCGACGACCTCGTCCACGTCGTCCGTGAGGCGGAACAGCTCCAGGTCCACCGGGCTCGCCTTGCCCTGCGCGACGAGCGTGTCCTTCAGCCAGCCCACCAGCCCCTGCCAGTAGGCGCTGCCGTAGAGGACGATCGGGAAGCGGGTCACCTTCTTCGTCTGGACGAGGGTGAGCGCCTCGAAGAACTCGTCCAGGGTGCCGACCCCGCCGGGCAGCACCACGAAGCCCTGCGCGTACTTCACGAACATCGTCTTGCGGACGAAGAAGTAGCGGAAGTTCACGCCGATGTCGACGTACGGGTTGAGCCCCTGCTCGTACGGCAGCTCGATGCCGAGGCCGACGGAGACCCCGCCCGCCTCGCACGCGCCCCGGTTCGCCGCCTCCATCGCGCCCGGGCCGCCGCCGGTGATCACCGCGAACCCCGCCTCCGCGAGGGCCCGCCCGATCCGCACCCCCGCCTCGTACTCGGGGGATCCCTCCGGCGTGCGGGCGGACCCGAAGACGCTGACCGCCCGGCCCAGCTCGGCGAGCGTGCCGAACCCCTCGACGAACTCGGACTGGATGCGCAGCACCCGGAACGGGTCCTCGTGCACCCAGTGCGTCGCGCCCTGGGTGTCCAGCAGCCGCTGGTCGGTCGTGCCGGCCCGTACCTGGTGACGTCGGCGCACGACCGGGCCCTGGCGCTGCTCCTGCGGCGCTCGCTCGTCGTCGGCTTTGCCCATGTGTGCTCCCTTCGCCAAGATCTGCCTCGGATCAGCCGCAGACCTGTCGTTCAGCCTAGGCCCCCCGGCGGCGGGCGGAGCCAAGAAAAAGGGTGTTCAGCGCGTCAGCCACGCCCGCAGCCGCTCCTCGGCCTCCAGCACGGCCGCGGTGGCGACGTGCTCCTCCCGGGTGTGGGCGAGCTTCGGATCGCCGGGGCCGTAGTTGATCGCGGGCACGCCGAGGCCCGAGAAGCGGGCGACGTCCGTCCAGGCGTCCTTGGGGGCCACCTCCACGCCGACCGCCTCGACGAAGGCCGCGGCGGCCGGGCGTGTCAGGCCGGGCAGGGCGCCGGGCGCGCTGTCGGTGACCTCGACCTCGAAACCGGCGAACACCTCGCGCACATGCTCCAGCGCCTGCGCCTCGGAGCGGTCGGGGGCGAACCGGTAGTTCACGGTCACCACACACAGGTCCGGGATCACGTTGCCCGCGTGGCCGCCCTCGACGCGCACCGCGTTGAGGCCCTCGCGGTAGGTGAGCCCGTCGATCTCCACGCGGCGCGGCAGGTAGCCGGCCAGCCGGTCCAGGATGGGCGCGGCCTTGTGGATGGCGTTCTCGCCGAGCCAGCTGCGCGCGGAGTGGGCGCGCCGGCCGGTGGCGGTGACCCGCACCCGCAGGGTGCCCTGGCAGCCGCCCTCGACCTTGCCGTCGGTGGGCTCCAGCAGGACGGCGAAGTCGCCGGCCAGCCACTCGGGGTGCCGGCCGGCCAGCCGCCCCAGCCCGTTGAGCTCGGCGGCCACCTCTTCGTGGTCGTAGAAGACGAAGGTCAGATCGCGGTTCGGGGCGGGCACGGTCCGGGCGATGCGCAGCTGGACGGCCACGCCGGACTTCATGTCGGAGGTGCCGCAGCCCCACAGCACGCCGTGCTCGTCGAGCCGCGAGGGCACGTTGTCGGCGATCGGTACGGTGTCGATGTGTCCGGCGAGCACCACCCGCTCGGCCCGTCCCAGGTTCGTCCGGGCCACGACGGCGTCCCCGTCGCGGTCGACGGTCAGGTGCGGCAGGGCGCGCAGGGCCTGCTCGACGGCGTCGGCGAGCGCCTTCTCGTCGCCGCTGACCGAGGGGAAGTCGACGAGCCGGGCGGTGAGCCGGGCGGCGTCCAGGGACAGATCGAGTGCGGGGTGTGCCATGGAGCCGACCCTAGACGAGGAGTCCGGGCGCGGCGCCGTCCGGGCCGGGCGCGGTGGCCGCGGCGGCCGTCCGGAGGGTGATGTGCCGCTTGGCACATGCCGCCCCGGGGCCGGGTGGCGCTGAAGTAACGTGTGGGCCGTGCCCCTGTCCGTCCTTGCCAGCCGCGCCCGCAGGGGGCGTACCACGATCGCGTTCGCCGTTCTGCTGGCCTTGGTCGGCTATGCGGCGCTGCTCGTCGAGACCGGCGGCTGGGGGCCGCCGCGCTGTACGGCCCGGGTGGACGGCGAGGACGTGTCGCTGGATCCCGAACAGGCGGTCAACGCGGCCACGATCGAGGCGGTGGCCGCCTCCCGGGGGCTGCCCGAGCGGGCCGTCACGATCGCGCTCGCCACCGCGCTGCAGGAGTCCGGGCTGCGCAACGTCCGCCACGGCGACCGGGATTCGCTGGGGCTCTTCCAGCAGCGGCCCTCGCAGGGCTGGGGGACCGCGCGGCAGATCCAGGACCCGGTCTACGCCACGGGCAGGTTCTACGACCGTCTGGTGCGGGTCCCCGGTTACTCGCGGCTCCCGCTCACGGTGGCCGCCCAGCGGGTGCAGTACAGCGGCTTCCCGCAGGCGTACGCGAAGCACGAGACCGAGGCCGTGGTGCTGACCGCGGCGCTGACGGGGCGTTCGGAGGCCGCCTTCTCCTGCCCCGGCCCGGTGGACGACGGAGTCGCGGGCGAACCGGCGCGGGTCCGGGCGGAGTTGAAGCGGCAGTTCGGCGCGGAGGTGGCGGCGGCGATCCGGCCGGCCGGGCAGGGCGGCGGGCGGACGGCGGCCCCGCATGTGGTGCGCGTCCAGGCCGGGGCGGCCACGGCCCGGGACGGCGGGGAGCGGCGCGGCTGGGAATTGGCCTCCTGGGCGGTGGCCCACTCGGACGAGTTGCGCATCGAACGCGTTTCTTACGGCGACCATGTGTGGAACGCCGGGAATTCGGACGGTGGTTGGCGTACCACCGACACGGGTTCCGGGGCGGAAGTGCGGATCGTCACCGCCCGATAGCGGGGCGCGTCACCGCTGGTGACGGGGGGTCGGGGCGGCTGCGGCGGCATTCCCGGACGGCCACCCATATCCGAAACGGATTATGCGACGCATTGCCAATTCTTTACCTTGGCGCACCGCAACCTTCCCGCTTCTCACGCGGTATTCACTGCGTCCGCCTGCCGGACACCCACGCCAAATGTCCCTCCGTCAAAGGAGCATCATGTCCCTCCCCCTCACGCGTCGGATCGCCCGGACCGCGCTGCTGGTCGCAGCGGGCGCAGCTCCCGTGGTCGGTGCGGCCGGCGCCGCGAGCGCGGCGGACCTCGCCCTGCCGCAGACCTCCAAGCTCGGTGGGCTGAGCGCGCTCGACACCGCCGCGGTCGGCAGCCTCGCGGACTCCGCCTCGCAGCACGTCGGGAGCGCGGCGGGCGAGGTCAGCGGCAAGGCCGGCGGGACCGTCAAGCGTGTTCTCCCGGGCCAGGACCAGGCCGCTCCCGCGACGGGCAAGACCGCGGGCCAGGCCGCTTCGGCCGCGGGCAGGACCGCCTCCGGGGCGAAGACGGCCACCGGCAAGGCGGTCTCCTCCGGCACCAAGGCCGCCAAGGCCGCCAAGGGCGCCAAGAGCGCCAAGGCCGTCAAGGCCGTCAAGGCCGTCAAGGGCGACCACGGCAAGGCCGTGGCCGGCGCGGCCAAGGGCAAGGGCCGTCACGCAGCGCCGAGCCGCGGCAAGGCCATGGCCGGCAAGGTCGGCAAGGCCGTCGCGGGCAAGGTCGGCAAGGCGGCGAAGACCGCCGAGCACCCGGCCACCCCCGCCGCCCCGGCCGCCCAGAACCCGCTGCCGACCACCCCGCTGTCCGACGGCCTGGCGGTCAAGGGCCTCCCCCTCCTCGGCGGCTGACGCCTCCTTCTTCAGGGGCTCCCGCCTCCGGGGCGCCTCAGCCCCTGTCGACGGTCGACCGTGCTCGGCCCTTCGTTCCTCAAGGCCTCCGCGCGCTCTCCCTTTCGACAGCGGCGCACCCCTTCGGCGCACCCGGGCCCGGGGAGCTTCGGCTCCCCGGGCCCGTCGTATGTCCGCTCAGCCGCGTCCCTCAGGCCTTGGGCAGGCCGCCGCCCAGGCGGCGGGCCGCCGCGGCCACCCGCTCGTCGGTCGCGGTGAACGCGACCCGGACGTTCCGCTCCCCCGCCGGGCCGTAGAAGTCGCCCGGCGCCACCAGGATGCCCAGCTCGGCGAGCGCGCCGACGGTGTCCCAGCACGGCTCGTCCCGCGTCGCCCACAGGTACAGCGACGCCTCGCTGTGCTCGATGCGGAAGCCGCACCCCTCCAGCGCCTCGCGCAGCGCGGACCGGCGGCGGGCGTAGCGCTCGCGCTGCTCGGCGACGTGCGCGTCGTCGCCCAGGGCCGCGACGGTGGCGGCCTGGACGGGCGCGGGCACCATCATCCCGCCGTGCTTGCGGATCTTCAGCAGCTCGCCGAGCACCGCCGCGTCACCGGCGAGGAACGCCGCGCGGTAGCCCGCCAGGTTGGAGCGCTTGGAGAGCGAGTGGACCGCCACCAGGCCCTCGAAGGAGCCGCCGGACACCTCGGGGTGCAGCACGGACACCGGGTCGGCGTCCCAGCCCAGCTCCAGGTAGCACTCGTCGCTGACCAGGAGCACGCCGTGCTCGCGCGCCCAGGCCACCGCGGCCCGCAGCTCGTCCTTGTCCATCACCCGGCCGGTCGGGTTGGACGGGGAGTTGAGCCACAGCAGCTTCAGCCCCGCCGGGTCCAGCTCGGTAGCCGCGGCGCCGGCCGCGAAGGTCTCCGGGTCGTACGGCACGGGCTCCGCGCCCGCCAGCCGCGCCCCCACCTCGTACGTCGGGTAGGCCAGCCGCGGGAAGGCGACCCGGTCGCCGGGGCCGATGCCGAGCTGGGCCGGCAGCGACGCCACCAGCTCCTTGGAGCCCACGACCGGCAGCACCTGGGTGTGGTCCACGCCCGTCGCGCCCAGCCGCCGCTCCACCCAGCCGGTCAGCGCGTCCCGCAGCGCGGCGGTGCCCCATACGGTCGGATAGCCGGGGCTGTCGGCCGCGCCGGTCAGCGCCTCGCGGATCAGCTCGGGGACCGGGTCGACGGGGGTGCCCACCGACAGGTCGACGATGCCGTCCGGGTGCGCCGCGGCGGTCGCCTTGTACGGTTCGAGCCGGTCCCAGGGGAAGACCGGGAGACGGGCGGAGACGGGTGGCACAACTGGCTCGCTTTCTCGGGTAAAACAGCCCGGCCCCGCAGGCCGGGGTGGCGTGCGGGACCGAGGGCTGCGCGGTGCCGGGGCGTCTTCAGAACGCCCCCGCGCGCCGCGAGGTCACTCGTCGTGCTCCTGCGGGGGCAGGGCGGCGATGAAGGGGTGGTCACGCTCGATCAGGCCCAGCTTGCTCGCGCCACCGGGCGAGCCCAGCTCGTCGAAGAACTCGACGTTGGCCTTGTAGTAGTCCTTCCACTCCTCGGGAGTGTCGTCCTCGTAGAAGATCGCCTCGACCGGGCAGACCGGCTCGCAGGCCCCACAGTCGACGCACTCGTCCGGGTGGATGTACAAGGACCGCCGGCCCTCGTAGATGCAGTCGACGGGGCACTCCTCGATGCACGCCTTGTCTTTCAGGTCGACACAAGGCTGCGCGATGACGTAGGTCACGCTGTCGTTCCTCCTCGTTAGGGCTGCTATCGCGCGGGAGCGCGGCGTCGTCGATGCCCGCACCTAGTATCTCCGGTCTTGGGCACCAGACGCACATGAGGGGCGAACAGAGCTGTGGATTTCACCACTGGCGGACGTCTTGAGATCCGAATTGACCCGTCTGACGTGGGAAAACGCGTGTCCGTCAGGCTGACGGTCACGGATGGCGAGAGCGGCGCGCGGTTCACCGACGTGGTCGGGGTGCTCACATCGTGGACGGGCGGTGTGCTGTGCGTCACCCGGAGGACGGGGGCGGAGGTCCGCATTCCGGAATCCTCGCTGGTGGCGGGCAAGGTGGTGCCCGCGGCTCCGGCCCGCCGGCGCGGCCCGGCGGCCACCGCGGCGGAGCTGGACCGGGCCGCGGCCCGCGCCTGGCCGCCCGTGGTCAGCGAGCGGCTGGGCGGGTGGGAGCTGCGCGCGGCGGGCGGCTTCACCCGGCGCGCCAACTCGGTCCTGCCGCTGGGCGACCCCGGCATGCCGGTGCGGGACGCGCTGCGGCGGGTGGCCGCCTGGTACGCCGAGCGCGGCCTGCCCGCGTACATCCAGGTCAGCACAGGCGCGGAGGGAACGCAGGAGCTGCTGGCCGCGGAGCTGGCGGAGCACGGCTGGACCCAGGAGGTCTCCGCGGAGATACGGATCGCGGCCCTCGCGCCCCTCGCGGACCTCGACGCCGATGTCTCACGGGTCGTCCTCTCCCGCGACCTCGACGACGCCTGGCTGGCCCGCTACCAGCGCTCCGCCTCCGGCGAGCCCGCCCCCGAGGTGGTGCGGGTGCTCAGCGGCGGCCCGTCGGTGTGGTTCGCGACCGTTCCCGCGACCATTGCGAACACGGAGGAGACGGAAGGCACGGAGGAGCACGGGGCCGCGGTTGCCCCGGCCGCGATCGGGCGGTGTGTGGTGGACGGCCGCTGGGCCGGGTTCACGGCCGTGGAGACCGACCCGCTGCTGCGCCGGCGCGGCCTGGCCACCGCCGCGATGACCGCGCTCGCCCGCAAGGCCCTCCAGGAGGGCGCCTCGGCTGCGTATCTGCAGGTCGAGACGGACAATGACGGTGCCCGGGCACTCTACGAGGGCATGGGCTTCACCACCCACCACAGCTACCACCACTGGCGCGCACCCCACGAGAACCACCGCTGAGCGGGTACGAGGCACCTATGCCACGCATGAACGACACCCCGGACCGGCGCCCGCGCTTCGCCGAGGCGGCCCGCGAGGAGCGGCCCGACCTGGCGCTGCTGTGCCTGCTGGTGGGCCAGGAAGCCGATCCGGAGCTGGACGAGGACGGAATCGACGCCGCGCAGATCGAGCTGGACCGGCTGGCCGGTCTGGTGCCCTACTCCCCCGGCGCGCCCGACGCCTGGGCCGCCGCGCTGGCCGGGCTGCTCGGGGACCGGCTGGACTTCCGCGGCTCCGCCGGCGACTACCGGCGGCTGGAGTCCTCGCTGCTGCACGAGGTGCTGCGACGGCGCCGCGGGCTGCCGATCCTGCTGTCCGTGGTCTGGATGGAGGTGGCGCGGCGGGCGGGCGCGCCGGTGTACGGGGTGGCGCTGCCGGGCCACTTCGTGGTCGGCTTCGGCGACCCCTACGGGAGCCATGTGCTGGCCGACCCCTTCGACGGCGGCCGGGTGCTGTCCGACGAGGACGCGGCGCTGCTGGTGGCGGGCGCGCTGGGGACCCCACTGGCCCCGGCGGCACTGGCCCCGGCCACCCCGCTGGAGATCGTGCTGCGGATCCTGAACAACATCCGCGCCTGGGCGGCCGCCCGCCCGGAGCGTACGGATGTCCAGCTCTGGGCGGTGGAGCTGTCCCTGCTGCTGCCCAGCCACCCGGCCCGGCTCCGCTACGAGCGGGCCAAACTGCTCGTGGAGCGTGGGGACTTCGTGGCCGGCGCGAAGGAGATGGAGCAGTACGCGGAGGTGGTGGCCGCGATGGAGCCGAACGCGGCGGAGGCCGTACGGCGCCAGGCGCGGGCCGCCCGGGCGATGCTGAACTGAGCGGGCCGGGCGCGCGCGGCCCCATCGGGCACCAGGCGTATCACGGACCCGTACGGCACCGGGCACCACGGCTCCCGTACGGCGACGGGCGCGCGCCACGGCCCCCGCCCGGTGCCGGGCGGGGGCCGTGATACGCGCCGGGCTCAGCTGCCGTTGGTCTCGATGATCCCGATCCGCTCGGCCGGAGTCTTGCCCTGCAGCGCCTTGGCCAGCGCCACCGCGACGTCCGTCGGGGCGACGGGCTGCTTGCTGCCGTTGCCGCGCTCGATCAGCACGCCGTCGAAGAAGCCGCCGTACAGCTCCTTGAGGGCGTTCAGGTCGTAGTGCTCCACCAGCTTGCCGTCCACCACCCGCATGGAGAGGACCTTCCACAGCGAGTTCTGCGGGCTCAGCGGCAGCGAGTGCGCCGGGTCCGTCTGGACCTTCACCAGGGCCGACATCGCGGGCTTGGCGAAGGTCCGCATCTTCCGGTCCACCTCGGCGTTGCTGATCTGCGGCTGCTTGGTGACGACGGGCAGGGTGATGACCTTGTTCTGCCCGGTGGCGGCCCGCTGCCGGAACGCCTCGTCCACCGCCGCGACCGCCTTGTCGACGTCCAGCGCCTTGCCGGCCTTGCCGTACACCGCGACGGCCTTGCCGGGCTCGAACTTGATCGTGCCCTCGCGGGCCGTGCCCGAGGTGCCCGCGAGCCGCTCCAGCGCGTCCTTGAGCTTCTCCTCGTCGATCGTGACGACGGGCTCGGCCTGGTGGGTGCCGCCGAACAGCGAGCCGATCACGGTGACCGGGTTGTAGTCGCGGCCGGCGACGCCGCGGACCGTGGCCTCGGTGTCCAGGGTCAGGCCCGCGACGGACGGCTTGATCTCCTTCTGCTGGCCGTCCACGGACACCTTCAGCGGGGCGGTGGTACGGCCCTCCAGCGCGGTGTCCAGCTTCTGGACGGCCGTCTCCTTGGAGGTGCCGCCGATGTCGACGCCCAGCACGGTGGTGCCGTTCGGGACGTCGGCGTGGTTCATCACCAGGCCCGCGCCGTAGGCGATGCCGCCGAGGACGACGAGCGCGCCCACGGCCATCACCAGCTTGGAGCGCCCCTTCTTCTTGGGGCGGGCGGCCGCCGGGGCGGCGGGGGGCTTGGGGCCGCTCGGCGGGGTGGCGTCCTCGGCGGCCGGGGCGGGCGCGTCGGTGCCGCTCCCGGCGGGCGGGAAGGGCGAGCCGGGCCGGTTGCCCGTGGGCGGGACGACGGGGATGCCGCTGACCAGCGTCTCTCCGGAGACATGCTCGGCCGGCGCGCCCCCGCCGGGGGCCGGGTCGGGGTCGCGGAAGATCGGCGGGGTCGTCGTGGAGTCCTGCCCCGGCTTGCCGCCGAGGCCGCCGAGCGGCCCGGCCGACGCCGCGGGGCTCGTGCCCGTGGTGGCGCCGAGGCTGCCGGACAGCGGCGAGCCGTTCGGCGGGGTGGGCGGCTGCGCCGCGCCCCCGCCGCCGCCCGCGGCCGGTGGCCGGGTGGCGCCCGGGGCCCGCCCGGGCAGCCGCATCTCGCCGGTGACCGGGCCGGTCGTCGGGCCGCTGGGCTCCGGCGCGCCGGGGAAGCCGCCCTGCGGGGTGTCGGTGAAGTACGGCAGGTCGGCGCCCGGCCCGCCGTCCTGCGACACGGCGGGGAACTGCTGGGTGGTCTGCGGCGAGGAGAAGTCGGAGCCCGGGAACGGCTGCCCGCCCTCCACCGTCGGAATCGGCTGGGTGGCCTCGGCGACGACGGGGAACTGCTGCGTGGTCTCGGGCGCGGACCCGGAGCGCGCCGAACCGGACGTCCCGGAGCCGGACGGCACGGACCCGGACTGCGTGGCGCCGGACGGCGGGGCCGGGGGCTTGGGCGAGCCGCCCGTCGTGGCGGCGCCGCCCTTGGGCTTGCGGGGCGCGAACCAGTCGCTGGTCCGCTCCTCCTTCTTCTCCGGCTTCTCCGGGTGCTCCCCGCGCGCCGCCCCGGCCGCTCCCGGGCCCGCCGCCGGGGCGGGGCCGGGCCGGGCGGCGTCGCCGGCGCTCTCTGCGTCGTCGGCGGACCGGGGGCCCGGTACGCCCTCCTCGCCGACGGGGGTACGCATGACGACCGGGGGGATGGGTCGCGAGCCCGGGATGTTGATCTTGATCCGGGTCGTCAGCGTGGTCTCGGTCTTCGGTTCCTCCGGCCTGGCCGCGGCACGCGCCTCGCCGTCGCCGGAACCGCCCTGCCGGGCCTCCTGCGTCGGGTTCGGCGACGGGTACTGGCGGGATCCGTACGGCGGGGTGCCGGGCGGGTAGGCGGCGGCGCCGCTGCCCTTCCGGGCCCCGGAGGACGAACTGTCAGATTCACGGCTCAAAGCAGGTTCTCCCAGTTAGCTCCGCCGCCCGTCAGACTCGCGCGGGCGGCTCGGCGGCGGCACCACCTTACTGGGCCACACGGGCACGCACTTGACGACCGCTGTATCGCCGCAGCCCGCGCACCGGCGGGCGCCGCCCGCCGTCCTGGGAACGCCCCGGCGAAAACGTGACGTCACTTACCAAGTCGGGCCGGGCCGCTGCCCGGTTGCGACACCTTCGGCATCGTGGCACACATCACACCGGCGAACATTCCGCCCAGGAGAAAAGCATACGAACCCGCTCCGGCACCGAAAAGGAAATCCCCCTCGGGACGGGCCACCGTGAGGAACAGCACCGCGATCACCCACGCCCCGGCCGGCACCGCCCCGCCCAGCCGGGTGCCCATGGCCTTGACCCCGCCGTAGCAGAGGGCACCCACCGCGAGCAGCGCGAGCAGCAACCCGCCCGGAAACCAGGCCGCTTGGACCAGCGCGCCCGCGGCGGCGACCAGCGCACCCACCACTCCGAGCAGCACATACGCCGCCACGCGCCCGGCCATCACGCCGTCACCCCGGCGAACAGGTCGTCCTCGCGGCCCCGGTCCGCGCCGGGCGGCGGCACCGCCCGCCCCTTGACGAGCAGATAGTGCTCCCTGGTGAACAGCGGCTGACCCAGATCGTTCGAGAGCGCGAAGAAGGGCCCGTCCACCACGATCTGGGTGGCGTGGGCCCGCATGGCCTCCGCCTTCGCCTCGGCGTGGGCGGAGCCGTCCACCGTGGCCGTCACCCGGTCGTCGTCGACCACCCCCGGCACATCACCGGCCGAGGCGATCCCCGGGAACGGGGCGTCCGCGCCCGCGGCGCGCAGCCGGGCGAAGCCCTCCTCCAGCTCCGAGCGCGGAACGCAGTTCCAGTAGACCTTGGCGATCTCGTGGGGGTCGCCCAGGTCGCGGCGGTAGACCGGCTCCGCGGCCAGCTCGGCGGCGCGCATGGCGACGCGGTGGGCCTGGATGTGGTCGGGGTGGCCATAGCCCCCGTGCGGGTCGTAGGCGACCAGGACCTGCGGGCGCACCTCGCGGATCACCTCGACCAGGTGGGCGGCCGCCTCGTCGACGTCCGCCCGCCAGAAGCACTCCGGGCGGGCGTTCTGCGGGGCGCCCATCATCCCGGAGTCGCGGTACCGGCCGGGCCCGCCCAGGAAGCGGTGATCGCTGACCCCCAACGCCTTCATCGCCACGGCGAGTTCGCCCACCCTGTGGGCGCCGAGCGCGTCGTCGCGGTCGGCGGCGAGGTGCGCCAGGGCGGGCGGGATGACCTCGCCCTCCTCGCCGAGCGTGCAGGTCACCAGGGTGACGTGGGCGCCCTCGGAGGCGTACTTGGCCATGGTCGCGCCGTTGTTGATCGACTCGTCGTCCGGATGTGCGTGTACCAGAAGCAGGCGACGGGCGGGAAGGACCGGGGTCATGGGCACAGCCTACGAGCCCCGCGGCCTGAGCCGCGGGTCAGCCATGGATCAGAGGTCGACATCTCCGATCATGTTCGCCACGTTCGTCGTGAGGTCGTCGATCGTCGGGGCGATCGAGGAACTGGCGAGGTAGAAGCCGAGCAGCACACAGAGGAGTGCGTGCCCCGACTTCAGCCCAGCCTTCTGGACGAGCATGACGACGATGATCAGCAGCAGCACGACCAACGAAATCGAGAGCGCCACAGCGGCTCACCTCCAGGTACACGCGCTCGAACGGACGACATATTCATGCCACAGGGGGCCTACCCACTATGCGCAATCGATCATAACTATGGGCCCGTGCGCACGACTCGGTGCACGGGAGCATGACAGGGGCGCATGCCTGTTCGCACCGTCGGCCTCGTCATCAGGCCTGATTCTCGCCACATCCGACAACGTGCGCTCCGCGTCCGCCACGGGCTGAACATGCCGGGGGCAATCGGAGCGGAGCCGTACGCTCGCCCTATGACCGGACAGCTCTCGTTCCCCCGGCAACACGCCCGCACCCAGCGCTTCACCCTCGGCGCGCCGAGGGCCTTCACGGTGGCGCCCGACGACTCGCGGGTGGTGTTCCTGCGCTCCCGCTCCGGCACCGACCGGGCCAATCTCCTGTGGGTGTACGACCTCGCCGAGCGGCGGGAGTACCCCGCCGCGGACCCGGCGGCCCTGCTCGGCGGCGCGGAGGAGGAGTTGTCCGCCGAGGAGCGGGCGCGCCGCGAGCGCAGCCGCGAGGGCTCGGCGGGGATCGTCGGCTACGCGACCGACCTGGCCGTCGAATTGGCCGCTTTCACACTCTCGGGACGGCTGTTCGCCTCCGAGTTGCGCGCCGGCGTGACCCGCGAACTCCCCGCGCCCGGGCCGGTGGTCGACCCGCGCCCGTCACCCGACGGACGCCGCATCGCCTATGTGGCGCAGGGCGCGCTGCGCGTAAGAGACCTCGACGAGGGGGCTGGGGGCGCTGACGGGGGCGGCGGCGACCGGGCGCTGGCTCGGCCCGAGGGCGACACCGTCACCTATGGGCTCGCGGAGTTCATCGCGGCCGAGGAGATGGACCGCTCGCGCGGCTTCTGGTGGTCCCCGGACAGCGACGCGCTGCTGGTCGCCCGGGTCGACGAGGCGCCGGTGCGCAGGTGGTGGATCGCCGACCCCGCGCACCCCGACCGGCGGCCCGCCGAGGTCGCGTACCCGGCCGCGGGCACCGACAACGCGGAGGTGCGGCTGGTGCTGCTGGGCCTGGACGGGTCGCGCACGGAGATCGAGTGGGACCGGCGGCGCTATCCGTACCTGGCCCGGGTGCACTGGTCCGCGTACGGCCCGCCGCTGCTGCTGGTCCAGGCGCGCGACCAGCGCAGCCAGCTCTATCTGGCCGTGGACACCGCGACCGGGCGCACCCGCACGGTGCATGTGGACGAGGACCCGGTCTGGCTTGATCTTTTCCCTGGGGTGCCGTCCTGGACGCCGGACGGGCGGCTGGTCCGCATCGCCGACGAGGGCGGCGCCCGGGTGCTGATGGTCGGCGACCGCAAGCTCACCTCGGGGGCGCTGCACGTCCGTTCCGTGCTCGACATCGGCGACGAGGACGTGCTGTTCTCCGCCTCGCCGGGCGCGGACGCCGCCCTGCCCGAGGGGCCCGGCGAGATCGGCGTCTTCCGCGCCTGGTTCCGGGGCAGCGGGGACCAGGGCGGCTGGGAGCCGGTGGGCGAGCGACCCCGCCCGGCCGTGTCCTCGGCCGTGCGCGGCGGCGAGGTCGTCGTCCTGTCGTACGCCGGGCCCGACCGGCCCGGCGCGACGGTGGAGGTGCTCAGGCCCGCCGCCGACGGCTCGGCCGACCGCCTCGCGGAGATCCCCTCGCACGCCGAGCGGCCCGTCATCACCGCCCGCCCGCACCTGGTCTTCGCGGGCGAGCGCGACATCCCCTGCGCGGTGCTGCTGCCGTCCGGCCACAGCGAGGGGGACGGGCCGCTGCCCGTCCTCATGGACCCCTACGGCGGCCCGCACGGCCAGCGCGTGGTGGCCGCCCACAACGCCCACCTCACCTCGCAGTGGTTCGCCGACCAGGGGTTCGCGGTGATCGTCGCCGACGGCCGCGGCACGCCCGGCCGCTCCCCCGCCTGGGAGAAGGCCGTCCGCGACGACCTGGCGGCGGTGACGCTGCGGGACCAGGTCGAGGCGCTCGAGGCGCTGGCCGAGCGCTATCCGCTGGACCTGTCCCGGGTCGCCATCCGGGGCTGGTCGTACGGCGGCTATCTCGCCGCGCTGGCGGTGCTGCGCCGCCCCGACGTCTTCCACGCGGGCATCGTGGGCGCCCCCGTCACCGATCTGCGGCTGTACGACACCCACTACACCGAGCGGTATCTCGGCCACCCCGACGAGCAGCCGAAGGTGTACGCCGAGAACTCGCTGGTGACCGACGAGGGACTGTCCGGCGCGGCGGAACCGCACCGTCCGATGATGATCGTCCACGGCCTGGCGGACGACAACGTGGTCGTCGCGCACGCCCTGCGCCTGTCCTCCGCACTGCTCGCCGCCGGGCGGCCGCACGAGGTGCTGCCGCTGTCCGGGGTGACCCACATGACGCCCCAGGAGCAGGTCGCCGAGAACCTGCTCCTGCTGCAGGTGGACTTCCTGAGGCGCTCGCTGGGCGTGAGCTGAGCCCGCGCGCCCCTGCCTCTACCAGCCCGGCGGGGGCGGCGGCGGGGGCGAGGACGGGGGCGGCGGGACCGTGGGCGGCGTCGCGGGGGGCGCCGGGGGCGGGGGTGGGCTCGCGGGCGGCGGGCCGTAGCCATAGCCGCCGTCCGCGCCGCCGTAGCCCCCGTAACCGCCGTCCGCGCCACCCTGGTTGCCGTAGCCGCCGTAGCCCCCGTCGGCGCCGCCGTAGCCCCCGTACGGCGGTGCCGCGGGCTGTCCCCACCCGGTGGGCGGCGCGCCGTCGGCCGGGACCCCGGGCTGGGCCAGCGCGATCAGGACGACCAGGCCGACGAGGATCTCGAAGAACGCGGTCAGCACGGAGAGTTGGCCGACGGTCTCCAGGTCGTCGAAGTGGTCCACGAAGTCGAACTTGATGTACAGCGAGAGCGTGGCGATGCCGTAGCCCAGCACCAGGAACGCCGCCGTCATCCCCAGCGGCCGGGCCGGCGCCGACCGGCCGAGGGCCGCGAAGGCCGCCGCCAGGGTCAGCAGGGCCACCGTCCAGGCGGCCCAGGCGCTGGGCGGCGAGAGCAACGTGGTCAGCGTGTACTTCCCGGTGAGCTGGTACTTGTAGAGGTCCCAGTCCCGCTTCTGGGCGAAGTAGATCTGCCAGGCGCCCCCGATGACCGCGGCGGCCCCCAGGAACAGCGCGGCCGTCCCCCCGGCCCCGGGTGTGAGCCGGGCGGGCGGCCGGCCGGCGGGCGGGACGGCGTAGTCGGGGACGGCCGCGTCGGCCGGGCGCCGGCCGACGGCCACGACGACCAGCAGGGCGGCCCCGAGCAGGACCGCCGTCCACGCGCTCAGCTGGGCGCGGGTCTTCAGGTCGTCGGGGATGCCCCGCATCCAGTCGGCGGGCAGGTTCCACAGGCTGGGCAGGCGCAGCGCGACCGTCGCGAGGCCGGCCGAGGCCAGCGCTCCGGCGGTGGCCGACGAGCGCAGCGCGGTCATCCCGACGACCGCGTAGAGGATCAGCAGGAGCAGGTCGGCGAGGGATGAGCCGAAGAGGGTGCCGGAAAATCCGTACGGCATCCCGGCCCAGGTCCACCACACATGACTGGCCTCGTCGGCCTTGTCGAAGTCCCGGATGATCCACGCCAGTGAGATCAGCCCGAGCACGGCGCAGACCAGCGCGCCGAAGACGCGTGCCCCGCGGTTGAGAATCCGTCCCTGCCCCATGGCTGTAGGTTTGCCCCGCCCCGGCCCCCGATCAACCGTCCCGGCGCCACCAATGTGCCGGCGCAGCCCGGGAGGGTCCGCGCGCCCCGGCACCGCCGGGGTGGGCGACCGGCCGGGGCGACATGGCGCGCCCCGGCCGGTCTACGGCACCCGCACGGCCGTACGCAGTTCAGCCTGGCGCGTCCGTATATCGGTCTCGCGTCGGCCAAGTTGCTTGCCTGTTAACGCGGTTGATGCCCGTTGCTCACCGTTTGCCGCCCTCGGATGATCTCTGTCAAGCACGCCGGGACCTCGATCTGCAAAATGTTCGCTCAAGGTTGCCCGGTGGGCACCTTCCGCTTCCGCTGGCCCCTTGACTGGGCTGTTCAAGGGTTGCGAAAGTCCGCTCATCCCGAGACGCGCACGATCGGCGACCGGGCAGCGACATGACGCGAGTAGACAAGCGCGATACACAAGCGATCAGTGCGGGGGGCGCTACGCGATGACGAGTCCTTCCCAGGCCGCCGCGGCCGGGGCGAACGCCCCCGTGCCGGGCCCGGACGCCGAGCCGACGGGCCAGGTCGGCAAGGAGGGCGCCCCGCCGGTGGGGCGCTCGCCCGGCCAGCTCATGTGGCGGCGCTTCAAACGCGACAAGACAGGCGTGATCTCGGCCTACGTCGTGATCTTCTTCTTCCTCATCGCCCTGCTCGCTCCGGTGATCGCCTGGCTGTACGGCAAGGACCCGTACACCACCTATGGCCTCGACCGGCCCGGGCTGCTCAACGAGTTCTACTACCCGATCAAGCCCAACGGGGGCATCGACGGCGAGTTCTGGTTCGGCCTCCAGCCCCAGCTCGGCCGGGACGTGTTCACCCAACTCCTGTACGGCATACGCACGTCACTGCTGATCGCGGTCGCCGTGACCATCCTGTGCACCATCACCGGCATCGTCGTGGGCGTCACGGCCGGCTACATGGGCGGCAGGACCGACTACTTCCTGGGCCGTTTCATCGACCTGCTCCTGGCCTTCCCCGCGCAGCTCTCCTTCGTGGCCTTCACCCCGGTCGTCTACTCGCTCTTCGTCAGCCCGGAGAAGGAGACGCCGACGTATCTGCGGGTCATCACCCTGATCCTGGTCCAGTGGGCGCTGGGCTGGATGGGCCTGGCGCGGCTGCTGCGCGGGCAGGTGCTCAGCCTGCGCGAGCGGGAGTTCGTGGAGGCCGCCAAGGTGACCGGCGCCTCCCCCTGGCGGATCATCCGCAAGGAGCTGCTGCCGAATCTGTGGACGCCGATCCTGGTGCAGTCGACGCTGATGCTGCCGACCTTCGTGACCGCCGAGGCCGGGCTCTCCTTCCTCGGCGTCGGGCTCGTCGAACCGACCCCCGACTGGGGACGGATGTTCGCCACCGGAGCCCGGCACTACCAGAACGACATCACGTACATGTTCTTCCCGGGCGTGGCCATGGTGATCTTCGTGGTGGCCTTCAACCTGCTCGGGGACTCGGTCCGGGACGCATTCGATCCGAAGACTAAGCGCTAGGCAGGTGCAACGACACATGACCTCATCTCAGCGGGGCAGAGGGCGGCTGGCGGCCGTCTCTTTGGCGATCGGGGCCCTCGTGCTCTCCGCCTGCAGCAGCGGCGGGGGCAAAAGTGGCGACGAGCCCCTGGAGAACAAGCCGGACAAGAACCGGGCCGAGAACTACTCGCTGGGCACCGCGGCCGACTCCGCGGGCCCGGCCCCCGAGGTGCCGGGCGCCAAGAAGGGCGGGACGGTCAACGTCCTGCAACGCGACGCCTTCACCTACCTGGACCCGGCGCAGATCTACTACGCCGACATGCTGACCGTCCAGATGCTCTACAACCGGTCGCTGACCAGCTACAAGATCGACGCCAAGGGCCGGGTCAAGCTCGTCGGCGACCTCGCCACCGACACCGGCAAGTCCTCGGACGGCGGCAAGACCTGGACGTACACGCTCAAGGACAACCTCAAGTTCGAGGACGGGTCCCCGATCACCTCCGCCGATGTCCGGCAGTCGGTCGAGCGGCTCTACGCCAAGTGGGCCACCGACGGCCCGCTGTACATCCCGCAGTGGCTCTCCGGCGAGGGCCAGAGCTTCCGCAAGGCGCTGCCCGACGGCCCCTACAAGGGCAAGCACCTGCCCAAGGACGTACTGGACACGCCCGACGACAAGACGATCGTCTTCCACTTCAAGAAGCCGCACGCGGACACCCCGTACGCGGTGGCCATGCCCAACATCGGCGCGGTGCCCTCCGACGGCAAGAAGGACACCGCCGACAAGTACACCAACCACCCGGTGTCCTCCGGGCCCTACAAGATCGAGAAGCTGAACCCGGACAAGTCGCTGACGCTGGTGCGCAACCCGGAGTGGGACCCCAAGACGGACCCGGTCCGCCACCAGTACCCGGACAAGTTCGACATCCGCTTCGGCGTCCAGGAGCCCGACTCGGCCCGCCGGCTGCTGGCCGACCGGGGCAGCGACAAGCAGACCATGTCGTTCACCAACGCGGTGACCCTGGAGGCCGGCGAGGAGGTCGCCAACGACCCGGGCACCAAGTCGCGCACCTTCCTCGAGGTGCAGCCGTACGTCGACTACATGGCCATCAACATGGACCGGATCAAGGACAAGAAGGTCCGGGAGGCCATCGCCTACGCCATGCCCAACGCCCAGATCCTGGGCCAGTTCGGCGGCAAGCGGGCCGGGCAGGTCGCGGGCAGCCTGGTCGCCCCCTCCCTGGCCGGCTGGAAGGACTTCGATCCCTTCGGCAAGACCAAGAAGGGCAACGAGGGCGGCGACATCAAGAAGGCCAGGCAGCTGCTGAAAGAGGCGGGCAAGGAGGGGCAGGAGATCGTCTACGCCTACCCCAACACCACCGAGTACCAGAACGTCTCGCTGGTCGTCGCCAAGGCCCTGAAGGCCGCCGGGTTCAAGGTGGAGCGCAAGGAGATCGACTCCAACAACTACTCCACCGAGATCGCCAAGGTCGACAACGGCTTCGACATCTACCGCGTCTCCTGGGGCGCCGACTGGCCGGTCGGCTCCACCGTGGTGCCGCAGTTGTTCGACAGCAAGGCCGTCGCCGACGGCTCGCAGAACTACTGGCACCTCAAGGACGGCAAGGTGGACGCCGAGATCGCCCGCATCCTGAAGGTCACGGACGTGGAGAAGGCCTCCGGTGAGTGGGTCACCCTCGCCAACAAGATCCTCACCGACGACGTGCCCGGCGTCCCGCTCTTCTACAACCGCCAGTGGTCCATCTGGGGTTCGGGGCTCGGCGGCATCACTTACCACCCGGTATACGGAACCGCGAACCCGACCGGGGTGTATGTGAAGTAGCACCGCGAACGCCACGCGGCGGAGCCTCGTCCCGCACAGCCGGCCCCCCGCCGCGTGGCGCTCCACCAGCTCCCTGGGCACGCTGTCCGCCACCCCGAGGGTGACGGACGGCGCCGCCCGTCCGATCCCGACCTGGTCGCCCAAGGCGCCCGTACCGGAAGACCCGCGACGCCATGCTTCGTTTCCTCGTACGCCGCTCCCTCGGCGCGATCGTCATCATCCTTCTGATCAGCGCGATCACGTTCTTCTGCTTCTTCGCGCTGCCCTCCGAACCGGCGCAGCTGGCCTGCGGCAAGAACTGCGGCCCGGACGCCATCGCCCTCATCAACAAGAACCTGGGCCTGGACGAGCCGGTCCCCGTCCAGTACTGGCACTATCTGGTGGGCATCTTCGCCGGCCGGGACTTCGAGGTCGGCCATTGCCCGGCCCCCTGCTTCGGGTACTCCTTCACCAACTCCCAGCCGGTCTGGGAGACCATCATGGACCGCTACCCGACCACGCTGTCGCTCGCCGTCGGCGGCGCCGCCGTCTTCCTGCTCATCGGGGTCGGCATCGGCATGATCGCGGCGGCCCGGCGGGGCACCTTCACCGACAAGTTCTTCAGCTCCCTGTCGCTGATCGGCAACTCCCTCCAGATCTACTTCGTCGGCGTCATCGCGCTGTGGCTGCTGGTCGACAGCTGGGGCCTGATCGACCGGCCCGAGTACTACCCGATCACCGAGAACCCGGCCAAGTGGTTCAGCGGGCTGCTGCTGCCCTGGCTGGTGCTCTCCATCATCTTCATCGCCAACTACAGCCGTATGACGCGCTCCCAGATGGTCGAGCAGCTCAGCGAGGAGCATGTGCGCACCGCGCGGGCCAAGGGCATGTCGGGCCGCACGGTCTTCTTCCGCTACGCCTGGCGCGGCGCGATCGCCCCCATCGTCACCATCGTCGGCATCGACCTCGGCTCGCTGTTCGGCGGAGCGATGATCACGGAGTTCACCTTCACCCTGCACGGTCTCGGCCGGCTCGCGGTGGAGTCGGTGACCGAGAAGGACCTCCCCATGCTGATGGGCGTGATGCTCTTCAGCTGCACGGCGATCGTCATCGCCAACATCATCGTGGACGCGCTGTACGCCGTCATCGACCCGCGCGTGCGCCTCGCCTAGGAGTACGACCGACGTGACCACCCTGACCAAGTCCGAGGCCGCCCCGGCGCCCGCCGCGGGCGACGCCTTCCTGTCCGTGCGCGATCTGTATGTGCGCTTCGCCACCGAGGACGGCGTCGTCAAGGCCGTGGACGGCCTGTCCTTCGAGCTCGAGCGCGGTCGCACCCTCGGCATCGTCGGCGAGTCCGGCTCCGGCAAGTCCGTCACCAACCTCGCCGTCCTGGGCCTGCACGACCCGCGCACCACCGAGATCCGCGGCGAGATCCGGCTGGACGGCCAGGAGCTGACCCGGGCGCCCGAGCGCACCCTGGAGAAGCTGCGCGGCCACAAGATGGCGATGATCTTCCAGGACTCGCTCACCGCCCTCTCGCCCTACTACACCGTCGGCCGCCAGATCGCCGAGCCCTACCGCAAGCACACCGGTGCCTCCCGGCGCGAGGCGTGGGACCGCGCGATCGAGATGCTCGAGAAGGTCGGCATCCCCAACCCCAAGCTGCGCGTGCGCGACTATCCGCACCAGTTCTCCGGCGGCATGCGGCAGCGCGCTCGCCATGGC
>NZ_MAXF01000094.1 GCF_001704635.1 Streptomyces sparsogenes | reverse complement strand
TCCCGGCGCGAGGCGTGGGACCGCGCGATCGAGATGCTCGAGAAGGTCGGCATCCCCAACCCCAAGCTGCGCGTGCGCGACTATCCGCACCAGTTCTCCGGCGGCATGCGGCAGCGCGCGATGATCGCCATGGCCCTGGTCTGCGACCCCGACCTGCTCATCGCCGACGAGCCGACCACCGCCCTGGACGTCACCGTCCAGGCCCAGATCCTCGACCTGCTCAAGGACCTGCAACAGGAGTTCGGCTCCGCGATCATCCTCATCACCCACGACCTGGGCGTGGTCTCCAACACGGCCGACGACCTGCTGGTCATGTACGCGGGCCGGGCCGTGGAGCGCGGCACCGTACGCGAGGTGCTCCGGTCCCCCCAGCACCCGTACACCTGGGGGCTGCTGGGCTCCATGCCGCGCCTGACCTCCGCCGTCGACGAACCGCTGAACCCCATCCCCGGCGCCCCGCCCAGCCTCCTCGCCCCGCCGCCCGGCTGCCCCTTCCACCCGCGCTGCGCCTATCCCGCGGAGGTCGAGGGCGACCGCTGCGCCACCGAGCGCCCGACGCTGCCCGCGGGGCGGGGCGCGGCCTGCCATCTGGCCGCCGACCGCAAACAGACCATCTTCACCGAACAGATCAAGCCCCGGCTGGCCTAGGAGTCCCCGACCATGAGCAGCAACGCGTCGCCCGCCTCCGGGGAGCCCCTCCTGGTCGCGGAGAAGCTCACCAAACACTTCCCGATCATGGGTGGCTTCCCCTTCAAGCGGAAGGTCGGGGCGGTCCAGGCGGTGGACGGCATCGACCTGACCGTGCGGGCCGGTGAGAGCTTCGGCCTGGTCGGCGAGTCCGGCTGCGGCAAGTCCACCACGGGCCGCCTGCTGACCCGGCTGCTGGAGCCCACCGGCGGGACGATCACCTATCAGGGCCAGGACATCACCCACGCGGACCGCAAACAGCTGGCGCCGATCCGCTCCCAGATCCAGATGATCTTCCAGGACCCGTACTCCTCGCTGAACCCCCGGCAGACCGTGGGCGCGATCATCTCCGGCCCGATGGAGATCAACGGCATCGAGCCGCCGGGCGGCCGCGAGGCCCGGGTGCGGGAGCTGCTGGAGACCGTCGGCCTGAACCCCGAGCACTACAACCGCTTCCCCCACGAGTTCTCCGGCGGCCAGCGCCAGCGCATCGGGGTGGCCCGCGCGCTGGCCCTCGAACCCAAGCTGATCATCGCCGACGAGCCGGTCTCCGCGCTCGACGTCTCCATCCAGGCCCAGGTCGTCAACCTCCTCCAGGAGCTCCGCCGCGAGCTGGGCATCGCCTTCCTGTTCATCGCCCATGACCTCGCCGTCGTGCGCCACTTCTCGCAGCGCGTCGCGGTCATGTACCTCGGCAAGATCGTGGAGGTGGGCGACCGGGACTCCATCTACCACCGTCCCCGCCATCCCTACACCCACGCCCTGCTCTCGGCGGTGCCCGAGCCGGTCCTGCTGAGTGAGGACCCGGACGGGGGCGACATCGCCCGCCGCGAGCGGATCCGCCTCGCCGGCGACGTGCCCTCCCCGATCAACCCGCCCTCCGGCTGCCGCTTCCGCACCCGCTGCTGGAAGGCCCAGGACAAGTGCGCTCGCGAGGAGCCCCCGCTGGTCCGCCTCGAGGGCAACCACGAGGGCCATCTGTCCGCCTGCCACTTCCCCGAGGCCCCGAGCGTCGCGGCCCGCGAGGAGGACGTGATCCTCGACCCGGCGCTGATAGCCGCCGAGGACATCCACAAGGACTGAGAGCTGCTAGCGTCCGCGTCTGTGAACGACAGCGTGAACGACAGCGTGAACGAGACCGTGTACGTGGGGAACGCGGGCAAGGACGCGGCGCTGGACCGGGGCTGGCTCCTCGGGCACTTCAAGGACGCCGGCGACCCCCGCCACAGCGACGCCGTGGAGATCAAGTGGGGCGTCCACCCCCCGGGTGACGAGCGGGCCGAGTGGGTGAGGGGCGAGGAGAGAACGGCCCTGCTGGTCCTCATCAGCGGCCGCTTCCGCGTGGAGCTGCCCGGCCGCAGCGTGCTGCTGGAGCAGCAGGGCGACTACGTGGTGTGGGGGCGTGGGGTCGACCACTCCTGGGTCGCGGAGGAGGAGTCGGTGGTGCTGACGGTGCGCTGGCAGTCCGTACCCGGCTATGCGGTGGAGGCGGCGGAGCCCCGCGGCTGACGTCAGGTCTCGGCCGACCCCAGGACCAGCACCTGGATGGCCAGAACGGCGGCGCCCCGGGCCCAGTCGTGGAAGTCGGAGACCTTGGTCTCCAGGTTGACGGGGTCGGCCTGGGGGTGCCGATTGGCGAGGACGGCTTCCTCCACCGCCGGGCCGGCCACATCGACCAGGCTCACCCCCTCGCCGGCCAGCAGGATCTTCTGCGGCATCGCGAAGTTGGCGATCTGGGCCACGAGCGTGCCCAGCGCCTTCGCGGCCTCGTCCACGACACGGGCGGCCATGGGCTCACCCTCGGCGGCGAGGCGGAGGATCTCCTCGTATGTCATCTCGCGGCCGGTCGCGGCCTGGAGCTGGTAGCGGATGCTGGGGATGGTGAGCAGGGAGATGGCGCTGCCCCGATCGCCATAAGGGGTGAGTGGTCCGTAGGGGTTGACGATCCAGCGCCGGCCGAAGCCCTCCCCGTCCTCGCGGGAAGCCACCCGCCTGCCGCCCACGACCAGTCCGTAGCCGATCCCCGCCCCGATGGTGAGCACCGCGAAACGGTCCAGGCCGCGCCCCGCGCCGAACCAGGACTCGGCCTCCACCAGCGCCGCCACGTCGTTCTCGACGACCACCGGCAGCCCCGTGCGCTTCTCGACCAGCTCGGCCAGCGGCACGTCCGCCCAGTCGAGGAAGGGTGAGTCGACGACGGTGGAGCGGTCCCGGACCCTGCCGCCGACGCCGACGCCGATCCCGGCCAGTCGGGGAAACGCACCGGCGGGCCCCTCCGTCATCTCGTGCAGCAACTCGACCACCTCGGCCGGGTCATGCGTGGTCAGCGGCCGTTCGTCACGGGCCACGACGTCTCCGCGCAGGGTGGTGACAACCCCGTACACCCTCTCCTCGGTGACCTTGAACCCGAGGAAGTAGCGGGACTCGGGGACGATGTCCAGGGGCTGGGAGGGCCGCCCCTGCCGTACCTCCGCGAGCGCCGTGTCCTCGGCCGACTCGATCAGCAGACCCGACTCGATCAGCGGCTTGGTCAGCCGGGTCAGGCTGCCCGCCGAGAGGTTCAGCCGCCGGGCGATCTCGCTGCGTGACAGCGGACCGTGCACCAGCACCTCGATCGCCACCGCTCGTTCACCGGGGCTCAGCGGCGGCCAACTCGCCGCACGTGTGGTCATGAAGGTCGGACTCCCCCCACGATTTTTTTCACCAAGGAAGTAATGGCGGCACTCTACGCGGGAGAAGCCGGACGAGAAAAGACACTTGCAGGACTCTTGACGCATGGATTGTTTTGCATCAAAAGTAAGCCCTCAGCCTGAGGACGCCGCAGACGAGGGAGTCTCCGATGACCGTCGCCTCCAGCAGCCCTCCTTCGCCTCTGCCGTTGCGCGGGGCCGAGGGAGTCACACCGAGAGCCGGAACCCGCAAGGCCCGCGAGCGCGGAGACGGAGCCCTCGCGGCCGTCTTCATCGCCCCCGCCCTGCTGGGCTTTCTGGTCTTCCTGCTCTGGCCGACGCTGCGGGGCATCTATCTCAGCTTCACCCGCTTCAACCTGCTCACCCCACCCGAGTGGGTGGGCCTGGACAACTACGACCGGCTGGTCCATGACCCGCTCTTCTGGGACTCGCTGAAGGTCACCGTCGAGTACGTGGTCATCAACATCGGTGTGCAGACGGTATCGGCCCTCGCCATCGCGGTGCTGCTGCAGCGGCTGACCCAGTCGGCCGTGCTCCGGGGCATCGTGCTCACCCCCTATCTGATGTCGAACGTCGTCGCCGGCCTGGTCTGGCTGTGGATACTCGACAACCAGCTCGGCATCGGCAACGAGATCCTCCAGAGTCTGGGCTTCGACCGCATTCCCTTCCTGGCCGACGAGACCTGGGCGATCCCCACCATCGCCCTGATCAACGTCTGGCGGCACGTCGGCTACACCGCGCTCCTGCTCTTCGCCGGTCTCCAGGCGATCCCGAACGACGTGTACGAGGCGGCCAGGGTCGACGGCGCGAGCGAGTGGCGGATGTTCTGGCGGATCACCATGCCGCTGCTGCGGCCGGTGCTGGCGGTCGTGCTGATCATGACCGTGATCGGTTCGTTCCAGGTCTTCGACACGGTCGCCGTGACGACCGCCGGCGGTCCGGCGAACGCCACCAACGTGCTGCAGTACTACATCTACGGCTCCGCTTTCGGCCGCTTCCAGTTCGGCTACGCCTCGGCGATGTCCGTCGCCCTGCTGGTCGTCCTCACCGCGATCACCGTCATCCAGTACCGGATCACCCGGGCCGGCCGGACCGACCTCGGCTGACGGAAGGAACTCACCGTGACCGCCACCACCACGACGGACGGGATACGTCCGGTCAGGCGCGGATTCTCCCTCGGCCGGGCCGCCGCCTGGACCGTGCTGGCCCTGATCGTCCTCATCACCCTGCTGCCGTTCTACTGGATCCTGCGCACCGCGCTGTCCACCAACGCGGGCCTCAACGCCGACCCCGCGAACCCCCTGCCGGTGGACCTCGGCACCAGTGGCTTCGAACGCGCCCTCGGGCTGCAGTCCGCCAAGGAGGCCATCGCCCAGGGCGGTGCCGGCGGCGGGCTCGACTTCTGGCGCTATCTGCTCAACTCGGTGATCGTCTCGACGCTGATCACCGGCTGTCAGGTCTTCTTCTCCGCGATGGCCGCGTACGCCTTCTCGCGGCTGCGCTGGCGTGGCCGGGACACGGTGTTCGGCCTGTTCCTGGCCGGGCTGATGGTGCCGACCATCTTCACCCTGCTGCCGAACTTCGTGCTGATCAAGCAGCTGCACCTGGTGGACACCCTGCTCGGCATCGCGCTGCCCAGTCTCTTCATGACGCCCTTCGCGGTGTTCTTCCTGCGGCAGTTCTTCATGAACGTGCCCCGGGAGGTGGAGGAGGCGGCGCTGCTCGACGGCGCCGGAAAGATCAAGATCTTCTTCCGGGTGATCCTGCCGATGGCTTCCACGCCGATCATCACGCTGTCCGTGCTGACGTACATCACCTCCTGGAACGACTACTTCTGGCCGCTGATGGTCTCCTACAGCGACAGCTCCCGCGTGCTGACCGTGGCCCTGGCGATCTTCCGGGCGCAGACCCCGGCGACCGGCGTCGACTGGTCCGGACTCTCGGCGGCCACGCTGATCGCCGCGCTGCCGATGCTCGTGCTCTTCGGCTGCTTCGCCCGCCGCATCGTCAGCTCCATCGGCTTCACCGGGATCAAGTGAGGAACCGACCATGCGACTTCGTACCCTGACCGCGCTGGCCGGAGCCCTGACGCTGTCCCTCGTGACCGGCTGCGCGGCCGGCGAGGGCACCGGAGCGTCCGCGAACACCGTGACGTACTGGCTGTGGGACGCCAACCAACTGCCCGCCTACCAGGCCTGCGCGAAGGGGTTCGAGAAGGAGAACCCCGGGCTCAAGGTGAAGATCACGCAGTTGGGCTGGAGCGACTACTGGACCAAGCTCACCGCCGGGTTCATCGCGGGCACCCAGCCGGACGTGTTCACCGACCACATCCAGAAGTTCGGCCAGTTCGCCGATCTGAAGGTGCTCGAGTCGCTCGACGACCTCGGCATCAAGGAGTCCGCCTACCAGCCCGGGCTCGCCGCCAACTGGATCGGCCAGGACGGCCACCGCTACGGCACCCCCAAGGACTGGGACACCGTGGCCCTCTTCTACAACCAGAAGATGGCCAAGGCCGCCGGACTCACCGCCGAGCGGCTCAACAGCCTCTCCTGGAACCCCGAGGACGGCGGCACCTTCGAGAAGGCCATCGCGCACCTCACCGTCGACAAGAACGGCAGACGGGGCGACGAACCCGGCTTCGACAGACACAACGTCAAGGTGTACGGGCTGGCCGGCAACGGCGGCGGCTACGGCGACGGACAGACCCAGTGGAGCATGTTCACCGCCTCCGCCGGGTGGAACTACACCGACAAGGCCCGTTGGGGTACGAAGTACCAGTACGACAGCAAGACCTTCCAGTCCGTCATCACGTGGTACTTCGGACTGGCGAAGAAGGGCTACCTGGCCCCGCTCTCCGACTACAACATCCAGTCCAACCAGGCGAACACGCAGGTCGCCTCGGGCAAGGCCGCCGCGGCGTTCGACGGGGCCTGGATGATCTCCACCTACCACGGCTTCAAGGGCCGGGACATCAGGACCGCCCTCACCCCCGTCGGCCCGACCGGCAGGCGCGCCACCATGATGAACGGCCTCGCCGACTCCATCACCAAGGGCGCCCGCAACAAGGAAGGCGCCCGCAAGTGGGTGGCCTACCTGGCCTCCGACAAGTGCCAGAGAGTCGTCGGCACGTACGGAGTCGTCTTCCCCGCCACCCCGGCCGGGACCAAGGCCGCCACCGCCGCCTACGAGAAGCAGGGCATCGACGTCACGGCGTTCACCGAACCGGTTGCCGACAAGAAGGACTTCCTGACCTTCTCCTACCCCATCACCAACTACGCGGCGGACGTCACCGCGCTCATGACCCCGCGGATGGAGGACATCTACGGCAATGGCGCGCCGGTGAGCAGCCTCGACCAGACCAACAGCCAGATCAACCGAATCCTCTCGCAGTGATCTCCCCACCAGTGAAGGGCACGCCTCCTATGACTTTCTCGCTCGGCATCGTCGGCGCCGGCCAGTTCTCCGGCCAGTTCGCCGCGCTGTTCCAGGCGCATCCCGGCGTCGGCGACATCTACGTCACCGATCTGCTGCCCGAACGCGCGGAACAGCTCGCCGCCGCCCAGCAGCTGGCGGGCACCTTCCCCACGTACGAAGCGATGCTGGAGTCGCAGGCGGTCGACGCGGTCGCCATCTTCACCCAGCGCTGGACGCACGGCCCGCTGGTGCTCCAGGGCCTGAACGCGGGCAAGCACGTCTACTCCGCCGTCCCCATGGCGATCAGCACCGAGGAGATAGCGGCGATCATCGAGGCCGTACGCGCCACCGGCCTGACGTACATGATGGGTGAGACCAGCCAGTACAACCCGGCGACCGTCCACGCCCGCCGGCAGATCGCCGAGGGCGCCTTCGGCCGGCTCTTCTACGCGGAGGGCGACTACGTCCACGACATGGATCTCGGCTTCTACGAGGCCTATCAGTACAGCGGCGGCGAGAACTGGAAGGCGACCGCCAGCTATCCTCCGCTGCTCTACCCGACGCACTCGGTCGGCGGGGTGCTCGGCGCCTGGCAGACGCACGCGGTGAGCGTGTCCGCGATCGGGGTGAGGGACGACCGCGGGGACGGCGTGTTCGACCGGGAGATCAGCCAGTTCGGCAACGACTTCTCCAATGCCACCGCGTTGTTCGAGGTGGCGGGCGGTGGCTCGTTCCGTACGAACGAGTTCCGGCGAGTCGGCTACCCCTCCTACATCCGGGAATCACGGTTCCGGTTCTTCGGTACGGAGGCCAGCATGGAGCAGCTCGCCACCGTCAGCCTCTGGCAGGACAAGAAGGGGGTGAAGGACATCACCGAGCTGCTGGAGCCCAAGCCCACGCTGGCGCCCGACGATCCGTCGCTCGAGCACATCGCACCGGACCTGCGGGCGGCCTTCACCTCGGGTTCCGCGCCCGTGCACGACCGTTCGCGGCTGCCGAGGGAGTTCGACCACCTGCACAACGGCCACGAGGGCAGCCACCACTTCCTGGTGGACGACTTCGTGACCGCGGTCAACACCCGCACGCTGCCGTCCGTCAACGCCTGGGTCGCCGCCCGCTACACCCTGCCGGGCATCGTCGCGCACCAGTCCGCGCTCCAGGGCGGCACGAGGCTGGACATCCCGGACTTCGGGGACGCGCCCGAGCTGTGAGGCCGGTCCTCACCGTCCGCGCGCCTCGACGGCCTGCCGTCAAGCCGGGGGTCAGCCGCTGGGCGCGGGCAGGCGCTCCTCGGCGAAATGACAGGCCGAGGGGTGCGCGGCCGGGCTGTCCGCGCCCTGGAACGACGACGGCACCGCGAGCCGGGGCACCTCCGTGGCGCACCGCTCGCGCGCCTTCCAGCAGCGGGTGCGGAAGCGGCAGCCGGACGGCGGGGCGGCCGGGGAGGGCACGTCTCCGGCCAGGATGATGCGCTCCCGGCCCCGGTGGGAGTCGGGGTCGGGGACCGGGACGGCGGACAGCAGGGCCTGGGTGTACGGGTGGGTGGGGTGGTCGTAGATCTGGGGGCCGGTGCCCGTCTCGGCGAAGCGGCCCAGATACATCACGGCCACCCGGTCGGAGATATGGCGGACCACGGACAGGTCGTGCGCGATGAAGAGGTACGAGAGCGCGAACTCCTCCTGGAGCCGGGCCAGCAGATTGACGACCTGGGCCTGCACCGACACATCCAGCGCCGAGACCGGCTCGTCGCAGATGATGATCTCCGGGTTGAGGGCCAGGCCGCGCGCGATGCCGATGCGCTGGCGCTGACCGCCGGAGAACTGGTGCGGATAGCGGTTGATGTACTCCGGGTTGAGCCCCACCACGTCCAGGAGTTCCCGCACCTTGCGGCGCCGGTCGCCCTTCGGGGCCACCTCGGGGTGGATCTCGAAGGGCTCGCCGATGATGTCACCGACCGTCATCCGGGGGTTCAGCGAGGTGTACGGGTCCTGGAACACCATCTGGATGTTGCGCCGGACGGCCTTCAGGGCCCGCCCCGACAGCCTGGTGATGTCCTCGCCCCGGTAGCGGATCTCCCCCGCGGTCGGCTGCTCCAGGGTGACCAGCAGCCTGGCGAGGGTCGACTTGCCGCAGCCCGACTCGCCGACGACGCCGAGGGTCTCGCCGCGCCGCAGGTCGAAGGAGACCCCGTCGACGGCCCTGACCGCGCCGACCTGGCGCTTGACGAGGACGCCCTGGGTCAGCGGGTAGACCTTGGCGAGATCGCGCACCTCCAGGACGGGAGCGCCGGGCTCGGCGGCGGGCTCAGGGGGCGGCGATGGGGTCGCGGGCATCGAGCTCGTCCTTCCAGAAGTGGCAGGCACTGGCCCGCCGCACGGACGCGTCCCCGCATGCCACCTCGTACAGCGGCGGCCTCTCGGCGCGGCAGACGTCCTGGGCCCGGGGGCAGCGCGGGGCGAAGGGGCAGCCGGGCGGGAGGTCCGCCGGGCCGGGCGGCAGCCCCTTGATCGCGTACAGCTCCCTGCCCCCGCCGTCCAGGCGCGGGACCGAGTCCAGCAGCCCTCGGGTGTACGGGTGGGCCGGGCGCCGGTACAGGTCGCGCACGGGCGCGGTCTCCACGATCCGGCCCGCGTACATCACCGCGATCGTGTCGGCCACGTCGGCGACCACGCCCAGGTCATGGGTGATCAGGATCAGGCCCATGGCGTACTCGCGCCGCAGCTCCGCGAGCAGGTCCATGACCTGGGCCTGGACGGTCACGTCCAGCGCGGTCGTCGGCTCGTCGGCGATGATCAGGTCCGGCTCCAGCGCCAGCGCCATGGCGATCATGATGCGCTGGCGCATCCCGCCGGAGAACTGGTGCGGATAGTCCCCGGCCCGCTCCCTCGCCGCCGGGATGCGCACCCGGTCCATCAGCTCGACGGCCCTGGCGCGCGCGGCGCGGCGCGACAGGCCCTGGTGGACCTCGTACATCTCGGCGAGCTGGGCGCCCACCGAGAGCACCGGGTTCAGCGCGGAGAGCGCGTCCTGGAAGATCATCGCCATCCTGGCGCCGCGCACCCGGCGGCGCTCGTCCTCGCCCATCCGCAGCAGGTCCCGGCCCCGGAAGAGGATCCGTCCGCCCGTCACCCGGGCGGGCGGGGAGTCGAGAATGCCCATGACGGCCTGGGCGGTCACCGACTTGCCCGAGCCGGACTCGCCCAGCACCGCCAGGGTCCGGCCCGCGTCCACGCCGTACGACACCCCGCTCACCGCCTCGGTGACGCCGTCCCGGGTGCGGAATTCCACCCGCAGGTCCCGGACCTCCAGCAGCCGGGGCACGGCGGGCGGCCCCTCGGCGTCCTGCCCGGCGCGCTGCTCTGCGTCCTGCCCGGCGTCCTGCTCTGCGTCGCGGTCCGCGCGGCTCATCCCCGGCCCCCTCACCGCAGCTTCGGGTCGAGCGCGTCGCGCACCGCGTCGCCGAGCATGATGAAGGCCAGCACGGTGACGCTCAGCGCCCCCGCGGGCCACAGCAGCATGTGCGGGGCGTTGCGGATCTGGGTGGAGGCGGAGGAGATGTCGATCCCCCAGGAGACGGTGGGCGGCTTGAGGCCCACGCCGAGGAAGGACAGCGTCGCCTCCAGCGCGATGTACGTGCCGAGCGCGATGGTGGCGACGACGATCACGGGGGCCACGGCGTTGGGCGCGATGTGCCGCAGCAGCGTCCGGGCGTCGCTCGCGCCGAGCGCCCGCGCCGCCTGGACGTAGTCGTGCCGTTTCGCGGTCAGGACGGCCCCGCGCGCGATGCGGGAGATCTGGGGCCAGCCCAGCAGCACGATGAAGCCGACCACCGGCCACACCGAGCCGCTGGTGACCACGGACAGGAACACCAGGCCGCCCAGCAGGATCGGGATGCCGAAGAAGACGTCGGCGATCCGCGACAGCAGGGCGTCCCACCAGCCGCCGTAGTACCCGGCCAGCCCGCCGAGCACGCTGCCGAGCAGGGCCGCGCCCGCGGTGGCGCAGATGCCGACGGTGATGGAGGCGCGGGCCCCGTAGACGGTGCGGGTGTAGACGTCGCGGCCCTGGAGGTCGTAGCCGAAGGGGTGGCCGGGCGCCGGGCCGTCCTGGGCCTTGGCCAGGTCGCCGCGGTACGGATTTCCGTCCGTGATCAGCTGCGGCCAGACCGCGATCAGCACCAGGAAGAGGATGATCAGGGCGGAGGCCACGAAGACCGGGTTGCGGCGCAGGTCCCGCCAGGCGTCGGACCACAGGCCGCGCGGCGCGGCGGCGGGTCCGGCCGCCCGGCCCCGCCCCGGGGCCCGGCCGCCTCCGCGCCGGCCGGCGGGCACGGCCGCGGGGGCGGCGGCCGCGGTGGGGTCGGCGGCGGCCAGGGCCGGCGCGCCGCCGCCGGGCCCGCCGCCGCCGGGCGGGGCGGGCGCGGGCGGGCTGTCGTAGGGCTCAGGCATAGCGGATCCTCGGGTCGAGCACGGCGTAGAGGAGGTCGACGAGCAGGTTCGCCAGCAGGAAGACGATCACGAGGATGGTCACGAAGCCGACGACCGTCGGGGAGTTCTGGCGCAGGATGCCCTGGTAGAGCTGGTAGCCCACGCCGTGGATGTTGAAGATCCGCTCGGTGACGATGGCGCCTCCCATGAGCGCGCCGAGGTCGGTGCCGAGGAAGGTCACCACGGGGATCAGGGAGTTGCGCAGCAGATGGCGGACGATCACCCGGCGCCGCGGCAGCCCCTTGGCGACGGCGGTGCGCACGTAGTCGGCGCGCGCGTTCTCCACGAGGGAGGTGCGGGTGAGCCGGGTGGTGTACGCGAGGGAGACCAGGCCCAGGACGACGCCCGGCAGCAGCAGCTGCCCCAGGGGTGCCTCGGGTGCGACGGAGGGCGTGGTCCAGCCCCACTTCACCCCGATCAGATACTGCAGCACCGAGCCGCTGACGAAGGTGGGGACGGAGACCACGACCAGGGTCAGCAGCAGCACGGAGGTGTCCAGGGCGCGCCCTCGGCGCAGCCCGGTCGCGACCCCGAGGGTGAGTCCGAGGGCCGTCTCGAAGAGGACGGCGACGAGGGTGAGCCGGAGGGTGACGGGGAAGGCGTCGGCCATCAGCTCGGTGACGGGCCGGCCGTCGAAGGCGGTGCCGAAGTGGCCGCTGAAGACCTGCCCCATGTAGTGGACGTACTGCCGCCACAGCGGCTCGTCGAGGTAGAGCTCCTGGCGGATGCGGGCGGCGGTGGCCGGGTCGGGGGCCTTGTCGCCGAAGAGCGCGGCGACGGGGTCGCCCAGCGCGTACACCATGAAGAAGATCAGGAAGGTGGTGCCCAGGAAGACGGGGATCATCTGGAGCAGTCGCCGGAGCACGTGGCGGCCCATGGCTCAGCCGACCTCGATCCGGTCGTAGACCGGGACGCTGAACTGGTTGAGGGTCACCCCGCTGAGCCGGGGGGAGTAGCCCGCGCTGCCGTTCTGGTACCACAGCGGGATGGCGGGCATCTGGGCGGCGAGGATCTTCTCGGCGTCCTGGAAGGCGGCGATGGCCGCACCGTCGCCGGACTCGGCGTTGGCCCGGTCGACGAGCCGGTCGAAGGCGGCGTCGCTCCAGTGGCCGTCGTTGGACGAGGCGTCGGTGTAGTAGAGCGGCTGAAGGAAGTTCTGGATCAGCGGGTAGTCCATCTGCCAGCCCGCCCGGAACGGCCCGGTCATCCGCTTGTCGGTCATCTTGTTGCGGTAGTCGGCGAAGGTGCCGACCGGCCGGCCCACGCAGGCCCGGTCGCTGCGCAGCACGGTGTTGACGCTGTTGCAGACCGCGTCGACCCAGTCCTTGTGGGAGCCGCTGTCGGCGTTGTACGTGATGGTCATCCGCCCGCCGGGCAGCCCGCCGCCCGCCTTGATCAGCGCCCTGGCCCGCGCGGGGTCAAAGCGGCAGGCGTCGCCGCACAGGCCGGGCCGGTAGCCGCCCCGGCGGCGCAGCACCGGGGAGGTCCAGTCGGTGGCGGGGGTGCGGGTGCCGTGGAAGATCCGGTCGGTGATCTGCGGGCGGTTGATCGCCATGGAGATGCCGCGCCGGAGCCGGTCCGAGCCCGGGCCCCGCCAGCGGCGGTCGTACATCGGGAAGGTGAGGGTCTGGATGATGCCGGCGGGCCGGTTGATGTAGCGGTCGCCGAGGTCGGAGCGGACGAACTTCAGCTGCGCGGCGGGCACATCGTCGACCAGGTCGAGGTTGCCCGCCTGAAGATCGGTGTAGGCGGTGTTGCTGTCGGTGTAGACCCGCAGGTCGACGCCCTTGTTGCGGGGCTTGTCCGGGCCCGGGTAGTTGTCGCGGGCGCGCAGCTTCATCACGGAGCCCTTGGTGTACGACACCACCTCGTACGGGCCGTTGCCGACGGGTTTGCGCAGCCAGGCGGCGTGGTCCTCGAAGAAGGCGCGGGGCAGCGGCGCGTAGGCGTTGTAGCCGAGCGTCTCGGGCCAGCTGGAGAACTTCTGGTTGAGCCGGACGGTGAAGGTCCGCTCGTCCTTGACGCGCAGTCCGGCCAGGGTCCTGGCGGTGGGGCGGCCGGTCGCCGGGTGGACCTTGTCGTAGCCCTGGATGTATTCGAAGAAGTAGGCGTTGCGCTGTTCGTGGTCGAGCAGCGCGGCGTAGTTCCAGGCGTCCACGAAGGACTTGGCGGTGACCTTCTCGCCGTTGCCGAACCGCCAGCCGCGCTTGATGGTGACGGTAAAGTTCCGCTGGTCGGTCGTCAGGATCCGCTCCGCCAGCGCGTTCTTGGCCTCGCCGGTGTCGGGGTCGTACCGCTTGAGGCCCCGGAAGATCATGTCGAGGACCTTGCCGCCCTGCACATCATTGATGTTGGCGGGCTCCAGCGGGTTGGGCGGGTCGCTCCAGGAGGACCGTACGACCCCCTGGGGCGCGCCGCTGCCGCCGCAGCCCGTGACGGCCGGGGCGGCGAGCGCCACGGCGAGGGCCGGGACCCCCACGGCCCGCGCCGCGCGCCTGGCGCGCGGGGCGCGCGCGGCGATGCGCATGGGTGCCTCCCGAGGGCCGAACGGAGTCCCGGCGTGAGCTCCGGCTCAGTCCCCCCATGACATCCCAGGAGGTGACGGTCCGCATCCGCGCGGCGGCCGTCCGTGGCGGCCCGCCCGTGCGACGGCGGCGACGGTCAGCGGTGGCCGATGACGACCTTCCCGAGGCCGCCGCCCGACTGGACGGACCGGAAGGCGTCGGGGACCTCGGCGAAGGGGAACACCCGCTCGATCACCGGGCGCGCCCGGTGGACCTCCACCGCCCGGAACAGCTCGGTGAAACGGGCCCGGCTCCCCGTGGCGACCGGCCGCACCACCGCGCCCGAGGCGAACAGCAGGCCGGGATCGAGGGGCTTTGCCCCCTCACCGCAAGCCAACCGACATTCACCATTCCGTCGAATATGTCCATTCCCCCACCAAACGGCGGAAGACGAAAGGCCTCCCCAGAGACCATTTGATCAGAACGTGAGTCGACGGCTCGTCCAAGTCGTCGAGACCGCGGACGCCGAAGGATTCATATTCGAACTCATGGAAAAACGTAGGGCTGCCTCGTTGCCCTGAGGAACGCGAGCGCCGGCCGCCGAGACGCCGTAGTGCGCCGCCTTGACCAACCCCATGTTGAGTTGTCCGCCGATCCCGCGGTTACGCCAGGCCGGACGCACCATCAGTTCCTCGGTGACGAACACCTTCCGGCTCAGCTTGTCTCTTGGCCGAACACGCCCGGCCAGGCCCTCCCCCAGCCAGGAGCCCAGCTCGTAGACATTTCCATAGCCAAAACCGGTCAGCTCTCCGTCGGCCCATGCTCCGGCCCATGTGAAGCCGTAGGCGCCGGAGGCGGAGATGAGTCGTTCGGCGAACGCGTCAGGCTGAGCGGAAGGACGGCCCGTGGCCGCGTGGTCCGCGTAGGCGTCGGCATAGACCTCCACCAAGAGGTCGAACAGAGAGTCCACCTGGGCGGCCCCGCCCACATGCAGGGTGAAGTGGTCACCAGTGGTCACGTGGCGATCCTGACGCGTGGTCGTACGGGCCTCGGGCACGGCCTCGGCATCGACAGGCGGCAGGGTCGGCTCGCAGGAGCGACGGGCGACCGCCAAAGGTGATCGACATGCATCCGCGCCGAGAGGGCGCGAACAATGGGACAAGGGCAGTTCATAGCCGATCTGAGAAGGTGACAGTGATGCGGAACTCGATCGTGCGCGCCCTGGCTACCGGCGCTGCGGCGGCCCTGATGGCCGGTGGTGCGGCAGTGACCTCCGCGAGTGCCGCGTTCGCGACGCCCGCAGCGTCCGCGAAGCACACCACGGCGGCCTCCGTGCAGGACACGCCCTCGCCCACACCCACCCCCACGCCGTCCATGACGGGCAAACACTGTGCGGAGATCAAGGCCCACAGCGTGACGGTCACTCATGGGGGCAAGAGCTACAAGCTGTGGGTCTCGGGCCAGAAGATCTGCTACATGAAGTGACCGTCAGCGGGCGCTGCGTCATCCGGTCGAACTCCCCCGCCTTGGCGGCCCGCAGGAACGCGCGGAGCGTGGCTGCGGGCATGGTTATGACGACCTCTGGGTCGTCGCTCTCGCGGAGGCGGGGGGTTCCCGTGGGGTCGGCGGCCAGTTCCAGGCAGTTGGCTGCCTCGCCGGTGCTGAAGCTGGATTTCCGCCATATAAGCCTGACCATGCGCGCCTTCCTGGAGCAACTAGAGCAGGGGGTAGAGGATGTGCTGGATGAGGCCCAGTGAGTCCTTGGATCTCCGGGCCTCCGGAGCGGACGCTGCGTCAACGCAGGGCAGGGCCAGCTCGGCCAGCTTGCCGAAGGTCTCCCGGTACCCGTCGATTACCTCTTGGTCGCCCACGTAATCGGACATGCCGAGCCGGTCGATGGACACGGTGCTCAATTCGGCCACGGCCGGTTCGATCACCATGAACGCGTGATTGAAGGCCACGCCTCGTTCAATGTCCAGAGGGAACACTTGGATGGTCAAGCACGCTCACCCACCAGCACCTTCTGACGTTCCAGCCGGAACTCGACTGCCTGCTCGCGCACGGCCTGCGGGTTCTCGACGTAGCTGCCGCTGTGGATCGCGGCGGCGTAGTCGCTTGTCTGAAGCAGCCCGGGAATGTACATCGGCTCGTAGTTCCAGAGGTGGACCGCACCGGCCTCCAGCTCCGCAAGATCGAGGTGGGACGCCCCCAACATCCCGCGGTAGCGACTCCACCAGCCCTTCCCCGGATCCTGCGCCATTTGCGCAGCTCAGCGCCGAAACGCCGCTGACGATACGTTGGGTTGGCCCTCAGCCCCATGCGCCCCTCCCTCGCTGTCCGCGCGTGCAGCGGCCTTTTCATCCCCCACGACCCCCGCGCCGTGGGCGTCGTACGAGCCACCATCCGCCACGTCCTCAAAGCGGCCCGCCTCGACTGCATCGTCGATACGGCTGAACTCTCGTGTCCGAGCTGGTGACCAACGCGTACCGGAACACCACCACCGACGCGTACGTCAGCATGGACTGGGAGCCGACGTCGCCGGACTTCCGAGTCACCGTGTGGGACTCCGGCGAGGGGCTGCCGCGGCCAGTGGTGGCGCGGGCCGACGACGAGAACGGCCGGGGCCTCACGCTCGTCGAGTCGTGCTCCGACGCGTGGGGCGTGCACGACTACACCGACAAGGACGCGGGCGTCACCGGCAAGGCCGTGTGGTTCACGCTGGCCCCGTCGCCGCCCGCGATGGGGCAGACTGGGCAATCGTCGACCCGCACCGGCCATCGTATGTGGACGGCCTACGGCACACCGGAGGAGACCGCGCCGTGAGCACGCAGCCCATAGAGGACTCCCACCACGACAAGCCGCTGTTCCCCATGCCACCGCTGACCGAGCAGGCGCTGAGAGTCGCCGTGCGTTCCCTGGACCTCGGCGCGGCTGTGCGATTCGAGGAAGAATTTCACAGCGCCTGGCAAGAGGCGGTGCAGACCGACAGCACTGTCCCCATGCACACCTTTCTCCACCGCTGGGGGGTTTTCGTGGCGCTGCGGCGCTACCCGGACCGGGCTAGGCGGCTCCATGAGTTGGAGGCGGCCGTCGCCGAGGCGCCCAGCATCGAAGACGCCCGGCGTGCCTCGGCCGAGATCGGAAAGCTGTTGGACGCCGCGCGTCGCGAGGTCGTCGCATGAGCGATTGGACATGGGAGTACCTGCCCGATGCCGAAAACGTGGTGGGCGGCTTGGACTCCCAGATCAAGCGTGACGTGGAGCGGCTTGCTCAGCGACTGGCCGACGCCGCTGCCGTCAAGTACCTCGGCGACCCACCGGTCCATGAATCCGGAGTGTCGGGGTTACTCGACCACGCTGAGGGCCGATTGATCGTTTGGTACCAGGAGCATCGTCGCTTCACCACCGTCTTCATCATCCGGGTGCAGCATTGGCCCGAATCGGGCGGGTCCTGAACCAGCACGAGGGCCGCCCGGGCCGTTGTCACGGCCCGGGCGGCCCTCGTCGTGGCCCACGTGGCGGACGCTACGCGTGGACGACGTCCTTCTCCTCCGCGAAGTGGCACGCCGATTCGTGCGCCGCCGGCGTGTCCGCACCGGCGAAGCGCTCGGGGATGGCCAGGAGGGGGACCTCCTTGGCGCACTTGTCCTGGGCCTTCCAGCAGCGGGTGCGGAAGCGGCAGCCCGAGGGCGGGTTGGCCGGGGAGGGGACATCGCCCGTGAGGATGATGCGCTCCCGGCCCTCCCGGGAGCCCGGGTCGGGGACCGGGACGGCGGACAGCAGGGCCTGGGTGTACGGGTGGGTAGGGTGGTCGTAGATCTCGGTGTCGGTGCCGATCTCCGCGATCTTCCCCAGGTACATCACGCCGACGCGGTCGGAGATGTGCCGCACGATGGACAGGTCATGGGCGATGAAGAGGTAGGAGAGGTTGAACTCGTCCTGCAGCTTCTCCATCAGGTTGATGACCTGGGCCTGCACCGACACATCCAGCGCCGAGACCGGCTCGTCGCAGATGATGATCTCCGGGTTGAGGGCCAGGCCGCGCGCGATGCCGATGCGCTGGCGCTGACCGCCGGAGAACTGGTGCGGATAGCGGTTGATGTACTCCGGGTTGAGCCCCACCACGTCCAGGAGTTCCCGCACCTTGCGGCGCCGGTCGCCCTTCGGGGCCACCTCGGGGTGGATCTCGAAGGGCTCGCCGATGATGTCACCGACCGTCATCCGGGGGTTCAGCGAGGTGTACGGGTCCTGGAACACCATCTGGATGTTGCGCCGGACGGCCTTCAGGGCCCGCCCCGACAGCCTGGTGATGTCCTGGCCCTTGTAGAAGACCTCGCCCGCCGTGGCGTTCTCCAGGGTCATCAGCAGCTTGGCGACAGTGGACTTGCCACAGCCGGACTCGCCGACGATGCCGAGGGTCTCGCCCTGGTAGAGGTCGAAGGAGACGCCGTCGACGGCCTTGACCGCGCCGATCTGCCGCTTGAAGAGGATGCCCTGGGTCAGCGGGAAGTGCTTGACCAGGTTGCGCACCTGAAGGATGGGCTCCCCGCGCTCGACGGGGGCGTCGATGGCGGCGACCGCCGCCTCCTCGGTGGCGGCCTCGACGACGTCGACCTCGGTGACGTTGGGCGTGGCGTCGGCGGGAGTGGCGTCCACGGCCTCGTCGGTCTTCCTGATCTCAGCCATGGATCGTCTCCTTCCAGAAGTGGCACGCGCTGCCGCGGCCCGGCAGCGGGGTGCCGTCCTGCTCGGTGACCGGCTCCAGCAGCGGAACATCGGTGCGGCAGATGTCCTGCGCCTTGGGGCAGCGCGGGTTGAACGCGCAGCCCGTGGGGATCTTGAGCAGGTTGGGCGGCAGGCCCTTGATCGCGTACAGCTCCTGGCCCTTGCGGTCCAGGCGCGGGATCGACTCCAGCAGGCCCTGGGTGTACGGGTGGGCCGGGCGCTTGTAGAGCTCGTGGACCGGAGCGGTCTCGACGATCCGGCCCGCGTACATCACCGCGATCTTGTCGGCGACGTCGGCGACGACGCCCAGGTCGTGGGTGATCAGGATCAGGCCCATGTTGTACTCGCGCTGGAGCTCCGCGAGCAGGTCCATGACCTGGGCCTGGACGGTCACGTCCAGCGCGGTCGTCGGCTCGTCGGCGATGATCAGGTCCGGCTCCAGCGCCAGCGCCATGGCGATCATGATGCGCTGGCGCATACCGCCGGAGAACTGGTGCGGGTAGTCGCCCACCCGCTCCTTGGCCGCCGGGATGCGGACGCGGTCCATCAGCTCGATGGCCTTGGCCTTGGCCGCCTTCTTGGACAGGCCCTGGTGGACCCGGAACATCTCGCCGAGCTGGTAGCCGACGGAGAGCACCGGGTTCAGTGAGGAGAGCGCGTCCTGGAAGATCATGGCGATCCTCCGGCCGCGGATCTTGCGGCGCTCCTCGTTGGACATGGTGAGCATGTCCTCGCCGCGGAACAGGATCTGGCCCTGCGGGATCTTGCCGGGCGGCATGTCGAGGATGCCCATGATCGCCTGGGCGGTCACCGACTTGCCGGAGCCGGACTCGCCGAGCACGGCGAGGGTCTCGCCCGCGTGGACGCTGTAGTTGACGCCGTTGACGGCCTTGGCGACACCGTCCCGGGTGTGGAACTCCACATGCAGGTCACGGACTTCCAGCAGCGGGGTGCCGTCGTCGCCCTCGCGCTGTCGGGCGGGGGCGCTCGCTGTCTTCTCAATAGTGGTCACGTACGCCCTCCTCAGCGCAGCTTGGGGTCGAGGGCGTCGCGCACCGCGTCGCCGAGCATGATGAAGGCGAAGACGGTGAGGCTCAGCATCCCCGCCGGGAACAGCATCACATGCGGGTTGTCACGGATGGCGTCCTTGGCCGAGGAGATGTCGACGCCCCAGGAAACCGTCGGGTCGGCGAGGCCCAGGCCCAGGTAGGACAGCGTGGCCTCGGCCGAGATGTACGCGCCGAGGGCGATCGTCGCCACGACGATCGTGGGCGCGAGCGCGTTCGGCAGCACATGGCGCAGCAGGATCCGGCGGGTACCGGCGCCGAGGGCGCGCGCCGCCACCACGTAGTCCGCCTGCTTGGCGGTGATCACCGAGCTGCGCATCACGCGGGTGATGGTCGTCCAGCCGAGGAACGCCAGGGCGCCGATCACGACGTACACCTTGCGCTCGGTGAAGGCGTTGAGCACGACCATCGTGCCGAGCAGGAACGGCAGGCCGAAGAAGATGTCGGTGATCCGGGAGATGATCGAGTCGATCCAGCCGCCGAAGTAGCCGGCCAGCATCCCCAGCGTGCCGCCGACGAGGGTGACCACGACGGTGGTGCCGACACCGACCAGGATCGAGGCGCGGGTGCCGTAGACGACACGCGCGTAGATCGAGCGGCCCTGGACGTCGTAGCCGAACCAGTCGGCCTGGAAGAAGTGGGTCAGCTGCGGCTTGGACAGGAAGTGGTTGGTCAGGTCGCCGTCGCGCGGGTCGGCGCTGGTGAACAGACCGGGGAAGGCGGCGATGGCGAGCAGCAGCACCAGCAGCACCGCCGCGATCCAGAACATCGGCCGGTGGCGCAGGTCGTACCAGGCGTCGCCCCACAGCGAGCGCGACTTCTCCTTGGGGGCGGGGCCGGCGGCCGGCGCGGTCGCCACCTCGGTCGGCGGGGCCACGGCGTCGACCGCCGTGTCGGTCTTGGTCTTGGTCACGTCAGGCATAACGGATCCTCGGGTCCAGGACCGCGTACAGCAGGTCGACCAGCAGGTTGATCAGCAGGATGACGAGGACGAAGACCGTGACGGTGCCCACGATCGTGGTGCCCTCGCGCTGTCCGAGCGCCTTGAAGAGCAGGTTTCCGACGCCCTGGATGTTGAAGATGCCCTCGGTGACGACGGCGCCGCCGATCAGGGAGCCCACGTCGGTGCCCAGGAAGGTCACCACCGGGATGAGCGAGTTGCGCAGCAGGTGGACGCCGACGATGCGGCGGCGCGGCAGGCCCTTGGCGAGCGCGGTGCGCATGTAGTCGGCGCGCAGGTTCTCCGCGAAGGTGGTCCGGGTCAGCCGGGCCACGTACGCCATGGAGAGCATGCCGAGCACGAAGCCCGGTAGCAGCAGCTGTTCGAGGTTGGTGGAGTCCTGGACGTTGGGTGGCAGCCAGCCGAGTTCGTCGGCGAAGACGAACCGGGCGAGGTAGCCGAGGACGAAGACCGGCATCGAGATGACGATCAGCGTGAAGATCAGGACACCGGTGTCCACGGCCTTGCCTGCCTTGAGACCGGCCCAGGCGCCGAGGCCGATGCCGATGACCATCTCGATGGCGAGGGCCACCGCGGCGAGGCGGAGCGTCACCGGGAACGCCTCGCCCATCTCGTCGATGACCTGGCGGCCGCCGAAGGTCTCGCCGAAGTCTCCCTGGAACAGGTTGCCCATGTAGTCGAGGTATTGCATCGGCAGGGACTTGTCCATGCCGAACTTATGGCGCAGCGCCTCGACCTGTGCGGGGTCCGCCGCCTTGTCGCCCCACATCGCCCTGATCGGGTCGCCGGGAAGGACGTGGACCATGAGGAAAATCAACAGAGTCGTCCCGATGAAGACCGGGATCATCTGGAGCAGTCGCCTGATGACGTAGCGCCCCATTATGCCTCCATGCCGTTGGGGGTCGGCGAAGGCCTCGTCTCGTCAGCAGCCACCGGGTGGGGGGACGGGGGTACGGGGCCTTGACGCCTGCGGGCCGGTGCCGCCGCTCCCCGGGGTGAGGGCAGCGGCGGCACCGGCCGGCGGTCCCGATGCTTACTTCTTCTTCACCTGGATGTCGGTGAAGATGGGGTCGCCGTCCTGACCGTAGGGAATCTTCCCGTAGATCTTGTTGGACTGACCGCTGTTGACCTTGTAGAACCACAGCGGGATCGACGGCATGTCCTTGGCGAGGACCTGCTCCGCCTGCTGGTACAGCTTGACCGTCTCGTCCAGCGTGGCGGCCTTGTCGGCCTGCGAGGAGAGCTTGTCGAACTCCTTGTTGGAGTAGCCGCTGGTGTTACCGGCGGCCGTGGTGCCGTACAGGTCGCGCATGAAGTTCGAGTTGACCGGGTAGTCCAGCACCCAGCCACCGCGGTACATCGACTTGACCTGGTGCTTGTCACGGGCGTTCAGGTCGGCCTGGAAGTCCGGCTTGGAGTCGCCGACGCAGTCCACGCCGGTGGCCTTGCGGATGCTGTTGCAGACCGCGTCGACCCAGGGCTTGTGGTCCTGGTCCGCGTTGTACTGGATCGAGATCTTGTTGCCCGGGACGCCGCCACCCTCCTCGATGAGGGCCTTGGCCTTCTTCGGGTCGTAGGTGACCTGCTCCTTGAGCGCGCCGGCCTTGTAGCCGAGCACGCCGCGGGCGACATAGCTGTCGGCCGGGGTGCGCGAGCCGTGGAGCACGGTCTTGGTGATCGTGTCACGGTCGATGGCCATCGACAGACCCTGGATGACCTTGGGGTCGATGTCCTTGAACTGCTTGGTGTAGAAGGCCGGGACGATCGACTGGACCGCCGAGTACTCCTGGTCGATCGCGCGCTTGCCCAGGTCGCTCTTGTAGTTGGTGAGCGCGGTGGTGGGCACCTGCTCGATCCAGTCGAGGTTGTTGGAGCGCAGGTCCGAGTAGGCGGCGTCGGCGGTGGTGTAGTTCTTGAAGTCGATGCCGCCGTTCTTCGGCTTGTCCGGGCCCTTGTAGTCCTTGAACGTCCGGACCTTGATCAGCTTCTTGTGGTCCCAGGAGATGAACTTGTAGGGGCCGTTGCCGATCGGGTGGTCACCGAACGCCTTGGGGTCCTTGTAGAACTCGCTGGGCAGCGGGGACCAGACGTCGTAGCCGAGCTTGTAGGCGAAGTACGAGACCGGGCCGGACAGCTCGATCTTGAACTCGTTGTCGTTGACGACCTTCAGGCCGGACATCTTGTCGGCCTTGGGGTCACCCTTGGCCGGGTGGACGTCCTCGTAGCCCTTGATGTCCTGGAACCAGCTGGAGTTCGTCTGGTTGTTCTTGGTGTTGGCCGCCCAGTTCCACGCGTCCACGTAGGACTTCGCGGTGACCTTCTCACCGTTGTGGAAAGTCCAGCCCGGCTTGAGCTTCACCGTCCAGACCGAGGAGTCCTTGTTGGGGGTGACGGACTCGGCGTTGACGTAGGTGAGCTTGCCGGTGCCCGGCTCGTAGCCGACCAGCTGGGAGAAGACCTGCCGGATGACGCGGCTGCCCTGGCTCTCCTTCTGGTTCGCCGGCTGAAGCGGGTTCTGCGGCTCGCTCAGCTGGGCGGTCAGGATCCCGTTCGGGTCCGCCGCGCCCTTGTTCATGTCGTTGTTGCCGCTGTCACTGCCGCCGTCGCCACCACAGGCGGTTGCGGCCAGCGCCACAATCGCCGCCATCGCGACCCACTTGGCGCTCTTGGCACCGCGCATGGGTTTGCCTCCTCAGGAGTCCACTGTCACTACGTAAAGGGGCAACCGGAGACACGCTGACACCCCTGACAGCGAACGGGACCGGAACCCCCCGTGTGCTCGCAAGGCCGGCGCTCCCCACAGCGCGTGACCCATCGACCCGAGCTCAACGGACCCCATAATTGAGCACGGCAGTCCCGTTAACCACACTTTAAGGGTCTCGCTTTGGTCACAGGATCTACGCGCGGAGCTTCGAAATCCGGACAAAACTGCCGCAGACAGACACACGCGAAACGGACTGTTAACACATCATGCGGAGCGCAGTCACCGATAATCGGACACTGATCGCCGCATAAGCGTTTGACTGGCATCTAGCTGACATGGCAGTGGCCCGGACTCCCTGCCTGAGGGCGGGAAATCCGGGCCGACGGGATGTGGCGAACAGCACACCGGCCGATTACCCAAGGTAATCGGCCGGTGTGCCGGGATCAGCGGGCGCGGGGCGCGCGGTGCCCCCGCGGGGCGCGCGCGGCGCCCCGCGGGCGGGTGGGTCAGCGCTTGGCGCGGGCGGCGCTCCGGGCGCGCTCCTTCTGGTCCAGCACCACCTTGCGGATGCGGACCGTCTCCGGGGTCACCTCGACGCACTCGTCGTCGCGGCAGAACTCCAGGGACTGCTCCAGCGACAGCAGCCGCGGCGGCACCAGGGACTCGGTCACATCGGCCGTGGAGGACCGCATGTTGGTGAGCTTCTTCTCCTTGGTGATGTTGACGTCCATGTCGTCCGAGCGGGAGTTCTCCCCGACGATCATGCCCTCGTACACCTCGGTGCCCGGGGAGACGAACAGCGTGCCGCGCTCCTGGAGGTTGGTCATCGCGAAGGCGGTCACCACACCCGAGCGGTCGGCCACCAGCGAGCCGTTGTTACGGGTCTTCAGCTCCCCGAACCACGGCTCGTGGCCCTCGTGGATGGAGTGCGCGATGCCGGTGCCCCGGGTCTGGGTCAGGAACTCCGTACGGAAGCCGATGAGGCCGCGGGAGGGGACGATGAACTCCATGCGGACCCAGCCGGAACCGTGGTTGGACATGTTGTCCATCCGGCCCTTGCGGGTGCCCATGAGCTGGGTGACCGCCCCCATGTGCTCCTCGGGCACGTCGATGGTGATGCGCTCGATCGGCTCGTGGACCTTGCCGTCGATCTCCCGGGTGACCACCTGCGGCTTGCCGACGGTCAGCTCGAAGCCCTCCCGGCGCATGGTCTCCACCAGGATGGCCAGCGCCAGCTCGCCCCGGCCCTGCACCTCCCAGGCGTCCGGGCGGTCGGTGGGCAGGACGCGCAGCGAGACATTGCCGATCAGCTCGCGCTCCAGGCGGTCCTTGACCAGCCGCGCGGTGACCTTACGGTCCTTCACGGCCGACTTGTCGGCGCCCTTGCCGCCGGGACCCCGGCCGACCAGCGGCGAGGTGTTGGTCCCGATGGTCATCGAGATGGCCGGCTCGTCGACGGTGATCAGCGGGAGGGCGATCGGGTTCTCCGGGTCGGCCAGGGTCTCGCCGATCATGATCTCCGGGATGCCCGCCACCGCGCAGATGTCGCCGGGCCCGGCCACCTCGGCGGGCTTGCGGGTGAGCGCCTCGGTCATCAGCAGCTCGGTGATCCGGACGTTGGAGATCGAGCCGTCGCGCTTGATCCAGGCGACGGTCTGCCCCTTCTTCAGCTCGCCCTGCTCGACGCGGAGCAGCGCGATACGGCCGAGGAAGTTGTCCGCGTCCAGGTTGGTGACATGGGCCTGGAGGGGGGCGCTCGCGTCGTACTCGGGGGCCGGGACGGTGTCCAGGAGGGTGGAGAAGAACGGCTGGAGGTTGTCGCTGTCGGCCGGGACGGTGCCGTCCTCCGGCTTGTTCAGCGAGGCGATGCCGTCGCGGGCGCAGGCGTAGACGATCGGGAACTCGATCTGCTCCTCGGTCGCGTCCAGGTCGAGGAAGAGGTCGTACGTCTCGTTGACGACCTCGTCGATCCGGGCGTCCGGGCGGTCGGTCTTGTTGATGCACAGGATGACCGGCAGCTTGGCCTGCAGCGCCTTGCGCAGCACGAAGCGGGTCTGCGGCAGCGGGCCCTCGGAGGCGTCCACCAGCAGCACGACCGCGTCCACCATGGACAGGCCGCGCTCGACCTCGCCGCCGAAGTCGGCGTGGCCGGGCGTGTCGATGATGTTGATGGTGACGGGGTCCCCGCCGTCCGCCGGGTGGTACTTCACGGCGGTGTTCTTCGCGAGAATGGTGATGCCCTTCTCGCGCTCCAGGTCGTTGGAGTCCATGACCCGGTCGTCCACCTGCTGGTGGGCGGCGAACGCGCCGGCCTGCTTGAGCATGGCATCGACGAGGGTCGTCTTGCCGTGGTCGACGTGGGCGACGATGGCGACGTTTCGAATGTCGTGGCGCGTGGGCACTGCGGCGCTTCTCCCGGATTCGTGGATGGCGGCGCGCCCGGTCCGGCACGCCCGCCCGCCGGGCAGATCACGCCACGGCCTCACCCCATGGTACGTGGGCGAGGCGGCGGCAGCCGCCCCGCCCGTGCCGGGCCGGGTGTCCGGCGCTCAGCTCCGCGCGGGGTCGCCCTCGCGGCAACCCAGGCGGGCGGCCTCGCGCTCGCCCTCGTCGGCGTTCTTGGCCGGCTTCTCGTCACACGAGAAGATGATCATCTCATTGACGTGGGCCCAGGTCACGACGTGGCCCGAGGAGACCGTCCGGCCCCCGCAGACGTAGCGGTAGTCGGCCTCGACCAGATCCGCCGCGCGACCCGTGACATAGCGCCCGGACGCCTCGGCGGTCTGCTCCGCGGAGACCGTCTGCTTGTCGTACTCGGTCGTCCGCGGGAGATCGTCGGCCATCGTGGTCCCGTCGCCGTAGAGCCCCGTCTTCAGGTGCCGGGCGAGATCGCGGATCAGCCGCTTCTCGGGGAGGGCGGCGCCCCTGGTGCTGACCGACCGGGTGTAGCGGGCGACCTCCTTGACGCCCTTGGTGTTGATCTTGTCGCCCTTGTCGTAGTGGGTCCCGGCCGTCAGGTCGGTCAGCGCCATGCGCCGGGAGACGTTCAGCCAGGTGTACGTACCGTCGGCGCACGCCTTGGCGGTCGCTAGGCGCTGGGTGCCGCTGCGCGGCGCCCCGTCCTCACCGCCGGACGTGCAGCCCGTGGCCCCCACCGCGATCGCCAAGGCCGCGATCGCCGTGGTCAGTCCGTGCTTCATGTCGCCATCCCCCGTCTGTGCGGTGTGTGGTCAGGTGCCAAGCTTCAGACCAACCCGCCCTGCCGTACAAGGGAATTGAGGCAGTCCTGAGGATCACTTCCGGAAGCCGATGTCCTGGTACCGGGGCGTGGCGAAGCCGAAGGCGCCCGCGTTGACCACCGTCTTCCGGGCCGCGACGAGCTGGGGGCGCTGGTAGAGCGGGATGGACCCGGCCGCCGCCCAGATGCGGGCGTCCGCGCGGCCGACCAGGGCCCGGGAGGAGCCGGCGTCCAGCTCGGCGATCGCCTGGTCGAAGAGGTGGTCGATCTGGTCCGTGCCGACCCGGGTGTAGTTCTGCTCGACGACCAGCGAGCCGTCGGCGGCGGGCTGTGGCTTGGCGTAGATCGGGCGGCCGTCGGTGGCGGGGTAGGCGCTGGCGGGCCAGGAGTAGAGGGCAAGGTCGTAGTTGCCGGAGGCGATGTGGTCCTTGAAGTAGCCGCTGCCGGAGACCTTGACGACCTTGGTGCGGACGCCGACCGCCTCCAGCATCCGCGCGATGCGGCCGCCGACCTTGTCCAGCGGGGCGGTGCCGGAGCCGCTCGGCACCACGAAGCGCAGTTCCAGCGGCCGGCCGTGCTTGCGGACGACGGCCGCCGCGGCGTGCCCGCTCCGCTCCGAGCGGCCCGCGTCGCCCTGCCCGGCGTCGCGGCGGCTCGCGTGACGTCCGCCGTCCCGGCCCTCGTCGTCCGTTCCGGCGCCGAGCGCCTTCTCCCGGTCCGAGGCGGTGCCGGGGCGCCAGCCCGCGTCCGCGAGCAGGGCCTGGGCGGCGTGGGTGTCCTTGCCGCCGATGGCGCCGCTGTGGTCCTTGTAGCCCTGCTGGCCGGCCATCAGCAGGTGGTTGCCGAGCGGCTTCGCGGGCAGGCCCAGGGGCCTCAGCACCAGCTCGGCGAGGGCCTTGCGGTCGATCGCGCGGGCCACGGCCCGGCGCACCCGCTCGTCGGCGAGCGGGCCCTTGGTGCCGTTCAGGGCGAGCTGGGTGTAGGCGGGCTCCAGGGCCTTGCGCACGGTGAACCTGCGCAGGGCCGCCGTCCTGGCCCGCACCTTCTCGGGGGCGTTCGCCTCCGCCCAGGCGCGCATCGCGTCGGCCGCGTCCCGGCCGCCCTGGGCCACCTGCTCCTGGTCCACCCGGTCCTGGCCTGCCTGGTCGCCGGCCGCCCGGTCCTGGCCCGACCGGTCCCCGGCCGCCCCGTGGCGGGCCGACGGCTCGGCCGCGGCCTGCTTCTTCGCCCCCTTCTTCCCCGGCGCCCGGCCCGCGGCCTCGATCCGCTCGGCCGTCGCCCGGTCGACCTCGGCCAGGTCGAGCTTGCCGGCCAGCAGGGCGGCGGCCCTCCGCTTGACCGGCACGGCCTTGAAGACCAGCTTGTCGAGCCGGGCCCGGTCGCCCCACCAGCGGGGATTGCGGACGAGCGTGACGCTCTTGGTGCCGCCGGTGGTGCGGCGCATCATGAACGGGCCGGCGCCGACCGCGAGCCCCCTGCGCCGCCCGTCGTTGAACGCGGCCGGGTCGCCCATCACGCTCTTCGGGTACAGCGGGGTGAACAGCGAGCGCCAGTCCGCGTACGGCTTGGCGAAGGTGACCTCGACCTCGTGCGCCCCGTCGCCGGGCTCCACCTTGGCGATGCGGTCGTATCCGGCGTTGCGCGCGGTCCAGTACGCGCCGTCCGTGCCGCGCAGCGCCTTCCACTGGGCGGTGAAGTCCTCGGCGCCGATCGGGCGCCCGTCGGTCCACACCGCCTTCGGGTTGAGCTTGTAGCGCACGACCTGCTTGGGCTCGCGGTCCACCACGTCGGCGGCCTCGAGGTAGTCGGGGTCGCGCTGCGGGCGACCCCGGCCGTCCAGGGTGAACAGCGACGGCAGGACGGCGCCCGCGATCCGCTGGGTGCCGCTGTCGGCGTTGGTCTGGAAGGCGTTGAACGTCCCGGGCGCGGCGTCCAGCGCCCAGCGCAGCGTCCCCCTGTCGGCCACCCGGTCGCGGGCGGCCGCGGCCACGTCCCGTCGTGCGGCGGCGGGCGAGCTGTCGTCACCGCTGGAACTGCACCCGCTCACCCAGGGCAGCGGCAGCAGCACTCCCGTGGCGAGCAGCGCGACGCGGCGGCGCTTGGCGATGGACATGGCACGTACCTCCGGGGTGGGCCTGCTCGGCCGGCCGGGCCGGGAGAGCCGGGATTGTGCATATTTGGCATATTGTGACGCTCATCGCATATACTCCTCACTCAAAGCGACGGTTCAGAAAACAGCACGCCGAGACGGCCATGGAGGGCAAAGGATCACCCGACCGGGTCAATCCGGGGGGCGCGCACCCCCGCGCGCGAGGGTGTGGGCGCGCCGGTGGCTCGGTGAATCGCGACAGATCCCTTCCCAACCGCGACTGTGACGCGCAACACTCGCTGTCGCATGAGCGTCGCCAACCGCAACCGCGGAAGTGAGGGCAAGCGATGTCCTTGAACGACGACTTGACGGCCGTCCAGCGCTGTCTCGACGACCTGGTCCGCTCCGTCCACCGGCTGGAGCAGTCGGTCGGCGCCGGCGGCCTGGAGATACGCCGCGTCCGTACCGACACGGACCACCTGCGCGAGAGCCTCGCCCTGCTGCGCGAGACGGCCCCCGGCGAGCGGGCCCGCCCCGAGATGGTGCTGGTCCCCGACGCCCCGTACAACAGTGCGCTGTGGTCGGACGTCGACGACGAGGGGCTCGGCGCGCGCGACCGCCACGCGCCCTGAGGCGCGCGCCCGCCCGGCGTTCTCGAGGCGCGCGCGACCGTCACGCGCCCTTGAGGCGCGCGCGAGCGCCCGGCGCCCTTCCGGCGCGCGCCGCCCCCACCCCACCCGCACACTCCACCACGGAGTTCACCTTGGCCACAGGCACCGACCCCCAGGCCCGTACGACCTCCGGACCAGACCCCGCCGCGCACGGCGTCCACGCGCCCTCACGCGCCGCCGTCCCCGCCCGCCATCTGCGGACCGACCGCTGGTGGCTCGCGCCCGCGGCCACCGCCGCCGGGCTGTTCGCGTTCGTCGTCTACTCGACCTGGCGGGCCTTCTCGGGGGCCGACTACTACGCCGAGCCGTACGTCTCGCCCTTCTACTCGCCGTGCGTCGCGCAGAACTGCGTGCCCATGAAGGGCGGCGCGAACTGGGAGATCTTCGGCGCGTGGTGGGGCCTGTCCCCCGCCCTGCTGATCCTGATCTTCCCGCTGGGCTTCCGGCTGACCTGCTACTACTACCGCAAGGCCTACTACCGGGGCTTCTGGGCCTCACCCCCGGCCTGCGCGGTGCCCGAGCCGCGCGCGAAGTACACCGGCGAGACCCGCTTCCCGCTGATCCTGCAGAACCTCCACCGCTACTTCTTCTACTTCGCGGTGATCGTCGCCGGGATCCTCACCTACGACACGGTGCTCGGCTTCCGCGACGAGAGCGGCCGGTGGGGCCACATGGGCCTCGGAACCCTGGTCCTGCTGATCAACATCGTGCTGATCTGGGCGTACACCCTCTCCTGCCACTCCTGCCGGCACATCGTCGGCGGCCGGCTCAAGCACTTCTCCCGGCACCCGGTGCGCTACCGGCTGTGGGGCTGGGTGAGCAGTCTCAACGCGCGCCACATGGCGCTGGCCTGGGCGTCGCTGGTCAGCGTCGCGCTGGCCGACTTCTACGTCTATCTGGTGGCGAGCGGCGCCTTCGACGATCCGCGCTTTTTCTAGGAGAGGTGCTCGAGGATGACGCAAGTCGAACGGCAGGCGTGGGACGTGGTCGTGGTCGGCGCCGGCGGCGCCGGGCTGCGGGCCGCGATCGAGGCGCGCGAGCAGGGCAAGCGCTGCGCCGTCATCTGCAAATCGCTCTTCGGCAAGGCCCACACCGTGATGGCCGAGGGCGGCATCGCCGCCAGCATGGGCAACGTCAACGAGGGCGACAACTGGCAGGTGCACTTCCGGGACACCATGCGCGGCGGGAAGTTCCTCAACCACTGGCGGATGGCCGAGCTGCACGCCCAGGAGGCCCCGGACCGGGTCTGGGAGCTGGAGACCTGGGGCGCGCTCTTCGACCGCACCCCCGACGGCAGGATCTCCCAGCGGAACTTCGGCGGCCACGAATATCCGCGCCTCGCCCATGTCGGGGACCGCACCGGCCTGGAGCTGATCCGCACCCTCCAGCAGAAGATCGTCGCCCTTCAGCAGGAGGACAAGGCCGAGTTCGGCGACTACGAGGCCCGGCTCAAGGTCTTCCAGGAGTACACCGTCACCCGCGTCATCAAGGACGAGGACGGGGAGCGGGTCGCCGGGGTCTTCGGCTACGAGCGCGAGTCCGGCCGCTTCTTCGTCATCGAGGCCCCCGCGGTGGTGCTGGCCACCGGCGGCATCGGCAAGTCCTTCAAGGTGACGTCCAACTCCTGGGAGTACACCGGCGACGGCCACGCGCTGGCCCTGCTGGCCGGGGCGCCGCTGGTCAACATGGAGTTCGTGCAGTTCCACCCGACCGGCATGGTCTGGCCGCCCTCCGTCAAGGGCATCCTGGTGACCGAGTCGGTGCGCGGCGACGGCGGGGTGCTGCGCAACAGCGACGGCAAGCGCTTCATGTTCGACTACATCCCGGACGTCTTCAAGGAGAAGTACGCCCAGACCGAGGACGAGGCCGACCGCTGGTACGAGGACCCGGACAACAACCGCCGCCCGCCCGAGCTGCTCCCCCGCGACGAGGTCGCCCGCGCCATCAACGCCGAGGTCAAGGCGGGCCGCGGCTCCCCGCACGGCGGGGTCTTCCTCGACGTCTCCACCCGGATGCCCGCCGAGGTGATCAAGCGGCGGCTGCCCTCCATGCACCACCAGTTCAAGGAGCTGGCGGACGTCGACATCACCGCCGAGCCCATGGAGGTGGGCCCCACCTGCCACTACGTGATGGGCGGGGTGGACGTCGACCCGGACACCACGGCCGCGGCCGGGGTGCCCGGGCTGTTCGCCGCGGGCGAGGTCGCCGGTGGCATGCACGGCTCCAACCGGCTCGGCGGCAACTCCCTGTCCGACCTGCTGGTCTTCGGCCGCCGCGCGGGCCTGTACGCGGCCCGGTACGCGGAGGAGGCCGCCGGCGCGGGGCGGCGGCCGGCGCCGGACGACGCCCAGGTCGACCTGGCGGCGGCCGAGGCGCTGCGCCCGTTCAGCGCGGAGGGCGGCGACCCGGGCCTGGCCGCCGGGCCGGCCGAGAACCCGTACACCCTCCACCAGGAGCTCCAGCAGACCATGAACGACCTGGTGGGCATCATCAGGCGGGCCGGGGAGATGGAGGAGGCGCTGCAGCGCCTGGCCAACCTGCGGGCGCGGGCGCGGCGCGCCGGGGTCGAGGGGCACCGGCAGTTCAATCCCGGCTGGCACCTGGCGATCGACCTGCGCAACATGCTGCTGGTCAGCGAGTGCGTGGCACGCGCCGCGCTGGAGCGGACCGAGAGCCGCGGCGGGCACACCCGCGACGACTATCCGGAGATGGACCGCGAGTGGCGGCCGGTCAACCTGGTGTGCCGGCTCGCCGACCCCTCGGGCGGCCTGGCGGCGCCGGACGCGCGGCAGGGGCAGATCCGGCTGGAGCGCCACCGGACCCCGCCCATCCGGCCCGATCTGCTCGGCCTGTTCGAGAAGGACGAGCTGGCGAAGTACCTGACGGACGAGGAGCTGACCCAATGACCGCGTACGAGGCCCACTTCAGGGTGTGGCGGGGCGATGTGGAAGGCGGCGGCCTGAAGGACTTCCACGTCGAGGTCAACGAGGGGGAGGTCGTTCTGGACATCGTCCACCGGATCCAGGCGACCCAGGCACCGGATCTGGCGGTCCGCTGGAACTGCAAGGCGGGCAAGTGCGGCTCCTGCAGCGCCGAGATCAACGGGCGGCCCCGGCTGCTGTGCATGACGCGGATGTCGGTTTTCGGCCGGGACGAGACGATCACCATCACGCCGCTGCGCGCCTTCCCGGTCGTCCGGGACCTGGTGACGGACGTGTCGTTCAACTACGAGAAGGCGCGCGAGGTGCCGGCCTTCGTGCCGCCCGAGGGCCTGGGGCCGGGCGAGTACCGGATGTGGCAGGAGGACGTGGGGCGGCCGCAGGAGTTCCGCAAGTGCATCGAGTGCTTCCTGTGCCAGGACACCTGCCACGTGGTGCGTGACTTCGAGGAGAACAAGCAGGCCTTCGCCGGGCCCCGGTTCCTGATGCGGGTCGCCGAGCTGGACATGCACCCGCTGGACGCGGCGGGCGAGGCCGGGATCGACCGCAAGCGCACCGCCCAGGAGGAGCACGGGCTCGGGTACTGCAACATCACCAAGTGCTGCACCGAGGTCTGCCCGGAGGGAATCAAGATCACGGACAATGCGCTGATCCCGCTCAAGGAGCGGGCGGTGGACCGCAAGTACGACCCGCTGGTCTGGCTGGGCAACAAGATCCGGCGCCGCCCGTCCTGACCCCGCCCGCCCCTCACCACATGCTCAGCAGGGCCTCCACGGAGTCCGGGCCCGAGGAGCTCCCGTCGGGCAGCGGCAGCTCGAACCAGACCGTCTTGCCATGAGGGGTGCGCCGGCTGCCCCAGCCGGCGCTGAGCAGGCCGACCAGCTGGAGCCCGCGCCCGCCCTCGTCGGTGTCGCGGGCGCGGCGGCGGCGGGGCTGGACCAGACCGCCGTCCCAGACCTCGCAGACCAGGGTGCGGTCCAGCAGCAGCCGCAGCCGGATCTCGCCCTCGCCGTACCGCAGCGCGTTGGTGACCAGCTCGCTGACCAGCAGCTCGGTGGTGTCGGCCAGCTCGTCCATGCCCCAGGACTCCAGCTGCGCGCGGGCCAGCTCGCGGGCGCGGCCGACGGACTTGGGCTCGCTGGGCAGCTGCCAGTCGCCGACCGAGTCGGCCGACAGGCCCTGCACCCGGGCCATCAGCAGGGCGATGTCGTCCTCGCCGTGGTGGGTGTCGAGGGTGCTCAGCACGTGGTCGCAGACGTCCTCCAGCGAGCCCGCCACGGCCTTGCGCCCGGCGGCCCCGGCAGGGGTGTCGGGGGTGTCGGCGGTCTCCTGGGGGTCGAGGGCGGCGCGCAGGGCCTGCAGGCCCTCGTCGAGCGTGTGGTCGCGGGATTCGACCAGGCCGTCGGTGTAGAGGGCGAGCAGCGCGCCGTCGGGCAGCTCGACCTCGATCTCCTCGAACGGCTCGCCGCCGACGCCGAGCGGCATCCCGGGCGGGACCTCCATCAGCAGGGCGGGCTCGCCCGGTTCCACGAGGACGGGCGGCGGGTGTCCGGCGTTGGCGAAGGTACATCGCCGGGTGACCGGGTCGTAGACGGCGTACACGCAGGTCGCGAGGTACACCTCGGACAGGTCGGAGGAGCCGTCGGCGGCCTTGCCGCCGCGGGCCAGGGCGCGCGAGCCCGCCCGCCCCCCGCCGTGCGAGCCGCCGGGCGCGCCGAGCCCGCTGGCGATCTCGTCGAGCGCGGAGAGCACCTCGGCGGGCTCCAGGTCGAGCAGCGCCAGGGTGCGTACGGCGGTGCGCAGCTCGCCCATCGCGACGGCGGCCCGCAGGCCGCGGCCCATCACGTCGCCGACCACCAGGGCCGTGCGGTGGCCGGGCAGCTCGATGACGTCGAACCAGTCGCCGCCCACCTCGGTCGCGGCGTTGCCCGGCAGATAGCGGCAGGCGATGTCGAGTCCGGCGGCCTCGGGGTCGCCGGGCGGCAGCAGGCTGCGCTGGAGTATCAGCGCGCGCTCGTGCTCCCTGCGGTAGAGGCGGGCGTTGTCGATGGAGACGGCGGCGCGGGCGGCGAGTTCCACCGCGAGGGCGGTGTCCCGCTCGCCGAAGGGCTCGCTGCCCTTGGTGCGGGAGAACTGGGCGAGGCCGACCACCGTGTCGCGGGCGACCATCGGCACCACGAGCGTGGACTGCAGCATCGTGCTGCCCAGTTCCAGGCTCTCGCCGCCGCCCGGGCCGGGGACGACGCGGGCCCGTGCGGTGCGCAGGGCCACGGCGCAGGAGGAGTTGAAGGGGTAGCGGTGCACCTCGCCGACCTGGATGGGCTTGGTGGCGCCGCCGGTGTCGTCGTCGCCCCCGGCCCGGTAGCTGTCGCCGAAGGCGACCGGGCCGTCCGAGACGGCGCTGGCGAAGGCCACCCGGCGCAACTCGGCGCTGCCGTCGGCCAGTCCGGGCGGGGTCTCGTCGCCGGAGAGCAGCCCCTGGTAGAGGTCGACGGAGGCCAGGTCGCAGAACTGCGGCACGGCCACGTCCAGCAGCTCGCGGGCGGTGGTCTCCAGGTCGAGGGAGGTGCCTATTCGGGCCCCGGCCTCGTTGAGCAGCGCCAGGTTGCGGCGTACCCCGGCGGCCTCCTGCTCGGCGCGGCGGCGGCCGGTGACATCGGTGGCGAGGCCGGCGACGCCGATGGGCCGGCCGGAGCCGCTGTGCAGCCGGTACAGCGAGACGGACCAGCGGCGCCGCTCGGGGTTGCCGGGCACGGTGCCCACGATGGGCATGTCGGTCAGGGCCTGCCCGCTGTCGAGGACCTGGCGCAGGGCGGCGGCGAGCCGGTCGGCCTCGCCGCGCGGGAGCAGGTCGTACGCGGAGGCGCCGCGGTACGTCTCGGCGGGGCGGCCGAAGACCGTCGCAAACCGCTCGTTGACGCGCAGCATGCGGAGATCCGTACCGAAGAGAAAGAAACCGAGCGGAGATTGACCGAAAACGGCCTGCGACGCGGCAAGGTCGGTCTCCAGTCCGCGCAGGGCCGTGACATCGACGGCGATGCACAGGGCGGAGCGCTCGCCGTGCTCGGTCTCGGACGGCATCACGTAGACCTCGGCGATCCCATGGCCGTGCGGCGCCTGGGGGTTGTGGTAGGGGACGAGCCCCGTCCACTCCCTGCCGTCGAGGATGTCGGCGACCCTGCGGCGGCTGGCCTCGCGCAGCTCGGGCGGTACGAACGCCTCCACCGGGTCCCTGCCGATGGCCTGTTCGGCGGTGAGGCCGAGGAGTTCGGTGGCGCGCCGGCTCCACTGCGCGATCCGGCCGTCGGGCCCCAGCGAGAACGAGGCGACCCGGATGTAGTCATAGATCGAGCCGGGGGAGCTGCTCTGCCACACCGGGGGCGTCGAAGGCAGGGAGGATCCGGACAACACGAGCGAAGTAGACATTGACGACACCTGCGAACCAACCGCCTCCTCGGGCATATCCGCCCTTGCTGGCTTCTCGCTCATGCGCCCGTCCCCTCCGGCTCAGGTGCTCCGACCGGCTCCCAGATAGCGAGTATCCAGCACCTCGGCCATCCGGAGTACGGTCTTCACGATCACAGCACTATCTCAGCCCGCGTTCAGGTCCCGTCCTGGCTTTTTGACAAGCGCTCAAGATCAGTGCTCCCCCACACTCCTAACCGGGCAGAGCCAGCTCGAACCACACCGTTTTCCCGGCGCCGTCACGCCGGGCACCCCAGCGCAGGGCGCTGCGGGCGACCAACTGGAGACCGCGGCCGCCCTCGTCCTCCGGCGCGGCCACCCGCTCGCGCGGCGGGTCGGCGAGCGGGTCGGAGACCTCGACCAGCAGGACCGGCTCGGCCGCGGCGCGTTCGCGGCGGGCGTACATACGGACGCCGATCGGGCCGCTGGCGTGCCGCAGCGCGTTGGTCACCAACTCGCTCACCAGCAGCACCGTCACATCGCACAGCGGGGCCAGGCCCCAGTCGTCCAGCGCCTGGCGCACCTGGGAGCGGACCACCCGGACGGCGCCGGGCTCGGCGGGGAGGACCCACTCGGCGACACCGGGCCCCCCGGGCCGGAAGCCGGCCGCTCCCGCACTGTCCGTCACGCCGATCACTTCCCCCGACATGTCGAAGCCCCGCCGGAATGTATGGATTCAGGGAGGTTAATCAGTACATACCCGATATCCGGGTGGGAGTACCGCCCACCATCGCAAAGCCGTGGTCAGGGCTTTCCCGAGCGGCGGCTTTGCGGGCGCGGTTTCGTCAGGCGCGTCTCGAGGCGGGCGCGGTTTCGTTCCCGCGCGGCTCAAGACGGGCGCGTCTCGAGGCGGGCGCGGGCGTCCCGGGCGCGGGCCGGTACCGGCCCTTGGCGGAGGCTAGGGTCTTTCGTTTGGATCAGGCCGGATCAGGGAGCGGGGTCTGGTGCCGGGCATCGCAAGGCGGAGGAGGGCGTCATGGCGGAGCCATGGCAACCGACGACAACGCCGCGCCGCGCGGTGCCAGGGCCCGCGAGCCCGGCCTGATCCAAACGAGAGGCCCTAAGCGCCCAGCAGCCGCCGTACCGCTTCGGCCACCGCCGGACGGTCCTCGTCCAGCCAGTCGACCTCGTCCACGCGGTCCGGCGGGAGCCAGCGCAGCTCGTCGTGGTCCTCCAGCGGGCGCGGCTCGCCCGAGCGCAGCTCGGCGGTCCACACCTGGAGGACGTATCCGGGCTTCAGGACCCACTCTCCGGGCAGCCGCTCCAGCGGCCGCACCTCGACGCCCAGCTCCTCGCGCAGCTCCCGCACGAGGGTCTGCTCGGGCGTCTCCCCCGGCTCGGCCTTGCCGCCCGGCAGCTCCCAGCGGCCGGCAAGCTCGGGCGGGGCGCTGCGCCGCGCGGCCAGCAGCCGCCCTTGGTCGAACACCGCTCCGCCCACCACCACGCGCACCGTCATGCGCCGCACCCTACGGGAGTGCCCCGGGGTGCGACGCGGGAGATCGGCGCGGGCGACGGAAGGGGGACGGGGCCGGGCCCGCCCGGCGGGTCCGGCGGGTCCGGCTGGGGTCAGCGGCTCTGGCGGGAGGCCGCGGTCCGCTCGACGACGTAGAGCTGCTCCTTGCTCTGCGAGTCGAGCCGGTCGGCCACTTCCTGGGCCTCGGTCTTGGTGGCGTAACGGCCGACGCGATAGCGGTTGCCGTTGTCGTCCTGGCGGATGACGAGCCATGGCAGGACGGCATTGCTGTCACTCATCGGTCCGCCCCCTCCAATCCGGCGCGCCCCCGCGCACGCCTCCGTGACTCCGGTAAGGAATTCCCGATCCGCATATGCCCGAGCCTACGCCCAACCTTCACGCACCGGATACGGCTTCTCACAACGAGGCACTCATCCGGCCACGCCGCCGGTCATCGGCGGTGTGGCCGGTCGAGGTGTTGCCCCGCCATAGGCGTCCGCCATAGGCGGCACCTCGTCCGGCCCGCACCGTCTCAGACGCCCGCGGCGGTCTTCTCGCGCCGGTCGTCGTCCGCCTCGCCCGCGGCGGCCTCGGCCGCGGCGTCGGCGGCCAGCTCCTGCTCGGCCTGCACCAGGCTCGGGTTGCGCCAGGCGCTGCTCACGCCCCAGGCGTAGAAGGCCAGGCCGATCGCGGCCACGATCACGATGTCCCAGCCCTCGGGCAGGTAGCCGCGGCCGCCGTAGTCCTTGCCGCCGGCCCACGAGACCATCGCCATGACCAGCAGGTAGGTCACCATCCAGGCGCCCGCCAGCAGGTGCGGCTTCAGCTCGGCCCACGGCTTGCGCAGCTCGTACCAGGCCCAGATCGGCAGGCCGATCGCCATGATGAAGATGACCTTGCCGGTCAGCGGCCAGCGGGCCCAGTACAGGACGAGCGAACCGAAGACCATCGCGATCGGCGCGATGATCGGCATGGCGCGCAGCTTCACCGGACGCGGCAGGTTCGGGGAGAGGCGGCGCAGCGACATCACGGCCACCGGGCCGGTGATGTACGAGATGACGGTCGCGACGGAGACGATCTCGGCGAGCGAGCCCCAGCCGCGGAAGACGGCGAGGAACGCGAAGGCGATCACCAGGTTGAGCAGCAGCGCGGGGCGCGGGATGCCGGTCTTGGGGTCGACCTTGCCGAAGATCTTCGGCAGGTGGCCGTTCTCCTGCACGCCGTGGATCATGCGGGAGGTGGTGGCCGCGTAGATCATGCCGGTGCCGGACGGGGAGATGAAGGCGTCCGCGTACAGCAGCAGCGCCAGCCAGTTCAGGCCCCAGGCGGTGGCCAGGTCGGCGAGCGGGGAGTTGAAGGACAGGCTCGACCAGCCACCGTGCGACAGGTCGGCGGCCGGGACCGCGCCCAGGAAGGCGACCTGCAGGGCGACGTAGATCACCAGCGAGATGATGATGGAGCTGATGACGGCCTTGGGCAGGGACTTGCCGGGGTTGCGCGCCTCACCCGCCATGTTGAGCGGCGACTGGAAGCCGTTGTACGCCCAGACGATGCCGGAGACCGCGACGGCGGTGAAGACCGAGCTCCAGCCGTTGGGGGTGAAGCCGCCGTTGCCGCTGATGTTGCCGGTGTCGAAGTGGGCCAGCAGCAGGGCGCCGGCGGTCAGCGTGGGGACGACCACCTTGAAGACGGTGATCGCGGTGTTGGTCTTCGCGAAGAGGGTGATCGCGAACCAGTTGAGGAAGAAGTAGAAGACCAGCAGGACGGAGGCGAGGACGACGCCGGTGCCGGTCAGCTCCTTCCCGTCGTACAGATGCTTCGCCCAGTCGAAGTCCCAGGAGCTCATGTACTGGATGGAGGCGGTGGCCTCACCCGGGATCACGGAGACGATGGCGATCCAGTTGGCCCAGGCGGCCAGATAGCCGGCGAGCGAGCCGTGCGAGTACTGCCCGTACCGGACCATGCCGCCGGCCTTGGGGAACATCGAGCCGAGCTCGGAGTACGTCAGGGCGATGGTCAGCGCGACCGCGGCACCGATCACCCAGGCGAGAATGGCCGCGGGACCGGCCAGCGACGCGGCCCGCTCGGCACCGAAGAGCCAACCGGAGCCGATGATGGAACCGAGGCCGACCGCGGTGAGCGACACCGTCCCGAGCGACCTTTTGTAATGCGAGTGGGAACCTTGTTCAGTGCTCAACGTCCCTGACACTCCCTTCGTCCCCGATAGCTGTACCTGATGCAAACGCGCGTCATCGTACAAGCGAATTGAAGGGGTACCTCGCGGGTTTGAGCTGAGTTTGAGGTCCGGTTCTCGCGATCACCCTTTGGACCACATCAGCGCAGGTCAATCACTGGTAAAATCCACGAGAAGCAGGCATCGAGGATGCTCACCGGGCCCTTCGCGGAATCTTTACCGACCGGGCACGGGATTCATTAATCCCGTCCGCAATCGCAGGTAACCCAAGGGGGAAGCCGCGGCTCTTCCTCAACGTTCGTGCACAGATACCGCGAATGGGCCCGGATGGTCGGGTGACGCGAGTTGAGTCCGATGTGCCGCTTTCCATGCAGCAGCCACGGACCTCAAATCTACCTCAATTTCCCCTCAGCTCAAATTCAGCTCAAATCCATGAGGCATTACCGGAGTTGAGGGCGAAACGATCTACGGGCGCCGATCGGGGCACTGCCCCGCCCCGGCGAGAGCGGCGGTCAGCGCACCGGAAGGTGGTAAGCGATGCGGTACCGCTCGGCCAGCACCACCACGTCGGCCGTCTCGACGGGGCGGCCGCCCGCGAAATACGTGCGCGAGATGACGAGCACGAAGTGGCCCGGCACCCCGCCCAGCGTCAGCACCTCCTCGGCCCGGCCGGGCCGCGCGGAGACTTCCTCCGTCACGTTGTCCACCACGAGATCGATGGCGGCCATCCGCTCCACCACACCGCGCCCGGCCAGCGGGCCCTCCTCGGGGAGCATCACCGGAGAGCGGCCGGTGACGGCGAGCGGCTCCCAGGAGGTGGAGATCATCACCGCGTCCCCCGCCGCCCGGAACACATAACGGGTGCGCATGACGCGCTCGCCGGGCCGGATGCCCAGCCGCTCGGCGATCTCGCGGCCGGCCTCGTCCTGCTCGCTGCCGGACTCCCAGGTGCCGATGATCCGGTCGTCGGCCTGCTCCTGGCGGAACGGGCTGGAGGCGCCGCCGACGCGATAGCCGGTGCGCACCAGGCGGCGCGGGACGGGGCGCGCCCGGACATAGGTGCCCGAGCCGGAGCGGCCCTCGACCAGGCCCTCGGCCATCAGTACCTTGCGCGCCTCGAGGGCGACGGTGTCGGAGACCCCGTACTCCTCGCGGATCCTGGCCTGGGAGGGGAGGCGGGTGTGCGGTGGCAGCTCGCCGGTGGTGATCTTCTTCCGGAGGTCGTCGGCGACTCGGAGGTATGCGGGCTGGTCACCAAAGGCCACGTGCGCTCCCCGTGGTTGACAGTCGGCAACAGCTTCGCAACCGAGTGTTGTCGTGCGCAACTGAAGGCCAGAGCTTCACCAGAAGTGGTGAACTGCAGCTCAGGGACGTTTACTTCGACAACAGCGCATAAGGCGGGTATCAATGGCGATCAACGCCGGGACAATCCCGTCGCATTGCCGTGCACAGCCGTGCACGCGCCGTTCGCCCACCGCTCAGCACCGCTCATCGCCGTGCATCCGCCGGTCCCCGAGGAGCCCGCCCTGCGCACCCGTCCCTCTCCGCGGCCGCTGTCCGCCGCCCTCGCCCTGCTGCTGTGCGCCGCCGCCTGCACCAGTGGAGGGGGATCCCACGACGACTCCGACGGGGTCCCCGGCGCGCGGCCCGGCGCCGCCGGCGTCGGCGACCGGCTCTTCCCCGGGCTCGGCAACGGCGGCTATGACGTGACCCGGTACCGCCTCACCCTCGGCTACTCCCCCGACTCCCACCGCCTCGAGGGCACCGCCGAACTCACCGCCCGCACCACCCGCGCCCTGTCCTCCCTCAACCTGGACCTCGCCGGACTGCGGGTGCGCGGGGCCACGGTCGACGGCGAGCCCGCCAGGACCGCTCGCACCGGTACGGAGCTGACGCTCACCCCCGCCGCCGCCCTCCCCAAGGGCCGCACCTTCAAGGCCACGATCGTCTACGACGGCCGGCCCAGGACCATCTCCGACCCGGACGGCTCGGAAGAGGGATGGATCGAGACCGAGGACGGCGCCGTGGGCCTCGGCGAGCCCACCGGCTCCATGGCCTGGTTCCCGGGCAATCACCACCCGTCCGACAAGGCCGCGTACGACATCACCATCACGGTCCCGCGGGGCTACACCGCCGTGTCCAACGGCGAGTTGGCCGACCGCGCCGAGCACGGCGACCGCACCACCTTCCACTGGCGCACCGCCGAACCCATGGCGAGCTATCTGGCCACCGTCGCCATCGACGACTTCGACATCCACACCACGACCACCGACGGCACCCTCCCCCAGTACGTCGCCGTCGACCCCGGACTCGCCGACCGGGCCGCCGATCTTCCCGACCAGGTCACCGAGGTCATCGACTGGGAGACCCGGACCTTCGGCCGCTATCCCTTCTCCTCCACCGGCGCGATCGTCGCCGACCTGCCCGACCTCGGCTACGCCCTGGAGACCCAGACCAAGCCCGTCTTCCCGTCGCCGCCGGGCGAGGCGCTGCTGGTGCACGAACTCGCCCACCAGTGGTTCGGCGACTCCGTCACGCCCCGGGCCTGGAAGGACATGTGGCTCAACGAGGGGTTCGCCACCTACGCCGAGTGGCTGTGGGAGGAGGACCACGACGGCCGCACCGCCCAGGAGATCTTCGACGACTTCTACGACGGCACGGACGACGAGAGCGAAGGCATCTGGGCCTTCCCGCCCGCCTCCCCGCCCAGCGCCGGCCGGGTCTCCGACCCGCCGGTCTACGGGCGCGGGGCGATGGTGCTGCACCAGGTGCGCGAGGCCGTCGGCGACAAGACCTTCTTCGCCATCCTGCGCGCCTGGACCCGCGACCACCGCCACGGCAACGCCGACACCCGGCAGTTCATCGCGCTGTGCGAGAAGAAGTCGGGCCAGGACCTCCGGGACCTGTTCGACGTGTGGCTGTACGGCGACGGCAAGCCGGCCTCGGCCACCTCGCCCCCTCGGTGACGCGGCCCCGGCCCGCGGGGCGGGGGTGAACCCGTCGCGATCTCGTGGCCCGGCCCGCGCCGGGTCGCTACGGTTGTCCCATGACCGCTCTGCCCGACTGGATGCGCCCGCCGCGCGAGGAAGGCTGGCTCGCGGAGGACCTGGACCACCTCCCCGAGGCACCCCGTCATACCGAGCTGATCGATGGAGCCCTCGTCTTCAGGATGTCGCCGCAGCGGTCCTGGCACGGCCGCCTCGTCACCGCACTCACGACAGCCCTCATGGCGCAGGCCCCAGCCGGTATAGAGGTCGAACGCGAAATGACGATTCGCCTCGACGAGCGCAACCGGCCGGAACCCGATCTCTTGGTGACCTCCGTCCCATTCGACCCCGACCGCACCTGGTACTCGTCGGACGAGGTCATGCTCGTCATCGAGGTCGTCTCCCCTGAATCGGCGCACCGCGACCGCACGGTCAAGCTCCGCAAGTACGCGGAGGCCGGGATCCCGCACTACTGGTGCATCGAGGACGAAGAGGGCTCGCCTGTCGTCCACGTCTATGAGCTGGACGAACCGACCGGCGCCTACGCGCCCGCCGGAATCTTCCGGGACGCCCTCCGGCGGCCGGTGCCGTTCGAGATCAGCCTGGACCTGGAGAAGCTCACCCCTCCCCGGCGCGGGTGATCCGGAGGCTTCCGCATCCTGAATCCGACCGGCCCCCAACGACACGTCATCAGCTAGAGTGAACGAGTGCCCAGCGGGCACCCATACTGGCTGTATCGACCGCAGAGGGGAGGCTGGACGTGAGCGGTGCCGAGTCGGCTGCGCCGACGACCCTCGCGGAGAAGCTCGACACGCTGTTCCGCGTCGTGCGGCGGCCCAATCGTGAGCAGTTCAGCCATGAGGAGGTCGCCCGGGCGTGCCGGGAGGCCACCGGGGAGAGCTTCTCCGCCACGTACATGTGGCAGTTGCGGACGGGCCGCCGGGACAATCCCACCAAGCGGCACCTGGAAGCGCTCGCCCAGTTCTTCGACGTCCCGGTCGCGTACTTCTTCGACGACGACCAGGGGGCGGCCATCGCCAAGGAGCTGGAGCTGCTGGGGGCCCTGCGGGACGCCGGGGTCCGGAGCGTGGCGCTGCGGGCGGTGAACCTGTCGCCCGAGGGCGTGAACACGATCAGCGACATGATCGATGTCCTGGCCCGGCGGGAAAGCGCGGCCGGCGGCGGTGAGCAGAGGCGTACGCCGGCGGACGGCGAGCGCTCCGGCGGCTGACCCGGACGGACACGTCGCACGGGGCCGGGGTCGCACGGGGACCACGGGCACACGGGACCACGGGGGAAGGAGCAGCGCGTGCGCAGCGGCCGGAGCGACAAGCCCCTGTGGCAACGATGTCGGCGTCTGGTGGACGGCCTGGACCTGCCGACCCCGTTCGCCATGGACGAGTTCATCGGAAGGCTGGCGCGCACCAGGGGCCGGCCGATCGACCTCATGCCGGTCGCGGCGCGGCCGCACCTTCCGTGCGGGCTGCTCGTCACCACCGACCGCGCCGACCGCATCCTCTATCCCGCGGACACCACGCCCCTGCACCAGCAGCACATCCAGCTGCACGAGGTCGCCCACCTGTTATGCGGTCACCATGAGACCTCCCCCGCGGCGTCCTCCGCCGCCACGGTCCTGCTGCCGCACCTCCCGGCCTCTCTGGTGCAGCGGGTTCTGGGGCGCACCGTCTATACGGAGCCACAGGAGGAAGAGGCCGAACTCGTCGCGTCCCTGATCCTCCACCGCGCGGCGGAGCTCGACCGGGCGGACGCGGCCCGACGGGCCTCGACCGGGCCGGAAGAGGCCCGGCTGCGCTCCCTGTTCGGCTCGCCCGAGCAGCGGGTCCCGGGCCGGCGGGTCGCCCGGCGGCGCTCATGGCGAGCCTGACCGCGTCCCTCGCCGCCCTGGTCTTCCTGGTGTTCGCGGTGCACCGGCTGGTGATCACCCGCGGGGGGAGGGCCGAGCCGGCCCAGCGCGACGTGGCCGGGTTCGCGCTGTGCGTGGGAACGGCGATGCTGCTCAACGCCCCGGTGGTGCTGGACGCGCTGGATCACCTCGTCCCCTCCCCCGCCACCGAACTCCTCGTGACGTACGAGCTGAAGGCCGCCGCCGCCACCTTCCTCTCGCTGGTCGCGCTCGCCCTCGGACCGCCGGGGTCCGGCTCCGCGCCGGTGCGGCGACGCCGCCGGATCCGCGCCGCCGTCGCCGTCCAGGCGGCGGCGCTGGTGCTGTTCTTCACCGCCGGAGTCGCCGAGGAAGGCGCCTCGGCCGTGGCCGCGCCCGGCCGGGGGTGGGCCCTCGCCGCGTACAACGTCCTCTTCGCCGGCTACATCTGCTGGTGTCTGCATGTCCTCGCGCGAGCCCTGTTCCGGCACACGCGTCGCACTCCCCCGGGCCCGCTGCGCATGGGCCTGAGACTGGCCGCGCTGGCCACGGCCACGGGGGTGGTGTGGGCGCTGTGGGCCCTGGACGACGCCGCCGCCAATGTCGCCGCCGGGCGGCAGGACATGGGCGAGGACCTCCTCTCCACGACCCTCGGCATGGTCACGGCCGTGCTGGCCGCCGCCGGTGCCACCGCCACCCTGTGGGGCGACCGGGTCGCCCGCCCCCTGCGCCGGCTGCGCGCCCGCCGCGCCCACAAGAGGCTGGAACCGCTGTGGTCGGCGCTCTACGCCGAACTGCCCGAGATCGCGCTGGATCCGCGCGCCGCGCGCCGGTCCCCCGGGCTGCGCCAGGCGGAGTTCGCCCTGTACCGCAGGGTCATCGAGATCCGGGACGGCAGCCTGGCGCTGCGGCCCTACCAGCAGCCGGAGGCGCCCACCTGGGCCGGGGAGGCGCTGGGTCGCGCCGGCCCGGCGACGGCCGCCGGCAACCCGGAAGCAGCCCTGACAGCGGCCGTCGTCGAAGCGGCCGTCATCGCCGCGGCGCTGGAGAACAAACGGGCCGGCCGGCCGCGCGGAGGGACACCTGGCCCAGGCCGCCGGACACCGGCGGAGCGCCTGGAGACCACCGAGGACGAGGCGGCCTGGCTGGTCCGGGTCACTCACGCGTTCACCCGTTCCCCCGTGGTCGGCGAGGTCCGGGACCGCACCCGCGACCAGGCCGCGGCGGCGGCCGGCACCGCCGGTCAGCCCTGAGGCATCGCCCGGGTGACGGTCGTGGTGCAGTCCATGAACACGCTCAGATGGCTGTTGCCGGTCGTGATGGTCATGGTCGTGGGCAGCGCGTCCGCGACCTCGGTGTCCGCCGGCTCCAGGGCCTGGAGGGCCAGAACTCCGCTCATAACCGCCTCCTTGAGGGCTCGTCAGGTGAAGGTGAAGGTTCGCCGGCGATATTAGCTCAGATGAATGAGATCGAGAAGCACATTCACATCAGTTGACACCCGGGGTGCCGTTCGCCATCGTGTGGTGCGTCAACCGGTGCGAGAAGAGCGGGCCCGCCCACTTCGCCGTACTGGACGGTCTCGCGTACGCGGCCCCTGGAGAGACGGATGAGGAAACCGTACGGATTCACTGTCGCCGACCCGGACTTCTACGCACCGCTGGAGAGCGCCCCCGCGCTCGGCAGGCTGTTCCGTCCGAGCCGTGTCCCGGACGGGTGGACATCCGACCGGACGGGCGTGTGGACCATGTGGCGGCCCCAGGACGCGGTGCTCGCCGAGTGCGGCTGGAAGGTGCACGTCTCGGCCCGGCCCGACCGCCTCGACCAGGTGCTCGACCTCGCCACCGGCGTCCTCTTCGAGCAGGGCGTCCCCTTCAAGCACCTCGCCGCGGAGCTGTTCTACCAGTGGACGCACCACAAACACGCGGCCCGTCCGCAGAGCGGCAAGTTCATCGCCGCCTATCCCCCGGACGTGGCCGCGTCCCGCAAGCTGATGGAGGCCCTGAGCGAGGCGCTGAAGGACGAGGAGGGCCCGTACGTCCTCAGCGACCGGCGGTTCGGCGAGTCCCGCACGGTCCACTACCGCTACGGGGCCTACCGGAGGCTGGAACGGCTCAAGCCGGACGGCACGGCCCTGCCGCTGGTCCGTGACGGCCACGGGAACCTGGTCGAGGACCGGCGCGGGGTGGCGTTCCACCTGCCGGCCGGCATCCAGGACCCGTTCGAGGAGTCCGCCCCCGCTCCCGGCGGCGAGCTGTCCTTCGGCGGGTACACCTTCGAGGCCGTGCTGCGGCCCAGCAACGGCGGAGGCGCGTACCGGGGCCGGGAGAACAGCACCGGCCGCAGCGTGTTCATCAAGGAGGCACGGCAGCACACCGGTGTCAGCGCGGGCGACATCACCGCGACCGAACGGCTGCGGGCCGAGTGGGAGACGCTGAAGGCCCTGCACGCCGCCGCCCCGGGGCTCGCCCCCGAGCCGATCGCCTACTTCCGGGAATGGGAACACGAATTCCTGGTCACCGAGTTCATCGAGGGCCGCAACCTGAACGGGTGGACCGTCGCCCACAACCCCTGCATCAGAACGGCGCCGACGCCCCAGGACTTCGCCGACTACTTCGCGCGATGCGAGCGGATCGTCGCGGAGACGGAAGAGGCCCTCGCCAGGCTGCACGCCCTCGGCTTCGTCTTCGTCGACGTCAGCCCCGGCAATGTGATGGCCACGGACGACGGTGGGATCCGGCTGATCGACTTCGAGGCGGCCGCGCGGACCGGCGCCGACTTCACGCCCATGGGCACACCGGGCTTCAGCCCCCCGCACGACCTGGTGGGCGGGGACCCGGAGCGCTACGACCACTACGGACTGTGCGCGATCGCCCAGTTCCTGGTCTTCCCCCTGAACCTGGTCGTCCAGCGCAACCCCGACACGCTGACGCACCTGCGCCACGGCATCGAGAACACCGCGCCGGTACCGGACTCCCTGTGGTCGCGCGCCACCCGCTACCACCCGCCGCGCGAGACCCCACCGCTGCCCGCGCCCGAAGAGGTGGAGAGCGACCCCCTCGCGCATCTGGCCGCCCTGCGGGACGCCACCGCGGACGCCCTGGTGGCGATGGCCGATCCGGACCACGCGGAGCGGGTGTTCCCCACCGTCCCGGAAGGCTATCTGTCCAACACCCTGTGCCTGGCCTACGGCACCGCCGGTGTCCTGCACGCGCTGTCCCGGGCCGGACGGCCGCTCCCCGAGGGGGCGCTGGAACGGCTGCGGCGCGACGCCCTTTCCGCCGCGCCGACCCTGCCGCCCGGGCTGCACATGGGCCTGTCGGGCATCGCCTGGGTCCTCGCGGACCACGGGCTGCTCCAGGAGGCGGCCGACCTGCTCGCCACGGCCGACCTCCATCCCCTCACCACGCGGACCGCCACCCTCGCCGGAGGCGGCGCCGGTGTCGCCCTGGCCCATCTCGCCCTGTACGGCCGCACCGGCGACGAACACCACCTCGACCGGGCCCGGGCCCTCACCGCCGCGCTGCCGCCCGACAGCGAGCTGGCCGCCCACCTCGGCCCCGACGACGCGGTCGGACTGCTGCACGGCCGCAGCGGCATCGCCCTGCTGCTCCAGCAGCTCGCCCGGGTCACCGGGGACCGCGGCCCGCTCACCCGTGGCGTACGGCTGCTCCACGCGGAACTCGACCGCGCCTCCGACCCGGCGGCCCCCGACCTGTCCTTCCCGGTCTCCGAGACGGACCGCCGCGCGATGCCCTACCTGTACAGCGGCAGCGCCGGAGTCACCTTCGCGGTGTCCCGCTACACCGCCGCCGTGGACGACGAACGGCTGGCCGCCGCCCTGCCGCGGCTGCTCGCCCGGCTCGACTCGCGGTTCACCGCGATGCCCGGGCTGTACCAGGGGCTGTCGGGCCTCGGCCTGGCCCTGACCGAGCACGCCCGCCTCACCGGCGACGCCGAGGCGCGGCGGGCGGCGCTGCGGGTCGCGCGGGCGCTGTACGCCCACGCCGTGCCGCACCCGGACGGGGTGCGCTTCCTGGGCGACCAGACCTTCCGGTACAGCGCCGAACTCTGGAGCGGTTCGTCAGGGGTGCTGCTCTTCCTCAGCCAACTGCTCGACCCCGCCCCCGATCCGTTCTTCACCGTGGACGCGATCGCCGCACGGTCCTGAGAGGCCCCACGAGTTCCCGGCCGCGTCCGTCGGCCGGGTGTCACCGGCACATCCCATCAGTGAGAAGGAGACCGACCATGCCGCAGATCCTGGAACTGCAGGAGCTCGAGAACAGCCACGGGCCCGACGAGGACGGCGTCGAGGAGTGGAGCACGCTCAGCGGGGTCTGCCAGAGCGACTTCAGCGCCGTCTGCTAGCAGCACCGGCGACGAGAGCGTCACGCCACCAGCGGGGAGGTGCCCGGGCGCCGGGCACCTCCCCGCCCGGCCAAGGAGTCCGGCCTTGCACCAGATTCTGAAACTGCAGGAACTCGCGTCCGAGGTGACGAGCGAGGAGGAGGGGGTGGTGGAGGTCAGCACCCCCAGCGTGCTCCTCTGCATCCCGCCCTCGATCTTCACCCACTAGCAAGCCCGGTCCACCCGGCAGCACGACGAGCGGGGCCCGTGCGGCGGGAAGACCCCGTCCGCACGGGCCCGCTCCAAGCCCCCGACTTCTCCTCTCTGGCTGGTCCCATGAACGATGTCACCGCCGTACCCGAGACCCCGCCGTTGAGCCGGGAGCGGTTCGCCGGGCTGCTCGACGCGGGGACCTCCGTCGAACGCCGCTGCCTCCTGTACGAGCTGACCGGCGGCATCCCGGGCTGGCTCGCCACGCTGGCCCCGCTCACCGACCCCGAACTGCGCGAACTGGCCCGCACCGGCCTGTTCCCCGGCCCGCTCCCCCAGCACGCCCGCGAGCCCGACCGGCTCGGCCCGGTCGAGCGTGACGTCGTCCGGGCGGCGGCCGTGCTGGGCGACCCGTTCGACCCGGCGCTCGCCGCCGCCGTCGCCCGCCGCGGGGCGGCCGCCGTGCTCCCCGCCCTGGACGTACTCGCCGAACGCGGGGTCATCAGCCCCCATACGGTCGGCACGCCGCTCTTCCGGTTCCGCCACCCGCTGCTGCGAGCCGTCGTGTACGCCCGGATCCCGCCCGGCGCCCGGATCGCCGCCCACGCGCGGGCCGCCGAGGTGCTGGACGAGACCGGAGCCGAGCCCGCCCAACGGGCCGTCCATGTCGCCCGGTCCGCCGCCCCCGGCGACCTCTCCGCGGTACGGCTGCTCGCCGACGCGGCGGACCATGTCCTCGGCTCCGCCCCGGAACGTGCCGTGGAATGGCTGCGCGCCGCCCGCCGGATCGCGCCCTTCGACACGCCGCCCGCGCTGCGCCGCCGACTCGTGCTCGCCCTCTGGCGGGCGGCGGAGCGCGTGGGGGACCACCGCCTGTGCCGCGAACTGCTGCCGGAACTCGGCGATCTGGAGGACGCCACGGCGGTGGCCGAGCTGCGCGCCCGTCTGGCCATCGACCTCGGCCGGCACGACGAGGCGCGCGACCTCCTCACCGCGGGCCTGCGGGCCGCCCCCGAGGACAAGGCCCCGCCCCTGCGCCTGCGGCTCGCCCTGCTGGCGGCCGTCCGCGGCGAACTCCCCGCCGTACGGGAGCTGCTGGCCGAGGACAGGGGACCGGAGGCGGCGGCCGTCGTGGCGCTGGCCGGCGCGGTGGCCGGGCACACCGCCGACTACCGCGCGGGGGCGGCCGCCGCGGCGGCCTTCCTGCGCGCCATGGACGCCGCGGCACTGGCGGAGCACGTCGAGACCGTCGTCCGGCTGGGCTGGGCGGCGCACGTCGCCGAGGACTTCTCCGCCGCCGCCGGTCTCTTCGCCCGGGGAGTCCGGGCGGCGCGCCGGGCCGGGCGGTCCGGTGCGCTGCCCCGGCTCCTGCTGGGGCACGCCTGCGCGCTGCTCGCCCTGGGGAGGCTGGCGGAGGCGCTGCGGTCGGCGGAGGACTGCGAGGCACGCGCGAGCACGCTGCACCGCCCCGACCTGGCCGGGTTCGCCCGGCTGCTCCGCGCGTCCGCCCTCACCTGGCGCGACGGCTGCCCGCGTACGGGGGCCGCGGCCGCGGCGCCGGCCACGGTCGAGCGGCTGTGGTGGGCCGTTCTGCCGCCCGAGGCCGGCCGCCGGCCGCCGGGGAACGAGGACCACGACGGCCCCGGCGGCTCCGGCGGCCCCGGCAGCCGCGACGGCGATGACGGCCCCGGCGGCCCTGGCAGCCCCGCCGGCCCTATCAGCCACGACGCCCCCGGCGCCCCCGGCAGCCCCGGCAGCCCCGGCAGCCCCGGCGGCCTTGAAGGCTCTGGCGTCCTTGAAGGCTCTGGGGCCGGCGTGCCGCGCATCGCGCCCGGGCGACGCGCGCGCGACCTGTACGCCAGGGCGGAGGCCGTCGACGACGGCCTCGCGCTGCCGCTGCTGCGCGAGGCCGCGTCCGGCTTCGCCGACCGGCGCATGGCCCTGTGGGAGGGCCACACCCGTCTCCTGCTGGCCCAGCGGCTGGCCCGCGCCGGGGAGCTGTCGGCGGCCGCCGAAGAGGCGGGGCGCGCCAAGGCGCTGGCGGTGGCGACGGGATCCGGCCGGCTGCGGCGGCTGGCCATCGACCAGCAGCGTGCGATCGGGGGGCGCCGGCCCAGGGTCGGCGCCGCCACCACGCCCGCGCTGTCGGTCCGGGAGTCGGAGATCGTCCGGATGGTCCGGCTGGGCATGCCGAACCGCGATATCGCGGACACCCTGGTGATCTCCGTGAAGACCGTCGAGGCCCATCTCACCCGCATCTTCCGCAAGACCGGCGTACGGTCCCGGACGGCCCTGGCCGCGGCCGCGGCGGGCGGCACCGCACCCGGCTGATCAGGGCCGTCCGGCCCGCGACCCCTGTGGCACGCGCGGGGCCTGCGCCGTCCAGTGACCGACGAGTGCCGCGTACGCCGGGCTGGTGGCGCTGAGTTCGGCGTGGCTGCCGAGGACGGGGCGCTCTCCGTCGAGGAGCAGGACGCGCCGGGCCCGGGCCGCCGTGGTCAGCCGGTGGGCGATCACGACGAGAGTGCCGGGACGGGCCGCGAAGGCGGTTTCCGCCACGGCCTCCGCCGCCATGTCGAGGTGGCTGGTCGCCTCGTCGAGGACCACGACCCGGGCCGGTGAGGCATACACCCGCGCCAGCGCGATGAGCTGGCGCTCTCCGCTGGAGAGCGTGCCGGCCGGGTCCGTCAGCTCCGCGTCGTAGCCGCCGAGGCGGGCGACGAGCTCCCGCGCCCCGACCGCCGCCACGGCCCGGTCCAGCGCGGCGGTGTCCAGGTCCGGCGCGAGATAGCGGAGGTTGTCGCCGACCGTGCCGGGGAAGACGTACGCCTCCTGGGGCAGCAGCGCCACCCGCCCCGGCCGGACCGGCTGCCCGGCCATCGTCACCGTGCCGTCGAGCGGCGTCTCGACCCCGGCGAGGAGTCCGGCGAGCGTCGACTTGCCGATGCCGCTGGGGCCGACGATCGCGAGATTGTCGCCGGAGGGGACGACCAGGTCCAGCCCGCGCAGCACCGGTGCGGCGTGCGGCCCGTAGGCGAATGTCAGGTTCCGGACCTCCAGGTCTCCCTCCCGCGGCACCTCGGCCACCACATCCTGAGCCGACACCGACACCGACACCGACACCGACACCGGCGCCGGCACCGGCACGGGATCGTTCGATACGCCCGGTACATCCGGTACGTCCGAGGCCGCGGCCAGCCGGCCGCTCAGGACGCGCAGTTGGCTCCAGTAGCCGGCGACCGAGCCGGTCATCAGCTCGAGGGCGGGCACCAGATACACCGTGACGTACATGACGGCGCCGACGACCGCCCCGGCGGAGACGCCGCCCCGCTGCACCAGCGCGGGTCCGGTCAGCAGGATCAACAGCACCGGAAGCCGGCCCCCGAGGAGGACGACCGGGGCGCGGACGGCACTGGCCCGCGCCACGGCGAGGGCCGTCGCGACGGAGGCGTCCGCGGCGTCCCGCACATCGGAGGCCGCCCGTTCCTCGGCACCCAGCGCCGTGATGTCCCGCCCGGCCGCGAGGACCTCGCCGGTGACGGCGGCCACCCGCTCCTCGGCGGCGAGATAACTCTGCCGGCGGCGGATGACCGTCCGCATGCTCACCAGGAAGACCACGACGGCCACCGCCAGCGGCACCCCGACCAGAGCCGCCAGGAGCGGGTCGAGCACGGCCAGGCCGGTGAGCGCGGCGACCAGGGTCACGGCCAGCGGCCGCGCCGTACGCAGCAGCGCCCCCACGATCCCGCGCACCGCCTCGACCTGGCCGGTCAGCCGTGCCACATCCGTCGCGTCAGCGGTCCGGACCCGGTGAACGGCGGCGTACAGAGTGCCGTGCACGAGCCGTCGGACGAGTTCGTCGCGCAGCGGTTCGACGATGTGGGACAGCGGCTCGAAGACGGCGCGCTCCGCGGCGGCCCGGAGGGCGTAGAGCACGCCGAGCAGGGTCAGCCAGGCGAGTCCCGTGGCCGGGCGCCCGTCCAGGAATCCCTGGTCCAGGGCGCGCCCCAGCACCCAACCGGAGGCCAGCGCCGGAGCCGCCTCCACGGCCGACCAGGCGGCGACGCGGAGCACCGGGGCGCGGGTGCCGCGCAGCGCGGCGCGCAGCAGGCGGAGCCCGGGGCGCCAGTCGGCGATCTCGGTCACGACGGCTCCTCCTCGACGGCGGACTCCTCGACGGCGAACACCGCCCGGTAGGCGGGGTCGGACCAGAGTTCGGTGTGCGGGGCCACCGCGCGGACGCGGCCGTCGGCGAGCCATACGACGAGGTCGCAGCGGGCGGCGGTGGTGACCCGGTGGGCCACGACGAGCCTCGTCCGGCCCGCCAGCGCACCCGTGACGGCCTCGCTGACCTCGGCCTCGGTGACCGTGTCCAGGCCCGAGGTGGCGTCGTCGAGGACGTACACGTGAGCGTCGTCCCGGGCCAGCGTCCTGGCGAGGCCGACGCGTTGCCGTTCGCCTCCGGACATCGGGGCGGAGTGCAGCGGGGTGTCGTAGCCGTCGGGCAGGCGCCGGACGAAACCGTCCGCGCGCGCGAGGCGGGCGGCGCGTTCCACCGCCGCGCGGGAGGTGTCCGGGCGGCCGTACGCGATGGTGTCGTGCAGCGTCGTCCCGATGAGCAGGGGGCGCTCGAAGGCGTAGGCGACGGCGCGGCGCAGCTCGGCCGCGGTCAGGTCGCGCAGGTGGACGCCGTCGAGGAGCACCTCGCCCTCGTCCGGTTCGGTGAGCCGGCCGGGCAGGCCGGCGAGCAGGCTCTTGCCCGAGGCCGTCCGGCCCACGAGGGCGACCGAGAGGCCGGCCGGGACGTCCAGGTCGACGCCGTCCAGCAGGGTCTCGCCGTCCCGCCGCACGGTGACCTTGCGCAGGCTCAGCGAGCCACGGACACCGGCCGGGCCCCCGGCGCTCCCCCGGCCGTACACCGGGGGCGGGACGGCGAGGGTGGCCGCCACCCGATCCGCGGCCGCCCTGGCCTGGGCCAGCGTGAGCAGCGCCTCGATCTGCCGCAACGCCTGGAAGGCGAGTTGGAGGTATCCGGCGACGGCGAGCAGCTGTCCCGGCGACAGCCGGCCCTGGGTGACGCCGAGCCCGGCGATCGCGAGCACGAGTGCCTCGGTCAGCGACAGCAGCAGGCCGAACTGCCAGACGGTGCCCCGCTGGATCCGCCACATCCGCCGGCCCACGGCCGACAGCTCCGACAGCGGCTCCAGCACGCGCGCCCGCTCGGCGTGGAGCGTGTCGGAGGCCCGTATGGTCCGGGCGCCGGAGAGCGCGGTGAGAAGCCGGTTCGCGATCTCGCCCTGGGAGGCCAGATACGCGGAGTGGGTCTCGGTGACCCGGCCGATGAAGCGGCGGGCGACCACGACCGCGATCGGGGCCGCCAGGCTGAAGGCCAGGGCCGAACGCCAGTCCGTGGTCCACAGCCAGGCGAGCGCCACGAGCGAGCCGGCCAGCGTCACCGTCCACTGCGCGAGGGCCACGGGCACCATCCCGGCTTGCACGGCCGCCTGGGTGACCTGGGTGACGGACTCACCGTGCGGCTGGGGCCGCCTGGCTCCGAGGCCGATGAGGTGCCGCGCGAGGCGCATGCGGAGCCGGCGGGCGTCGCACGCGGCGCCGAAGGTGCCCAGGGGCATCAGGAGGGCCTCGCAGACCCCGCCGACCGCCACCACCACCGCCCACTCCACCGCGGGACCCGGATCGCCCGACCCGCGCAGGACGCCGTCCACCGCGGCCGCGAGCAAGGCGGGGGTGAGGAGGACGGTGGCGCTGTGCAGCAGCATCAGGGCGGCGAGGAGAGCGAGTCGGCCTCGGCTGTGCCGTACGGAATCCCACAGCAGACGGCGGCCGGAGGGGGCGCACGGGGCGGACGGGGAAGGCGGGGCGGGTGAGGCGGCGGGAGGCTCAGCCAACGGGCTGCCTCCCTGCGTCGATGGCGCTCTCGCGTCCGGTCTTCTCGGCCTGCTCGGCCTTCTCCCTCTTCTCGGTCTCGTCCGACTTCTCGGTCTTCTCCAATACGCGGGCGGCGACCTTCAGGATCGCCGGCAGGCCGGGCATGCCGGACGGGCTGACGGTGCCCCGGTGGGCCGAGACGGCGGGGCCCATGGGCACCAGGTGGTACCCGTCCTCCTCCAGGAGCCGAAGGTTGCGCCGGACCGCCGGCCGGAGCAGGGCGTTCTCCGGGATGCTCGGTGCGATCAGCACCGGTGCTCCCGTGCACAGGACGGTGGTGAGGGCGAGGCTGTCGGCCATGCCGGCCGCGCACTTCGCGACGAAGTTGGTGGTGGCCGGGGCGGCGATCACGAGGTCCGGCCACTCGGCCAGCTCCTGGTGGGGCACGACCCCCCGTTCGGTGGGCCAGTCGGGCCCCTCGACTGGGGCCTGGGTCAGGGCGGCCAGCGCGTGCCGGGACACGAGCCGGTCCGCGGAGTGGGTGAGGCAGACGCGGACGGACCAGCCGTAGCGGAACCGCAGGGCCAGGACCCATTCGGGAAGAGCGGTGACGCCGATGGCGCCGGAGGAGACGAACAGGACGCGTCCCCGCTCGAGCGTCACCCTGGGCAGCCCCCGTGGAGGGGCGGGGCGCTCGGCGGAGACCCGCGTCGCGCCCTCGTCCTGCGGTTCCGGCACGGTGGTTCCTCTCAGCCGATCGGAGATGTGTACGTCGGGTCGGGCTGGGTGGGGTCGGGTGCGGCTCGGCGCGTCAGACGTCCGTACGCCCGCAGGTGCCGTCGCACGTGACGCCGCCGCATGTGCCGAGGCAGGTGAACCAGCAGATGGCGGCTGTCTCCTCCTCGCTGGGCAGGAGTTGCAGCGCGTCGAGGTCGGTGTCCATGCGTTCTCTCTCCTCTGTCGGTGGTGTGTCGTGGTGTGTCGCCGGTGGTGTCCCGCCGGCTGCCCGGGGTCAGGACAGCGGCATCCAGGGCCGCGGCCCGCCGTGGGCGAGCCTCAGCAGGAAGTGGATCGGCCCGCCGAGGCCGGTCTGGTGGTCCGCCCGGACCGTGGAGCCCGTCTCGTCCGGGATGAGGAGCAGGCCGTCCCGGACGGTGTGCCGCTGGTACAGCACGGCGGCCAGGTCCTCGGCCCAGCGGCGGTACGGCCCGTCGGGGACCGCCTCCGCGAGGTCGAGCAGGAACTCGCCGTCGCCCGCGAGCCCGTGGCAGGCGGCGGTGGGTGAGGACCAGCGGACCCGGTGGACGGCCACGGCAGCCTCCCGCGCCGCCCCCAGGAAGGAGTCGTCGCCGGTGGCCAGAGCCAGCCCCAGGAGGAACGTGCCGACTCCGGAGGAGCCGCTGCACCAGTGGTAGAGGAGTCCGGTGCCGGGCGGCTGCGCCGCGTCGGAGCGCCATCGGGCACCCCAGGGGCCGCGCTCCGCCTCGGCCACCAAGGTCCGCCCCGCGGCGGTCGCGAGGTCGGTGTACCGGCGGTCCCCGGTCTCCCGCGCGGCGTACAACAGGAAGGCTCCGACCCCGGCCACACCATGGGCGAAACCGAGGTGGCGGGCACCGGCCAGCGCGGAGTCGCAGTCGTCCGGCACCGGCCACCACACGCCCCGCGAGGTGGTCTCCGCCACCGCCACCAGGCGGTCCGCGCACTCCACCGCGCGTGCCAGGAACTCCGCGCGCCCGGTGCGGTGCCAGAACCGCAGGTGGGCCAGGCCGGCTCCGGCCACCCCGTGGCACACGTCGGGGTTGGGCCAGGACACGGGTACGGACAGGGCGAGCCCGGTGGCGCGGTCGGCGAGGCCGGTGTCACCGAGGTGGCGCGCGGCGTCGTACAGCGCCCAGGCGGTACCCGAGCGGCCGAAGTACAGGCCGGGAAGGGCGCGGGGCGCTTCCGCGCTCCTGGCGTCGGTCCAGTCGGCGACCCGCGCGATCGCGTCGCGCAGACCGGCCCGGTCCAGCAGTTCGTCGGCGCGGACGAGGGTCGCCAGGACACCCGCCGCCCCGTGCTGAACGGCGCACGGGTCGGCCTTGTCGCCGAAGGGCCCGGCGGGCCACAGCCGCTCCGCCCCGCCGGCCGGGTCCGCCATGCCCCGCAGCACGTACGTGAGCCCGTCGTCGACGAGCCGCAGCCACTCGGCCCGCCCGGGCGGCCGCGCGACATCCGCCGCGGCCACCGTGGCCGACACCGCGGCCGTGGCGGGGGTCCGGGAGCGCCCCGGCTCGCGCGGGCCGTCGAGGAAGTCCAGGACGCGCCCCACGGTCCAGCGCCGCGCCGGGTCCTCCCGGGTGAGGCCGAGCACGGCAGGCGCCAGCAGCCGCGCGGCGGGCCGCTCGCCGGCGACCGCGTCCAGCAGCCGGCGGATCCGCTCGCCATGCGCGCGGCCGACCGGTCCGCCGGCCCGTCCGCCGGCCCGTTCGCCAGCCCGTCCGCCGGCCGGCTCGTCGGCCCGTTCGCCGACCGGTCCCTCGGCTCGTCCGCCGGCCGCGAAGACCGGCGCGACGCCGGTGGCCAGGTAACACAGCACCGCGCCGAGCGAGTAGAGGTCCGACTCCGGGCCGAACGCGGGGCCGTAGCGCGGTCCGGCCCCCTGCTCCGGGGAGGCGAAGCCGGGTGTCATCGCCCGGGTGGTCCACGTGCCGGGGGCAGTCGCCCACTCCGGGTCTATCAGCACCAGCCGCCGCTCGGGGGTGACCATCACGTTGTTCGGCGTGAAGTCCTGGTGGACGAGGCCCCGGCGGTGCACCTCGGCGAGCAGCCGGGCCAGGTCCCGCGCCACCTCGACGGCCTCGGCGGGCGCCATCCCCCCGTCGTCCGGCGCCTCCACCACGCGCGTCCGTACCCACCGCGCGAGCGGTTCCCCGTCGACCAGGCCCTCGACCAGGAAGGCATGCCCGTCCTGGTCGAACTCGTGCACCAACTCCGGGCAGACGCCGGCCAGGCCGGACAGGTTCCGGGCCTCGCGGCGCAGCAGCGCCCGGGCGTCCTCGCCGGTCAGCCCGCCGCCCACATGAGCCCTCGCCTGCTTGACGACCACCTCCCGCCCGGTCTTGCGGTCCAGCGCCCGGTAGACACCGCCGCGCGCGGAGTGGCGGATCGCCTCCCGCACCTCGAACCGGTCGGCCAGCAGCACCGGCCCCGGCTCGGCCGGAGGCTTCGCCGCCCGCCCCGGGGGCCCGTCGAGCGGCAGGACCGCCCACCCGGGCGGGGCGAACCACGCCTTGCGGTGGTCGGTCACCAGGGTGCCGTCGGGCGCCTCGATCCGCGCCTCGTAGGAGCCGTCGTCGGTCAGCACCGGCTTCCCGAGGAAGGCGCCGTACCGATAGTGGACCAGGCTGCCCTTGCGGTACGGGCGGTCGGAGAGGATCGCCGGACCCGGCAGCCCTGCCGTCGCCGCGTCCAGCTCCTCGGCCAGCGATCTGAACCGGTCGTCGTCGCGGGGGTACGCGGTGATGATCTTGCCGCACTGGGCGCGGTCGCAACCGGCCGACGTCATCTCGTCGACCAGCCGGACACTTCCGGCGAACTTGAAGGCGCACCCCGCGGCGACGAGCACCTCGGCCGCGCGGTGCAGAACGTGCGGCACCGACAGCGGTGTCGCCGACACATGGAGCTTCCAGCCCTGGATCCGCGCCCGATGGGCCGGCGGGCTGACGTGACACCAGGTGTCGGTCTCCTCGAACGTCCAGTCCCCCGCGTCCAGTTCGGCGAGGACGGACCGCACGACGCTGTGCAACGGGAAAGTGAGCACGGAACGGCCTTCTGCCTTCTGTCCGGTTCGATGGGAGGCGCGGATCGGCGCGGCACCCATCGTGTCCGCGCGGCGCCGGCCTCGACATCGGGGGAATCCCCACAACGCCGCCGCCCACGCCGAGCGGCCCCCGGAACCGCGCCGACGGCGCGACCCGCCACCAGCCGGTCAGCCACCAGGGGAAGACGAGCGGCCCACCTGGACCCGGCTGACCACGCCGGAACAGGTCACGGCCGGTCCTTCCGGCCGCGTGCCCGCCGGAAGCGCTCCAGGCCCTCGGCGAGCCCCACCACCGGGTCGGGGTAGTCGAGCGCGGCGCGATCGGGTCCCGGCAGCTTCCAGGGCTCATGCACCGCGGGGGCTCCGACGCCCTCCAGCTCGGGCACCCAGCGGCGCACATACGCGCCGTCGGGGTCGTACCGCCTGGCCTGGGTGACGGGATTGAGCACCCGGTTGGGCCGGGTGTCGGTGCCGGTTCCGGCCACCCACTGCCAGTTGAGCTGGTTGTTGGCCACGTCCCCGTCGACCAGCCAGTACAGGAAGTGGGCGGCGCCGACGCGCCAGTCGACGTAGAGCGTCTTGGTCAGGAAGCTCGCGGCCAGCAGCCGGGCGCGGTTGTGCATCCAGCCCTCGTGCCGGAGCTGCCGCATCGCCGCGTCGATCACCGGGTAGCCCGTACGGCCCTCCTTCCACGCCTCGATGTCGGCCTCGGCGGTGCGTCCGGTGCGCCAGCGGTCGTGTCTGGTGCGGTAGTCGGCGCGGGCGGCGCCGGGGCGGGCGGCGAGGACCTGACGGTGGAAGTCGCGCCAGGCGAGCTGCCTGACCAGCGCCTCGGCACCCGGGCCGCCGTGGCGGCGGGCGCGGTGGACGAGTTCCACCGGGGACAGGGTGCCGAAGTGCAGGTGCGCGGAGAGCCGGGACGTGGCGTCGGCGGCCAGGTCGTCGCGGGTGTCGGCGTAGGTGTCCAGGCCGTGCCGCCAGTAGGCGGTCATCCGCCTCCGGCCCTCGCTCTCCCCTCCGGCCGGGAGGGCGGGCGAGACACCGGTGACCTCGCCGCGGGCGGGCAGCGGCTCGCCCATGACGGCGTCGGGGACGCGGACGCGGCGCGGGGCGGCCACGGCAGCGCGCAGTGGGGCCCGGGCCCACTGCCGGTAGTACGGGGTGAACACCGCGAAGTGGTCCGACGAGGACGGCGTCACCTCACCGGGCGGCACGGCCACGGTCACCGCGTCGTGGACGAGCAGGCGGCGCCCCTCGCGCTCCAGGGCCCGCCGGAGCCGCTCCTCGCGCCGCGTGGCGAAACGGCTGTGCGCCGCCGCCATGCGCACCTCGTCCGCGCCCGCCTCGCCCGCCACCCGGCACACCTCCTCCACCAGGTCGCCGGAGCGCACCACGAGCCGTCCGCCGCGCTCGCGCAGGGACGCGTCGAGGTCGGCCAGGCAGTCCGCGAGGAAGGCGCCGCGATTGGGGGCGGCGAACCCCGCCGCCGCCACGGCGTCGTCGCGTACGAAGAGCGGGATGACCGCGTCGGCGGCCTCCAGCGCCGCGCGCAGCGGCGGATGGTCGTGCAGCCGCAGGTCGGAGGTGAACAGGACGACCGGGACGGGCATGGGTCTCAGTTCCCCTCCGGGGGACGGCGGCGGCCGGCGCGGACGGCGGAGTCCCCAGCGGACGGGGCCGCTTCACCGGACGGGGCCGCTTCGGGCCCGCCTCCCGGCCCGGCATCGGCCGGCCGGGGGGCGGGCCGGCGCTGCCGCCGCGGGCGTTCGGCGGCGCGGACGATGTTGCGGGCCATGCCGCCGAAGACGACGGCGTGGAACGGCGAGGCGCCCCACCAGTACAGATGACCGAGCAGTCCGCGCGGGTGGAACAGCGCCCGCTGCCGGTAGTTCGCGCCCCCGGCCCCGTCGTCGTCGACGTGCATCTCCAGCCAGGCCAGGCCGGGCAGCCGCATCTCGGCGCGCAGCCGCAGCAGCCGCCCGCGCTCGATCTCCTCCACCCGCCAGAAGTCCAGCGAGTCGCCGGCCCGCAGCCTCCGGGCGTCCCGCCGCCCCCGGCGCAGGCCCACGCCGCCGACGAGGCGGTCGAGCCAGCCGCGCACCGCCCAGGCCAGCGGGAAGGAGTACCAGCCGTGCTCCCCGCCGATGCCCTCGACGACGTCCCACAGCACATCCGGCGCCACCTCCGCGTGGCGTTCCCGTACGTCGCCGTAGAGGCTGCCGCCGGCCCAGTGCGGGTCGGTGGGCAGCGGATCGCTCGGGGCGCCCGGCACGGAGGCGGACGACCAGCGGGTGGCGACCTGCGCGTCGCGCACCCGGCGCAGCGCCAGGACGACCGCCCGGTCGAAGTCGATCGGATGGCCGGGCGGGGCGGGCACATACCGCTCGATGTCCCTGTCCCGGCACACCACCTCGTGGCGCAAGGACTCCGTGAGCGGACGCGCGATCGAGGCCGGCACCGGGGTCACCAGGCCGATCCAGAGGCTGGACAGGCGGGGCGTGAGCACCGGCACGGGGATGATCCGCCGCCGGGGCAGCCCGGCCACGGCGGCGTAGCGGCGCATCATGTCGAGGTACGTGAGCACCTCCGGGCCGCCGATGTCGAAGGCCCGGTGCACCTCGGGCGGCAGCGCCGCGCAGCCCACCAGGACGCGCAGCACGTCCCGTACGGCGATCGGCTGGATCCGGGTGCGCACCCAGCGCGGGGTGACCATCACCGGCAGCCGCTCGGTGAGGTAGCGCAGCATCTCGAAGCCGGCCGATCCGGAGCCGATGATGACGGCGGCGCGCAGAACGGCCGTCGGCACGCCGGATCCGAGCAGGATGCGGCCCACCTCGGCGCGGGACCGCAGGTGCGGCGACAGCTCGCGCTCGGGCACGCCGGCCGGAGTCAGCCCGCCCAGATAGATCAGCCGGCGCACGCCCGCCCGCCGCGCCCGCTCGCCGAAGACCCGCGCCGCCTCCCGGTCGGTGCGCTCGAAGTCACGGCCGGTGCCGAGCGCGTGCACCAGGTAGTAGGCGACGTCCACCCCCTCCATCGCCGCCGTCACCGAGCCGGCGTCGGTGACATCACCCCGTACGACCTCCACCCGGCCGGCCCACGGCTGATCGCGCAGCTTGCGCGGCGTACGGACCAGGCAGCGCACCCGGTAACCGGCGTCCAGCAGCTCCGGCACCAGCCGGCCGCCGATGTACCCACTCGCCCCCGTCACCAGACAGGTCGCCACCTCACGCCCCGCCGCCCGGTCCCCGGTCTCCGCCATGACCACCTCACCGTCCGGCCGCACGCTCCCTTCCTCCCACCCTGCCGCCGGCTCACCCGGAGGCGCCCCATGCGCGCGGCATTCGGGTGAAGTGTTCCGGGCGGACAATATCTGTGGTCGCGGAGTGAGAATTCGACGCAGCGCGCGCTGAACATTTCTGAGACAACAACGGAGCGTAATGATTCAGCATGTGCAGCCGAATATGCCGTGCTACTGTCGATGCCAGTTGCAGTTGTGGTTCCCAAAAACTACAGGCGCCCCCACTGACCTTCCAGGCCGATGGGAGCTCCTTTGTATTTCCGGTCACTTTCCGGACGGGGTAATCATCGCGGCGACGCGGAGCCCGCGCAGTGCGGAGTTCCGGACACTGCCCCGAAGGAGATGTGACACATGGCTACTGGCACCGTGAAGTGGTTCAACGCGGAAAAGGGTTTCGGCTTCATCGAGCAGGACGGTGGCGGCGCCGATGTGTTCGCCCACTACTCGAACATCGCCACCCAGGGCTTCCGCGAGCTCCTGGAGGGCCAGAAGGTGAGCTTCGACGTCGCCCAGGGCCAGAAGGGCCCGACGGCGGAGAACATCGTTCCCGCCTGACGCCGACGCGCACGTTTCCCGACGGGGCCCGCACTTCGGGGTGCGGGCCCCGACTCGTTCCGTGGCAGTGCGCGGTTCCCCGTCACGCCACGCTCACCGACCCGGCCGGCCCCGCAGGCCCGGCCGGTCTCGCAGATCCGGCCGGCCTCGCAGACCCCCGCGGACCCGGCCCGCCTCGCGGACGAATCACGCCGCCCGTTTCAGCGCCTCAACCGGCGAGCATTCCCCCTCCGGCCGAATCTGCTCTCGAATTGTTCGGCCTGTTCCTGGGATTCTCCGCCCTGCCCGGCGCCGCGGGGAATTCGGCTGCGGTGCGGCCGAGGCTGGCCACGGTGGTCGGCGAGATGTCGAGCGGCGGTCCGCCCTCGACGCGGCGGCCTGGAACCCTTCTCGTTCAGGGCTCTCGCCCATTCCCTCAGGAGGCACACTTTGACGCCGCTCCAAACGACGCCGCGCCCGGCGCATTCCGCCGACAGGACTGTGGTCGACGCCATGGACGCGCCCGGCCCGCAGGTCTGGGACGACATGACCGTGGAGGTGGCCTTGTCCGTCATGGCCGGCGCCCGCTCCCGGTACCTGCTCGTCCGTGACGAGGACGGCCGGTGCACGGGCCTGATCGGTCAGGCCCAGCTCACCGTTGTCCGCGACAACCCCGCGTACACGGATTGGGTCCGCCTGCGGGACGTCCTCGGCGACAGCGGACCGTTCACCTCGCCCATGGCCACGATCGTCGAAGCGGAGCGCACGATGCGGCACGGGCGGCTCGGGGCCCTGCCCGTCATCGACGAAGACGGCTGCGCCGTGGGCGTTCTCGCCCTCTCACGCTGATCCGCCCGGCCGCCGCCGGTACCCCGTGAAGCAGAAGCGTCGGCCCGGCTCGGCACCCCCGCACCCCGGTAACCGCCTGGAGAGGCGGAAGCCGAGACCAAGACGGCCTTGAGGGCTCGACCGGCGCGCGCCGGTCGAGCCCTCAAGGCGTTCCGCGTCCGGTCGGCAGGACGTCGTCTCCCGGCCCGACCAGGGGTGCGTACTCATGAGGCATGACTCATGAGTCGGAGTAGCTGAAGTCTCCAACGGTCCAGGCGCTGACGTCCTTGATCGCGACGCGGTACATCCCTCCCGTTTCGGGGATCCCCATGCTGCCTTGCAGGATCCGGGCGACGTGAAAGTGCAGATGCGTGGGCGGCTCGCCACGGCCGGGCCGGTCCCGCGTCTCGTCCGCGGTGAAGACACCGGAGAAGGGCCCGAGGCGGTCCGAGTCCCTCAGGATCTCCGACACACGCTGCCTCCACACGGCTTCGGGAGCCAACCGCCCGGTGATGACGGCGCCGCCGGCGACCACGGTCAGGGACATCTGATTGCTCTGCTCGGACTCCACCATGGCGGCCATATCGACGAGCAGTTCGTCAGCGTTCGACATGAGAGCCGATTTTATTCATCGATCCGGCCGCCTGTACCCCACTGGACGCGGCGGCGAACGTGCCGATGCCCCCGCCGGGGCGCGGCCCCTGAGCCGGCCGGGCGACCAGGCGCACGCCCGCCGGTACGGACCGCAGGTTACCGAGGGCCCGCACAGAACAAAATCTATGCTCGCCAGAGTAGACATTGGGCCGCGGCCTGGCTAAGGTTTCTCTCGTAGACAGAGTCGAGCGAGACCCGGCAGAGACGAACTGGCGGGTAGAAGTACATGAAGTTCGCAGGACCGGTGCGGCTGCGGAGTCGCGAAGCCAGGTTGTCTTCAGGAGGGCGACGGGACTGGCGGCCGCACCGGGCAGTACTGAGTGGATGACTCGGCAAAGAAGAACGGAGGAAGCGAACGCCATCAGGATCGCCCGGGCCCAGGAAACCGGCCCGGGTACCGCAAGACCCCGGATTGGAAGGTGGTCCCCGGTCACGCAGCCGCGATCCCCGCGATCCCGCCCCCCGTGGGCGGCGTAGCGGAAAACAGAAGGTCGGCACAGCAGTAGGGCCGACAGATGGTGTTGAATTTCCTTCGGGGCCCTGGTGCGCACGGCACCAGGGCCCCTCGACGCGTTGCTCAACGAGGTGAGAATGACAGCAGACAATCCACTCAGCGATCGTCTGGACGACGACGACTACCCCGCCTACACCATGGGCCGGGCAGCAGAGATGCTCGGCACCACCCCCGGCTTCCTCCGCGCCATCGGTGAGGCCCGCCTCATCACCCCGCTCCGCTCACAGGGCGGGCACCGCCGGTACTCCCGCTACCAACTGCGGATCGCCGCCCGCGCCCGCGAACTCGTCGACCAGGGCATGCCGGTCGAGGCCGCCTGCCGCATCGTCATCCTCGAGGACCAGCTCGAGGAAGCCCAGCGCATCAACGAGGAATTCCGCCGCGCCGCGGCCGAACAGCACAACAGCTCCCCATGAGCCCCGCCCGGGCACAGCCGGCCCCGCGGAAAGGAAGCGGAGCCCTGACAGAGCCGGAGAGCGACCCCAGGGGGGCTCAGCACCACGACCCTCGTCTCCTACCCGACCGACACCGCCTACGGGTAGCCGCCTACCGCGTGGCCCCCGGGGTCGGCGAGGGCCGGACATGAGGGGCCGGGCTCGTGAGCGCCCGCCCGCCCCTCGCCCACAATTCGCCGCTCACAGCGGCCAAGCGGTCAGCAAATCACCTGGGCCGTAGGCGGCATCGAGCCCTGGGCAGTCGACTCCGCCACGCGAGACCGCCGCGACTGGAAGAAGTTCGTCGGTGAGGGCGGCCCGGTGTCGATGGAGAGCCGCCAGGTCGTGCCGGTCGAAGGACGACTGCTCCAGCCACTTGATGGAGCCGACGAACATCAGCTCCTTGGCGATGGGGGCGCGGTCCGCCCCGACAATGTCGATCTCAACGTCGTTGGTGCGGGTCCAGTAGCCGCCCACCGCGGGCGCCGCGGGGAGCCGGTCGTCCGGCAGTATCCGGGCGAGCGACTCGCGGATGAGCGGCTCGATCGCCCGGCCGCGCCAGCTGGTCCAGCTCTCCCGGATCCGCGCCAAGGTCAGATCGCCCCGCCCCCGCTCGATCTCCTCCATGGACGGACCGAGCAGATGCAGCCAGAACCGCAGGTAGGGATCCGTCACCCGGTAGCGGCGATCCTTCGACGGACGCAGCGATACGGGCAGCTCCGCGGCCACGATCCGCTTGTCCGTGAGCAGCTCCAGAGCTCGCTGCAGCGGCGTAGCACCGATCCCGCCGGCCGCACGGGCGATGTTGGTGAAGGTCCGCTCGCCACTGCCGATAGCCGCCAGCACCGTACGCGCCTGGGCCCGCGGGGGAAATTCGGCAGCCAATGAACGCTCGGCCGACACCAGCAGGGCCGAGACCGGATCGTTCAGCGCCTCGCCGAGGAAGTCCCACAGCCCCGCGCCGTGCGGCCACTCCGCGCAGATCAACGGCAGCCCCCCGGTGACCAGCGCCGCGTCGAAGGCTTCCGCCGGTTCCAGCCCGAGCATCCTCCCCACCTCGGCGGGGTTCAGCGGCCCGAGCACCATCTCCCGGCCTCGTTGGTGGAAGGGCCGCCCGTAGCTGTTCAGAGCCTCCATCATCGAAAGATCGGAGCCGATGAGGACCAGCAGCACCGGCTTGGTCTCCAGCACCCGGTCCCAGGCCCGTTGCAGCATCCCCTCGAAGGCGCCATCGGCATCCATCAGGTACGGCACCTCGTCGATGACCAGCACGCTCGCCCGGTCGGCGGGCAGCGCCGCGGCCAGCACATCGAACGCGGCATCCCAGCTCTCCGGTCGCGCGGCGGCCACCAGCGGCGCCAGCGGCAGCGTCGATGCCTGGGCGTCTCGGGCCAGACGTGTCAGATCATCCCTGAGGGACGCACCGGTCGCCGCGTAGAACAAGAACGGGGCTCCAGAGCGCTCCGCAAACCGCTCGACCAGTCGCGACTTGCCCACCCGGCGCCGCCCACGCAACATCACGCACCGACCGGGCCGCTCCCCGCCAACCCCTGCCGCCACCTTCTGCAGCTCTCGCTCCAACGTAGCCAGCTCCTGCCGGCGACCTACAAAGTCCACCATGCCACCAACCTCCACCCTTGTTAGTAACAGTCATGTCACTAACAAAGAGGTTAGTGGATGGCGACAGCTCGCGCCATTTGCCCTCCACCCCGCAAGGAAGAGGTGGAGAACAACGGAGAGCGGAAGAGGCAACGGGCAACCGCGCCGAACACCGATTCCCGAGGCGCGCCTCGTGCCAAACTCGCTCTCGGATGCGAAGCGGAACCGTTCCGTCACAAGACGTGTTTGCCGTCGGTGTTCGCGTCGCCCCAGTGAACGACGAACGAAGCTCCCCGCGAGGGCGCAGGGCTCTCGCGGTCGCTACTCAGGGGGGTTACCAATGAGCAGTACTTTACGTTTCGGCCCGGAACTTCGCCGTTTACGACAGGAAGCAGGACTGACTCTGACCGAGTTCTCCGTGGCGCTCAACTACGACAAGGGGCACCTCAGCAAGGTCGAGCGCGGGGAGCGTTCCGCGTCCCCCGAACTGGCCCGGCGCTGCGACGCCTTCCTCGGCGCGAACGGCGAGCTGCAGCGCCTGGTCGTCCGCCCCGCGACCGGCGCGGACACCACCCAAACCCCCGCCACCCCGAGCCTCCGGCTCGTCAGGCGCCGGGAGGTCCTCGCGGCGGGTACGAGTGCGCTGATCGACCTCGGTCTGCAACTCGGCAGTCAGCCTTCCTCCGCCGCCGACCCCCTCCTCGCCTCCTTCCGCGTGCAGTTCGATCAGCTACGGAAGCTCGGCCAGTCCACCGCGCCGAAGGCCCTGCTCCCCCTGCTGGAGACACAGACGCGCACGGTCGCCGCGCTGGCCGCCGACACCCCGTCCGCCACTCGGGCCCCTGCGCTGCTGCTCGCGTCACGCTTCGCGGAGTTCACCGGCTGGATGGCCCAGGAGGCCGGGGACAGCGGCGCGGCGCTCGGCTGGACCGGTGAGGCCGCCGAACTGGCGCGTGCCGGGGGCGATCCGTACCTCGCTTCCTACGCACTCGTGCGGCGCGCCCTGGTCACGTTCTACGGCGGGGACGCGGCGGGCACTGTCGCCCTGGCCCGACAAGCCCAGAGCGACGGACTCCCGCCGCGCATCCGGGGGCTCGCGGCACAGCGGGAGGCGCAGGGCCACGCGCTCGTCGGCGACGAACGCGACTGCCTCAGCAGCCTCGACAGGGCGCGAGAGCTGCTCGACAGTGACGACGCCCGCAACGGCGCCGAGCCGGTGATCGGCACCACCCATGTGAGCGATCCGGCGGCGATGACGACCGGCTGGTGCCTGCACGATCTCGGTCGTCCCAAAGCCGCGGCCGAGATCCTCGACCGGGAGTGCCGCCGCCTCCCACCGCACGCGCTGCGCACCCGCGCCCGGTACGGCGTCCGCAGAGCCTTGGCCCACGCCGCCTCCGGAGAAGTCGATCACGCGTGCGCGATCGCCGGGGAGCTCCTGGAGGTGATGGCGGCCGTGCCCTCGGCAACGGTGAACAGCGACGTCCGGTATCTCGCGCGAGAACTCTCCCGCTTTCGGAGCAGCCAGGCCGTACGCGATCTGCAACCGGCGCTGGCGCGGGTACTCGCCCCCGCACACGGCTGACACCGACACCGGTACCGGCTCGAGCCGCCCGGCTCACCGGCCTGCCCGGTTAGGCCCTCTGGATCCCACGCCCGCCAGGCCCCTCCGACGCGTCGCACCGCGCCCCGGCTTCTTGGCTCCGGCGGCCAGAGCTGGCGCTCCTCCGTCCCGTACGCCCTCCCGTGGACGCGTCACGCCGTCACACGGTCGGGACCTCATGGGTCGGGCGGACCGACGCCCCGGTACCCGGCCTCCGCGCTCGTACCCATTCACCCCGTCTTCCGTCCCTCTCTCACGAAGGGAACCTCCATGCCCGACGTCTTCGTCAACTACCGCACAGGCGACGAGGAATCCGCGGCAACCATGATCGCTCGGGAGCTCGCCCGGCGGTTCGGCGGCGAGCGGATCTTCTTCGCCAGCAACTCGATCGAGCTCGGACACCGCTTCCCGGTGGAACTGGTCAGGGCGGTGGAGGAATGCGAGGCGCTCCTCGCCGTGATCGGCCCCCGCTGGGCGGAGGTGCGGGGAACCGACGGCCGCCCCGCCCTCGAAGCCGAGCAGGACTGGACCCGCCGCGAGATCCAGACCGCACTCGAGCGAGGGATCCTGGTGATCCCCGTGCTCGTCGGAAAGGCCACACGGATCGACCGCGCCGTTCTCCCGGACGACCTGCGGGAATTGGCAGACTGCCAGTACAGGCGGTTCGACCACCGCAACGCCGAGTCGGACCTGACGGCGCTCGGGGACGCTCTCGCCCGGCTGCTGCCCGAGCTGGGCGCGGTGGACGGCGACGCCCGTGCTGCGCGGGAGCGGGCTGAGGCGAAGTCCCGCAAGAAGCCGGCCCAGGACATCCAGCACACCAGGATGCGGACGCGCGACGTCGAGCAGCGCGTGCGCGGCGGCATCGGAAACCTCAACGGAGACCTGTCCGGCACCTTCGTCAACGAGCCGCAGGGGCCCGTGAACACCGGTCGAGGACACCAGTACAACGCCCCCCACTTCCAGGGCGACAACACCGGGGTACAGTTCACCGCGGGCGACAACAGCGGTACGGTCCACCAGCGCTTCGAGCGCGAGCGCCGGCGCTCGGACGACGGACGATGACCGAGCAGGACCGCGTCACAGTCAACGACCCGCACGGCCCGGTGAACAACGGTCCGGGCCCCCAGAACGTCTTTTACGGCGTCGGCAAAGACTGGATGATCCGCAAGGGAGTCGAGTCCCTCCGGATCGTCCGCGAGGACCGGGTGCGCCTGGCCGACCGGTTCGTTCCGCCGGTCGGCTACCGCGTCGCCGCCGACCGTCTGGAGAAGCCCGGATCGGTGGTGCTGCTGGAGGCTCCGCCCGGCAGCGGCCGCCGCGCCGCGGCGATCATGCTGCTGCACGGGATCGGTGAGGAGAGGGGCGCCGACGGGGAGGGGGTCCGGTTCGAGGAGCTTCCCGCCACGGACAAGGACGAGACGCCTCTTGCCCCCGGTGAGGGGGACCGCTTCCTCCTCGATCTCTCCAGAAGCGCCGACGAGGAGGCGTACGCCGAGGGCCAGTGCCGCCTGGCCGTGTACCGGTCGCAGGTCCAGGAGGCGGGAGCCTACATGGTGGTCGTCCTGCCGTCGGGCATGGAGCACGCTCACTCGCCGGACCTCGAACCGCACACGGTGACGCTGGGGCGCCCCCGGGGCGTCGCCGTCGTTACCCGGCACCTCCGCATGGACCGGATGGCCTTCCGCTCCGCGGACCTGGGGAGCGCTGACGTCCAGCGCCTGTGCGACCGCTCCCCCATGCGGGAACTGGCGCGGCTCGCGGGACTGGTGAAGGCCGCTCGCGACAGCGGCCGGTTCGGCACCGACTTCGCGGGATGGCTCGACCAGGCGATACACGCGGTGACCGATCGCGCCGGTGAGGTGGGCCGACAGGTGGCCACGGTCCGCACCGCGCCCGAGCGGGCCCTGCTGCTCGCGACGGCCGTGTTCGAGGAGACCCGCGCCGACACCGTCTACGAGGCGTGGAACGGCCTGATGAAGACGGTGGGGCACGAGGAAGAGGCGACGACCGAGCTCGCGCGGACGGATTTCGGGGAGCGGTTGGCGGCGCTCGGAATCGAGCGGGACCCGGACGGTCGGCTCCGTTTCGAGCGGCTGGCCTACGCCGACGCGGTACGGACGTACTTCTGGGCGAACTTCCCCGGCGTGCGCGGCGACCTCAAGGATTGGATCGGCCAGGCCGCCGGGCTGCGCGGTCTGACCACCGACGATCGGGTGAACATCGTCGTCCGTTTCGGCGAGCGGTCCCTGGCCGTCGGGCGGCCCGACCACCTCTTCGACCTCGTGGTGCGCTGGGCCGACCGCGCGACCGGCGTGTCCTGCGACCCGCGAGCCGTGGCGGCCCTCGAACTTGGCCTCAGCCACGAGCGGTTCGGGGGATGGTTCCGCAGGCGGATGTACGAGTGCGCGAGGTCCGGCCCCTTGTCGGACGGTCTCACCCGCGTCCTGACCACCGCCTGCCTCCGGAATCTCGGTGCGACGCACCCGGATCAGGCGATGGTGCGGCTCCACTACCTCGCCGTACGGAAGGGGGAGGCGGCACGCGAGGCACGGGAGGCACTTCTCGACCTCGCCGGCCGCGACCGCCGGCTCTACCGACTGCTGATCAACCGCCTGCGGAACCGGACACGTCGGGAGACATCCCGGGCGGAGCCCCATCTTCGGCTGCTGACGGTGCTCTTGATGAGCGAACGGGCACCGGACCCACCGCCATGGCCGGATCTGTCCCGGGGCTGGGGGACGATTTTCTCCCAGCCGCCGACGGAACTCTGGAACCCGCTGGTGAGCAGTTGGCTGAACGCCGCGGCGCGCGACGGTACGCGGGAGATGGCGCTAGGCGTGATGGTCGGGGCGACACGCGGCCGCACGGCCGCTCTCCACCGCCTCTACACCATCGCCTGCGACTGGGCGGGGACCGCGCGCCACCCGTCCCGGGCGGCGGTCGCCGCCCTCTTCTGGCAGCACATCGACCACGCGCAGTTCGCCCCCACGGAGCGTGCGGGCGCCGGCCCACGGACCACGGAAGAGGAACGATGAAACACCGCTTTCCCAGCCTGCTGTTCGTTGTTCTCTGCGGCCTCACACCGGTTGTGCTCGGAAACCTCCTGCACTGGTCGGCGTGGCTGTGGGGCTTCATGTCGACGGTCACGGTTTCGGGCTCCCTGCTGCTCGTGATGACGGTCCTCAGCGGTGGCCGTGCGCCGGCTGCCCCTTACGAACCCGGGGAGCCCGAACCGCCCGCGGCACCGACGGAGCCGCCCTACCAGGAGACGCGGGTGGTTGACGCGGCACTGCCAAGCGCGGCGGACGGCTACGACTTCCTCTTCTCCGCCACCGTGTGGTGGAGGCCGGTCCCTGACCACCCCGACCGGTCCGACGGCGCCTCCCCGGCCCTCGCGGTGTCCTCGATCCTCAGCCGGGCCCTGCAGGTCGTCCACCGCGAGGAGCCCGGACGCGCGAGCTTCGCGCGGTACCTCCTGGAGGGGGAGCTGGCCGTCCCACTCCCGGACCGGGGCGGACGGGTCAAGGCCCTCGCGGCCGATGTGACGCTGACCCTCGCCCAGGCCGACCGCGAGCGCCTGCGGAAGCTGAACGACCTTCGCAAGGACGAGGAGATCTGGGAATACGAGCGTCAGCACGAGCGCAACAAGCGACGCTACCTCGGTGACGACGTACTCAAGAGCGCGGGCAGCGCGGTGGTGTGGTGGCTCGCCCGCCACGAGGACGAGATCGAGAAGGCGGTCGACATGATCGGCCCGCTCGCCCAGATCGCGGCGGCAGCCAATGACGAGGAGGTGCCCGAACTCTTCCGCCACCTGCTCGTCCCGCCCGTGAGCGCGCGGAGCGAGGCGGCCGTCGGGGGTCCGCTGTGGGGCGGGGGCGGCCAAGCAGGAGGGACGTTCGACCGCGAGGAGGAAGTAGGGGTCTCGGATCGGCTGCTGCTGTTGCTGGCGGCGCTGGGCCTCAAGCCGGACATGGACGAGTACACGGTGTTCGTGCACCGCGTGGTGCGGAGCCTGGAAGCGGCCGGGCTGGATGAGGCCGCCGAGGAGATCAGGCGGACCCTTCTCCCGACGCCCGACGAGGGCGGGGGCGAGTGGCCGGAGGATGGGCCTTCGGGCGAAGGGGACACCACGGGGCCCTGGTCACCGCGCTTCCCAGACCCCAAAGGCTCGCCGTTCAGCGACGCGGCTGCGGACCCGGATGCCGGCGCAGGCGAACGGAACCAGGACTGGCGGAAGATGAACGAAGACGACGACATGACACCTCCGTACTTCTGGGACCCCTCGCACAGCCCACACCGGCCCGCCGCACCTCGCGCACGGGACGAGGACGCCGAGGCGGGGAACTGATCCGGTAGGCCCTCGATTCTCCGGGCTGTCCCGGAGAATCGAGGGTCAGCGACGTGGTGGAATTCCACTACACGTTGAAGCGGAACTCCACCACGTCGCCGTCCCGCATCACATAGTCCTTGCCCTCCATGCGGGCCTTCCCCGCCGCGCGGGCCTCGGCTACCGAGCCGGTGGCGACCAGGTCGTCGAAGGAGATGACCTCGGCCTTGATGAAGCCCTTCTGGAAGTCGGTGTGGATCACACCGGCCGCCTCCGGGGCGGTCGCGCCCTTCTTGATGGTCCAGGCGCGGGACTCCTTGGGGCCGGCGGTGAGGTAGGTCTGCAGGCCGAGGGTGTCGAAGCCGACGCGGGCGAGGGTGGCGAGGCCCGGTTCGTCCTGGCCTACGGACTGGAGGAGCTCGAGGGCCTCCTCGTCGTCGAGCTCGGCGAGGTCGGCCTCGAGCTTGGCGTTGAGGAAGATCGCCTCGGCGGGGGCGACGAGGGCGCGCTGTTCTTCCTTGAAGGCGTCGTCGGTGAGCTCGTCCTCGTCGACGTTGAAGACGTAGAGGAAGGGCTTGGTGGTGAGCAGGTGCAGGTCGTGGAGGACGGCCGCGCGGTCGGTGCCCTGGACGATGCCGGCGGAGAACAGGGTGCGGCCCTCGTCGAGGATGGCCTTGGCCTCTTCGACGGCCTTGACCTGGGCCTGCTTGTCCTTCTGGATCCGCGACTCCTTGACCAGGCGCGGCAGCACCTTCTCGATGGTCTGGAGGTCGGCGAGGATCAGCTCGGTGTTGATCGTCTCGATGTCGTCCTTGGGCGAGACCTTGCCGTCGACGTGGACGACGTTCTCGTCCTTGAAGGCGCGGATGACCTGGCAGATCGCGTCGGACTCGCGGATGTTCGCCAGGAACTTGTTGCCCAGGCCCTCGCCCTCGGAGGCGCCCTTGACGATGCCCGCGATGTCGACGAAGTCGACGGTGGCGGGGAGCTTGCGGGCCGAGCCGAAGATCTCGGCGAGGGTGTCGAGGCGGGGGTCGGGGACGCCGACCACTCCGACGTTGGGCTCGATGGTGGCGAACGGGTAGTTGGCCGCCAGGACGTCGTTCTTGGTCAGGGCGTTGAACAGGGTCGACTTGCCGACATTCGGCAGACCGACGATTCCGATCGTGAGCGACACGTTGGCGACTTCCCGTAACTTCCCGTAGCGAGAATGTGACGACAGGGACGAGGCCCGCTGCGGGGCCGATGCACCAGTCTACGGGGCCGCTCCGCGTCACCCGGCCGGACTGAAAATCGGTCGAACACACTGCCAAGGTCCTGCGAAGGGCGTGTCCAACGCCGGATTCCGGGCACCCCTCGACCTACGTTGGTCGGGTGGAGCACTACAGCACCCGTACGCCGCGCCGCTCGTACGCCCCGCCGCCCCGCCCGGCGGCGGACGACAGGGACGTGGGCCGGGACAGGTACAGAGGCGGCGCGGGCGAGGGGGCGCGCGCGCCGGAGGGAGCGGCGCGGCGGCCCCGGGCGGGCGGTGCGACGGCCGTGGGCACCGTGGGGCGCGCGGTGGCCGGGGTGCGCTACCCCGCCCCGCGCCTCACCGGCTTCGGCGCGGGGCTGCTGGCGACCGTGGTCATGCTGGGCTTCGGCTGCCTGGACGCGCTGCTGTTCTCCGCGTCCACGACCGCGTACGGCGTGGTCTTCCTGCTGGCGTGCACGGCCTGCGGGCTGTGGGTACGGCCGGTGGACCTGGCCGCCGCCCCGGTCGGGGCGCCGATCGCGTTCGCCTTCGGGCTGCTGCCGATCAACGACGGGACGGAGGGCCTGGCCGGGCAGGCGATGGGCGTGTTCACCGCGCTGTCGCTGAACGCCGGCTGGCTCTACGCCGGCACCCTGCTGGCCTCGCTGGTCGTCCTGGCGCGCAAGGGCGCCCTGGTCAGCCGGCGGAACCAGCGGCAGCAGTGGGAGCGGCAGCTGAGTCGCGGATCCCGGCCGGATCAGCCGCCGCGGACCGAGCCGCCATCGCGGCCCCCACGATCCCCGCGTTGTTCTGCAGCCGCGCAGGCACGACCTCGGCCCTGATCCCCTCGATCAGCGGCAGGAACTTCGCCGCCTTGCGGCTCACCCCGCCGCCGATCACGAACAGCTCCGGTGAGAAGAGCATCTCCAGGTGCGCGAGGTACTTCTGCACCCGGTGCGCCCAGGTCTGCCAGCTCAGGTCGTGGTCCTCCTTGGCCTTGGACGAGGCCCGCTTCTCCGCCTCGTGGCCGTGCAGCTCCAGATGGCCGAACTCGGTGTTGGGCACCAGGCGTCCGGCGGTGAAGACCGCGCTGCCGATGCCGGTGCCGAAGGTGAGCAGGATGACCGTGCCCCTGCGGCCGCGTCCGGCGCCGAAGGTCATCTCCGCGATCCCGGCCGCGTCCGCGTCGTTGACCACCGTGACCGGCGAGCCGAGCCGCTCGCCGAGCAGCGCCGCCGCGTCGACGTCGATCCAGCCCTTGTCGACGTTCGCGGCGGTACGGGTCGTACCGTCCGTCACCACGCCCGGGAAGGTCACCCCGACCGGCCGCCCGGACCAGCCGAAGGCGTCCACGACCTCACGGACCCGGTCCGCGACCGCGTCGGGCGTGGACGGCTGCGGGGTGAGGACCTTGAAGCGCTCCTCGGCCAGGTCGCCGCGCGCCAGGTCCACCGGCGCGCCCTTGATGCCCGAGCCGCCGATGTCCACGCCCAGGATCCGCTCCGGCGCCCGCTCCTGGACCTGCCCGTGACCCTCGGTCGGCGCGCCGGCCCCCGCCGGGCCTTCCGGCCGGGCGGTCATGCGTCCTGGGAGGGGGCCTGGGAGGGAGCGGCCACCGCGGCCTCCGCCTCCGCCCTCAGGTCGCGCCGCAGCTCCTTGGGCAGCGAGAAGGTGAGGCTCTCGCGCATCGGCTGGACGACCTCCACATCCGCGAAGCCGCGCTCGGCCAGCCACTCCAGCACGCCCTCGACCAGCACGTCCGGCACCGAGGCGCCCGAGGTCACGCCGACCGTCGTCACGCCCTCCAGCCAGGCCTCGTCGATCTCGCTCGCGAAGTCGACCAGGTGGCCGGCCTTGGCGCCGGCGCCGAGGGCGACCTCGACCAGCCGCACCGAGTTGGAGGAGTTCTTGGAGCCGACGACGATCACCAGGTCGGACTCGGCGGCGACCTGCTTGATCGCGACCTGGCGGTTCTGCGTGGCGTAGCAGATGTCGTCGCTCGGCGGGCTGACGAGCGCCGGGAAGCGCTCCTTGAGCGCGTCCACGGTCTCCATGGTCTCGTCCACGGAGAGCGTGGTCTGGGACAGCCAGACGACCTTGGACTCGTCGCGGACCCGGACGTTCTTCACGTCCTCCGGGCCGTCGACCAGGGTGATGTGGTCGGGCGCCTCGCCGCTGGTGCCGATGACCTCCTCGTGGCCCTCGTGACCGATCAGGAGGATGTCGTAGTCCTCCTTGGCGAAGCGGACGGCTTCCTTGTGGACCTTGGTGACCAGCGGGCAGGTCGCGTCGATGGTGGCGAGCCGGCGCTGCCTGGCCTCGTCGTGGACGACCGGCGCCACACCGTGCGCCGAGAAGATCACGATGGATCCCTCGGGCACCTCCTCCGTCTCGTCGACGAAGATCGCGCCCTTCTTCTGGAGGGTCTGCACGACGTACTTGTTGTGGACGATCTCCTTGCGCACGTAGATCGGCGCCCCGTACTGCTCCAGGGCCTTCTCTACGGCGATTACGGCACGGTCCACGCCGGCGCAGTAGCCGCGGGGGGCCGCGAGCAGGACCCGGCGGGCAGGCGATGCAGTCATGGTCACCATGGTAGGGGGCCGCGGACTCGGGGAATTGTCGGTGACGGCCGATACGCTCGCGGGCATGGCTGTCAACACGTCCGCTGAGGCGCCGATCCCGGTCGGCGAGGTGTCCCGGCTGATCGGGGGGTGGATCGACCGGCTCGGGGCGGTGTGGGTCGAGGGGCAGATCACCCAGCTGTCCCGGCGCCCGGGCGCCGGGGTGGTGTTCCTCACCCTGCGCGACCCCAGTTACGACATCTCGCTCACCGTCACCTGCTTCCGCGCGGTCTTCGACAAGGTCGCGGACACGGTCACCGAGGGCGCGCGGGTGGTGGTGCACGCCAAGCCGGAGTGGTACGCGCCGCGGGGCCAGCTCTCCCTGCGGGCCGCCGAGATCCGGCCGGTCGGCATCGGCGAGCTGCTGGCCCGGCTGGAGCTGCTGAAGAAGTCGCTGGCGGCCGAGGGCCTGTTCGCGGCCGACCGGAAGAAGCCGCTGCCGTTCCTGCCGCAGCTGATAGGGCTGGTCTGCGGGCGGGCCTCGGCCGCCGAGCGCGACGTCCTGGAGAACGCGCGGCTGCGCTGGCCCGCGGTCCGCTTCGAGGTGCGCAATGTCGCCGTGCAGGGCGTCCATGCCGTGCCGCAGGTGATCGAGGCCGTCCAGGAGCTGGACGCGATGCCGGACGTGGACGTGATCATCGTGGCGCGCGGCGGCGGCAGCGTGGAGGATCTGCTGCCCTTCTCCGACGAGCAGCTGGTGCGGGCCGTGGCGGCCTGCGCCACGCCCGTGGTCTCGGCGATCGGCCACGAGCCGGACTCGCCGCTGCTCGACCTGGTCGCCGATCTGCGGGCGTCCACCCCCACCGACGCGGCCAAGAAGATCGTGCCGGACGTGGGCGAGGAGCTGGTGCGGATCCAGCACCTGAGCGAGCGCGCGCTGCGCAGCGTGCACGGCCTGCTGGACCGGGAGGAGCGGGGACTCGCGGCGGCGCTGGCGCGGCCGTGCATGCGGCAGCCGCACCGGATGGTGGACGAGCGGGCCGAGCAGGTCTCCGGGCTCCTCGACCGCGGCCGGCGCTGCCTGGGGCATCTGCTGGACCGCGCGGACTCGGAGCTGATCCACACCCACGCCCGGGTGGTGGCCCTGTCGCCCGCCGCGACCCTGCGGCGCGGCTATGCGGTGTTGCAGCACGCGGACGGGTCGGTGGTGCGTGCCGCGGCCGAGGTGAGCGCGGAGGAGGAGCTCAGGGCGCGGGTCGCCGAGGGCGAGTTCACGGTCCGCGCGGTTGCCGGTCCCGCTGACGTTGCCGGTCCGGCTGTCGGCCCTGCTGAGGTTGCCGGCCCCTCCGACGTTGTCAGTCCCTCTGAATAGGCTGTGCGGCATGGCGAAGACGGACGAGAAGGCCACCCAGGCGGCCGGGAGCGCGGCCGAGGCGTCCACGCTCGGCTACGAGCAGGCGCGGGACGAGCTGGTCGAGGTGGTGCGCCGCCTGGAGGCGGGCGGGACGACCCTGGAGGAGTCGCTCGCCCTGTGGGAGCGCGGCGAGGAGCTGGCGAAGGTCTGCCGCCGCTGGCTGGAGGGCGCGCGGGCGCGGCTGGACGCGGCGCTGGCCGAGTCGGCGGAGGGGGACGACACCGGGGCGGGCGAAGGCGGCGACGACAGCCGCTGAGGGAGCGGGCCGTCCAAGGCCCGCCCCCATCGGCGTGCGCGTGCGGTGACCACAGCCGGACCGATCACAGCCGGACCGACCGCAGCCGGACCGAGCCGCCCCGCGCGGGTGGGGCGCGGCGGCGGTCGGGTCAGCCCTTCTTCGCGGTGAGCGCGGAGGCCATCTCCGTGAGCTGGCCGAACGAGGCCGTGCCGGTGACCACCGTGGTCACGCCCGGCTCCGTGTGCACCAGGGCGTTGTACTTGTCACCCTTGTAGCGGACCCACTCCTTGCCGTCGATCCGCTGCGCCCGGTCCGTCTTCTTCGCCCGCTGGGTGACCTCGGCGACGTACGGCCCCGTCTTGGCGTTGCTCTGCTCGACCGCGACGTACTCCTCCTCCGCGGTGAGGAAGCCGAGGTGCCACGCCGTGTCGCCCTGCGGCCGCGACGATGTCTCGGGCCCGTACGTCACCGAGGTCGCGCGCCAGCCCTTGGGCAGCCTGCCGGGCTCCGGGGCGGCCACCGGGTACGGCGCCGCGCGCCGGGCGGTGATCAGCTCTACCCTGTAGTCGACCGTCTTCAGCGGATTCTTGCTGTCGTCGTGCGGAATGGCGAAGACGTAGATGCCCGCTGCGACGGCGCCTATCACCACCAGCGACAGCAGCATGTCCCGCACCGTCTCTTTGCCTCGCATACCTGCCACGCCCCCTATCGTCCCTCATGGCAGTCGTGCTCATGCGTGGGGCCCTCTGCTCACATTCGCAATCAGCGGATACTGTGCTTTTCGGGGGGCTGTCCCCAGCTCCCCCACAACGCACAATCACCCTCACATCCGGCCGTCGCCGTACAGAAAGGTGCGATCCGATGACCGAGCATCATCTGCCGTCCCAGCTGGAAGTCAGCCCCGAGGCCCCCGACCGCAACCTGGCCCTGGAACTGGTCCGGGTCACCGAGGCCGGCGCCATGGCCTCCGGTCGCTGGGTGGGACGAGGCGACAAGAACGGCGCCGACGGCGCCGCCGTCAAGGCCATGCGCTCCCTCGTGCACACCGTCTCCATGAACGGTGTCGTCGTGATCGGCGAAGGCGAGAAGGACGAAGCGCCCATGCTCTTCAACGGGGAGCGGGTGGGCGACGGGACCGGCCCGGAGTGCGACGTGGCCGTGGACCCGGTGGACGGCACCACGCTCACCGCCAAGGGCATGGCGAACGCGGTGTCCGTGCTGGCCGTCGCCGAGCGCGGCACCATGTTCGACCCGTCCGCGGTGTTCTACATGAACAAGCTGGCCACCGGCCCCGAGGCGGCCGAGTTCGTCGACATCACCGCGCCGCCGGGGGTCAACATCCGCCGGATCGCGAAGGCGAAGAAGTCCAGCCCCGAGGACGTCACGGTGGTCGTGCTCGACCGGCCCCGGCACGAGAACATCGTCAAGGAGATCCGGGAGGCGGGCGCCCGGATCAAGTTCATCTCCGACGGCGACGTGGCCGGCGCGATCATGGCCGCGCGCGAGGGCGCCGGTGCGGATCTGCTGCTGGGCATCGGCGGCACGCCGGAGGGCATCATCGCGGCCTGCGCGATCAAGTGCCTGGGCGGCACCATCCAGGCGCAGCTGTGGCCCAAGGACGACGAGGAGCGGCAGCGCGCCATCGACGCGGGCCACGACCTCGACAAGGTGCTGGAGACGGACGACCTGGTCAGCGGCGACAACGTGTTCTTCGTCGCCACCGGGATCACCGACGGCGATCTGCTGCGCGGGGTGCGGTACCGCGCGGAGACCGCGACCACCCAGTCGCTGGTGATGCGCTCCAAGTCGGGGACCATCCGGCAGATCGACTCGGTCCACCGGCTGTCCAAGCTGCGCGCCTACGCCTCGGTCGACTTCGACCGCGCGCGGTAGCGGGCACGCACAGGCGGGGCCCCTCCTCCCGGCGGGGCCCAGACCCCTCTTTTTTTTGCGGGGCTCGGCTCGGGCGCTTACGAGGGCCCGGCTCGCCGCTTCCGAGGGCTCGGCTCGGGCGCTTACGGGGCGCGGCTCGCCGCTTTCGAGGGCCGGGCTCGCCGCGGCCTCCGTCAGCCCGCGGCCGCCACCCGCACGGCGCGCTGCAGCTCCGCCTCGCGGCGGCGCCGGCGGGCCAGCACGACCCGGCGCTCGGCGGCGGTCAGCCCGCCCCACACCCCGTACGGCTCGGGCTGTAGCAGGGCGTGCTCCCGGCACTCGACCATGACCGGGCAGCGCGCGCAGACGCGCTTGGCGGCCTCCTCCCGCGACAGCCGCGCAGCCGTGGGCTCCTTCGAGGGAGCGAAGAACAGCCCGGCCTCGTCCCGGCGGCACACCGCCTCCGAGTGCCAGGGCCCTGCCTGATCCCGCGCGGGGATGCGCTGCGGGGGCACGGCGGCGTCCAGCAGGGGCTGATGCGGTTGCAGCACGGTCTACTCCTGACGACGGCTCCGGTGGTCACCCTTGCCCGCCTCGCCCGTACGGCCCGTTAGCACCCCCATCAGCCGTACGGGAGACGATGCACCAAGCCTTACCCGCTGTGCGCGTGCTTATGCACACCGTTGCCCCGGCCGGAAATTCAATATGAACGTAGGTTCTTCAGGCGTTTTCCGCGCTTTCGTGTGGTCTCGACACCGCCGAACAAGGCGAATCCCCGCACCACGACGACCGGGGCGTCCGGATCCGGCGCCTCGTACCCCTTGATGTCGAATCCGCCGAAGACGCCCGCGCCGCCGCCGCTGACGGTGACGTTCTCCGGGACCTTGATCTCTACCCCGCCGAAGACGGCGGAGATGTTGATGACGATCTCCCGCTGCTCGAACAGCGCCTCGGTCAGATCGATCTCCACGCCGCCGAAGAGAGCGAGGACGTTGGTGGTGCGCCGCACCCGCCAGCGACCCTTGCGCATCGCGCCGCCGAAGACGGCCACGAGGTTGTCCGTGGCGGGCAGGGCACGGGCCCCCTGCGGGCCCCGGCCGCCCGCCCCCGGCACCGGGGACGCCCCGACGGCCCGGCCGGCCGCCCCGACAGCCGGCAGATCGCGGACCAGGGGCTCCAGCTCGCCGACGGTCTTGGCCCGGTACGTCGCGTCGATCCGCTCGGCGTGCTCCTCCGGGTCCAGCCTCCCCTCGGCCAGCGCCTCGCGCAGGATGTCCGCGATCCGGTCGCGGTCCGCGTCCGAGGCCCGCAACTCCGCGCTGGACGCGGGCGCGCCAGGCGCGGGGGCGGGGGCGGTCTTCGTCAGGGGCACCGGCTGCTGCTCAGTCACCCGACCAGATTAGCCACTCGCGATACATCGCGACTAGGGGTTGGGCGACTCGCCGGACGGAGTCCGGCGCAGCTGACCGAAGCCTGGGAGGCCCCCCGGGGCCGAGCAGTGCGAGCGATCCAAG